>JAOUNS010000036.1 GCA_029880855.1 Gammaproteobacteria bacterium
ATATTGGTACTACTTTCAACATCCTGAAGTTGAAAAACAAGGCAGCGATCCGGTATCAATTTAGAAAATTTTTGAAGTTTCGATAGCCTTTCTGCGAATTCTGGGTGCTGTGGCCGTTCAGGGTCATATAACTTTTTTGCACAATCATTGTCTACAGGTTCTTGAATATCAGTAGAGATTCTAACGTCAATCGTTGGTTTTGTTTGATATGGCGTCTTAGGCTTAAATGATAGCCACTTATTTTCAATTGTATTCTGATCAATACTCCAATCAAGGGTGCTATTGGATAAGATAATCGCTTCTGTCGCACCAGCACGGACTACGGTACTTGTCAATTCTTCATTACCAGTACCTATGACTAAACGCTGAGCCTCGAAGAAACCTCTCACAGCTAAGGCGACTAGGCCCCGACTTGCTTCGTACAAGATGTCCGCCAGTTCTTTACGCCATAGTGTTTCCTTGGAAGTTACCTGGAGGCGCCACAATCGTTTTGACATTGCAGTCCAAACAGCTGGAGATAATGCCCCCATAGTAATCACTCCACCGTTTTCAGCTCTGCGCGCAGACTTTAAGCAGACTTGCAAAATATCAAGCATTTCAGGATTTCCGCTAAAAACTATGGGTCTTCACCCTTTATAGTGGGTACCAAATTAGGTATTTTCAGGCAACAATGACAATCCACCGCAGTAAAACAGGATTGCTGTTTTGAATCTGTCACGATTGCGAAATCCCCGCGCCCTTGTTTTGATCAATTTAATTTTGCTATTTATACTCTCAGCCTGAGCATTGGTAACTCCCAGCACAATCGCATTAACAATACCCCACAGGTGTTCCTTAATCATACGTGCAACTTTTTTGACTGGTGCCAAACGGCTGCGGATAGCCCATTGATACCAACGCTGCCATGCTCGCTCGGCCCAACCACGCGTGACATACTGCCACAGCCCCTTGGTATATTCTTTGATAGACCAGGCCCGCCCTGTCTTTTTGGCAGCAATACACAGACTTTCAAGCTCACATCGCAATGATTTCTCAAGATCAGCAGAATTCCTTAACCAGCGGTACTTCGTGCCTGTTAAGGTCTTGTCGCCGTTTTCCATTAACTGTCGATGTTCCTGTTTACGTACAGCATCTACAGCTTTATTCAGGTGCTGGTTGACGTGAAACTTATCAAACGCTATTATTTTTTCAGCGTCGGGTATATGTTCTCGCGTCGAACTAATATAGGCAGGCCACATGTCCATAGAAACACTTGTTATACTACGCTTTTGTTTGTCAGTTAAGGTCTCATAAAAGGCAGTTAAGCTCTCACCTCTACGTTCATCCGTAACATGGATTACACACCCGCGGTCATCACTGACAACCGTCACATATTCATGACGCTTTTGAAACGAAATTTCATCGACACAGAGATGCTTCGGTGACAACTTGTCACGACGTGACA
Organism: Gammaproteobacteria bacterium; assembly: GCA_029880855.1. GTDB lineage: Bacteria > Pseudomonadota > Gammaproteobacteria > UBA6429 > Thiohalophilaceae > JAOUNS01. The sequence goes on from JAOUNS010000036.1 coordinate 1,445, forward strand.
GCCCTCGTTTCACCGCTCGTTGCATGATGCCGTCCACGCTATTCCAGCTCATGTTCAGCATCCTGCTAACGGCAGTTAGTGTGCATTCCTTCAGCAACATAATCACCATCGCCTCAAAAAGCAGTGTGTAGCGCGAATTACCTTCAGCCCACGGTACCTGTATCGTTTGCACGCCATGTTCCTTGCACTCAACGCGTGGAATGTTGGCATGAACCTGAGTCCTGAATTGGCAGGTATCCAGATGACGCCAGCTTCTGGAGCGGCTGTCATACCGCGGTGAAGGCCGGCCGCAGGTCGGACAACACAATTTTGCATCGTCCTCTAATTCAACATAAACCTCGACCGCGGTCTTTCCTTCATTAAATTTGATCCCACTCACATACCACGGTGCGGAAATTCCCAGAATATTTTCATATAATTTCGTCTCATCCATCGATATAAACTACCAAACCCACTACAATTGGGGAAGAGCCTCATATTCTTTTTTTGACAGCAACCAGACCGCAAGCGACATCTCACCAAGAATACTGGAAACAGCCACCAATGCTAAGAAAATATTGCTATAGTCTTTATATGTCGGTAATACAAAATGTGCGGTGGTATCGATCATATACATCACCCCCGCGACAACAAGACTTGCGGCGATGATTCGTGTTTTACCTTTGACTTTGTTCAACAGGATAGCGCCAAGCAGGACAAGATGCACGCCAAAGAAAAACAGGCCAATCAACCAGGTGTTCGAAAATATATCAACCTGCCGAAGGATATCATCGGCGGTATTTAGTGTTAAAGTCATAACCAGCGCATAAATCGCTACCGCCATAATCGATGCGTGCATCATCCTGAACAATACACTCAACTTTGATAAAACATGACCCTTAAATAACTCGTAAAGCGACCAGGCCACCACCACATCAAAAATCACCGTGACCATAAACGCCATGATACCAGCGCGAACATAAATGTGATTCTGCTGTATGGTTTCAACCGGCGCCTTGACAATCGATTCAAGAACCGCGAAGTTGGCGAAAATCGCGGCGAAAAAGATCACCAGGTAACTCAACCCGGCGATTATCTCTAAACTTCTTTGGGACAATGAATGTTCCATAATCTTTCTCCTTGAACTTATTATTTCAAAAAACACGCATTAATAGCTTACCGCACCGTAAATTACCGGCATTTGCCCTTCCCACCGGTTCCATAAGTCAATATCAGAAGCCAGTTCCGCCATAAAGTGGCCAACATTAATCCGGCTCACTTTTCCCGCTTCAAATATCGCACTCTTCGTTGGTGATGAAAATATTTTGTAGTGTGAAACCGCGTCTTCATTTACCAGTCCGTCCGGGCGAACCGCGCTCCATTCAATCATCGCGTCATGTTGGCCAATGGTTTCACGTAAAAACGCTGCCGCATTTTCATTATCTGCATGAGCAGGCAGTAATTTCCTGAGAACAAGCATCACCACTTTTTGCTTAAATGAGATCTTTTCGCCTAGATCCGGGTTCGAAACCCCTGAAGAATTCATCAGGATAAATTTCACCTTCGCACTAGGTTGATTAAACCTGATGGCATCGCATAAACGGCGAGTGGCATCGGTCACCAACCGGCGGGGAAAGCCAAACATGCCTTTGAAACTGGGCGTATGTCCAAGACATGAAATCACCGTGTCACAACCCT
>JAOUNS010000037.1 GCA_029880855.1 Gammaproteobacteria bacterium
TTATATTTGAATTACAAGCTAGTAGTTGGGTATTCAACTTGTAATTCAGCCCGGATGCATTATGAAACGTTATATTTGAATTACAAGCTAGTAGTTGGGTATTCATCTTGTAATTCAGCCCAGATGCGTTAGCGCACGTTATATTTGAATTACAAGCTAGTAGTTGGGTATTCATCTTGTAATTCAGCCCTGATGCATTAGCAAACGTTATATTTGAATTACAAGCTAGTAGTTGGGTATTCATCTTGTAATTCAGCCCGGATGCATTTTGAAACATAATATTTGAATTACAAGCTAGTAGTTGGGTATTCATCTTGTAATTCAGCCCAGATGCATTAGCGCACGTTATATTTGAATTACAAGCTAGTAGTTGGGTATTCATCTTGTAGTTCGAACCTAATACATCAGCATACGTTTTATTTGAATTACAAGCTAGTAGTTGGGTATTCATCTTGTAATTCAGCCCAGATGCATTAGCGCACGTTATATTTGAATTACAAGCTAGTAGTTGGGTATTCATCTTGTAGTTCGAACCAAACACATCAGCATACTTTATATTTGAATTACAAGCTAGTAGTTGGGTATTCATCTTGTAGTTCGAACCAAACACATCAGTATACGGTTTATTTGAATTACAAGCTAGTAGTTGGGTATTCATCTTGTAGTTCGAACCAAACACATCAGCATACTTTATATTTGAATTACAAGCTAGTAGTTGGGTATTCATCTTGTAGTTCGAACCAAACACATCAGTATACGGTTTATTTGAATTACAAGCTAGAAGTTGGGTATTCAACTTGTAATTCATCCCGGATGCATTATGAAACATAATATTTGAATTACAAGCTAGTAGTTGGGTATTCATCTTGTAATTCAGCCCGGATGCATTAGCAAACGTTATCTTTGAATTACAAGCTAGTTGTTGGGTATTCATCTTGTAATTCAGCCCAGATGCATTAGCGCACGTTATATTTGAATTACAAGCTAGTAGTTGGGTATTCATCTTATAGTTCGAACCTTATACATCAGCATACGTTTTATTTGAATTACAAGCTAGTAGTTGGGTATTCATTTTGTAATTCAGCCCAGATGCATTAGCAAGCGTTAAAGTTTTGATATTGTCTTGTACTAAAATGTTTATCGATTTATAATTCGTGGTTCTCCAATAAACCGTCTGCACGGGTCATATTAAGACAAATGGGGACAACCTTGAGTGAATGATCGTTATTGTCATATTAAATTCATTAAGAAAAACGTCATAGGTAAACAGCTTAATGCAAGTCAAAATGCTAACTACATAATGAACAGTTTGATTTTAAACTTATTTATTTAAGGTCGATTGCGAAACAAGTTATTCCAACTTATATTAATCACTCTCGACCGCTCATTCCGGATGGTATCCATCTCTTTTTTTTGAACGAGGTTAAATCAAACAGTTTGATCTTTTAAGAGAATTAAATGTTACCTGTTACGTCCACAGTCTGTAATCCGGAGACAGGATCCTGCAAATGGACAATTACTTAACATTGAATTTACAGAACACTTAGAAACATAGTTCATTTCCGTTATGTATATTAAAGATGCTAGGTCTGTATCTTTATACCCTTATAATCGGTCACAAATCTTGCAATATGTTAAGTATGCTAAATAAATTAACATTGTAAAAGGAATTGCAAATTTTTGTGACAAATAATGTGTTTTTGACAAAAAAGTAAAAACACAACAACAACAAAGCAAAAAATGAAACATAAAAACCCTTGCCGGATCCGGGGATTGAAGCCGGGAACTCTTGCACCCAAAGCGGATGCGTTACCACTGCACCACCGAGTCAACTGACAGTATCGATTGTAAGCAAGCCATTTAACTGTTTCGACGCAATGGGTCGAAACGTAAATAAACAAAGCCAAATTTGCGGGCCAGACATTTCAACAAATGCATTTTTTCTGTAATATTTTTACATGCAAGAATAACTATATTTGGCAGTTTCTCATATTTATGGGAGTATGTTTTGCTGCTTAAATATTGTTCAAATGTAAGCTGTAAACAATTCTGACCTAAAAGATACAGACCTAGCATCTTTAACCGACATGTGTCCTTTAGCATGTTGGTTTTTATGAATCAAAAATTTATTTTTTTTGTTACAAAAAATTAAGACAGGTATTGAAAACTGATTTGCATTGGTATACATATGGGTCATTTTAGCCTTACTCCAAAGACTTGAATGCAACAGACATACCTCTTTCAATGCATCTGTTCCTGAGCCTTGCGTCACCTTTTGGAGGGTTTCTTTCTTTTTCTTCACATTCACAGAATACTGCAAATAGAAAACCAACTAATTTTATATACAATAAACAGAAATTTAAAGAACACAATACAAGTCATTTATATAAGCACACATTTTTTATAGCACGTTTTGTGCTAATGTGTTTAATACAACTCTAATAGAACTTGTATAGTTTTATTTTAACAAATATTTATATCAGTCTTTTCAAAAATAATTTTATACGGTTACGCCTAAAGCCCTGTTAAACAAACCACAACAAAACCACCCGACAGACGTACCCCTTCCACTGGATCTATTCTTGGGCCTTGCCTCTTTCTCTTCGGGAGGAATTCTTTCTTTTCCTTCACATTCTCTGGGTCTGAAATAATTGAGTTGTAGATACTAAACATCATCATTATTAAAATAAATGCGTGATGTTCTATAATAAACTATTATCCTGATATGCCTTTTACTAGACCATCTGTAGTTCCAAAGGAACAACTTAAACAGCCTTTGTCCCAGCAGGCACTCAACGTTGAATCAACGTTGAATCAACGTTGAGAATCGTTGATAACGGTTATCAACCATATATCAACCATACATCAACGATAGACGAAGATGGTTGGTGTTTCAACGTTGAATCAACGTTGAGAATCGTTGATAACGATTATCAACCATATATCAACGATAGACGAAGATGATTAAATTAACGTTGATATATATGTTTATCTTCGTTATCCAAGCAAGCATGGGTATA
>JAOUNS010000026.1 GCA_029880855.1 Gammaproteobacteria bacterium
AATATTTTAAATCTGGAATGATGGTGGCAGGGCTGGCGACCATCGGCCATAGTGGCCTGGCTTACCTGGCCGACAAGCGTGGCGTACAAGGCGCGGCGCTACCGTATGCGGAGCCAGTAGCCTGGAAGGATGTTACACCCGAACCGGCAACCTATAAAACGACCCAAGGCACGACCGCAAGCGCGCCGGCGTCCACGGCAGTTAATCAAGAACCGGAACCGACCATGGACGATGTAATCATGGGATTATCTGAGATGGATATAGACGACTTTTTTCCGAGTGTGGAGTGGGCAAACGATGATAACGAACAATAAAAAAGGCCGGCATAATGCCGGCCTTCCCGAGAAAAAACAAGCTGTCAACATTGTGCAGGCGATAGCGAGTTTTTCATTTTCCAAGCTGCTTTTTTTTGCAACAGGTGTATTGAGGCTGAGGCAAAACAAAGGCAACAAAGGAAATTTAGTATATTGAAAACGACTAACTATTTCAAAGGAAATTTAACCTTTACTTTTCAATGCGGTGGCGGCTTATGACTTGCTGGCTACCGCGACCACACCAAAATACACCCGATGTATTGAAAGAATGTGGCAATAAGTTGTCGCGCTGGTTAGACAATCCTGGCGCATTCCCTACCCTTAACGCGCTCAATACTTCCGTACGTGATACCCGACTTGAGCGCCGGCGGAATTTCGTCCGCGTGGCGCTGTATCTCATATATAGAACTAATCTTCACACAAACGCGGTTATCGTTAAACGCGGCAAGGAAAAAACCTGGGACTATCCAACCATCGGCGAAATATGCGCCGGCGCCAAAGTAAAACCCTGGACGGCTTTCCGGTGCCTGGCCATGTTGCACAATGCCGGGTTTATTCAGAATGTTGGACGCTGGGAAGGAACCCCAGGCGGTGAAGTGCTGCGGACTCGATCCACACAACGAATATTTAGAGATACCTTTTTTTCGGTAATTGGTATGGCCGTGAAACTGGATAAAGAAAAACGCGCTCGCATGAAGGAAAAAAAATATATTGAGCGTAACCAAGAAAAAGCCGCCGCTATTGGTTTACTTGATGGCCTACAAGACAAAGCCTATTACTTTGCCAAAGTCATAGCGCACCTACCAGAAAGATTGCTCGAGAGAATAGAATCCGAGCTGCAACGACGGCGAAGGCCAGCCTAAAAAAGCTTTTTTGTGGGCAACTGCCCACGCTTCCGCGTGTCCGCTTTTCACATTTTCCCGTGTTAAACCCTATCCAACTTATTTTCGCAGCTGGTAACGCCAATCAGGCGCCGCCGGCATGTGCATAAGCTGTGATTTAGGCCGCTTTTTGCTCAGATAAGTGTAATTTGTATTTAGTTAAATGCAATGTATTAAAAGCATCGCTTTTGATTTTATATAAATTATCTATTTATTTTGTCAGTGGATATGTGGATAACTTCGACCGGGGAAACCCTGGGTACTAAGGTTAACGGCCTGGAAAGGCAAATAGTGAGCGCCGGCGCCTTCGCGCCGCCGATGAATGCCGGCGCGCTTCGCGCTGCAAAACAAAGCGGTCTACGGGGAGTCGTTGACCGCGTTACGCTGTAACGTTACAATGTAACGTCGCATTAATATCAGGAAAGGAACCGCACAAATGGAAATACTTAAGTTAACAGGCAATCCTAAAACCGACGCCGCTTTGGACTCACTCACTCGCACGCTGGCGCGTGGCCTTGCGTATGAAAATTTAGAATTTGAAACTTGCTTGATTGCATTGCAAGGGTATCTTGCAAAAATCGGGATCATTGACGCAACGAAGCTGGATATCGCAATTAAAAAATTTCATATCATCTACACCTATGACTATCAAAGAATGTTAAAGGAAACCGGGAAAAAGCATGAAATACAAAGTCAAAAGCCCTAAACCATCTCAGGTAAAGCAGGTGCGAGAAATGCGTCACCTCAGCATGGCCGAAGCCGCCGAGATTATCCAAGTTGATATTCAGACGTGGCGTAACTATGAAAAGGGGCGCCGCGTGATGTGTCCGCAATTCTGGGAACTGTTCAATATGAAAACCAACAAAGCTAAATTTAAATCATGAGGGGTAACAAGTAATGGACGATACCTTAGAAACTTTATACCGGGAATGCCTTGAGAATATTTGCACACCCGGAACGATTGCAAATACCGTTCACACGGCGGCGTTAATGTCGCCAACTGAAACTATTTGTTTCTTTGTTTTAATTCTGCGCTTGGCGGATATCCTTCCGTGCCAAGTTGGCGTCGCCTATGAGGCAAGTTTTAGATATATTCCCGAGCTACCAACCAACAAAGAGAACAAAGGAACCGACAATGAGCATTAATACAGTTTTTAATAAAACATATCGCTGTGCCGTTTGTTCAAAGCCCTTAACAGACCCGGTGAGCATAGCGCGTGGCATCGGCCCTGAATGTCTGCTGAATGAGGAAAACAAGTGGAAAGCAAAGTGGACCCACATACAACCCGATTTTTTTTGCCCGGCCGATTTCCAGTTTCGTACCTGGGAGGGTGTGGTGTGCGTTCTCGACACCCAAGACGCCAAGTCAGTGACCAATCATATCCATGCCGTTCTGGCCTTGATTGAACACGATATGGATATAAAGCTATCCGAGCGGCGCATTATTTACCGGGACGGTGCGGGAGTGTGGGATGAAGTTCAAACCTGCAAGACGGACGACGGGCGGACACAATTCAAAGCGTTCCGATCACTTGGGGGTATCCGGGATATGGAACAAGCCATAAAAATAATACTGAATGAGGCGCCAACTGCCATTGATTAAAAATTAGACGATTAAATCCGTTTTCACTATTGCTGTTATTGCTGTTATTGCCTTAATGCGGCAATATACCGGCAATCCTTAACGATGGAATGGGGCTATTCATGGCAGCAAAGCAGGGCGCCGAAGGGTCGAAAATAGCAATTGATCGTAATTACCTGACACCCACTGAGATAGATTACATGCTTGAGGCCGCGAGACGCACCCCAGGCAACGGACGCCGGGACTTTGCCCTAATCCTTATCATGTTTCGACACGGACTGAGATGCGCAGAGGCGGCGTCTCTGCCCTGGCATCGAGTAGACCTTGAGGAAGGGCGACTACAAGTGCGCCGGCTGAAGGGGCGCAAGGGGTCAACGGATCGTGAGTGGGTCCACCCGTTACGCGGTCCAGAACTGCGCGCCTTGCGTCCATTGTGGCGCGCGCGGAAAACTCCTTATGTTTTTGAGGGTAAGCAAGGACCATTAGCCACTCGGACGATTTACCACATTATTCAGACGACGGGGGAGCGCGCCGGGTATACCGGCATACACCCGCACCAGTTACGTCATGCTTGCGGCTATGCGCTGGCTAACGCCGGACACGATACAAGAACTATCCAGGAGTGGTTAGGGCATGCCAACATTAAACACACGGCGCACTACACACAATTAGCAGCGGATCGCTTTGAAAAATTATGGCCAGACTAAGGGGGTAACCGATGGAAGAGAATTACTATTACGATGTAATGCTATTCGGGCAAGACGAACATTTTCCTATTGAGTCAAAGCAAAACCCGGTAAACGTTCAAAGGGATAATCGGCTCAGGGATTTATTCATTAATCAAATTATGGCCGACCTTGCGGAGCAGCACGGGTTCCACTATGTGAACCCTCATTATATTGTTGCGGTCCAGGAAATCGACCCGGACGAGTTTGAAGCCTATAACCAAGGGGAATCGGAATGAATTGTTCTAACTGCTGGCATGCCACTGTTGAGGTAACCAACCTAAAAGCGTACAATTGTAACCGATTTCCCCCGGTGCCTTTTGCTACCCAAGCCGGCGTTTTGATGATAAAACCAATTGTCGAGGACGATTATCGGTGTGGAGAGTGGGCGCCGAAACCACCAAAACCGGTTAAGGAAATCGCTACCTAAAAAATGGGCGCCTTCGGGCGCCTTTTTAATTGCGCACAATTTTAGAATCACCACGGGTATGGTAATAAATACTAAAAGCGGTACGTTAAGAAGTATACCAACGAGTTAATAATGTGAGGTGATTATGGACGGGACTAAACGACTACCGAATTTTGATAATACAACATTTTTCGAGGCAGCGGACGTTATCGAAGGCGAAAGCGATGATATTACCGAATTTGCTAATGAAAATGACCAGCGCATACACGAAATTCTATCAGGATTCGACGGCGACCCGGAAGAGGTTACTTTCACTATAAAAGTTTTGCGGGTAATTCCTAACGCAGGAAAATATGAATCTTGTTTTGCCGCCACGCCGGCGGAATTGCCGATTTTCGAGCGTATCCGTAACGAGTGGGGACCAGGGCAATACGAAATTAGAATTTATAAAAACAATCGAATATGGAAAAGGCCCACTTTCACCATCGCCGCGCCATTGGGACTTAAGCCAGCGATAGCGGCGCCAGTTCCCAACGATATGAGCGGCTTGGCGCAAATGTTGGCTGAACAAAACAGGCGGCAAATGACGGAACTGCGGGAACTGCTAGTACAGCGCCAACCCGACACCAACCACATGGAATCAATGTCAACCATGATGGCCTTACTTGTGCAGATGAAAGATTTTGTTGCACCTTCAGCTGCGCCGGCGGCAACGGACCCGATTAAAATGTTGAAAGATGCACTACAAATCAAGGAAATGATTCTAGGCGACGAAGGGAGCGGCAATAGCACGATGGATAGTATGCTGAAATTGGCCAATAACATGTTACCGACACTGGCCGGCCTGGGTGGTGGGGCATCACGTAAACAACTGACAACGCCGCAACCCATGCCGGTGAAAGTGCGCCAACTAAAACCCCGGAAGTCCGCACCACAACCACAACCGATACCGCCTGAGGTTAAAGAAATGAAACTAGGTTTGATCGCTTTATGTCAGGGTGCAAAGCGTAACGCGGACCCAGAGCCTTACGCGTTCATGATCCTGGACCAATTCGACCCAGAACAAATCCACCATTTTATTGCATCCGATAATGCCTTACAAAACTTGGCTAAAATTCATAAAGACGTTTTGAATTATCCGGGGTGGTTTGAAGATTTACGGGAAATCATTCTGAACGAGCTGGCCGGTGATGAACCTGTAGAAAGCGCCGGCGGGGTCGATAATTTGACAATAAACAATATTGAGTCTATACAACCTCATGACCATGGCAAGCGGAACCCTATCGAAGATACCTAACGGGAAGCCCGGTACTGTTGCCACTTTAAAAGTAATGAAAGACCAGGTACAGCGATGGAAAAAGCATTTACCGCTTAGACAACTGGCATTAACGCTTGTCGATGGTCGTCCCCAAAAGGACTATATCGGCGAGGTTAGAAAAATTCATGCTTTTGTAAGGGACCGCATACGCTATGTAAAAGATATTCGCGGCGTCGAGACGATACAAACACCGATGAAAACGCTGGAGATACGGCAGGGCGACTGTGACGATTTATCGTTGTTAACTGCGACACTGTTGGAAACCCTTGGCCACCCTACGCGCTTTGTTGCCATCGGTTTTTTGCCTAACAAGTTTTCCCATGTGTATGTTGAGACGAAAATTAAAGATAAATGGTATCCGTTGGAAACAACGGAACCCTGGCCATTGGGTAAAAGCCCAAAAGATTATATAACTCGGTTAACTATTAAAAACTGAACAATGATAACCGGCAAACAAATTGATGAGATGTGGCTAGGGCACTTGCGCGCCAAAGCGCTGGCCGCGTGGCAAAAAGGCGCTTTTGCCGATACCTCTATGGACGGATTAGGCGGACGCATGGCCGTGGTATTGCCGGCGCCCGGCTTATCGGGCAGACCGCTATCAGCGGACGAGTTTGAACAAAAAATTTATGAAAGCATCGTAAGTAATGACACAACCGAGCTTTCTGGTTTATCGGCCCTGGGCCGGAAGAAAAAGAAAAATTTTTTTCAAAAGTTAGTATCCAGTGGGAAAAAGGCCCACAAAAAATATAACCCTAAGGCCGTGTTACAAACGACAAAAGAAAAATCAAAGAAGGCCCACAAAAAATATAATCCTGTGGCGGTATTAAAAGCCAGTCACAAAAAAGCCAAGGAAGTGGCGAAGAAGGTCAACAAAGCGGTAGTTGACTGGTATCAGAAAAATAAAAAGACCATTAAAAAGGCCGCAATGATAATCGCTGCGGCGGTTGTGATTTATTTTACCGCCGGCGCGGCGGCTCCTGTAATCGCTAAATATTACATGGAGCAGAAAAATTTAAAAATGAGTCAGGAAGCCGAAAAGAAATTAGCAGCGCAAGCCGAAGAAGAGCGCCGGCGCATGGAAAGCGACCCGGCCTATGCGGCTCAAGTGCGCGCCGAACTTGAGTCAGACCCGGAAGCCATGGCAGCAATGGCACAACACCGGAAGGCTCAGCAAGAAGCGACGGCGGCAAAAGTGAAAAAAGGGTTAGTCGTAGGTATTCCACTGTTGGCCGCTATGTATTATTTCGGCTAAATAATCTAACGGGAGAAAAATATTATGTTTCTCAATGCGTACGCCGAACCGACCTTAGGCTCACTGGGCCGGCGAAAAAAGAAAAAACGTGGAATATTAGCAAAAACTAAAAAGCTTTTTGCTCCCCCGAAAACAATGTTACAACCCAAGCAAGCCGCCAAACGATTGAAGGCCGCAACCGTAGCAGTACAGCGCCAAGTTATCCGGCAAACACCTAAACCCTTACGATCTTTCGTACCGCCGGCAACCCTTAAACCGGGCGCGCACTTGCGGCCACCCGGCATGCGAGCGCGGCCAAAGCGGCGCACGTTACGCCAACATGCCTTACTGCCCGGTGCCGCCGGCGCCGCCGGCGCGGCCAGTGGCGCCGCACCAGGTGCGGCCAGCGCATTAGCAACCCGTCGCGCCGCACGGGTGGCAGCGCGCCGGCGCGCTGAACAACGGCGACGAGCGCGAGAGCGGGACCAGGCGCGGCGTGCGCAACGGGCAGCGCTCGAAGCTAAACGACGGGAGGCGGCTATCGCTTCGGGTGGTGGCCGGCCTATCATGGCACCCGAACCGGCGTATGCCGAAGAGCAATACGCCGAACCGGGCTACGACGAAAGCGCCTATGCCGAAGAAGATTACGGCGAACCGGATTACGATGTAATGCCCTATGACGAAAGCGCCTATGCCGAAGAAGATTACGGCGAACCGGATTACGATGTAATGCCCTATGATGAAAGCGCATACGGCACGGGCGATTACGGCGAACCGGATTACGATGTAATGCCGTACGGTGACCAGGCTGCAACCTATCAGCAACCGACCGTTGGCCTTACACCGGTACAGGCTGAATACTTGGCGTGGATGGAATCTGAGTTCCCGGAAATGTATGACGAAGTATCAAGCGAGGTGGGCATGGATGGCCTGGGCGCCGATGTACCCACCTCCACGGTAACCGCCGGCAGTACCGGGCAACCGGCGGAAGAGCCATCCATGTGGTCAAACATTATTTCAGCGGTTAAAGAAATTGCGCCGGCTTACACGCAATACAAACAGCAAAAAGAAATCATGAGAGTTCAGACTGACCGGGCTAAAAAAGGTTTGCCACCCTTAGAGACTTCACAATATGCGCCCACGGCGCGGGTAATAACCGAAGTCGGCGGCGAGACACGCATGGGCATTGCCAAGCTTGCCATACCCATAGCCCTGGGCGTGGGCGCGCTGGGATTGCTCTATACACTGAAAAAGCGGAGACGCTAACCTATGTACCTAGGTGAAAATGGGCAGCAACCCAGCGAAGCGGATTTATCGTACATGGATAAATTCAAGAAAGCGGTGGCTGATTTTACCGCCGTTTATGAAAACCTGCGCGCCAATGAGGCATATATGGCAAAGCCAACGACGGATCCGCGTTTACGCAGTGAATACGATAGCATGATTGATAAAGGCGACTATATCCAGATCAGTATCAACAAAGCCAATGAGGCGCTATCCACTGTAAAAGGGTGGTTTGGTATGGATGGCCTGGGCTTTGTGCCGATTGTTGCCGGCCTGGTGGGCGCTGGATTGCTTGCCGCCGTCGTGAAGTGGACCACGGACGCTTACCAACTCAATGCGAAAATCGAAGAGCAAAAACGCTTAGAGTCGCGGGGAATGACACCCCAGCAAGCATCCAATATTGTCGGTAAAATGGGTGGCGCTCCACTCTTATCGTTGGGTGGTGGTGGCCTGGGTATGCCATTGTTAATTGGCGGCATGTTACTTTTCAAATTTTTGAGAAAATAGACCATGGCGCTATTACCCGGTTATTCCCAAAGTACGATTAATAAAAATATTGCCACTGAAGTGCGCGCCGGCAAATCAAAATTCCAAGCCGCCGGGATTGCTTACCGCATGGCGCGGGCCGCATGGCGCAAGAAACACCCTACCGGTGCCTGGCCGGTTCACTTAAAGCCGAAAAAAGACCAGAAAAAAAAGGTGATACGAAAACCTAAGGCAAAAGCGAACCCGGTTAAAAAGGTAATTTCTGAATTATCACCCGGTGGAAACTTTGCAGCGGCAGTTTTCGACAAAGAAAAAATTTATTATTACACCGGCCATGACGGTGACAGAAAAATACCGATATTCGATAGCGACCGGCGCAAAGCGATTGCCTTTGCAACTAAACAAGCGGCGCTTGATACCGCGTTTATGGATATTAACAATATTCCCGGCAAGGTGCGCGAAACATTCAGATTGAAATTAGGCGTCGTTCCGTTAAAAAAAAAGGGAGCGCAAAGCCTAACCCGGTGAAGCCATCCCGGTATTTACAAATCAAAGCAGCCACGGAATTGGCGCACGAGTTCAGCGGCCACACGCCGCAATTCGTCGATACTATCAAAGAGGAAGATTATAAGACATTAATGAAAATTGGAGAGCTTGACGGTGTGCTTTATTCCGCTAAGCGTGATGGGAAGATAGAGAAGTATATACATAAATTTAAACGAAGTTCCCGGCCACAACTAGCATGCAGTTTCGACGGGAAGCGACTTTATATCCTCGGTGGTGGGTATAGTTTTACTAATCGCGGTATCGTAGATCACTAGGTAGATCACTAGGAGGCTTTTATTATGGCTGAATTAATGCTAGTTAACCCAGGCAAGCGCGGCGGAAAAAAAACCGGCAAGCGCGCCAGCAAGCGTAGCGGCAAACGCAGTGGTAAAGCTATGGCGCTTCGCAAACGCAACCCGATGGCAGCAAATCCGAAAAAGCGCGGACGCTATCGCCGGCGCAATCCGGCAGGGCGGCGCGGTTTCAACCTGAAAACTATTTTTAAAAACCAAGTCATACCGGCGGCAACTGCTGGCGCCGGCGCGGTGGTCCTCGATGTTGGTTATGGGTTTTTGCCCATTCCCGAGAATTTGAAAATGGGACCAATGCGGCATGTAGTTAAAGGCGCCGCCGCTATCGGCCTGGGTATGTTGGCCGGTATGGTAGTTAAAAAACCCACTGCGGAACAACTGGCGACGGGCGCACTAACTACCGTATTTCATCAAGCCTATCGGGATTTACTGGCGCAATTTGCACCACAAATCGCTTTAGGTGTTTATGAAACAGAACTTCAAGGGCTTGGTGTTTACGACGAGTCACTTGGGTACGTTACTCCACCATCATTGATCGATAATGATGAACTGTTGGAAATGGACGGCCTGGGCCAATATGACGAAGATGTTTACGGCATGGGCGAAACTTACGACATGGAAGAGATGGAAGAGTTCTAGGACTGCTGTTTAGTACCGAACTTATCAAATGAACTACACGCCTGATTAGGGGCAAAGGATAAGACAATGAAAAAAGGTTTAGCAGCACCAAGTTTACAAACTCAGCGGCGCTACCGCGTGAATCGGCGTGGGCAATTCGAGACGGTCTACCAACCGCTTTATGATTTCACGACCTATGCCGCCGCTGGCCAAACGTCATTAACGTTTTTCCAGACACCGATAGGCCAAAGCGGAAAAACGTACGCCGACACGAATATGGAAAGCGCCGGGCAGCTACCATCTCCCAAAAGCATGATGGTTACAGCAATTTCAGTGGTATTTTTTCCGGGGTCCGCCGTCAATGCAACGGGGGCACTCACCACCACCGGAGTGAACTGGGAAGATGTGAACACGGTACACAAATCGGGCTTTCTGAAACTCTTTTGTGGTAGCAAAGATTTCATAATTGACGGCCCTATCGGCAAATTTCCGCCGCCGTTCCGGTTGACGGGCGCCGCCGCCATGGCTGATGCGTCAACGGCTGCCGCAGATTTACACTCACAGATTGATTATGCATCGATGACGGGTATTACCTATCAGATCGTGCCAATTACGATACCGCCGAACCAGAATTTTAATGTAACGTTAAACTGGCCCACCGCTGTTGCTTTGCCCTCCACTGTTGCGGGGCGAATTGGTATCATTCTCGACGGGTTCTTAACCCGGTTGAGTCAGTAATTATCGACGAGAGAGAGCGCGCCTAGTGAAGGTTCCACGGCAATGGGGCCGTGGAACCACATTAACAACCTGTGCCATGGGGGAAAAAAAATGCCTGCGCAACAACGAAGAATACCCGCTCGCCGTTACCCTTCGAGGTCTACTAGCATGCGGGATAGAGACGGTAACATTTTTCTCGGAACTGGGAAGGGTAAGGATTTTTACACGTATCGGAGTACAGCGCTTGCGCTGGCCTTCGGTGGTAATGCTACGGACAATATTAATATCGAAGCATCAAGCGATTTCCTGGTCCAGAAATTGACATATCAGGTCGATATCGCAGCCGCCGCTTTTACCGACTCCACTAGACCAATACCTAATGTGACGTTACAAATCACGGACACTGGCAGCGGCCAACAATTTTTTTCAGATGCATTACCGATACCCATGATCTTTGGAACCGGGCAGGTGCCTTTTATCCTACCCATTCCGCGCTTGGTGATGGCCAATAGCGCTTTGCAATTGGCATATACCAACTATGATGCAGCGGTAACTTACAATATTTATCTTGGTTTTATCGGGATGAAAATTTACCGCTAAACGGAGCGCCGCCGCATGAGAAGAGTAAAAAAGTTTCCGCATGGATTAGCCGAACTTCCTAGAGGGGTCACGGGTGAATCAATCACCCGTGACATTGGTTACGTTGAAGGGCCGAAGAAATCACCGCGTGCGGAAGTAAACGACGTAAATTTTATCAACGTGCCCTTTAAACTGGATACGATTAATAAATCATATCAGATTATTCCCGGTAACAAGGCGCGGGTGTACTTGAATATTCAAAACAAGTCACCGGCGGGGGAGTTATATATCACATTTAATAATGCGGCAAACGTGTTCACCGGAATAATTATTTATTCCAGCGGTGGCTACTATGAACCGTTTGTGGCGCCTGGATCATCCGTTCATATATTGGGCAATGTGGCCAATATGACGGGCGTTATTATTGAAGGGGTAAGGGGATAACGCTATGCCAATGGGTGTACCGGGAAAGTTTCATATAGACGATAAGGACAATACCTACGGTGGTGATGGCACCGGCATTCATTTCGACGGTACAGCACTTGAAAATACGCTAATCGGCGATATGGCCGGTGCTGCGATAACGACCGCCGATCAAAACACGATCATGGGATCACAGAGCGGCCAATCGCTAACAACGTCGTCCTATCAAACCATTTTTGGCTTTAATAATCTCCCGGCAAAGACAAGCAACGACGACGGGTCCGGCGGTAATTACCCGACATTCGACGGTACGGTAATTGTGGGAAGTCAAAATCTTACCCAGTTTGGCGGCATGGGCGGTATCGTTATCGGTGTTAATAATTATTCATCGTTAACCAGCACCACCGGATCGGCCATGTATGGCGTGACGATCGGTTATCACATCGGCTCGCCCATTGGCGGGAATCCAGGGTTATACGCCGGTGTTAATGCGTTGCCGGACGTTTGCATCGGCTCAGAAATACTTAAAAACTCAGGCTTGCCGTCGACGCTGCAAACACCTAACTTGTCGGGCGATATCCTGATCGGTAAAGCTACCGCCCATAACTATCAGGGACACGGCGCAAACACCAATCCGAATATCGCCATAGGATGGGGCGCTTTACAGTGTAGCGCGGTCGGTGATCGGACGCCTCAATCGTGTCTCGCTATCGGCACCGATGCGCTATTAAATTCGGGCAGTTCAAGCGGTAATACAGCATTAGGGCACCGGACGCTTTATTCTATCGGCACTGGCTATAATAACGTGGCCGTGGGAGAGTCGAGTCTAAGAACGATCACAACACACTATCAAAACGTGGCCGTCGGATTGCACGCCGGGCGCCAATCTCCAAATAGCCTAAATTCCGTTTTTGTCGGTTTTATGGCGGGATATCTTAACACGGTATCGACTTCAAACGATGTTACCGTGGGCGCAAATTCCGGGGCCAGGCAATCGTCTTATTCTGTGATAATCGGCGCGGACGCGGTAGGCGTTACCGGGGGTATCGTATCCAATTCGGTGATTGCCGGGTATCAAGCTGGCTATGCCACCGGTAATCGTGCCGATTCGGTTTTGATCGGCTATCAAGCCGGGTATAGCGGAGCGTCGGTCTATAATATAGCGATTGGTAAAGAAGTATTATATGCGCACAACAGCGCGGTAAACGGGTATAACGTCGGCATCGGATACCGCGCCCTTTACGGGTCGACGACAAGTAGTTTTAATACGGCGATTGGCAATAACGCGTTAGCTAACATAACCACTGGCACGCTAAATTTAGGCTTAGGGGATTCCGCAGGCTACAACAGAACGACCGGGAATCGTAATGTGTTCTTGGGAATAAACCTGATCAGCAATGCGCTCGCGCAAAGTGATTGTATATTCATAGGACATAGCGCGGACAACGGAATAACAGCGAATGAAATATTGTCGATTGGATCGACGAACCTCAATCAATTTATCTATGGTGAAATGGCCACAGCTAATCAACGATTATCCTTTTTCGGCATGACCACGGGCTTAACAGATGGTGTAAAAGTGATCGGCATACCCAACGCGACTACCGTACCGACCACGAACCCAACCGGTGGCGGCGTGTTTTATGCTTCCGGTGGTGCGCTGTATTGGCGTGGGTCGTCAGGGACTGTCACCCTGATCGCGCCGGCTTGATGTAAAAAAAGGGGATATAACTATGCAATTTACAAAAGAAGAAATCGAATTGTTGTTAGAGCTGATCGACAAAGGCGCTTATGGTATTCACGCGGCGCCTAATGCAATTTCGATCAGAAAAAAATTAATTGACTTTCTGAACGAACGAAAATTAGTAGACCTTGGAGGTACGAAAAAATGACGAACGTTTGCCGTGAGTGTGGCGCGGTACGCGCTGAAAAAAACTTGCCGGATACGTGCACGGACTGCGGACACCCGGCGAATTATGATGCGGGTTCAGGTGGCGAGGATGCGCCACCCACCGGGGAAGCGCCGGCGACTGAAGCCAGGCCCGGCAAGACTTCTAAAACCGGTAAAAAATGAATAAATGGCTAGTTATTGCCATACTCGCCGCCGCCGGTATGTTACTTATGCGAACCAGTAAAGCGGGTATTCGCAAAATACAAGTACATGAGGCGTTATCGCTAACCCCTTACAAGGACGTGAGCGGCGCGTGGCATATTGGCTATGGGCATAAACTTAAACCGGGGGAAGATTATTTAAGGGCGCCGGCAGGGATAACCAGGGACCAGGCGGAAGCGTTATTACGTGCCGACCTGGCGGACGCTGAAAAGGCAGTTAACGAACTGGTAAAAGTGAAACTTACTGCAAATCAATATGACGCGCTTGTAAGCTTTGTCTATAACATCGGTAGCGGCGCTTTTTCCACTTCCACGATGTTAAAATTGCTGAATCAAGGAAAATACGATAAGGCCGCTGCGGAGTTCCCACGGTGGGTAAACGTGGGGCGTAAACAAGTAGCGGCGCTAGTGGCTAGGCGCGCTCAAGAGCAATCATTATTTTTAACGTGATACGATGGCCGAGACCGCAACACCATTTATACATGTGTTAGATACTGTTGGCGACGGTAGCGGAATACATGCGATTGACGGTGATTATTCAGCGGTGGCGCAGTCGTTTAGTTTTCGACCGACTGCGAATATTTATACCATTGCAATAGTGACAATTCATTTAGGGTATTCTGGGACGCTAGTACACAATAGATATGCGGACCTTGCAACGGCACTTACGAACGGATTAAAAATAAGGTCAGTCGATAGTGGCGATAATGTTTTAGTTGATCTAATGGGGGGCTTACCCATCAAAGAAAATCACCACTTCGCGCATTTTGTTACCGAAAAAATAGTAACCGGTTTTGCAGCCAGCCAGTGGGATACTGCATTTATCATGCGACTTTACACTGATTTTACAAAAGGGATACAAATTGACGGAACGGCGGGGGAGTATTTTGAGCTTTACGCAAACGATAACTTTACAGGGGTGGCTGATCATCACTGTATTATCAAAGGGGCTTATCACTCATGACTGCATTTATAACCGTTCTTCAGTCTGTTTTTTTGTCAATAGTGGCGCGGGTACTCACTAAGGCAGTGTTGGAAAAGGTACTTATTCATATGATTATCGGCGCACTAGACAAGCTTAAGGACCATACCGAAAACACAATTGACGATAACATAGTGGCCGAACTGAAAACGGCGCTAGGTGAAGGGGTGAAAAATGCCGATAGCTGACTATACAAACGACGAGTTACACGCAGAATTACAGCGGCGCGCCGCGTTACCCAGGAATAATCGAGTCTATGGCTATTTTGACAGCCAGACCGGTATTAACTATCGGTATAAAATCAAGGGTCCATTCTTGGCAGCGGTCACGGCTTTTATCAATGCTGTGGACCCGAATTTAGAAACATCCGTGACACTGCAAGTATTATCACTGAATGACGATGATTTCGCATTGAACCCGGACGAGTGGACGGAATAGGCGCGCCATGAATACCACGCTTGATATTGTTACATTTATCGGGCTGGTGGTGAATCTTCTAGGCTTGCTGGGTGTATATGTCGATAATCGGCGCCGCCAAATTCAAGCGGCGGTTACTTTAGAGGCAAGGCTTACGGCAATTGAAGTGTGGTTACGGGTTTTAATCGGTAGTGACAAACGATTTTCACCCCATAAAAATGTAAAACCATCATACGAGCATGAAGAAGATAATTACGATGGATAGAAAACAGACAATACAACTATTCCGGCTACTCGATGTTTTCGTCATAGGGCCGTTTATGATTTACTCTGCCATCCGTGAGCGCAACAAATATTTTAAATCTGGAATGATGGTGGCAGGGCTGGCGACCATCGGCCATAGTGGCCTGGCTTACCTGGCCGACAAGCGTGGCGTACAAGGCGCGGCGCTACCGTATGCGGAGCCAGTAGCCTGGACGGATGTTACACCCGAACCGGCAACCTA
>JAOUNS010000038.1 GCA_029880855.1 Gammaproteobacteria bacterium
ACGTAGTAGTTGGTGTTGTCGTAGACGAAGTAGTTGTTGGTGTTGTAGTAGAGGAAGTAGTTGTAGGCGTAGTTGTAGACGAAGTAGTAGTTGGTGTTGTGGTAGACGACGTAGTTGTTGGTGTTGTAGTAGACGACGTAGTTGTTGGTGTTGTTGTAGACGACGTAGTTGTTTGTGTTGTAGTAGACGAAGTAGTTGTTGGTGTTGTAGTAGACGAAGTAGTCGTTGGTGTTGTGGTAGACGAAGTAGTTGTTGGTGTTGTGGTAGACGAAGTAGTTGTTGGTGTTGTAGTAGACGAAGTAGTTGTTGGTGTTGTGGTAGACGAAGTAGTTGTTGGTGTTGTAGTAGACGAAGTAGTTGTTGGTGTCGTCGTAGACGAAGTAGTAGTTGGTGTTGTAGTAGACGACGTAGTTGTTGGTGTTGTAGTAGACGATGTAGTTGTTGGTGTTGTTGTAGACGAAGTAGTTGTTGATGTTGTGGTAGACGAAGTAGTTGTTGGTGTTGTAGTAGACGAAGTAGTTGTTGGTGTTGTGGTAGACGAAGTAGTTGTTGGTGTTGTAGTAGACGATGTAGTTGTTGGTGTTGTTGTAGACGAAGTAGTTGTTGATGTTGTGGTAGACGAAGTAGTTGTTGGTGTTGTAGTAGACGAAGTAGTAGTTGGTGTTGTTGTAGACGACGTAGTTGTTGGTGTTGTAGAAGATGACGTAGTAGTTGGTGTTGTAGTAGAAGACGTAGTAGTTGGTGTTGTGGTAGACGAAGTAGTTGTTGGTGTTGTTGTAGACGACGTAGTAGTTGGTGTTGTAGTAGAGGAAGTAGTTGTTGGTGTTGTAGTAGACGAAGTCGTTGTTGGTGTTGTAGTAGAAGACGTCGTTGTCGGCGTTGTTGTAGACGAAGTAGTTGTTGGTGTCGTAGTAGACGACGTAGTAGTTGGTGTTGTGGTAGACGAAGTAGTTGTTGGTGTTGTAGTAGACGACGTAGTTGTTGGTGTAGTAGACGACGTAGTAGTAGGCGTAGTTGTAGACGAAGTCGTTGTTGGTGTTGTAGTAGAAGACGTCGTTGTCGGCGTTGTTGTAGACGACGTAGTTGTTGGTGTTGTAGTAGACGTCGTAGTAGTTGGTGTTGTAGTAGACGACGTAGTTGTTGGTGTCGTAGTAGACGAAGTAGTTGTTGGTGTCGTCGTAGACGAAGAAGTAGTTGGTGTTGTGGTAGACGACGTAGTTTTTAGTGTTGTAGTAGACGACGTAGTTGTTGGTGTTGTAGTAGACGAAGTAGTTGTTGGTGTCGTAGTAGACGACGTAGTAGTTTGTGTTGTGGTAGACGACGTAGTTGTTGGTGTTGTAGTAGACGAAGTTGTAGTAGATGTTGTCGTAGACGACGTAGTTGTTGGTGTTGTAGTAGACGAAGTAGTTGTTGGTGTTGTAGTAGACGAAGTAGTTGTAGGTGTTGTTGTAGACGAAGTAGTAGTAGGCGTTGTTGCAGACGACGTCGTAGTTGGGGTTGTAGTAGAAGAAGTAGTAGTTGTTGGTGTTGTAGTAGACGACGTAGTTGTTGGTGTTGTAGTAGACGACGTAGTTGTTGGTGTCGTTGTAGACGACGTAGTTGTTGGTGTTGTAGTAGACGAAGAAGTTGTTGGTGTTGTCGTAGATGGCGTAGTAGTTGGTGTTGTAGTAGACGACGTAGTTGTTGGTGTCATTGTAGACGTCGTAGTTGTTGGTGTTGTAGTAGACGAAATAGTTGTTGGTGTTGTAGTAGAGGAAGTAGTTGTTGGTGTTGTAGTAGACGACGTCGTTGTTGGTGTTGTAGTAGACGAAGTAGTCGTTGGTGTTGTGGTAGACGAAGTAGTTGTTGGTGTTGTTGTAGACGAAGTAGTTGTTGGTGTTATGGTAGGCGAAGTAGTTGTTGGTGTTGTAGTAGACGAAGTAGTTGTTGGTGTTGTGGTAGACGAAGTAGTTGTTGGTGTTGTGGTAGACGAAGTAGTTGTTGGTGTTGTAGTAGACGACGTAGTTGTTGGTGTTGTAGTAGACGACGTAGTCGTTGGTGTTGTAGTAGACGACGTAGTAGTTGGTGTTGTCGTAGACGAAGTAGTTGTTGGTGTTGTAGTAGACGACGTAGTTGTTGGTGTTGTAGTAGACGACGTAGTCGTTGGTGTTGTAGTAGACGACGTAGTAGTTGGTGTTGTCGTAGACGAAGTAGTTGTTGGTGTTGTAGTAGACGACGTAGTAGTTGTTGTTGTTGTTGTAGTAGACGACGTAGTTGTTGGTATTGTAGTAGACGAAGTAGTTGTTGGTGTTGTAGTAGGCGAAGTAGTTGTTGGTATTGTAGAAGACGAAGTAGTTGGCATTGTTGTAGACGAGGTAATCGTTGGCGTTGTTGTAGACGAGGTAATCGTTGGCGTTGTCGTAGACGAAGTACGAAGTGTTGTAGTAGTTGATGCCGATGTGGTTATCGATGCTCCTAGAAGAAAGAAAAAAATCGATTATAATCGTTTGTTTTTGTACAGACAGGAGTTGTCAATTATTCTGTAAACAAAGATTTTTAGTCTGTTTTGTTGCGCTTGAAATAAAAGTGTATATTCGACGTGGTTATTAGACACCTTAGGCGACGACAATAATTATACGTAATGTGGAACAAATAGTTTTTCTTTTATGTAGTTAAAACAATATGGAAGTCAGCTAGTTGTACGATTTTCTGGATATAAAATAAAAGTTTACCTAGACACTCTGTAATTGTGAACTCCCTGGTTCATTTTTGCTAATGCTAATACATGTGTAATGTAAGTATAATTTTAGTAAAGTTTCAATTGTTTAATCCGAAATGTTAAAAATATTATTAATTTTGCTAACAAATATTTCTAA
>JAOUNS010000009.1 GCA_029880855.1 Gammaproteobacteria bacterium
ACGGTTTTCCAGCAATTCAACAGCTTGCCGTTTAAACTCTGCGCTGTATTGTTTTCGTTTTGTCATTGAACACCCCTCGAGACTATTGTCTCTTATTTGGAGTGTCCGTTAAACTGGGGGAAGTTCAGAGAACAATTGTTTCTAATATAAGCCACTCCGAATATATGAATAAATTATTCTCTGGCCCCGATTATTGGGAATTATTGGCTAATCCAGAGTCAGAATGTACAGAATACTGTCCTCCAGGCCGGCGATATGGAAAAATGGGCTGAGTAAAATAATTTATTCCAGGGATTTACCACAAGATTTCAACAGGATCATTAAATACATGAAAAACACTATATTATTGGTAGTTGTCATATTCAGTTTGATATCTTCTCCTGCCTTTTCTCTTACTACTGATAATGCAGTCAATGCAATGAGAAAAGGTGATTTTAAAACTGCGATCAACGAGTTGCGGGTTCTTGTCGAAAAAAATGATCCAAATGCCCAATTTTTAATGGGGATGCTTTACGACGCAGGTAATGGTGTACCTCAAGATCAGTCTGTTGCTGCGACCTGGTATAGAAAAGCTGCCGAACAAAATCACACAATTGCCCAATTATTCCTGGGGGTGTTTTACTACAATGGTATCGGTGTCGAAAAAGACTACAAAGAAGCGGTGCGTTGGTTTCAGTCGCCTGCGCTAAAGGGAAATGATCAGGCCCAGTTCTATCTGGGTATGATGTATGCGTCAGGTCATGGCCTTGGTAAAGATGATTCTGCTGCTATTGAATGGCTTGCCAAAGCGGCTGTCCAAAAAAATACACGCGCAATGGGATTGTTATCAACACTTCTGTTTTCCAGAAACCGGGACGAGAAGGATTTGATTGATGCTTATGTGTGGAGTCATATTGCAGCGAAATATGATCCGGTGCAGGCCGCAACAACAGCTCGTTTCATTATTGAAAAATACTGTACCGAAGCCCAAAAAAAGGCGGGAAACCTGTCTATTATCGAATGGGAAAATAAGTGGAAAACCGATTCACTGCATAATCGGGTTAATCCTTAGAATAAAGTTGGCAGAGAACAATTGTTTCTAATATAAGCCATTTTGAATTTTATCAAGAAATGTTCTCTAATGTCATTTTTTAACATAGACAGGTTAATGTTGGTCTGATCCTGATTTACTTCACTGGCTGGATAGAGCACAGAAATATGGACTACCTTGGCAATGAACCGGAATACTACCAGACCCTGCTTGCTCAATTTTGTAAGGAGCTGGTATCTACCCTTGTGCCGCTGTCTGTAAATGACACAGCAAAGCTAAAGGGTGTTTGGAAGGTTGAAGGGATCAACTGGGACAGCCAGGACTTATATGAGTTTGATGGCGTGGAAGTGGTAAAACAAAGCGAGTCTTATGAATACTATAAAATACCTGCTAACGGCATTCTGTCGTTGTATTATCACTACGATGCGATGCCTGAATATGATGTTGAGGAGGGAGGCTATGCAGAGGAGGCTTTCTATGCTCACTGGGTCGACGGCAATACCATTCACTTGTCAAACCCTGACTCGAGTTTGCGATGGTTGCTCAGGAAACAGCCCTGACCCTATTGAACTTAAGTTCTATGGAATAGTATAGGTTGGTCTGTTTTCCAAACATCTAATATAGAAATTAATATGAACTATCTTAAAGAAAGGGCGCAGGAATGGATTGAGCCGGATATGGCAATGTATTTCGTTGGCTGTAATCTCGGGATATTTCCTCCACCAGACAGTGAGTTGTCGGGTTATCGTGCAGTAAAGAAGATATTGTGGTCATCAAACGACATAGAAGAAACCCTGGAGCTTGTAATCAAGAGGCTGTACAGAAACAATATCCTGCTTTTTAACGAGGATACTCAGAAATACAAATGGAATGATAATTTCAGTTTGGTAAATGAAATTTAGCGGGGAATGCCTACAGTCTGGCAAGCCAGGGCTGCGGCCGGAGTTATTGTTTCTAACTTAAGCAGTCTCGAATATCAGTTGGAAATATTCACTGCCATGGTTTCTGCATAAAAAAAACCGGAACCAGTTTCGCTTTCATCCAGTATTAACGGTGGTTGAAAATTGCTCTGGTCCCGGTGTGCTGACGCTATAACTTATCCGAAATTGTTAATACAACACCTCAAGGCTGACACCTGAAAAAGCGGTGTAACCGTTTATGCCAATATAAAAATCACCGGCGGGTGGCGTATTTATCCTGACCAGTTCTGTGCTGCCATTGAGCCACGGGCGGATATCCCAGTTTGTGTCACTTGGCAATGAATCATATTTGATATACAGATCAGCATCGCCTGTTGTTCCCCGCATATTGACGTCCATGGTGCTTGTGCCAGGCGGTACAGTAATTTTGAAGTACTGCCAACTATCGGCACTGCCGGACAAGTTTGTAACTGTAACACCATTTGTCAATACGGTAACCGGGACGTTGTAGTAGTAACGTGCATATACGTCATACTCTGCTGTTGGAACATTATATTTTTGCCAGGCGATCAAAAAATTCCCGTTGCCATCCATGCCAATTTTTGGTTTGAAGTTCTTGGCATCACTGCTTTCCGGGCTGACCTGGAACTGATTGCCCTTGGGGGTACCATTGGCAAAGTATTCACGCGCCTGGATAGATGGGTTGGAAGATGGATCATTGTTGCGGTTGTCATGTTGCCATGCCACAGCAAAGTCTCCATTTGCAGCCATGCCAACGGTTGCCAGTTGCTGGCTTCCGGTCGTAATGTTATTAATTCGGAATTCTGTGCCCAGTTTGCTGCCTGTAGAAGAATAGCGCTGGCCATAGATTCCATATTCATTACCATCCTGACTGTAGCTCTCCCAGGTAATGATGAAATTGCCTGATGCATCCAGCGCTATTGATGTGCCTGCCTGAATACTGGTCGTGTAGGTATTGGCGCGAAATGCACTGCCCAAGGCGCCGCCGGTACTGCTCATCCGTCTTCCCCAAACATCGGTGATGGTGCCGGTAGGGATAAATGACACCCAGGATACTGCAAACAGTCCATTATCAGCCATGTCGATATCCATTGCATACTGACTGCTGCCGTTTGCCGAACTGGCCATGACATCGTTGCTGTAGGGAACACCGTTGGCATGGAATTTTCTTGCATAGACAGCGGCAACACCTGATTGGTAACCTGTCCAGACAACAGCGAATTCACCACTTGTGTTCATGGTTACAGTAGGACCGTTCTGGTCGCCTGTTGTTACGCTGTTTACCCGAAAAGTATTGACTATAATATTACCGTACTGGTCATATACTGTTGCGTATACGCCCGTACCGGATGCATCGGATGCCGTATGTACTGTTACATAGTTGCCGGCGCCATCTGTTGCGGTGTCGGTTGTGCTGCCAACATACCATTCGCTGGTCTGGAATGGCGTATCATTTGTATATCGACGCATAAAGCTTAAATTGCCTTGTGCACTGTCTTGCCACAATACGATTGAGCGACCACTGCTGTCCATGCCAATATCCAGCAGATATTGATTGCCGTTGGTCATGGTATTCACTGGAAATGCTACACCCGGCGCAGCGGCGTAGATATGTATGGAGATCAGGTAAAGAAAAATAGAAAGAAGGTATTTGTATGTTGATTTGTTCCATTTGTTTTGATTATTCATGGTTCCCCCATTAATCGTTTTTTATTGGTCAGATCATAACCTGCTAAATTCAGGTAATGTCTGGAATCAGAGTCTATGGCCTGGAATTGCCTGCATCAACCTGTAAAAAACAGGTATGCGGTTTGGTATATTTTTGTACAATAGCTTGCCGATGTTTTTGAAAGTATTAATAAACAGCTCTTGATACATAGCTACCTGATTTCAACGCAGTATTTAATACTGTTGCGTTGTACATAATATAAGCAGTAACGGTGTACCGTTTTTGAGTATTCCTGGTCGGACCCGGATCTGATAATGGTGACGAAGGGTTTATTTATTAATCATTCACGGACTGTACAAAATTAAATCATTTCGTCGCCTTTAACGCTGTCCCTCTGCTCACCGGTATCATCCTTGATGCCGACTGAATTGATTCAAAAAGCCTCCCAAAACGACGAACCAGTGAAGGGGATGATCCACTGGATATTTCGGTGGCCCGATAAGCGCACGCCGGCCTTCAATAAACTTTTCGCTTGACCTCTTCTCATGTTGCTCGTAACTTCAGGAAAAGACGGTATATTCTGTGTTATGGGAAAATTTTCCGCATAATACCCTGAAGTAAATTCTTGTGTTAACAGGTTAAGATATTGTTTTGCAAGAGTGTATTAGTGTTTGCTAATGAACTCGGCGGGGTTTTATTGGTAAATTAGTACGGATAAATAAATATTGTAAGAGTGCAGAGAAATGCAGAATCCAAACGCTATCAAAGCAGTTTCACTTGCGGTCTTTCGACCGCGCGCATTCATTAAGTACGCCATCGCACATGATTGCGCCAAAATCAAGGAAGCTTATGATGGTCGCGACTTAACACCACAAGAAATCGAGAACACCAGAAATCTCTCCGCGAAACGTTTGTGCTCGCTACGCTCTTCACTCGGCAGGGCATGGTTGTTAACAGAAGTCGCAGTTGCTTGCGGTATCGTCTTCGGTTTCATACTGCAATCCAGTGTGGGTGCTGCAAGTTCTCGAACAGTTTTGCTTCTACAATTAATTGGCGCGTCAATAATCCTCGCAGCCACGCTTGCATTGTTGGGGTGGGATATCCAGTCAATGGAGGGAGACACATTGCCGGAGCGAGTCAACCAGTGGCTGTTCCGTTTTCAGTATTGGGTGGGCACGTTTCTCTTTGTTCTTTCGGTTGTATGGTCTGCGTAATAGAAAACGGGGTGAACGAACAATTGTTTCAAATATTAACCGACTCGAATGTTAGCGGAAATTGTTCTCCGCCCCCGATTGCCAGCCCCCCCATGAGTTAAAGGTGATGGGGCTTCAGGCCAACAATTTTTACGACCAGGTTAACGCTGCCTAAAAGGAGGTATGTATGTTGCGCTCTGGCGATATCATGTTCAGGAAAGGAAATTATCATCACACCATGATTATTTCTGATCCTAAAACATTTGAAAGTTATGCAAGTTACAAGCAAGTAGATTCCCATGACATTGAAGTTATTCATGCCGCTTCGGTTGATTCAGCCGTTTTTAGAGAAGACATTAATATAGAAACTGGCGAGATTAGTGGGAATAACTTTACTTTTTATAGACCGGCTGACCCCAGGCTTCGCTTTGGTATAGAGTTTGCCAAAATATGGTCTCGTTACCGCACGGGTAAAGCAGATGAAACAAGAGGGGCTATAACTCAATATTCTTACAATCAACTGAATGCCTCAGGAGCAGACATGAGCCGCTACTCGGGTGTGCAGCAATGGCTGCACAGTGGACATAATCCACCGCTGGAATTCGATGGCCTCTATCGTGCGTTCAAATGGGCGACACGACAACGTACCGGTTTTAGTAATAATCGTGGAACTACCTGTTGTGCTTTTATTACAGCCTGTTTTCAGGCTTCGTGTATTGTTGATCTGGTTAACTCAAATTACCCAAAGTTGTATAAGGGCTTTGAAATACTGAAAGCTTTGCGAGGAAATAAGCTGCCAAAAGAACAGCGGATAAATAATCACGTCGTTTTGGGCGGAAAGAAGAAAAAAATAAGTCATAGACCGCTCAGGCAATACTCCAATGCAGGTGGTTTTTCAGAGCGGTTTAGCGTCGATGATTATTGCCGTTTTGTAACCAAAGAAATTATTGGTAGAGAAAAATCGTTGTCGGAAGTATTTCCGCCGGCGTTGTTGGTAGACGCGAAATACAACTACAGCGCAAATTTCGAGTCGATGATTAGGCGAGTTGGTAGTGGGTGGCATAAAATTATGAAGATTGGATGTGAGCAAGGCGGCGGATCGCTTGCTATCAAAAGAGCACAAAATCGGGATTAGAGAACAATTGTTTCTAATATAAGCAACCTAAAATTTTTCAAGAAATGTTCTCTGATCCAATTTGCCGCGGGTGACGCGAAAAATCGGCTCGGCTGAATTAAACATTATGCATTATCTATGAAATGAGAAGCGGCATGCGTTATGCTGAACTAATACTGTGCTCGTTGCTGGTGATTGCTCAACCCGTGCTGGCGGATGGGTTGAAATCCTTGTTTGGCAAGGCAATAAATGAGATAGGCGAAAACAGTCACGTGCCTGTACGCCTGCCAACGGTAATTCCGAATGTCATCGCAAAATATGGTGTAAAGAGTGCTGTTGGGAAAACATCCGCTAATGGCTACACTGTATCACTTTACTATACCCAGGAACCGGGCAATGCAGCATATGCCGGTATGATTTCGGGGTCGACCGTAACCTTTGACTCATTACCAAACACAGTACCAGTCCAGTTGCTGAACGGTACAAATGCACTGTTCCGCGCAGTGCAGTGTGGTGGGTCTTGCGCACCGGCAAATCTCTGGTGGCAAGTCGAGGGTGTTGGATACTCAATACAATTAAAGCTGTCCAGAAAGCTCAGTGAGGAAGCGCAGAAAAAAGCCATTATTGAAATGGCAAATTCTATGTCATTGGTGCGGTGATTATAGTGAAAATGATGCTTAACCAACGATAAAAGAAAACAGTGTCAGAGAACTATTATTTCAAATGATAACCGTCTCGAATATTGGCTGAAATTATTCTCTGACTTAATTTATTGCCACTCGGTAATTTAGCGCAAACGATTAGTGAGATATTAATACATGAACCCAATGCAAATTATTGACTATTGGTATTCTGATGAAATGCGCAAGCATTGGTTTGCGTCTACTCCCGAACTGGATTATGAAATAAAAAGCAATTACGAAAAAATCTGGGAAAGCGCGGGGGCAGGTAATTTGGATGAATGGAGAAACACGCCGGAAGGATGCCTTGCGCTGACTATAATACTGGATCAGATGCCGCTTAATATGTTTAGAGGCACTGCCAGGAGTTTTGCAACAGAAGGGAAGGCGGTCGAAGTGGCATTATTTGCTGTTGAGAATGACTTTGACGAGCAGATAAGCGCTGACAAACTACCATTTCTTTTTATGCCGTTTATGCACAGTGAAAACCTGGAGCACCAGGATTTGTCAGTTAAATTATTCTCGAAGCACAATTTGCAAGATTCTTTGAAGTTTGCCCTGCATCACAGGGATATAGTTCTAAAATATGGTCGCTTTCCTCATCGCAACAAAATATTGGGCCGAGAGAGCACAAAAGAAGAAATGGAATACCTGGCATCCGAGGACTCTTTTAAAGGATAAAGTGTTTGTTGCAAATGTAGATAATAATACCACGATGAAAAATGAGTCAGAGTCCGCAATTATCGAGTCCTGGGGCAAGAATGTTGAACCATGGATTCGTGCCATCAGAAATAATGAGATTGAGAGTAGAATTCTGGTAACAAACAAGGCCGTGGTAGATGTGGTGTTGGATCTGGCGCCTCGAAAGGTGCTTGACATTGGTTGTGGGGAAGGATGGCTGGTCAGGGTGTTGTCTGGTAATGGGTTTGATGTTTTGGGGATCGATGCAGTTCCGGAATTGATTGCAGCTGCGACAGGTTACGGGGCTGGGCGATATCGAACGCTCGCATACAGTGATCTGTCTGTTTCTGCGATTGGTGAGCAATTCGATGTCCTTGTGTGTAATTTTTCGCTGTTTGGTCATGAGTCTGTTGTTTCGCTTTTTCAATCCGCCGCGCCGTTGTTAAATAGTGGTGGTGCATTTGTTGTTCAAACCCTGCATCCTGCCAATGCCGGCAATGAAGATGAAACCGGTGACGGGTGGAGGAAGGGGTCGTGGGAGGGGTTCAGCAGTGATTTCCGTGATGCTGTGCCATGGTATTTTCGCACTATTGACAGTTGGAAAAGCTTGTTTGCAGCGTCGGGGTTTGCATTGACGGAAATGGTCGAGCCTGTTAATCCTGAAACAGGTCTTCCCGTTTCTATAGTTTTTGTTGGCAGGGTGGTTTGATTTTATGCTGACAGGATGGATTTATATATTTTTTTCGCTTGACTGACCAAGCAACTGATTTTTCGACTCAAACTACAGGATTGACAGCGATCTTTTACGGCATTAAAAAGTGAAAATTAATTGGGATGAATATTTGTATATAGAATATTTGGAAATTTGGGATAAAAAATGCGTGTGTCAATTTTGCCGAAAACAGCCGAGTTGAGTGAGATAATTGAGTTTACAAAAACAAAAATACCCAAAAACTCAAAATGAGTTGGATGCTTTTAGCTCGTGGTTTTGGATTGACTAAAGAATCTTGACAATAGCATTGAGTATTGTTAATTAATTGCAGTCGCGTTAATGCGGTTGGGATTTTATGTTGAGGTTCGCATATCTTCTCACCATCCCTTGTTTTTCAAATGGTTTTTATGGCGTATACAGATACAAACAAATATAAGCTTTATTATCGTGACCGGCTGATAGGGGAGGTGTCTGATATCCATTTCGGACTGGGTTGGTTGACCGGTCGGTTTGATTTGTCTGCTTCCGGACAGGAGCTGATTCCTTTTCTTGAAAAATATCTTGAGCTGCAAGATTTATGGGGCGGTAATCAGGAAGTGTACGACCAGGCGGTAAAGGATATTGCACTTATATATGGATTCGATATGGTTGATGTTCAATGCTGGCGCCTGGCCAATGTGTCGGCTAATGTAGTAAGACAATTAGCCGTGGTTCCTTTTGTCGATTTGGAGCTTGATACCATAAGCTGGCGTGAGGAGGAACCGACTGAGGGGGCAGGGCAGTAATGAAATATCTTGTACTCGCATTAATCCTTGTCTCTGCCAATACATATGCAGACTCATTTACCGATAATTCCTACAAAGGGGTAAAAGTGGGCATGAGTGTCGCAGAGGCAATGAAAATACTGACAAATTATAAAAATACACAGGCAGATTATGAGCCGGGCGGAAGTTGCTATTATCTTGAGGCAAAAGAGGCAAGACAATCACCCGCCTTTATGATTCTCAATGGCAAGGTTGCCCGTATTGATAATTACGGGGATAAATCTGTCACCACCAGGGAAGGTGTCGGGATTGGTTCCTCAAAAGCAGATGTGTTAAAAGCATATCAAACTGTCACTGTTGAACCTCAT
This sequence comes from Gammaproteobacteria bacterium, assembly GCA_029880855.1. Lineage (GTDB taxonomy): Bacteria > Pseudomonadota > Gammaproteobacteria > UBA6429 > Thiohalophilaceae > JAOUNS01. The sequence continues at coordinate 9,153 of JAOUNS010000009.1, forward strand.
CCGTATATGACTCCGGAAGGAGAATATTTAATAATTCGATTAAAGAATGGGCTGGGGATAATTTTCGAGACACATCATGATATTGTTACCAGTTTTCGGCTGGGGGATGAGTCCATACGTTATATTGAAGGCTGTGCATAACGTGTTGGGCATCAGACTGTCTCTGCGTTTTCAATAAAGAGATGAAAAATATATTCGAAGAAATTTCAAATGTATCAGGCCCCTGGTATTCTGCACTGATTGGTGAAATAAATACTAATCCGGTGTTTGTGCGGGTGATGCAAGCCGTTGAGGCGCCGTTTCATGTGCATAAAAACAGCGATGAGATGTTTATTGTACTGGAAGGTGAGCTATATATTGATTTTCCTAACGACACGATATGTTTGAGAAAAGGTGATTCCCATACTGTCGTTGCCGGTACCGAACATCGGGCCAGGGTGCCAGATTATGCACAATTGATCGTGATCGGTGGGAAGGATTGATGTTTTGTTATACAAAATTTGAGGTGTTGTATGGATGTGCTCTATAACCGACTAAAACCCTTCGTTGACCAGGAAATATGCCGTTGCACATCGCTTCACGGTTTGTTACTGGTCGATCTTCTTTCCAGTAATCCATTGCACTGCGCAGAATGTAAAAATGAAGTAGAGCCGGAAAGACTGGGGCTGACACAGCGGCAGGTGGATGACATTGCCGATTGGTACATGGTGGCGAAAGCACTGTTTTTGTTGTGGCTGGACTCCGGCGAGTATGAAATGTATGCGAAAGAGAAACTGCTGGACAAGAATGGCCAGGTTAATGTTGTCGGACTTTCGCTTGCCAAAGAGTTGTCGGCGCTTTACCCGACGCTGTATTGGTGGTTCTCTGACTCTGACGATGGTGAGCCGCAAAACTGTCCCAATTGCGGCGATGAATTGGATACTGCTGTGAAGCATGGAACAGGCAAGTGCGAGAAGTGCAGGGTCATTGTATAAACGGGCCAGGTTTTATATGAGTGGCGCAATAATTAATCTGTTCATTATTTGGACTTCTCAAACATGATGCCCTGTTATGAGATTGCACCATGATGTTGCATTATACCGGTACATCTCCGCCACACATTCCCTCTGCGATCTACACACAAACCACATAAAGCCCCGATATCCTGACAGGTAACAGGAGGTGATTTATGTCTGAGAATACTGCCATGCAGGAGCCGAAAAACGCGGCCTATACCTTCCGCCGTGGTTTGGCTGATGTGTTCTATCTGGGGCTGGGGGTGCTGTTACCGGTCATTACGCTGTTGGTAGAAATGTCTACCGGGATGTGTGCTGCCGATTTGTTTGATCCCATTCCGACGCCGTTTCACAGTTTGTTGATTGCACTGGTGCCGCTGGGCAATTTGCTGTGCTGGCGTGTGTTGCGTCGCGGAGAGGGGGAGAATCGTCGTCACTTTAGTCTGCTGTTGGGGGCTGTGTTGGGAATTTCCGGCTTCTATAGCCTGATATTTCTGCCCATGGTTCCCTTCGGGCTGTTGTTGTTCTGGACCGGGATTGGCATGTTGCCCCTGGCGCCGTTGTTTTCATTCATTGTGGCGCTGGTGCTGATGTTTCGCTTGCGCAAGGTGAGATGGTCTTTCACGCCGGCCCGCTTTTCCAATACCTGGTGGGGGGTGTTGCTCGGTCTGACATGTTTGCTTGTGGTGCAAGTGCCGGACAGCCTGACCCGTGTGGGGATGCAGATGGCCGTTTCCGAATCGGAACAGACCCGGATCAGCGGGATCAGGATGCTGCGTGTGATTGGTCTGGAATCGCATATCCTGAAGGCAGGTTATGAGCGTTCCGGCCAGATGCCCTATATGTTTGCAGCCATGTTCAATCTGGGGGGTAAACGCATCAGTATGGAAGATGCGCGTGGTATTTATTATCGCGTGACCGGCAAGGCCTTTAATGACCAGACCGGTGCCTCCCAAAAAGGGCGCTCCTTCTGGGATCCCGAAGTAGGTGGCAAGCACGTGGGCGGACGTCAGCCTGAACTCTATTTACAGGATTCCACCATTGACGGTTCCATTTCTGCAAATGCCGGTGTCGCCTATCTGGAGTGGACCATGGTGCTGAAAAATGAATCGAGCTTCAATGCAGAAGGCCGGACCCAGATTGCACTGCCACCGGGAGCGGTGGTGTCGCGGGTGACACTGTGGGTGAATGGCGAGGAACGGGAAGCGGCCTTTGCCGGCCGGGGTAAGGCCCGCGAGGCGTATGAAAATGTGGTCCGGCGCAACCGTGATCCTCTGCTGGTGACCACACAGGGACCGGACACGGTGTTGATGCAGATGTTTCCGGTCCTGCCGGGGCAGGCGATGAAGGCGCGTATCGGTATGACGGTGCCGTTGTATGTGGTGAAACCGGAGCAGAGTATGCTGCGTCTGCCGTATTTCAAGGAACGTAACTTTAATCTCCGTTTCGGAAAAAAACACAACCTCTGGCTTGAATCGGGTCAGCAGTTCCTGGTGAACAGCAAGTTGTTTCCACAACCGGAACATGACAAAAAGGTTTATCGGTTGCAAACGGCGATCAGTGATGAATGGCTGGGTGATCCGGACAGCAATCTGGTCATACCACTCAATACTGATCTAAGCCGGGTTGTCAGTCGGGATCGCTATCAGGATCCGTCTGTTGTCGTGCAACAGATCAAACCTGCCATGAGCACTTATCGGCATCTGATTGTGGTGCTGGATGGGTCCGGTTATATGCAGGCACATCTGGAAGAAGTGGCTGACTTTATCGCAAGCCTGAACAGTGATCTCAAACCACGGGTGTTGGTCGCCGCTGACGAGGTGGTGGAACTGGATTATCTCTCGATCAAGCGTCCCTTGCCCAAGGCGGTCAGACGCGCGCTGGCCAATGTGGACTTTGCCGGTGGCGCCGATAACATGCCGGCCCTGTTAAAGGCAGTGGAGTACAGTCGCCGGCGTGCCGACAGTGCCATCGTCTGGCTGCACGGTCCGCAACCGGTGCACCTGACCTCGTATGAAAATCTGCGTCATCAATGGGAACGGGATAAAAATTCGCCGCATCTGTTCAGTTACAGTCTGCGTTCCGGTGCCAATCGCATTCTCGATGAGATGGACGGGATCAGCAAGGTGACAGCGGTGGCCGAAATCGATCGGCCGGTCAGGGTATTGCCGGTACTGGCGGATTATTTCAACGGCCATCGACCATTCTACACATACCAGCGCAAACTGGTGGACACCGGACCGGCGCCGATGATGGACAGTGAGTTGTCGAAACGTGGCCACATCAACCGGCTGTGGGCCAATGACCGGATCCAGATGTATCTCGATAAGGGCAAACGGCAACAGGCGCTGAAACTGGCGGCTCAATATCAACTGGTCACACCGGTCAGTGGTGCTGTGGTTCTGGAAAATCAGGCACAGTACAAGGCGGCGGGTTTGGATCCGGTTAAACCCGGCAGTGTGCCGACGATCCCTGAACCGGAAGAGTGGGCCTTGATGATAGTTGCCTTGTCGCTATTGGCCTGGATGCGTCTGCGCTGGAATTCTCCGGGGAGGTTGCAGGCATGATGCGCCGGGTTACACAACCGTTATCCGTTCTGTTGCTGTCAATCGTCGTGTTCTGGCCGGTCTGGCGCTGGTATGCCGGTCGGTTGCTGGATGGCAGCGGGGAAACGGTTGGTCTGGTGGCGATACTGACACTGCTTGGTGTGTTGATTCGTCACTACCCGCAACCGCCGCAGCAGACTCAGTTGAAGTTAACGGTGCCGGGTGTGTTGTTGCTGATCTATCTGGCCGGCATCTTTTATTTACCGGCCTTGCTGCAGGCGGTGCTTGCCGTTCTGGTGCTGGCGGTACTGGTCAGTCAGATCTGGTACGGACAAACCCTGCATCCCGGCATCACCGGTTTAATGTTGTTGTGTTTGCCGATACTCGCCTCGTTGCAGTTTTTTCTGGGCTATCCGTTACGGGTGGTGATTGGAATACTGACGGAGGCTTTATTGCGGATGAATGGTTTTGATGTCAATTTGGAAGGCGTGACACTGCATTGGGCTGAAACGGCAATTGAGATCGATGCGCCATGCAGTGGAGTGAAAATGCTCTGGGTGGGGCTGTATCTCTGTTTTGCCCTGATCTGTATGTTACGGCTGTCATTTCGCCGGAGCATGCTCCTCGCGGCAACGAGTGTCGCTTGCATTATATTGGGCAACACCCTGCGTGCCGGCGCCCTGTTTTTCAGTGAGTCGGGGGTTTTGTACAACGCCCCCTGGATGCATAACGGCCTGGGCATGATCAGCTTTGTATTGACTGCGCTGGCAATTGTCTTTTCAGCGCGGCTTATTCAATCCGGAGGTGCCGCATGGCGTTGCACCACTATTTAGGCTTGTGTCTGCTTGGTTTGGTCCTGCCGCTGTTTGTTGATCGGGAACCGGCCTTCGCCGGGATGGATGAGTTTCCCGGTTGGCCTGAACAAATTCTGGGTGTGCAAATGCGACAACTGCCGCTCACTGAACGGGAGCAACATTTTGTCAAAGGGTTTCCCGGTAAAATAGGCCGCTTTAGCGACGGCAAGCGGGAAGTGATCCTGCGCTGGGTGAATACGCCCAGTCGTAAACTGCATCCGGCTGCGGACTGTTTCAAGGGGATTGGTTACACCATTCGGCCATTGTCTATTGAGAAAGATAGGCAGGGCGGGGCCTGGGGGCGTTTTGAGGCGGTAAAAGGCAATACCCGCCTGTTGATCAGCGAGCGCATTGTCAATCAACAGGAAACGCAATGGACAGATGTCTCCGCCTGGTACTGGTCCGCTGTCCTCGGCAAACAGCCGGGACCGTGGTGGGCGATTACCGTGGCTGAAACAAAACGGTAATGCAGGGGTGCTGTGGTATCAACTGATGACGGATTTAATCGCCTTGATCTCGTCACCGGTGCCTTCCATGTCGATGACATTTACATCCGCCTGGATACCCAGCTTGTCAAAAGAGGGGACAGTGCGCCAGTCAATGTCATTTAGCAAATGGTTGGTGCCGAGGTGACTTTGCAGATTGGCGACGATGACCACATCCACATAATCGGTTTTTACACTGTGATAGTTCAAATCCTCATGGTATTCCGCGACATCAATGATCTCTTGCGGGAAATTCCACTTGGTGAGAATTGCCTTGCCGATTTCGGTATGGGTCTGACTAATGATTTTGTCCAGCAGTACCTCATCGGCCAGCAGGGCCGGCGCATCTTCCGCCCGGGTCAGAATGGGTAATGAACCAATATCGTGCACCAGACCGGCCAGCAGGGCCTGGTCGGGTTTCAAATCAGTAAACTGGGCAGCCAGGGCATGACTGATCGCCGCCACACTGGTGCTGTGTTCCCACAATGCACGCAGGCGCTTATCCGTGGCATCCGTGGTGGCCTGGAACATCTGTTCCATCACGATGCTCATCACCAGATTGCGGACCATGTCACCACCCATGCGGGTGACCGCCGATTCCACCGTTTCAATCTGGCGACTGGCCCGTAACAGCGGACTGTTGGCGATCTGGATCAACCGGGCGGAGAGGGCGGTATCCGAGGTAATGACCTGTGCCACTTCGGGCAAACCCATGGAATCATCTTCCAGGGTGTCACGGACCTTTAATGCCACTTCCGGGAGTGTCGGCAAAACAAGCCGATCATTTTCAAGGTCTTCCAGTAATTCGTTTATTAGTTGTTGTTCAAGGCTGGTACCCATCGAAATCCCTCGCTGGCGTCTTTAATTGTTATTCGCAAGAAAAATACAACAAAATATATCGGACCCATGCCAAGCCGGGTTTAGCGACAATTTATCAACCGGCGGTATTTTTATTCGGCAACAGAATAGGGTAAATCCCGAAATTCAAGTATAGCTCCCTGTTTGTCGTGTAACAGGACATCACCATTTGCCAGTTCTGCGATCTGGATCACAGCCAACAGATCATAACCGCCGCCGGCGGTCGGTGCCGCCTCCACCACCTTGCCTACACTCTGTGTGTTACCGCCTGCACTGTAGAGTTCATCACCGGCATTCACCGTCGCATCACTCTGTACATGGGCCAGGTACATACGGCGCTTGAGTTTGCCCAGATACTGCATGCGGGCGACAATCTCCTGGCCCGGATAGCAGCCTTTTTTAAAACTCACCCCGTTGATGACATGCAGGTTGACCATTTGCGGGACGAAACTGTCTACGGTCTGCGGCTGGATGACAGGAATACCGGCGTGGATATCCCGCTGTGTCCAGCCGGCGGCACCGACCGGTGTGGCAGACGGCGCCAGTTTATTCCACAGCGCGATCATCTTTTCCGCCGGGCCAAGTACCATATATCGGTGTGTATTGTCGGGGAGGCGAATGATCTGCAAACCGTCACTTTCACAGACACCATCAACAACGGCCGGAATTTTGCCCACACAGGAGGCCAGCAGCTTGTCGCTCCCCTCACCGGCAAGACCCAACTGAACCAGATCATCACTGCGATCAGTCAGGCTGACCTGACTGCGCAAGACAAACATGCGAAGCCGATTCATAGTCGGTGTCAGCACAGGCCGGGGCATCTGCATGAGATAGCCATCCGCGTGGTGGAACAGACGAAAACTGGCCAGGATGCGACCCTTGGGGGTGCAATAGGCGCTCAATTGACTGGCTTCAGGCGTGACCAGCCGCACATCGTTGCTTAACTGGTTTTGCAGAAAGTCCGCTGCATCGGTACCGGAGACTTGTAACAAACCGTAGTGGGATAAGTCCGTAATGATAATGGTCGTATTAGCCGCCGCCGTTTCCTGATCAGGATTCCCGAAATCAATGACGGTATCATTAATAATATGTGCCTTGTTGTTTTGCAGGTGGCTTTGCCAACTCGCTTGCATGCCCAATACCCCTATACCTCAAGTTGTTAATTCTGTTGCATTATATCATTTGGTGTCCAAATCTTATTGGACTACACTTAGCTCAACATGACAACCAAACAACGGCCCAAACATCTTAATCTGGTCAAGATTCGTTTTCCGATAACGGCCATTGCTTCCATTTTACATCGTCTTTCAGGCGCCATGATGTTTTTCATGACACCTTTTCTGATCTATTATTTTGCCTTGTCATTGCAAACTCCCCCCGGCTTTGCAGCTGCGGTTAACTGGATCAACAGCGGCTTGATGCGCCTGGTCATGGTGGTATTACTCTGGTCCCTGATTCACCACTTGTTAATGGGTATTCGGTTTCTGCTGGTGGATTTTGATATAGGAATAGAGCTATCCAGGGCAAGAGCGAGTGCCATCGGGGTAACGATTACCGCACTGCTTGTTACTTTGTGGATGGTTAAAGGACTGTTCGTATGAGTTGGCGTGCACACGGTATGCGGGCCTGGGTGCTGCAACGCTTCAGCGCCGCCTACATCGCTGTTTATGTTCTGGTCATTCTTGTTTATCTTGTGCCAAACCTGCCCATGAATTTTTTACAATGGCGCGAAATATTTGCCGCACCGGTGATGAACATCGCGACGCTGCTGTTTCAAATCGCCCTGTTGGCCCATGCCTGGGTTGGCATACGGGATATCATCATTGACTACGTCCACCCGGTTCCATTACGACTGGTGCTGATGACCGGTATGAGTCTGTTACAAATCATTTTAACTGTGTGGGTGAGTATGCTGATGTTCTCTGTGGTGAGACTATGAAGATTCCAAAACGCAAATTCGACGTGCTGGTGATCGGTGCCGGTGGCGGCGGGTTGCGGGGTTCTTTGCAACTGGCCCAGGCCGAGGCCAGTGTGGCAGTGGTCTCCAAAGTCTTTCCAACCCGTTCCCATACGGTGGCGGCACAAGGCGGTATGAATGCGGCCCTGGCCAATGTCTTGCCGGACAACTGGCACTGGCATATGTATGACACGGTCAAGGGGAGTGACTATCTGGGTGATCAGGATGCGATCGAGTATATGTGTCGGGCCGCCTCCAAGATCGTGATTGAAATGGAACACTTTGGTGTGCCGTTCAGCCGGCTGGAAAACGGCAAGATTTATCAGCGACCGTTTGGTGGTCAGAGTCAGAACTTTGGTGGTGATCAGGCGGCCCGCACCTGTGCGGCGGCTGACCGCACCGGCCATGCCATCTTGCATTCGTTGTATCAGCAAAATATCCGCGCCAAGACCCACTTCTTCGACGAATTCTTCGCTATTGATTTGATCAAGGATGATGAGGGCTTCATCCTCGGTGCGGTGGTGCTGGAGATTGAAACCGGCGAACCGATGTTGATTGAGGCCAAGACCACCCTGTTGGCCACCGGCGGCGCCGGCCAGTTGTTTCGTACCAATACCAATGCGCATATCAATACCGGTGATGGCCTGGCCATGGCCCTGCGTGCCGGTGTTCCACTGCAGGATATGGAATTCTTCCAGTTCCATCCCACCGGCATCGCCGGTAAAGGTATGTTGATCTCTGAAGCGGCGCGGGGTGAGGGCGGTTATCTGGTCAATAAAGATGGTGAGCGGTTTATGGAACGCTATGCACCCCATGCCAAGGACCTGGCCAGTCGCGATGTCGTGAGTCGCTCTATCTCCATCGAAGTGCTGGAAGGCAGAGGTTGTGGTCCATCCGGTGATTATGTTCATTTGAAACTGGATCACCTGAAACGTGAAGTGCTCGATAAAAAATTACCGGCGATCTGTGAGTCGATCCGCACCTTCCTCGGCGTGGAACCGGCCACCGATTTGATTCCGGTCTATCCTACGGCGCACTATACGATGGGTGGTATACCGACCAATCGGCATGGTCAGGTGGTGGTACCGGTGAGTACCGGTGAAGAACCCATCCCCGGTTTATATGCGGTGGGTGAATGTGCCTGCGTCTCTGTCCACGGGGCCAATCGCCTTGGCGGCAACTCGCTACTGGATATTGTGGTGTTTGGTCGCGCTGCCGGAAACGACATTGTCAACTTCCTGCAAGAGAATCGTTATCACCGACCGATGTCTGAAGAGAGTGTTGAGTCGGCACTGGGTCGGCTTGCGCGTTGGGATCAGAAGGGCAAAGGCGAGCCGGTGGATACCATTCGCCGTGAATTGCAGGCTGTTATGGAGAAATACTGTGGTGTGTTCCGGAATGAAGATATTTTGTCAGAGGGGCTGGGCAAGGTACTGGAGATAGAACAACGCATGTCACAGGTGCGACTGCAGGATCACAGCCGGATATTTAACACCGCCCGTATCGAGGCCATGGAACTGGAAAACCTGATCGATATTGCGGTGGCGACCGTCACATCCGCGCTGGCCAGAAAAGAGAGTCGCGGCGCTCACTCACGAACCGATTATCCGGACAGGGATGACCAAAACTGGCTCAAACACACCCTCTACTATAAAGATACTCGCCGTCTCGACTATAAACCGGTCAAACTGAAGCCGATAACGGTAGAGAGTTTTCCACCGAAGGAAAGGGTTTACTGATGAAGTTCCGCATACATCGATTTAATCCGGAGACGGATGCGAAACCATATATGCAGGATGTAGAGCTGGATATCGAACCGAGCAAAATGGTACGCGACGCCCTGATCCGCATCAAGGCCAAAGACGAAACCCTGGCTTTTCGTCATTCCTGTGGTGAAGGGGTGTGTGGTTCGGATGCGATTAATGTCAATGGCACCAATGCACTGGGTTGTTTGACGCGTCTTTCCTCGCTGCAAGAGCCCATTGAAATTCGTCCGGTACCCGGTATGCCGATCATTCGTGATCTTATCGTCGATATGGAACAGTTTTATCATCACTATCGGGCGGTCAAACCCTATTTGATCCGGCATGATCCCGAACCGGAAGTGGAATACCGGCAAACACCACAACAGCGCGACAAACTGGACGGGCTGTATGAATGCATTCTCTGTGGTTGCTGCTCCACCTCATGTCCCTCATTTTGGTGGAACCCGGACAAGTTTCGCGGGCCGGCAGCGTTGTTGCAAGCCTGGCGATTCCTGGCCGACAGCCGGGATCAGGCCACCGATGAACGCTTGCGCGAACTGGATGGTCCTTATCGCCTGTTCCGGTGTCATACCATCATGAATTGCGTCACCGTTTGTCCGAAAGGACTTAACCCGACCAAAGCGATTAATGAAATTAAAAAACTGATGCTGAAGGAAATGATATAAAAGGCATGTCTGCCTGACAGGCAGTTTTGGATAATATGGAAACGCTCTCTGCACAACAAAATCTCTCCCGACTGCGCTGGCAGTGTCGTCGCGGTATGCTGGAACTGGATCTGTTTCTGAGCGGTTTTCTGAACAATACCTATTCACAACTGGATCATCGCCAACAACAGATTTTTGAAGATATTCTCGGTCTGCCGGATCAAACCCTGCTGGAATATCTGCTGGGACAAAACCAACCTGACGATAAGGATATCGCCCATGTCATCCAACAAATCCGCAACAGCGCCGGCCCTCACGCTTAAACCCTCCCGTCTCCTGCGGGTCTATCTCATCATGATCACTGCATCAGCCCTGGCTGTGCTCTGGTATCTGAACATGATTGACTGGCCTGTAAAATTACCGTTGACTGTTTTCATTTGTTACAGCACATGGCGTGCATGGCAGCAACATGAACGGTTCGTTTATGCCAAACACAGGGGAGAAAACCGTTGGCTCCTGGTGGATAAAAACGGTGAAGAACTGCGCGCCGAATTTGTTCAGGAGTTTTATGTCATCACCTGGCTGGTGGTGATGAATTTCAAACTCTCAACGGGGGAGCGGGTCTCACTGGTTCTGTTGCAGGACAGGCTGGAGAGTGATCTATTCCGGGCCATACGAGTCTATTTGCGTCAGTTACCCCGCGCGGAGAAATAACGTTATTCACAATCCGTTCAGGGCATGTATGTCACAAGGTACTGTGATGGTAAAGATTTGGTAAAGAATACCGATACTTTACCGGTCAATCTCGCGCTATCCAGCCTGGTCATGTAGGCTGAAATATCAGGTGATAACAGAGTGGTGACGTATTATGTCTGGTCGTATTCTCTATCTATTGGTATTTATTCTGGCTATCGGGCAACCGGTATCAGCAAAATCGGTTGACGATGCTGAACCTGATCCAACCAATGAACTTGCTTATTACGATCACCTTGCATGGCAGGCCTATCAGGACAAAGACTGTGTAAAGGTGGAAACCTACTTCAACAAAACACTTGAAATCCGGCTGAAAATCTTCGGCCAGACCCATGATGAAGTTTTGACTGCCTACGACAAGATCGGCAAATGCTGGCGCCGAAAAGGTGAGCATGAAAAAAGTCTGGTCCAATATGAAAAACTATTGGAATTGTGTGAGATTGTTTATCATGATAATTATCTGTTGATGGCGGCTGTCTATGAGTTGATGGGGGAGGTGTTGCGGGAAAATAATCGCCTTGAACAAGCACTGGAAATGTACCGTAAGGCGCAGAATATTTTTCTCATTGATAATGATGAATCCAACTACACTGTTGCCAATACCTATCAGGAAATGGCGGAAGTGTTGCTGCAACTGGAGCGGCGTGATGAGGCAGTACTCCATTATGAAAAAGCACTGGATACGTTTACCCGCTTTAGCGATGTGAATGACCATAGAGCACGATACATTATAGAACGTATCAGGCACATACAACCCAATCATCCTGCTGTAGTGCAATATACCGCTGTTGATACAAATCAGCCAGCCGGCAAAAAAAGCCAAAAGCGGAAAAGGTAACTTGCGTAGTCAAGCCGGACGGACTTCCGGACCTGAATCAGGCGGAATGCTTTGCGACAAAATTCGCTGGAATCAATATGGTATCTTGCGGTGGTTGGCTGTCATCGGTAGTTGGATAATCCAGCGTATAGTGCAGACCGCGGCTCTCTTTTCTGTGCATGGCGCACTGGATGATCAGATCGGCCACGTCAGTAAGATTACGTAACTCCAGCAGGTCATTGGTGACACGGAAGTTGCCATAGTATTCCTTGATTTCGGTCTTTAGCAAATTCACGCGGCGCTGGGCCCGTTGCAGACGTTTGTCGGTGCGCACGATCCCCACATAGTCCCACATAAAAGTACGCAACTCATGCCAGTTGTGTGTAACCACCACTTCTTCATCAGAGTCAGTCACTCGACTTTCATCCCATTCAGGCAGAGAGTCAATCTCGGATGAGGCGTCAACACTCTGGTTAAGGATATGTTCGGCGGCGGCTTTGGCAAACACCAGACACTCCAGTATAGAGTTGCTGGCCATGCGGTTGGCGCCGTGAAGACCGGTAAAAGCGGTTTCTCCAACGGCATACAGCCCCTTGATATCTGTTTCACCGTTCAGATCAGTCATGATCCCGCCGCAGGTATAGTGCGCGGCAGGCACTACAGGAATCGGTTCTTTGGTTATATCAATGCCGAAATCAAGGCAACGCTGATAGACGGTGGGGAAGTGCTCCCTGATAAAGTCCGCCGGTCGGTGGCTGATATCCAGATAGACACATTCACTACCCAGACGCTTCATTTCATGGTCAATCGCACGGGCCACGATATCACGCGGCGCCAATTCACCACGCGGATCAAAGCGATCCATAAAGCGTGTTCCATCCGGTAATTTTAACAGACCGCCTTCACCACGGATTGCCTCCGTCACCAGGAAGCTTTTCGCCTCGGGATGATAGAGGCAAGTGGGGTGAAACTGGTTGAACTCCATATTCGCCACGCGGCAACCGGCGCGCCAGGCCATGGCGATGCCATCGCCGGTCGAGGTATCAGGATTACTGGTATAGAGATAGACTTTGCTTGCACCACCGGTTGCAATGATCACAAACCGGCTGCGAAATGCCCGTACATGACCTGCCTTGCGATCCAGTACATAGGCTCCGAGACAACGGTTGTCATTCCGACCGAGTTTTTGCTCTGTGATGAGATCCACCGCAATGTGCTGTTCATACAGATGGATATTGGGATGCTGTCTGACCCGTTGATCCAGTGTCGATTCAACGGCCTGTCCGGTCGCGTCAGCCGCATGCACAATACGGCGGTGACTGTGTCCGCCTTCGCGGGTTAGGTGGTAAGGCGGTTCATGGTTGCTGTCCTCGGTGAAAGGCACCCCCTGATCAATCAACCACTGGATACTTTCCGGTCCATGCTCAATGGTGAAGCGAACCACCTCCGGATCACACAGATCGCCGCCGGCATTGAGTGTATCGGCGATATGTTCTGCAAAAGAGTCATTCTGATCCAGAACTGCAGCAATCCCGCCCTGTGCATAATAGGTGGAACCTTCCGTTAGCTTCCCTTTTGAAATCAAAGAGATAGTGTGGGTATTGGCCAGGCGTAAAGCGAGACTCAAACCGGCGGCGCCCCCCCCGATAATCAGGATATCGTTATATATCTGCATGAATGGGGTCTGATACCAAGCGTCACTCTATGGCTCTGTGGGATGAATATTCCGGCTGCTCTGATATTTCAGGTTTATTAAACGCGTACATTATGTATAAAATCCCCGTTCTTTCATATATCCAACTGGCAGAAAATCATGTCCGGGTAATCTTGAGGGCGAACTTCAAGGCAGTGAGGCGGTCAATACCACTATCCTGACCGGGCGCAATGACTGACGTGAGATAAGGAGCAGGGCCCGGATGGGCGAAAAAGAGATAGATCAGGCGCTGGTTGAGCAGGTACAACGAGGTGATAAGCACGCGTTTGATCTGTTGGTGCGCAAATACCAACATCGGATTATGAAGGTCCTGTCACGGTATCTCTATGATCCGGAGGATGTCCTGGATGTGGCGCAGGAAAGTTTTATCAAGGCTTACCGCGCATTGCCGACATTCAGAGGAGACAGTGCGTTTTATACCTGGTTATACCGAATTGCTATCAATACGGCCAAAAACCATCTGGTATCGATGAGCAGACGGCCGTCCCAGGGTGGTGTAGACAGCCAGGAAGCCGAGCAATTCGAAAATGCAGATGAATTAAAGGAATTCGCCACACCGGAAAAGCAACTTATGCGGGATCAGGTGGAACAGGTGATTACCGAGGCCATCGAAAACCTGCCGGAAGATTTAAGGACGGCTATAACCCTTCGTGAAATAGAGGGTTTGAGTTATGAAGAGATTGCCGAAGCCATGTCCTGTCCCATCGGGACGGTTCGGTCGAGAATATTTCGGGCACGTGAGGCAATTGATGCCAAACTGGCCCCCTTGCTGCACTAGGCTGGAACGTTAACACACAGATGAGTAGATACTGATGAGTCATAACTACGAAGAACAGCTCTCCCAACTCATGGATGGTGAAATCGAAATGGATAACACACTCCTCACCGCGCTGAAGCAGGATCCGGAACTGCGTGGTCGCTGGGAACGTTATCATCTGATGCGTGACGTGATGGGAAATCATCTGTCAGACCGGATGGACATGGGCATCGCTGATCGTGTTGCACAGCAACTCGAATCAGAACCGACCATCCTGGCGCCGCCGCGTCACCGGTTCTTTAATCGGGAAAAGCTGGTAAAACCCGCCGCCGGATTTGCCATCGCCGCCACCATTGCCACCATGGCTGTATTAACAGTCCAGACAACCCAAATAGCACAGCAACAAACCTATGAGGTTGCCTCAACAGTAAATCAAACTGGTTCCCTGCCCAGACCGCAGCCGCATGTTGCGGACTTTGCCCAGGCCAGACTTGCCGCAGAGCGTCGCAAACAGGTCCGGGCTGTGAATTCAAAACTCAGCGGTTATCTGGTCAAACATAATGAACACTCGGTTTCTGCGCGTATGCAGGGAGCTCTGCCATATATGAGGATTGTCGGTGATACGGTTGGACAACGCACCAAGCATGATAAGTAGATTTATTGCAGTATTCGCGCTGGTTGTACCTGCCACAGCAGCGGCAGGCAATATCGATCAAATCCAGCAATTATTGGGCAGAATGCAGCATGCCGCCCACACCGTCAGTTACGACGGCACTTTCGTATATAGTCAAAACTCACAACTCACCGTTATGCGACTGATTCACGGCGCTGACGAACACGGTGAACGTGAGCGTCTGGTTTCGCTGGATTCCACCGGCCGGGAAGTCATCCGCGACAAGAATGGTGTGACATGTATTCTGCCGGACAGCAATGCTGTGGTTGTAGAAAAAAAACGTCCCCCTGTACAGTTTCCACCGCCGTTCCCGGAAAAAATCGATCATTTGAGCAAGCAGTATTATTTTATGCTCAAGGGTGAGGAAAAGGTGGCGGGCCAAACCGCTATAAAACTGGTCATCGAACCGCGTGACGCACTGCGCTATGGTCATGCACTCTGGATCGACAAAAAAACCGGCTTGTTACTCAAGACCTATTTACTGAATGAACAGGGCAAGCCCATAGAGCAGTTTATGTTCACCCATATCAAATACCTGACACAGGTACCTGACAGTCTGTTCAAACCGGCGGTCGACAGTCGCAAATTTAACTGGTTCGAAGCGAATGGCAAAACAACCGGGGATGAAAAACCTGCGGCCAAACGCCGTTGGCAAATCACCAAACTCCCGGTTGGTTTTAAACGTGATTATCAGGGAAATCTCAACAGCGGTCACAAAGACAAAGCATTGGATCATTTGGTCTTCTCGGATGGTTTGGCTTCAATTTCTGTGTTTATCGAAGATAACAACGATGCAGATCACCTGATCGGCGGTACACGGATGGGGGCTGTAAACGCACATGGCCGGGCTTATAAGGATTTCCATGTCACCGCTGTTGGTGAAGTTCCGCCGGCAACAGTGAAAATGATTAGCGAATCAGTCTCCTGGCAACAGCAATGATAGAGGAAACTGCGACAGTTGTTCGTTGTGAAGGCGACTACGCCTGGGTTGAAACAACGAGAAAATCAGCGTGCCGGACATGCGCGGTAAACAAGGGGTGTGGCACATCAGTGCTGGCCGCTGTAGTGGGCAATAAACCAAACCAGTTGCGAGTCGTGAACCGGTTTAATGCTGTTATCGGAGAGCAGGTGACAATTGGTATCAGTGAATCAGCCATGTTGCGCGGCGCTTTTCTGGTCTACATTATACCCTTGTTGATGCTGATTGGTTTTGCATTGGCGGCTGAGGTACTGGCCGGGCAACTGCTGGTTTCAGCAGTGGATTTCGCTGCTGTTGTGGGTGGATTGAGCGGATTTGCGGCGGGTATGTATTGGGTTAAACATCGCACCGCCAATCTGGCTTCTGACCCGCGCTTTCAACCTGTTATACTCAGGAAATCTGGAACGTTTTGACCAAATTATATTTGTTTATGCCCGTTTCATTGGGCAATTTTAATGTGGAGATTATCTGAATGCACCGCTGTCGTTATCAACAACTGATCGTGTGGTTAACTGTGCTGGCCGGATACCTGTTTACCGGACAGGTGATTGCCCGTGACTTGCCCGATTTCACCAAACTGGTTGAAGAGAATAATGCGGCGGTGGTGAATATCAGCACAACCCAACGGGTAAAACGCCGCTTTGGTATGCCGCCTGGGATGGAAATACCGGAAGGGCATCCCTGGAATGATCTGTTCCGACGTTTCTTTGGCGACGGTGGCAGAGGTGATGGTCAGGGTGATGACGGTCATGAAGGCGGTGATGGTGGCGATGAATTTGATACCCAATCACTGGGTTCCGGTTTTGTGCTGGACAAAGACGGTCATGTCCTTACCAATTATCATGTCGTGCGAGATGCGACCGAGATCATTGTCCGTTTGCAGGACAGAAGGGACCTCAAGGCCAAAGTTGTTGGTTATGATGAACGCAGCGATATTGCCTTGTTAAAGATTGATGCCAAGAATTTGCCGGCGGTGAAGATCGGCAAGTCGAGCGAGATCAAAGTGGGTGAATGGGTAATGGCCATTGGGTCACCCTATGGTTTTGATCATTCCGTATCAGTGGGGGTGGTGAGCGCGCTGGGACGCAACCTGCCCAGTGAAAGCTATGTTCCCTTCATTCAAACCGATGTGGCGATCAATCCCGGTAACTCGGGTGGACCATTGTTTAACCTCAATGGTGAGGTGGTGGGTATTAATGCCCAGATATATAGTCGCACCGGTGGTTTTATGGGGTTGTCATTTGCCATCCCCATCGACGTGGCCATGGACGTGATCACACAGATCAAGACCAAGGGTCGTGTCATTCGCGGCTGGCTGGGAATTCGGATCCATGATGTCAATCGTGATTTGGCTGAATCCTTCAAGATGAAAAAGCCCATGGGTGCCGCTGTCGTTGAAGTATTGCAGAACAGTCCGGCTGAAAAAGCGGGTATCCAGACAGGCGATGTGGTGGTGAAATTTGGCAAGATTAAAATCCATAACTCGGCCGATCTGCCGCTCGCAGTCGGCCAGACTCCGGTCGGCAGCGTCGTTGATGTGCAAGTCATCCGCGAAGGAAAACCGGTGACCATCGCTGTTACTATTGAAGAGCTGCCAAAAGAAGAAGAACTGGCCAAACAAGAAAGTCGTCCCGGCAAGATCAAGACAGATCGTCTGGGCCTCTCAGTGAAAAATTTGACTCCGGAAGAACGCAACCGGCTTGGTCTGGATAAATTCGGGATCAGGGTAACCGGGATTGATAAAGGTGCGGCACGAAATGCCGGTATCGCACCCGGTGACGTGATTCTGAAGATCGGCAGCAAGGATGTGAAAGATACACGGCAATTCCACGCACTGGTCAAGAAGCTGCCGGCGGGCAAGACAGTCTCTGTGCTTATCCAGCGTGGTGAATCGCGCACTTTCCTTGCCCTCAAGGTGCCGGACGGGAAATGACCCGGCAACTGACCGTGTACCATCGCACAGGTTGTCACCTGTGCGAGGACATGATTGCGCAATTATTGGCATTGCAGCAGCAGTTTGGCTTCAGTCTGCAACAGCTGGATATTCAGGATGATCCGGAGCTGGAAGCGGCCTACGGTACCAAAGTCCCGGTTTTGCTCGCTGACGGGCACGAGATATGTCATTACTTTCTCGACCAGGTCGCCCTGAGTCGCTATTTCGGGACCGGTTGAAATCCGCTACAATCCACCCAGACCTGACGGTGACAGAACCGGCAGGTAAAGCGTGATCTGAAATTGAACATTAAAGAGGTGCTGACAGGCACCTTTTTTATATGCTGGAGTCTGAACCGAGTGGCCGTTTTATCCCATATTCGTAACTTTTCCATTATCGCCCATATTGATCACGGTAAATCGACACTGGCAGACCGGTTTATTCAGCTGTGTGGCGGGTTAAGCGAAAGGGAAATGGCCGAGCAGGTGCTGGACTCAATGGATATTGAGCGGGAGCGCGGCATCACCATTAAGGCACAAAGTGTCACCCTGAATTATACCTCGCAAGACGGTAAGACCTATCAATTGAATTTTATTGATACCCCCGGCCACGTCGATTTTTCCTATGAAGTATCCCGATCTCTGGCGGCCTGTGAAGGCGCCTTGCTGGTGGTGGATGCCTCGCAGGGCGTGGAGGCCCAGAGCGTGGCCAATTGCTATACCGCCATCGAGCAGGGACTGGAAGTCTTGCCGGTATTGAACAAGATCGATCTGCCTGCCTCTGATCCGGAACGGGTGATCCATGAAATCGAGGAGATCATCGGCATTGAAGCCAGGAATGCCAAACTGGTCAGTGCCAAAACAGGCGTAGGGATCGCGGAACTGCTGGAAGAGCTGGTGATAAAAATCCCGCCGCCGCAAGGTGATGTGGATGCACCGTTACAGGCGCTGATCATTGACTCCTGGTTCGATAATTATCTGGGCGTGGTTTCACTGGTGCGCGTCATGCAGGGCACCATGTCGAAAAAACAGAAAATCACCATCATGTCCACCGGACGCAGTCATATGGTGGATAACGTCGGCATCTTTACCCCAAAACGGCAGGATACCGGCACTCTGAAAGCGGGCGAGGTGGGGTATATGATTTGTGGCGTCAAGGATATTGACGGCGCACCAGTAGGCGATACCATTACCCAGTCTGATCGGCCCGCCAAACAAGCCTTGCCGGGATTCAAACCGGTACAACCCCGGGTCTTTTACGGTCTGTTCCCAATCAATAGTGAAGATTACGAAGACCTGCGCGAGGCACTGTCCAAATTGCGTCTGAATGACGCCGCTTTATTTTACGAGCCGGAAACATCCCAGGCACTGGGCTTTGGATTCCGTTGTGGTTTCCTCGGTATGTTGCATATGGAAATCATCCAGGAGCGCCTGGAGCGTGAATATGACATGGATCTGATCTCGACGGCGCCGACTGTTGTGTTTGAAGTTGCCACCACAGGTGGTGAAGTGATCAAGATCGATAACCCGGCTGATTTGCCGCCGCCAAACAAGATCGAAGAGGTGCGGGAACCGATTATTATTGCCCATATTCTGGTGCCGCAGGATTATGTTGGCAATGTAATCAACCTGTGCATTGAGAAGCGCGGCGTGCAAAAGAACATGCAGTATCTGGGCAAACAGGTCAGCCTGAGCTATGAAATACCCATGAATGAAATCGTGCTCGATTTCTTTGATCGGCTCAAGTCTGTCAGTCGCGGCTATGCCTCGCTGGATTATGAATTTGTGCGTTTTCAGCACGCAGATCTGGTGAAACTGGATGTTCTTATTAACGGCGAACTGGTCGATGCCCTGTCTTGCATCGTTCACAAGGACCAGATCATGTCCCGCGGCAGGGAATTAACCGAGAAAATGAAGGAATTGATTCCGCGCCAGATGTTCGAGGTCGCTATCCAGGCGGCAGTTGGTGCTAAAATTGTAGCCAGGACCAACGTCAAGGCCCTGCGCAAAAATGTGACCGCCAAGTGCTATGGTGGTGACGTATCCCGAAAACGCAAGCTGCTGGAAAAACAAAAGGCAGGTAAACGTCGTATGAAACAGATCGGCAAGGTGGAAATCCCGCAAGAGGCATTCCTGGCGGTATTAAAAGTGGGGAAAGATTAATGTTTTCATTGTTCCTGTTTATCCTGGTGGTGGTCAGCGGCGTGATCTGGGCAGTGGATCATTTCCTGTATGAAAAGAAGCGTATCGAGACAGCCAAACTAAACAATAGAGCGCCGGTTGAACCGGTGGCGGTTGAATATGCCCGCTTTCTCTTTCCGGTTGTGCTGATTGTTTTTGTGTTGCGCGGGTTTATTGCTGAACCATTCCGTATCCCGTCAGGTTCCATGTTACCGACTCTGGAAATCGGCGATTTTATTCTGGTCAGCAAATTTTCCTATGGTGTTCGCTTGCCGGTTATCAACAAGAAGATTGTCGAGCTGGGGACGCCGCAGCGTGGTGATGTGATTGTTTTTCGTTATCCGGAAGATCCGAGTGTGGACTATATTAAACGGGTAATCGGTGTGCCCGGTGACAAGATTGCCTACGATGACAAGACGGTCTATATCAATGGCAAACCGCAGCAGCAGAAAATCATAGGCGAATATTTCGTTGAGAATCACGGTATGCACAGTCGCCGTGGTGAAGACCTGGGCACCATTCAGCATGATATTTTAATCAATCAACGCGGCAGGGTGGAAAACGGTGTCTGGGTTGTGCCGCCCGGCCATTATTTTGTATTGGGTGACAACCGGGATAACAGTCGTGACAGTCGCTACTGGAATTTTGTACCGGACGAAAATCTGGTCGGTAAGGCATTTTTTATCTGGATGCACTGGAACGGCGGACCGGGATTCGGTCGTATCGGAACCGTGATCAAATAAAACTACATACTGGAAGGTGGGATTATGATAATAAACCGACAAAAGGGCATGACCATGATTGGCTGGGTGCTCACGATAGCCGTCATCGGGTTTTTCGTTGTTGTTTTCATGAAACTGGTGCCTGTCTACGTACAGCGTTTGAATGTAATTGCCGTCATGAGTTCGTTGAAGGATGATGCATCCATCCAGACGATGGGGCCGGATGAAGTTACCCAGACCATATTAAAAAGACTTGATGTGAATATGGCCGGTGGAATTGGCAAGGAAAATATCTACATTACCACCAATAACAATCTGCGGGTCATCGAACTGGAATATGAAGTGAGACGCAATTTGTTCGGCAATCATGACATCATCATTTCTTACCTGAGCCGAATAGAGGTACCTTCCCAGTAATGCAGCCGCAGGAAATTCTCTCTCGTCGAATCGACTATCAATTTGTTGATCCGACACTCTTGTCCACTGCCTTGACGCATCGCAGCGCATCGAACCATAACAATGAAAGGATGGAGTTTCTTGGTGACTCCATCCTCAGTTATATCATCAGCATCGAACTATATGAGCGTTTCCCCACGGCACAGGAAGGGGAATTGAGCCGGGTGCGGGCCAGTCTGGTAAAGGGAGAAACGCTGGCAAAAATTGCCAGAGAATTATCGCTGGGTGATTTTCTTGCACTTGGCTCCGGTGAAATGAAAAGCGGCGGGTTTCGTCGCAGCTCAATTCTGGCGGATGCATATGAAGCCTTAATCGGGGCGATTTTTCTCGATGGCGGACTTGAAGCAGCAAGAAATTTTGTCCTGAAATTTTTTACTGATCGTTTGGCTAAATGCGATCCAGACAGTATCAACAAAGATCCCAAAACCCGGTTGCAGGAGTATCTACAGGCGCGCAGTCTGGAATTGCCTGACTACAAGGTTGTCTCCATCACCGGTGAGGCACATAAACAATTTTTTAAAGTCGAATGTCATTTACCGCTCATGGAAAAACCTTTTCTTGGTGAAGGGACCAGTCGCCGCAAGGCAGAGCAGATGGCGGCTGAAAATGCGCTGGAAAAACTTGAAGTATGAATAAAGAATTACCTTTTCGTTGTGGTTATGTCGGCTTGATAGGTCGCCCCAATGTCGGCAAATCAACCTTGCTGAATCATTTGATTGGGCAAAAGATCAGTATTACCTCACACAAACCACAAACCACCCGTCACCGGATTTTGGGTATTAAAACCACTGAGTCAGCCCAGATTATTTATGTTGATACGCCCGGCCTGCACAAGGGCGGTAAACATGCCATGAGTCGATATCTGAATCGGGCTGCGTCAGGCACGCTCAATGAAGTAAACGTGGTGATTTTCCTGATTGAAGCGCTGGTCTTTACCGATGAAGATGCCCAGGTACTGGAAAAACTCAAAACTCTGAAAGTCCCGGTTCTGCTGGCGGTCAACAAAGTAGACAGGATCAAGGACAAGGAAAAACTGTTGCCTTTCCTGGCGGACGTGGGCTCAAAAATGAACTTTCATGCAATTTTGCCCATCTCGGCACTGAAAGATATCAATTTGCAGGAAATCGAACAGACCATCAGCAAGTTATTACCGGAAGGCGAACCCTGGTATGCCGAAGATCAGGTGACAGATCGCAGTGTCCGGTTCCTTGCCGCTGAAATCATTCGTGAAAAGCTGACTCGCGCCCTGCATCAGGAGTTGCCCTATAACATCACGGTTGAGATTGAACAATTCAAAACCGGTGGTGAACAGACATTGGTGAATGCGGTTATTTGGGTGGAAAAGGCCAATCAGAAAGGTATTGTAATTGGTAAAGACGGCGAAAGATTAAAAGAAATCGGTAAACAATCGCGTCTGGACATCTCCAAACTTATTGAACATCGTGTCCATCTGGAGTTGTGGGTCAAGGTCAAGGAAGGCTGGTCAGATGATGAACGCAGTCTGCAAAGCCTGGGCTACAAGGATGAATTCTAGCCGGGTCAGTCTGCACCCTGCGTTTGTGCTGCACAGCAGGCCCTATCGTGACACCAGTTTGCTGCTGGATATTTTCACTGAACAGCACGGCCGGATTGCCGCTATCGCCCGAGGTGCAAAACAGCCGCGCTCCAAATTTAACGGCATCTTGCAGCCCTTTACCGGTTTGCTGGTTTCCTGGAGCGGTACCGGTGATCTGGTAACACTCACAGCGGCAGAGCAGGCGCAACGCACCGGCAAATTGCAGGGCAACGCCATGCTGGCTGCATTTTATCTTAATGAACTATTGATTCAGCTCATGCAGCGCCACGATCCCCATCCGGAGTTATACAAGAATTATCGTATAAGCCTGAGTGAGTTGTCTGAAGGGAAAAACAACGAGCTTACTTTGCGCCGGTTCGAGTGCTATTTGTTGCAGGAGATCGGTTATGGTCTGATCCTTGACCATGACGTCGAATCAGGAGAGCCGGTTCAACCGGACCGTTATTACTGTTATCATCCGGAACACGGACCGGTGATCACCGACGGTGATGCGCAGGAAAGCCGGCCGCTGGTGGTGCAGGGAAAAACACTGCTGGCCTTGCAGTCCGGCGCAATCGAGGCAAGGGATGTGTTCCTTGAAGCCAAGCATTTCATGCGTGCCATTATTCATCATCAGTTAGGCGGACGTCCGATCAAAACCCGCGAGTTAAAACTGAATAAAGTATTGTAAAAACAAACAAGGGTAAAAACATGAGTTTTGAAATCCTGCTGGGTGTCAATATTGATCACGTTGCCACTATTCGCCAGGCACGCGGCACACGTTATCCGGAACCCCTGCAAGCGGCACTGATAGCCGAAGAGGCCGGGGCTGATGCGATTACCCTGCATCTGCGAGAAGATCGTCGTCACATCCAGGATCGCGATGTGGAAATGCTCAGCAGTATGCTGCAAACCCGTATGAATCTGGAAATGGCGGTAACGGAAGAGATGTTGGCCATTGCCGGCCGAATCAAACCACACGATTGTTGTCTCGTGCCTGAACGGCGCGAAGAACTCACCACTGAAGGCGGTCTGGATGTGGCGGGCCAATTCCCCAAAATGAAAGATGCCTGTGCACGTCTGGCCGATGCCGGGATCAGAGTGTCTCTATTTATTGATGCCGAAGAAACACAACTGGAAGCGGCGGTGGAGTGTGGCGCACCGGTCGTTGAAATACACACCGGACATTATGCGGAATACGGCCTCGGCAAGGAGCAAGAGAAAGAACTGCAAAAGATCATCCATGCTGTGGAATACGGCACCAGCCTCGGCCTGCAGGTCAACGCCGGACACGGCCTCGACTACCACAACGTCAAGGCAATAGCCGCTATTCCTGATATCCGTGAACTGAACATCGGACATGCGATCGTTGCCCGTGCGATCTTCTATGGCTTGTATGATGCCGTGGCGGAAATGAAATCGGTGATGCTGGGGGCGAGGGTTTAAGTTAAACAGTGTCTTCCGGCCATTAGGCCGGAAAACAAACCCGCAGTGTGTAAGCCAATGGTGAGCCCCGTGTCAGGCGAAAACTCAACTTAACTCCGCCAATATCCCATCCTTCCCCTCAACCAGCTTCGCAATCTCAGCCTGAACTGCAGCAACCGCCTCACCTAAAACGAGTTCATCTTTCTGTTTGATAATGTCTTCCAGTGCGGTGGCGGTTGATTGCAGTGCAGGTACACCGCAGTAGGCGGTGGAGCCGCGAATTTTGTGGGCGTGGTCCCACATGGTTTGGAAGTTCATTTCCCGGTGGGCGCGGGTGAGTTGTTCGCTGAGGTCCGGCAGTTCCTTGATCAACATGGTGAAGAGTTCTGCGGCCAGTGCCGGATCGCCGCCGGACTGGGCGATGGCCTGTTCTTTGTCAAAAATCTTGTTCATGGTTTGCTTCTCCCTGAAAAATTTGCTCCGTCAGTTTTCGTCTTTCCGGGTTTGTCAGAATCGGGCGGATAGCAACAAGATTATCATATTTACGGAGCCATTGGTCAGGCTGCCGATTTCCATTACACTACCGCCATGGAATTTCCCACGATTGAACAATTTGTCGGTAAAACACCGCTGGTACGTTTGCAGCGTTTGGTGCCCGAGTCTTCGAACACGGTTCTGGTGAAACTGGAGGGGAACAACCCCGCCGGTTCGGTGAAGGATCGGCCGGCCATGAGCATGATTCAGCATGCCGAGGCGCGGGGTGATATCAAACCCGGCGACACCCTGATTGAAGCCACCAGCGGGAATACCGGTATTGCCCTGGCCATGGCGGCGGCGATCAAGGGTTACCGGATGATCCTGATTATGCCGGAGACCATGAGTGTGGAGCGGCGTGCCGGTATGCGGGCCTACGGGGCCGAACTGGTACTGGTCTCTGCCGAAGCAAGCATGGAAGGGGCCAGGGACCTGGCCGACCAGATGGCCAAAGAGGGCAAGGGGATTGTGCTCGACCAGTTTAACAACCCGGATAACCCGCTGGCCCATTATGAGTCCACCGGGCCGGAGATTTGGCAGGACAGCCATGGCAAGATTACCCATTTTGTGAGTGCCATGGGTACCACAGGCACGATTATGGGGACCGCACGCTATTTGAAGGAACAGAATCCGGCTGTCCAAATCGTCGGCGTACAGCCCGCTGAGGGGGCCAAAATCCCCGGTATTCGTCGCTGGCCGGCGGCCTATCTGCCCGGTATCTTCAATGCGGCACTGGTGGACCAGACCCTGGATATCAGCCAGGAGGAAGCGGAGGAGACCACCCGCCTGCTGGCGGCCCGGGAAGGCATATTCTGCGGCATATCTTCCGGCGGTGCCGTGGCTGCCGCGCTGAAACTCTCTGCCTCGGTGAGTAATGCGGTGATTGTCGCCATTATTTGTGACCGAGGTGATCGTTACCTTTCCACCAACGTATTTCCGGCTGAATGACCGACAGCCATACCCGGGCTGCTACAGCCTGTCTGAATTGAATTGAAGTGAATCGCAGCCATGTCCCGACGCAAGCAAAAACTCCCCACCGAACCGGTTATCGCCACCATTGAATCACTGACCCATGAAGGTCGCGGTGTGACACATATTGACGGCAAGGCTGTGTTCGTGGATGGCGTCCTGCCCAAAGAGGAGGTGCGTTGTCGTTATGTCCATCGGCACCGTCGTTACGATGAGGCCGAGTTGCTGGAAATACTCCGGGCCTCACCGGAGCGGGTGACACCCCGCTGCGCCCATTTTGCTGTGTGCGGCGGTTGCAGCCTGCAACATCTGGCGGCGGAACAACAAATCGGTAACAAACAACAGGTGCTGCTGGACAACCTGCAACGGATTGGCAAGGTGACACCGGCAACCGTGTTGCCACCGATGACCGGGCCGGTCTGGGGATACCGACGCAAGGCCAGACTTGGGGTTAAGTATGTCATCAAAAAAGGCAAGGTGCTGGTCGGGTTCCGGGAAAAACGCAGTGGTTTTCTCGCCGAGCTGGAACGCTGTGAAGTCTTGCACCCCGATGTGGGTATGCGGTTGACTGAATTGGCGGAGCTGATTGCCACGCTGGCCTGTCGGGATCGTCTCCCGCAAATCGAGGTGGCGGTTGGTGACAACGCGACAGCGCTGGTTTTGCGTCATCTTGATCCCTTATCAGCCGAGGATCACAGCAAGCTGATCGACTATGCCAAAACCACCGGCCTGTGGCTCTATCTGCAACCGGCCGGCCCCGATTCCATCGTACCGTTATGGCCGGAGCAACCGCGGCTGTTCTACCGTTTGGACGAATATGATGTGGAGATCGACTTTGAACCGGGTGACTTTGTACAGGTGAACAGTGATATCAACCGGCAGATGATCCACCAGGCATTGGCCCTGCTGGATGTGCAGCCCGACGATCGGGTGCTGGAGCTGTTTTGTGGTCTGGGTAATTTCTCTTTTGCGCTGGCCAGGCAGGCGGCAACTGTCACGTCCGTGGAAGGAGAGAAAAGCCTGATCGATCGCGCCCGCCTCAATGCGCAACAAAACGGTCTGGACAATGTGAGTTTTCATGTTGCCGATCTGGCGGCGACGGACCCGAATGTGCCCTGGTTGAAGCAGGGTGACTATAGCAAGGTGTTGCTGGATCCCGCCCGTACCGGTGCAGACGGGATCATTCCCCAGCTTGGGAAATTGGCGGTACCGCGGATTGTGTATGTCTCCTGTAATCCGGCTACACTGGCAAGAGATGCCGGTATGTTGTGTCATGACTACGGCTATCAACTGGTCAGTGCCGGGGTGATGGATATGTTTCCTCACACCGCGCATGTGGAGTCAATCGCCTTGTTCGAACGGAAGAAGTAATGGGCACGGAAATCGAAAGAAAATTCCTTCTCAAGGATGACAGCTGGCGGGCGGCAGCGGATGCGGGCTGTCGCTATCTTCAGGGGTATCTGGTGGGTTCACAACATGCCTCGGTGCGGGTTCGTATCGAAGGGGACAAGGCGTTTCTGAATATAAAAAGCGCCACATTGGGGATTTATCGCAAAGAGTATGAATATCCCATTCCGGTGTCCGATGCGGAAGAGTTGTTAAATACGTTGTGTGAAAAACCGCTGATCGACAAGGTGCGATATCACCTTACCCATGCCGGTCACGTCTGGGAGATAGATGTGTTCAGCGGCGATAACAGCGGACTGGTGGTGGCGGAGCTGGAACTGGAACGGGAAGACAGTCCGTTTGAACGACCGGCCTGGCTGGGCGATGAAGTATCCGATGATCCCGGCTATTATAATGTTTCACTGGTGAAACACCCGTATAAGGACTGGAAATAACAAGATGGTCAATCGTGATCAGATTGAGGTCAGTATCAGCCGGCAACGCCTGCGTTACACCAAACAGGGGCGGGTGGTGCTGGATGTGGCGGTCTCCACAGCGACAAATGGTCCGGGTGAGGTGCATGGCAGCGAATGTACACCGCGCGGCAAACACTATATCCGTGCCAAAATCGGCGCCGGTTGTGCCGCAGATACCGTGTTTGTGGGGCGGCGGCCCACCGGTGAGATCTATTCGCCCGAAATGCGCGAGATTTTTCCCGAACGGGACTGGATTCTGACCCGCATCATGTGGTTGTGCGGGCTGGAGCCGGGCAAGAATCGGCTGGGTGAAGTGGACACCATGCGCCGTTATGTCTATATCCATGGGTGTCCCGATGAGGATGAAATGGGGACACCGGGTTCTCACGGGTGCGTGAAGATGCGAAATACCGATATAATCACCCTGTTTGACGCCGTTGACGTGGGAACACCCGTCACCATCATTGAATAATAATCAGAATTAACCGGAAAACATTATGTCACTTGGCCCGATCATGCTCGACGTTGCCGGCGTTGAGTTAACCGAAGAAGACAAGGATATCCTGCGCCATCCCCTGGTGGGTGGTGTGATCCTTTTTACCCGCAACTTCGCCTCGATGGAGCAACTGCAGGATCTGGTAAAGGCGATCCACGCCCTGCGTGATCCCCGTTTGTTGATTGCCGTGGACCATGAAGGGGGACGAGTACAGCGTTTTCGGGAAGGGTTTTCCCTTATTCCGCCCATGGCCCGTTTTGGCGAGATATATCACCACGATCACAAAAAAGCCCGTTCACTGTCCAATCTGTGTGGCTGGTTGATGGCGGTGGAATTGCGTGCGGTGGATATCGACTTCAGTTTTGCCCCGGTGCTGGATCTGGACTATGGCATCAGTACGGTGATTGGCGACCGGGCCTTTGAACGTGATCCGGCCATTGTGACTGAACTGGCGCATGAGTTTATGAAGGGCATGCAGGATGCAGGAATGGCCGCCACCGGCAAACATTTCCCCGGCCATGGTGCGATCGCCGCCGACTCACATATTGATATACCGGTGGACGAACGCAGCTACAACGAGATCTATGCCGAAGATATTCAGCCTTTCAAACGCATGATTGAGCATAACCTTGCCGCCATTATGCCCGCCCATGTCATTTACAATCAGGTTGATCCCATGCCGGCCGGATTTTCCGGCTTTTGGTTGCAAGACGTCTTGCGCAAACGGCTGAACTTCCAGGGGGTGATCTTCAGTGATGATCTGGATATGCAGGGCGCCAGTGTGATCAGTGATGATTATACTGAGCGTGCGCGTGCCGCGTTGACGGCCGGTTGTGATATGGCGCTGGTCTGCAATAATCGGCCGGCTGCAATCCAGGTGCTGGAAGGACTGGGAGAGTATGATGATCCGGTCGGCCACATGCGTCTGGCGCGTATGCACGGCAGACATCCCACCAGCTGGGAAAAACTACGCAAGAATGTGCGCTGGCGCTCCGCCACCGATATCCTGAAACAGTACCAGGAAAATCCGACTCTGGATCTGGACTTCAAACTGACGGAATAATGAAAACAGAACAAATCATCAAATTCATCGAGGATCTGACCGGCGGTAATTCACTCACGCTGTATGTCTTTGCCATCGTGTTTGCGGCCTTGTTACTGGATTTTGTCCAGAAGCGGGTATTGCTCAAGCTGCAAAAACGCCTGGAACAGACCCGCACCCTGTGGGATGACGTGGCCATCGAATCGGTACAGCGCCCGATCAGTTTCCTGATCTGGTTATTGGGTATCAGTCTGGCCGCCGAACTGATCGGTCTGAAAGCGGCGATTATTGTTCGGGAAGTGGGCTTTATCCTCATTGTGACCTGGGCGTTGATCCGGTTTATTGGTCAGGTCGACAAGAAAATTATTCATGAAGGTGAAGTCAACGGCAAACCAATTGATCGCACCACAGCGGATGCAGTAACCCAATTGCTCAAGGTGTCCGTGATCATTACCGCCGGTTTGGTGTTGCTGGAATCCCTTGGCTTTGACATTTCAGCCATCCTCGCCTTTGGCGGTATCGGCGGTGTAGCGGTTGGTTTTGCCTCGAAGGATTTGCTGGCCAACTTTTTCGGTGCGGTGATGATCTATCTGGATCGGCCGTTCTCCATCGGCGACTGGATACGGTCACCGGATAAACAGATCGAGGGTACGGTGGAACGCATTGGCTGGCGGCTTACGGTGATCCGCACCTTTGACAAAAGACCGCTGTATGTCCCCAATTCAGTATTCGCCAGCATTGCTGTGGAAAATCCCTCACGGATGACCAATCGTCGTATCTATGAAACCATCGGAGTACGCTATGACGATGCTGACAAATTGCCGGTGATTGTAGCAGATGTGGAAAAGATGCTGAAAAGCCATCCGGAGATCGATCAGGATCAAACCTTGATGGTCAATTTCAACGAGTTTGCCGCCTCATCACTGGATTTTTTCGTTTATACCTTTACCAAAACCACCAACTGGCAATATTTTCATCAGGTAAAGCAGGATGTCCTGTTCAAAATCAATGGCATCATTACCGGCCATGGTGCAGAAATCGCCTTTCCCACTTCAACGGTACACTTGCCTGATCCGCTTGTTGTGGAACAACACACATAAGGAACCCGTATGACCCCGGAACAAGCCGAACAGGCCTATCAGGAAGCTGATTGCCTCTTTTCCAATGCGCAGGTTGCGGCGGCGCTGGATAACATGGCCGACGCGATGCAGCAGCGTCTGGCCGGCAGCAACCCGTTAATGCTGGTGGTGATGACCGGCGGTATTATCCCGGCCGGTCATTTGTTGACACGGTTACAGTTCCCCATGCAAATTGATTACATCCATGCCACACGCTATCGCGGCGAAACCAGTGGTGGTACCTTGCACTGGATTGCCGAACCCAGCTTTCCTTTGCAGGATCGTACTGTGGTCATTGTGGATGATATCCTGGATGAAGGCGTTACTCTGGACGAGCTGATCAAGTTTTGTCAGGCGGCCGGCGCCACTGCGGTATACAGTGCTGTTCTGGTGGAAAAGAACAAACCGCGTGCAGTGAGCATCAAGGCGGATTTTGTCGGACTGGTGACAGAGGATCGTTATCTGTTTGGATACGGGATGGATTATAAAGATTACCTGCGCAACGCCGCAGGCATTTACGCAGTGAAGGGCATGTAGTCATGGCGGGTATAGCAATTATTGGCGGCACCGGTTTAACCTCGTTAACAGATCTTGAAATTACCGGCCGGGAGATCATGCAAAGCCCCTATGGTGAACCATCCGGTCCGTTGACCCGGGGCAAATTAATGGGCAAGGAAGTTTTGTTTCTGCCACGGCATGGTTATGGTCATACCATTCCGCCGCACAAGGTCAACTATCGCGCCAACATCGCCGTGCTGAAAGAGGCGGGGGCGGAAAAAATTATCGCCGTGAATGCGGTTGGCGGTATTGCTGCTGATATGCAACCGGGCAAGCTGGTGATACCGGATCAGATTATTGATTACACCTATTCACGTCTGCATACCTATTTTGAAGATGGTCTGGATGACGTGGTGCACATTGATTTTACTCACCCCTATTGTGAATCACTGCGTGAACAGATCATCACAGTGGCCAACAATAAGGGAATCGAGGTATTGACCAGGGCGACGTATGCCGCCACTCAGGGACCACGTCTGGAAACCACGGCCGAAATTGATCGGCTGGACCGCGATGGTTGCCATCTGGTGGGGATGACCGGGATGCCGGAAGCGGCGCTGGCGCGGGAACTTGAGCTTTGCTACGCCAGTATCTCAGTGGTGGCCAACATGGCGGCCGGTCGCGGTGCCGGAGAGATCACCATGGAAGAGATCGAGGCCAATTTGGTCAGCGGCATGAAGCAGGTACGAAACCTGCTGGAGCAGGTTATCCCGGTACTTTAGTTCGGGCAGCACCGGGTGTCGCCGGCTGGTTTGTAACCGGCGGCGTTTCAATCGGTACTTCAAAAGGTGTAATCTTCACCAGCACACCGATCACAGGGTGGTCGATGTAGTGCAGTTCCTTGCTGCGCATGCGCCGGTTTTGCTTCAGATAGTAAACTTCATTTTTCCCCTGACGATTATCCAGATAACCGGAATCAAATCGATCAACGCTGCCGGTTTCTGACGCTTTTTTATAAATCAGTTCAATGTCGGTATGTAAATAACGCGACAGAACGATTTTTATCAAACCTTGCAGATTGGTGATCTGTGGCGGTTGCGTTTCCTCCATAGCAGGGTTATCGGCTGCCGGGAAAGCAGGATCACCGCCGGCAACAGAACCTGTATCCGGTGTCGGTTGTGCGGCGGCAGGTTGTGTTGGTACCGGGTGGGGAGCGGGTTCAGGTGCGGCAGTCACCTCGATCGGGCTGAATACACCGGCGTCAGCATCATCTGCTGTTATTGCATGCTTGAAAAAGACATTTAACGCTTCTTCTCTTGGCATACCCGGTTGCCGCCAACCGGTGTGTAGCAGTATCTTGTATTGCTCAGACTGTTTCAGTGTTTTCAGCTCGTCCTGCAATAACAGGGCGGACTTGTCCAGCATGGTAAATGAGTATTTGGGATCATACTGGGGATTCAATCCGGCAACCGGTGTTTTACCCAGCACAACGGTTTTTTCCGGCACGGCCAGATCAGCCGTCACTTTCCAGATTTCCGGTGTTGTGGTTTCTTTATTGACAGCCTGATTTTCAAAGACAATCAGCTCAACATCGTAATAGCGGGTTTTTTCCTCCTGCTGTGGCGCGGCTGTCGCCGGTAACAAAAGCAGGCTGAACAGAATAAAGGTCAGGTTTCTCAAGAAGGTGCTCATCATCGTCGATATTGTTATAGTGTATTGAGGTGATTTAACAGTAAATATCCATGTCTGTCAAAAACGTACTTCGTATGGGGCATCCCGTTTTAAGGCAAATTGCCGCCCCCGTCACAGAGTTTAACACACCGGAATTAAATAGCCTCATCCAGGATATGTTTGACACCATGGCCGCGCTGGACGGGGCCGGGTTGGCTGCGCCGCAGATCGGTGTCTCCCGACGGGTGGTCATTTTTGGGGTGGAAAGGAACCGCCGTTACCCGGCAGCTGAACCGGTTCCCCAAACTATTCTCATTAACCCTGAAGTTCTGCCTCTGGATGACGATATGGAAGAAGGGTGGGAAGGATGTCTGAGCGTTCCCGGTTTACGGGGCCAGGTTCCCCGATATACCCATATTATATATCGTGGCTATGACGAAACCGGACACCTTTTTGAACGTGAAGTCCGGGGATTTCACGCCAGAGTGGTACAGCATGAAGTTGATCACCTGGACGGTATCCTTTACCCACAGCGTATCAGGGACTTCTCCCGGTTTGGCTTCGAAGCAGAGTTGACCGGACACGATTTTTGAAAGGCTGATTACAGCACAAACCGGCATTGAATTGACGGGGTTGACCATGGGATATCTCGACGAATTGAAAGTACAGGCGGAACAGCAACAGATCCTGGCGCGGGCTGCCAAACGCCGCGAAGAACAGCTTGAAGCCATCTATCAGGAACGCATCCTGCCGCGTCTGGAACAGATCTACAGCTATTTTTCCGAAGTGGTCTCGCACCTCAACACCCTTAATATCGAAACCAGGGTCGATTATCGTCTGGAAGATCTGGCGCATTTCAAGGAGTTGCAGCAAAAGAACTATACCATCCAGGCCGACAGCAGCAACCAGATGAAAGAGGTGAGAATCGACGTAGAGTGTACTGGAGCAGGGCCGCTGGAAGTCCGCGTGGACGGGAAACTCGTAGTGGAAAAATGGACACGTTTTTTGCAGGAGCATCAGCTCAAATATCACACCAAATTGCAACTGGACGAGCGCAAGTCAGTGACCGGTGCGATATTTATTCTGGAACAATATGTGCCGATTTCATTTATCTTTGTTGCCGACGTGGAAAAAAGCAGTATTAATCTGACGATAGTGAATTTTGAGGGGCTGGGGGTCCGGAATCTGCAGTTTTCACCGGAAACCATTACAGAAGAGCTGATGGACAAAATGGGCAAGTTTATCGCCCGCAAGAACCAGAGTTTCTTTACCCAGGAAATATCCGAATCGGATCGGCGACGACTGCGTGCCAAGGTGCTGTATGAACAACAACAGCGTGAAATGGAGTTGAAGTCAGCGGAAAACCCTTTTAACACAGACAGCACACCGGTGAAAAAGAAAGGTTTTCTGGGTGGGTTGTTTAAAGGGAAATAGCAATTATCCTTGTTGTCGCACTGGGTGGGTATGTCCGCATCCGTCCACCTCTGGTTTAAAGCCGGGAAATGTTCGGTGAGTCTGCTCCGCCGGCTGTGCTGATGACAGGCTAGTGTTCTTGTAACGATTCTGTCGGCACCTTGCGCAAGTCAACCGGTTCCGTTTTTTGTTGTACCATTTGCCAGAACAGATTGCGTTGTTCTGTATCTGTGATTGCCTCCCATGGAATAAACAAAACTTTGCCGAATGTTTGATAGAGGTACAGAAAGCGGGGACTGTGGCTGTGTCCTGCATATACACTCCAATCCGCCCCCATTGAAAACCGGTCTGTTTTAATATAAAAACCGGTATCATCAACCTCCAGATGGACCAAACCCGGTTCTCCGTTTTCATATCGATATTGTTGCAGCCATTTTGCCGAGCGGGAGCTGTAGCGCGTAAGCATCAGAATGCCGACGCAAAACAAGATGGCGGATAGCCAGTGCAATAAATCCGGTTCTGTCAATTGCAGATAAAGCAGAATACTTGTCAAAAAAACCAGTAGTGTTGTCATCGTATAGCCAATGGTTGGCTTTTTGCTTAATGTCCAGAAATCACGATATGCTGACAGCAGCATTTCTTCTGTCAGCAGGTAATCTGTTTTAATGTCTACCATCTTGCCTGGACCTTTATCGTTATTGTTTTTTATCATTTCGGTGGTTGCGGCTACAGGTGATGCTGATCTATCAACCGAGATAGCCCAGCAGATTTTCCACTTCCCTGATCCGTTCAACACCATCGTCCAGATTTTTGTTAACCCGCAGTTTGTTGGCGCTGCTGTCCAGCCGATAGACACTGGATTTGCTCTGGATCAACTGAATAATTTTCGCCGGATCGATATTCGGTTTCTCATTAAAGCTGAGATGACCGCCGCCGCTGTGCAGATCAATTTTGCGGATCCCCAGGGGTGAGGATTTCTGACGCAACTCACTCAAACGGAACAGGGTTTTGGCCGCATCAGGCAACAGGCCAAAGCGGTCAATCATTTCCACTTGCAGCTCATCCAGGGCGTGCTCATCGGCACACCCGGCGATACGTTTATACATGATGAGCCGTTCATGCACATCCGGCAGATAGTCTTCCGGGATCAGGGCAGGGATATGCAGATCGATCTCGGTCAGTTGTTTGGCGGCGCTTTGTTCCAGATCCGGTTCGCGGCCTTCTTTCAATGCAGTGACCGCCCGTTCCAGTAATTCGGTATACAGGCTGTAACCGATCTCGTGCATCTGACCGCTCTGATCTTCACCCAACAGTTCACCGGCACCGCGGATCTCCAGGTCATGGGTGGCCAGGGTAAAACCGGTGCCCAGGGTTTCGATGGATTCAATGGCCTCCAGCCGTTTCTTTGCATCGTCGGTGATGGTGGTTATTGGTGGTGTGATCAGATAGGCATAGGCGCGATGATGCGAGCGACCGACGCGACCACGTAACTGATAGAGCTGCGCCAGACCGAACCGATCCGCACGATTGATGATGATGGTGTTGGCGCTGGGGATGTCGATGCCGGTTTCGATAATGGTGGTACAGACCAGGATATTGAACCGCTGGTGATAAAAATCCGACATGACCTGTTCCAGATCCCGTTCCCGCATCTGGCCATGGGCAAAATGGATCTTGGCTTCCGGTATCAATGCCTGTAATTTGTTGACCTGTTGCTCAATGTTCTCCACCTCATTGTGCAGGAAATAGACCTGGCCGCCACGTTTGATCTCGCGCAGACAGGCCTCCTTGATCACCGTATCGTTCCACTGTGAGACAAAGGTCTTGATAGCCAGCCGACGGGCCGGCGGCGTGGCGATAATGGATAACTCACGGATACCCGACATGGCCATGTTCAATGTACGCGGAATCGGGGTGGCGGTGAGGGTCAACACATCCACCTCGGAACGCAACGCCTTGAAGCGTTCCTTCTGGCGCACACCAAAGCGATGTTCTTCATCAATGATGACCAGCCCCAGTTCCCTGTATTTGATCTCTTCGGATAACAGCTTGTGGGTGCCGATGATGATATCCACCTTGCCTTCGGCCAGTTCCTTGATGACCTGCGTCTGATCTTTTTTCGATTTGAAGCGCGACAGGGACTCGACTTTTATGGGCCAGTCGGCGAAGCGATCGCGGAAGTTTTCCAGATGCTGCTGCGTGAGCAGGGTGGTGGGAGCAAGCACCGCCACCTGCTTGCCACCCTGAATGGCCGCGAAGGCGGCGCGCATGGCGACTTCGGTTTTACCAAAGCCCACATCACCACACACCAGACGATCCATGGGACGTATGGAGGCCATATCGGCCAATACCGCCTGAATGGCATCCTGTTGATCCGGTGTTTCCTCGAAGGGGAAGTTGGCGGCGAAGGCACGGTACTGCAACTCATCCATGGGGTAGGCAAACCCCTGTCGCGCCTCGCGCTTGGCATATATCTCCAGCAATTCCGCCGCCACATCACGGATACGCTGACTTGCCTTGCGTTTGGCCTTCTCCCACTGGCCGGAACCCAGTTTGTGCAAGGGGGCGGTTTCCGGGGCGGCGCCGGTATAGCGACTGATCAGATGCAGAGAGGCGACAGGGACATACAACTTGTCACCACCGGCATATTCCAGGATCAGGAACTCCATATCCATATCGCCGATGTGCATGGTCTCCAGCCCCAGATAGCGACCCACACCGTGATCTTCATGGACCACCGGTGCGCCGATGCGCAGTTCGGTCAGATTGCGAACGATGGCGTCACTGTCTTTCTCACTACGCTGACGCCGCCGCCGTTGCATGACCTGTTGGCCGAACAATTGGGCTTCGGCAATGACCGCCAATTTGGGATACTGTAATACCAGCCCCTGTTCCAGCGGTGCCACCGTGATCCCGATCTTCTCCCCGGCGGTGGCAAAGGCCTGCCAATGTTCAAACGGCACCGGATTGATGTGGCGGGCGCGTAACATCTCCAGCAATGTCTCGCGGCGGCCGGTACTCTCGGCGGTAAACAGGATGCGGCCGTCAAACTCTTTCATAAAGGCCAGCAGGGCGGCGGCCGGTTCTTCTGCACGTACATCCAGCGTCAGATGAGGTGGTGCGCTGGTATCAAAGTTGACGGCCGAACTCTCTTCAAAGGCAAAGTGTTGCAGTTCGATACGGGCAAAGCGTTTCAGATCAGTGAATAATTCATTGACCTGTAGAAAGATTTCATTCGGCGGCAGGATGGGGCGATCAATGTTGTAACGATGCTGTTCGTAGCGTTCCTCAATTTCGGTACGGAAGGTCTCGGCCGCGTGTTCGATACCGCTGAGCGTGATTAACAGGCTGTTGTCCGGCAGATAGCTGAACAGACTCTGTAACTGATCAAAGAACAAGGCAAGATAATATTCGATCCCCGGTACAGCATTGCTGTTACTCACTTCACGGTAGACCGTCGAGTTGTTGGGATCGCCTTCAAAACGGGCACGCCAGGCCTGGCGGAAACGGGTAACAGCCTCCTTGTGCAGGGGAAACTCCCGCGCCGGCAACATGCGAATGCGTTCGATCTTTTCCAGTGATCGTTGCGTTTCCGGATCAAAGGTGCGAATACTTTCGATCTCATCATCGAACAGCTCAATACGGAACGGTTGCCGGCTGCCCATGGGGAACAGATCCAGCAGACTGCCGCGCACGGCAAACTCACCGTGTTCCATCACCGAGGAGACACAACGATACCCGCTGTTGTCCAGCCGGGTCCGCATCTCATCCAGATTAAGCTGTTGTCCCACATCCAGATGCAGACAGTGTTGATCCAGATAACTCTGTGGCACCGTACGATGCATCAGGGTTTGTACCGGTGCGATCATCACCCCTTTGTGCAGGCGTGGCAGTTGATACAGGGTGGATAACCGATCCGAGATAATGTCCTGATGGGGCGAAAAGATATCGTAGGGCAGGGTCTCCCAATCCGGGAAGGTGATCAGGGGAATATCCAGCCCCGCCAGATAAAAGCCCAGTTCCTCTTCCAGACGTTGTGCCGTGTTGGTGTCATCTGCCAGAACCACCACCGGGCCGGGGTGACGGGCGGCTGCCTGCTGGATCACCAGCCCGAAACCACTGCCATATAAATGGCCCCATTTATCACGGTAACCGGGCTTGTTGCTGTAGTCGGGCGCAAAGGGGGAACGGAGATCGGTCATGAGTCAGCGGCGTCTGCGAAAAGGCGCCTATTCTAGCGGGTTGGGGGGGATGTGAGAAGGTGTGGGGTGGAAACAGGGCGGCACTGCTCAACGGCATTTTTATTATGTTGAATCGCTATCGCGATGCTGAATCCAAAGTCCGTTTTCGCACGGACGGGCGAAAAAAGAACCCAAAAACGCTTTTCCCGAACTGGCGCAAACTTGCTGTGCCGGCCGGTTTTCAGCCGGACTGACAGTACAACCGGCCAGGACAGCCTGGTCAAAATCTATACTGTTACTATTTGCTAAATTTTCCGCTTTTATATTCTGGCTTATGTGGATAATATTTAAGCATTGATCAATATAACTGCTTGATCCGCAGGATGAAAAAGGGCATTTTAAGGTAGCATAGGAATCGTAATATACAGAAAGGCTGGTATTACGGGGAAAGGCAGATTTCTGTATATATCACTGTTATGTGAATTAATAATGGAAGATCACTGGACATACGATAATACGAAGCACACTGATAAAAATGGTGAACAATGGCATTTTGTCAGAAGAAGTTTTTTATCTGAGTCAGTGCCATATGACGAAAGGCCAGTTGAAATATATTTTCGTAATGGATCAAGAACATATTATGGGTTTGTTCGTTTTGAACACTCAAAAGACAACCCATACAAACATGCCAAATTAGTTGAAAAAGTAATGAGAGACAAAGAA
This sequence comes from Gammaproteobacteria bacterium, assembly GCA_029880855.1. GTDB lineage: Bacteria > Pseudomonadota > Gammaproteobacteria > UBA6429 > Thiohalophilaceae > JAOUNS01. The sequence goes on from JAOUNS010000009.1 coordinate 47,729, forward strand.
TTTAGAGAAAAACATGTTGCTATGGAAACAAATAATGTCTGGCTTAAAAATTGGAAATAAACACATAACAACACGTTCGTGTGTGACGCTCGGCAAAAACCGCCTCGCGCCCACAACTATTCGTTATGCAACAATCTAAATTACCGGAAAAGTTATTATGGATATAGATGAAAAGATATTAGAGTCATACCAGGCGCATTCAAGAAACTTATTCTTACTTATGGCTGCCGTGACTGTAATTAGCGTCTATATTGTTTCTCGCGCAATCAACGTTTTCTTCGATCACGAATTCGCCCTTCGAGTCGTAAAAACCGAAATGCAAGGTGATTGGCAGGGGCTGAAATTTAGCTATGTTAGTTTGTCGCTGATTTGGCCATTAATACTTGCCTCCACTTCTTTGTTCGTTGATGCAGTGGCGAATAAAGTAGGTGAATTATCTGCACAAGTGTCAACTTACCTACAGAACGTACCAGTCCAAGTAAGCCGTATAAGTGCATATGGAATAGAGGTAAATGATTTTCCAGCGCCATCTTTCTTATTCTTTATACGATATCTTCCATTTCTTGCAATAGCATTTCACGCATCTGCATTAGTATATGCATTTGCTGTAGGAGCAAATTTTCCAATCCCGTGCCAGCCAATAGACTGCGGCAATCCAAATGAAAATATTGGGCTGCTTCATTGGCAATACCTAGTATTCTTATTCTCTAACATTGTATGTATCGGCCTTTCACTATTTTGGCTAAAAGATTTTCCTGGGGCGGTGAAAAAGTCAACGCTATATCATGCATAACAAACACATCAAGTCGCCCTTCGGGCTGGGACGCTCCGCTTCGCTACGCGCCCCTTATGTGAATCGTTATTTTTTTTAGCCGACACGACTAAATATTTATAGATTTAAAAAAATACGAAATGACTGACAAGGATATCAGAAAAAACTGACAAGCAAACGAAAAAAAATATGATAGAAAAGCGAAGTGCGCTTCTCGCTGCTTAAGCGAGCTTGAAGCAGACGAGAATGAACTTCGCTTTAGCTGATTATTTATCGAATTGATTGTCATTTTTAGTGATATCAAAACAAACCACCATAGAGGTTTTAAATCCAAAAATGAGCGTGCCGACTAAAAAACATAACAAGTCGATAAAGCGGACGTGTTTTGAAGATCGCGCTTTTTTTAACCTGGTGCACACGCCGCTTATCTAATCGTTAGCCACAAGAACATAGTATGAGCTCAATATTTTTAAGTCACTCACACGCCGATAAACCGCTTGCGCGTCGTTTAGCTGCTGACCTTCGTGCAGCAGGTCATAGCGTCTGGATAGATGAAGCAGAGATTGAAATTGGGGACTCACTCATAGGAAAAATACGCGAAGGACTTGATCAAGTTGAATATGTGGCAGCATTAATCTCGTCTGCCTCAGTAAATAGCGAATGGGTAAATAAAGAGCTTGAAATTGCATCAAATAGAGAAATTGACGAAAAACGCGTAGTGGTGCTCCCGTTATTGATTGAGAAAGTTGATCTTCCGGGATTCCTTAAAGGTAAATTTTATGGTGACTTTACAGAGGAACATAAATATGAAGATTCATTACAACTGTTATTAAGAAAGTTTAAGCCAGCGAAGCCAGTACCACAGGTAGAACCTGAAGAGCTTGAGTCGTTAAGGGAACAATTAAAGTCTGCAATAGCACAAGCTGAAGCACATAAGGCTGAAGCTGAAGCCCATAGAAAAATTGCCCTACAAGGTAAAAGCAAAAAGCTTGTGGAAGCTATTGAGAAAGCTAATCAAAACTTCCCATCACATGCTCCTATTAATGCTACCTATGCTTTTGAAACCTGTGATACCCCAGTTACACTAGATTATCTGCTCTGGGCAATTGCAAAAGCTGAACGTCGAGGCGGCCATCCTCTTGAAATGCTATTAACCATAGATAACAAATGGGGTGAAGTAGAAGCAATGCTCACTGCCTATAGTGAAATGATTGAGAGTGCTAATCGTGGCTAACAAGACACTCCAGCCGATCGCTAACGCGCCGGCTGAGTTTAAACGTTATGTGAAATCGTATGCATAAAGAAATAGATAAAATACGCCAAAAGGTAGCCACTTCTCCTTGGCCGAAGTATATAAAGTCGGTACGTGTTCAAGGGTTCAGAGGATGGGAAGGAGAAGAAATTAGATTTCCTTTCCCCGTTACCGTTATTACGGGTGAAAATGGAAGTGGAAAATCAACGGTGCTTAAAGCTGTTGCTTCTGCTTATATTCAATCGGATTCTGATAAGGAGAATTTCTATCCGAGTTCTTTTTTTCCGGATACACCATGGGAAGTTATCAGTGGCGCTGAACTTTCATATACTATTAATGAAGGTAGCAATACGAAAACTTTTTCTATCAAGAAAAAAGAAAAGCGTTGGCGATTTCCCGATAATAGACCGAAAAGAAATATTATTCTCCAAGATGTTTCTCGAACATTACCACTCGATGCGACCGTCGGATACGCTAAAATCGCAAACAGAAATGCCAAAGAAAACGCATCTGATATTCTCGATAGCAATTTGACAACATTCTACTCGAGCATTATGGGGAAAAAATATGATTCCGCAAAATTCTCCACTTCAACTCACGATGAACAAAGACAAGTGGGAGTGGTGAATACGCTGGGTTGCCAGTATTCGCAATTTCACCAAGGCGCTGGCGAAGATGCTACGCTAGATTTACTTAAGCTATTTCACGATATCCCAGATACATCGCTCGTTCTTATTGACGAAGTTGAGGCATCTCTACACCCAAGGTCACAAAGAAGATTAGTTCACTTCTTACTCTGGCTGGCTAGAACCAAGAATATACAAATTATACTCACAACACACAGTCCCTATATTCTAGAGGAGCTTCCTATGGAGGCCAGAATATTTATTGAGCGTACAAGCACGTCAATAGATGTCAGCTATGGTGTTACTTCAAATTTCGCGCTAAATAGAATGGATGATATCGATAAGCCGGAAATATTCATATTTGTTGAGGATGATGAGGCGGAGGTATTAGCTAGAACTATGCTCAAGCAAAGTGATTTCGATATAGGGAGAATTTCTATATCACCGGTAGGGCCAGCCAATATTGTAAAAGCGATCGGCATAGCGTCTCATTCAAAGAGGTTACCCATACCAGCATTAGGTGTTCTCGACGCTGATCAAGAAATACAGAATGGGTGTGTAAAATTTCCAGGCGAGAGCGCTCCAGAAAAGCAAATATTTTCAGATATCTATAATAGCGGCTTATCAAGTTTTTCTGCTCGCTTAGAGCTGTCCGAGGACTCTCTTAAAGATGCTTTGGAAAAGTGCTTTACTGTTGTTGAACATCACGAGTGGCCTTCTTTTCTGGCGCGCAAGCTAGGTCAAACTAAAGACTACTTGTGGGAAACCGCATGCATCGCGTGGTGTAAGAACTGCATTCCGGATGAAGAGTTAACCAACTTAAAGCGCGAAGTAGAATCTAGAATTAACACATAACAAGTCGTTTCAGCGGACGAGCCGCTGAACTCAGCTTTAGATACAAATACTATGAGATGCGTAATTATTCTAGGAGCCGGAGCAAGCGCACCCTTTGGTGTGCCGACGTTACGTTATTTATTCCAAGATGCTCATGCGCGTGAATATTTACGTCAAAACCCTAATTTTAATGAAACACTTCATAATACATTTTGGCGACCTCGCGGGTTGAACCTAGATACATCAGATAAGGGATTGACTCTGGAAGAAATCCTTACAGTCATACGTGACTATGAAAAACATACATTTAATGCCCCAGATCTTCCTGTACAGAATGTTGCGGAATTCAGAAAGCATTTATATGCACTATCTAAAAGGGCAGTTTTTGATGGCAAGTCGAGCACAGGCAGACACTTAAATTTACTAATTACCTACTCTAAAGCGCGCTTCGAACATACTACGTGGGGTAGCTTTAACTGGGATTGTTTATTCGAGGCATCATATTATTACCATGGAGGTCCTACGTGGGAATATAGAAGCAATCCTACAATCACGGTGAATTTGCGTAACTGGAGAACAACTTATAATTCTACATTGTTTTTAAAATTGCATGGTGGTGTTAATTGGTGGTATGAAGGAAACGAATTAGTTTATTTACCATTCGGTCCTGGTGGTGAATTAGATACTCATTGGCGTGAATATGAACAAGGTGTAGTTCAAGGCCATCCTGTTCTTTTAGAGCCCAGTTTTTATAAATATGATGACCCTGTATATAATCATCTCAAACCCCAATGGGATAGGTTTGTGCAAGAATTACTTCAAGCAGATGTAATAATTGTAATAGGTTATTCTTTGCCTGAAGCAGATCCTGAAGCACGACGCGCATTAACTATTGCATTTCAGGGTAATCCAACCGCTAAATTTATTGTGTTCGATAAATCTGATTGGGTTAGAAGTCGTTATGTACGCATTTTTGGAAATGAAAGGCTTCGTTGCATAGAAACACCTTATCATGAATTAGGGTCTGATATTGGAAGGATAATTGATGAAGCAATGGCACAAATTGGCGGCAGCTAACACGGCGTTCGTGTGTGACAGGCGCACACAACGCGCCTGTCACACAACTTAGCGTTAGAAGCCATAAAAACATAATGTTTACATTTAACGACATTAAAAATATAGAAAAGAAAAAAGCTGCAAAGCTTTTAAAGGGTTCGCGTGACCCAGATAAAGTGAAGCGTTCTTTAATCCAGTTTTACACCTCGCTTGATGAAAACATGGCAAATATTGTATCAACATACAATATTCCAATTGAATGCAGAGATGGGTGCTCTTATTGTTGTTTGCTAAAAGTCGACGCAAGAGCACATGAGATTTTTTCTATAGCTGACTTCATAAACAGTAATTTTACCGCAGATGAAATATCTTCCCTTAAAGACAGACTAAGGAAAAGCGCAGATCAAATTGCACCATTAACGGCGCAAGAGCATTTGGTTTCAAATATCCCTTGTGGTTTATTAGTTAATGATAGTTGTTCAGTGTATGCATTAAGGCCGTCAATGTGCAGAAAATTTCATTCAACTTCTCAAGAACTTTGTGTTGCCTCGTTTGAACGCCCAGCTGACATTACAATTCCTTCATCTGAAGATGAAGACCTAAACATTGCCGCTAGGGCTGCAATTATGGGGTTTGAAGAAGGTTTAAAAAAATCGAAACTTGATGTTACTATTTATGAAATAAACAAGTCGCTCCTGTATGCGCTTGAAAGCGCAGAGCATAAACAGGAATGGAGAAAAGGAAAAAAAGCATTCCCAGTTGATGCTGAGGCCAAACATAGTGACTTCTAACAAGCGGGTTAAGCGCGACGCCTTACTGCTCCGCTTCGCTGCGCAGGCAGCCCCACAAGCAAGCGTTTGGCAGCAAAAGGCAAAGATGAAAATTAAGCTGCTTGTAATACGATGCAAGGATATAAAGGAGTCGCGCCAGTTTTACGAGCAGCTAGGCCATGAATTTATTGAAGAGAAGCATGGTAATGAAAACCGGGATCAGAACACAGTTGTTTCTAATGTTAGAGAATACTGTGTTTCGGCACTGGTATTTAAAATACCATGAGGTCGATACAAAAAATGTTTAAAGATATTGGTGCTATTATAGTTGCAGGTTTATTCGGACTTGTCGGAATAATACTGCTGAAATTTGTATTTGGAAATATGGATAAAATCACATGGTCAAACCTGCTCTTTTTTATTGGTTTTGGTATTGTCGGTTACTTTTTATATAGGTTGGCTGAGAAAATATTGGAAAAATAATGTAAAAGGGGCAGGTGACAAATGATTATCATTGTGTCGACGGAGAGATGAATAATGGATAAGGAAAATAAGAGTAGATCAAGGAATGTCACGCAAAGGGATTTGATTGTCGCTGCAATTGTTGTAGTGGTAATGTTGTTTATTGGTTGGTACAAGGAAGCTGGTGCGGTATGGGCAAAGGTGGTTTTTTCTATAATTCCAATACTGTGCTTGGTTGCATATTTATTCATGCCAAAAGTGATAACAAACAAACCAAAAGAAGAAACAAATAATGAGCTTGATAAATCCTTGATTGAAAGAGTCTGGCCATATTTTTTATTAGGTTTGGCAATAGTGTTTGTTGCGCCAATAATTTTTTCTATTTTAGAGAAATATTGAAAATACGCAAAGAGAAAAGATCAAGCGCGTCCAGAGAAAAATTGTTAAAAAATATGGGAAGTTTATGAAAATAATATGGATATCATTATTAGCCTTATTTATTGCTATTTTTTTTATCAAAACAGGCTTTTATTTAACTGCCGGAGTAGTGAATGGGAATTATTTGACTTTAATCGGTGTGATGACGGGCGTTGTAATTTCAACTCTACATTTATTTATTAGATGGAAAAATACACCGGTTTTTAATTTTTGTACATCTCAATCCTGGTATGAAAAACCGCCCCATGCGTTTTTTATCTATTATTTCAATATATTTTTGTGGATGTGGTTGGTGACAGCGCTTAACAACTATCTCCCGGTGTTTGCAGAATATGAGGATACCTATAAAGTCGTGGAAAAAGGGGGATTTTCAATGAGAGGCGGTTACATCTATACTGTCAGACTGGAAAATCTTAACAACAATGTCACCTATTCGCTTGGTACAGAGAATAATACCAAAATTGAAATCGGTGATACTGTTGTGGCTCGAATGAGAAAAGGTGCGTTGGGCTTTGCCAGGATTATCGATATAGAGGTCATAACCAACAAGACAAATTCAACCGGCGAATAGAATGGCTGGCTGCTGCCTGATGGATCACCAGACCAAAACTGCTGTCATACAAATGGCCCCATTTATCACGGTAACCGGGTTTGTTGCTGTAGTCGGGTGCAAAAGGGGAACGAAGGTCGGTCATGAGTCTGCGGCGTCTGCGAAAAGGCGCCTATTCTAACGGGAAGCGTCCGGGGATAGAAGCATGCCGGATAATGCTATATCCGCGAAATACTTACCAATTTTGCAAGGCAAACCGTGCCAAACACATCCCGGAGTGGTATGATTTTCGAATATTTGCGGGTTCAATCCGATACAAAAGGAATGTACCCATGAATCCTGAATAAATGGGAAATTATATTAAAAACAAAAGGATAGGAGAGGGATCGTTTTCGACCAGGTTGAGAACGAACGCAGCTGAATGGGTAACCTGAACTCACTATTTATCGCACATATTGGCATGCTGACGCCGGTTGGAGGTGATGCCAAAATGACCCAGGCCACCGTCAAGGCCGGGATCAACGTCTATGCCGAGACAAATCGTCTCAACGGCAATTTCGATCAGATTAAAATGGCCCTCGTGCCGGACGAGGCGCTGCCGCCTCTGAACCCTGCGCTTAAGCAGACCATCGGCATTACCGCCCGCCAGTCCCGCATGTTGCAACTGGCTGATCCCGCATTGAAAGAGGTCTTGGCCAACCACAAGGACAAGGAACCGGTCACTCTCTATCTGGCCGGTCCGGAACCGATCCCCAATACCCCCTTGCCCATTCGCTCGGTTTTCATCAAGCAATTGCAACAGCAAACCGGTCTAGCGATTGATGTTGAATCCAGCAAGGTCTTCCCCATGGGTCGGGCCGGTGCCTTCTATGCGCTGGAATATGCCTTTGAATATCTGGAGACATCAGGGAAAAAATATATCGTGGTGGGTGGTGTGGACAGCTACTGGGACCCCCTTACCCTGGGCATCCTGGCGCGGGACAAACGGGTACAGACCATCCCCGGTGAAATGGACGCCTTTGTCCCCGGCGAAGGGGCTGGATTTTTGTTGTTAAGCGTGGATGAGCCGTTTCAGGGGGCGCGCAAGCTTTACCGTCCCGGCATTGCTGAGGAAGAGGGCGGGCGATACAGCGATAAACCCTATCGCGGTGACGGTCTGAGCCAGGCCTTTCGCAAGGCCATCGAAAACGGTACTGGCGCACCCATCAGCAATATCTACAGCAGCCTGAACGGCGAATCCTTCGGCAACAAGGAATTCGGCGTGGCGGTGATGCGCAGCAGTGACAGTCTGAATCCGGAATATGACCATCGCCACCCGGCGGAATGCTTTGGTGATCTGGGTGGCGCTTTTGGCACAGTGTTAATCGGTTTGGCGGCCTTAAATGATCGCAACTATAGTCTTTGTTACGGCTCTTCGGAACACGAGTTTCGGGGTGCGGCATGTGTGGCATGAACAGGAATAGAACGAATGAACAGGAGGCGTTATGACACAATTGGGTGAAGCGATTTCAGTGGGTGATTTTGTGCCTGATGAGCAACACGATGAAAATACCTGCCCCTGGCATTCCAAGGAGAAAAGTGCAAGTCCAGCGGTAATGGAAAAAATGGCACCAAACGAAGATTCCAATGCCATGCCGGCCAATCTGGGTACCAAACTGGGCGAAAACCTCGGCAAAAAAGAAAATGATGAAATATGGCTCCAGTACAAGGCAAAGAAACCTCTAGAGTTCAATGTAAAAGTTAAGGGTGAGAAAAAGGTGAAAATCGCCCAGGGTTATGCAGAAGACAGTGTTTGGGAGTATGCCTTTGATTTGCAGTACGCGCCACATCATTTAATTCCTGGCAATGAATCTTTGAAAGGGTCACAGATTGTTGCCTATCTGGGCGATGATAAAGTTATCAAAAATTTCAAAAAGAACATTTCATCCAAAATCAAGGATAAACAATCGGTGGGCTATGATGTAAATCGGTCAGAAAATGGTGTTTGGTTACCCAGTCCCTATGCCCTGTCTATGAGTAACACCTGGCCTTCAGTAGATGGAATTAAAATAGTCAAAAATAAATATGGCGACACTGTTGCTAATCAAACGGTCTCTTTCAAATTGGCTTATGTTGCAGCAGCGATAGAAAAGTCTGGTGGACACCAATTCCATATGCGACATGTTGATTACTCAGATAAAGTTCGGCAGGTTTTGGATAAAATGGGCAGAAAATTAAAACTGATGGCAAAGGGAAAATGCCCTGAGGCAAAAAAGAGTAAAGATAATGGTAAATTTGATGCACCCATGGGACTTGTTGCCAGATTGGATGGATTGTCCCGAAATCTGAAAAAATTATTGACCGGTAAAGTATGGAGACGTCCAATGTTTACTGACGATAAACTTATGCAAGAATATATTAAGGGTTGGAAAGAAAAAGCGGGATTAAAAAACAATTTGGATAAAGTTCTTTAACTTTTAAGGACGTTTCAAATGAGTGAAGATACAGATAAATACTATATTATGACCTCGGAAGACCCGGATCGGATGTTGTTGTATTCCATGCCGGATTTGCCTGAAGACATGGAAGATGACTGGATGTTTGGCACGCCGTTTACCGTTGAGCCGGATGAACCAATTGAAGTTGAAATCCAGGAAGGATTTGAAAAAAAGAAACCACTTCCCTGGTTTGATGGACAGTCCGTCGCCAGTAAGGAGTTTGTGAATGCGTTAGTCGAAGTCGGTGTTGATAATATTATGGTTTATGATGCTGTTTTGGTTAGTGAAAACGGCAAGACCAGAATAGAAGGCTATAAAGCCATCAATGTGATTGGTTTGGTCAAGGCTGCCGGACCGGGTACGGTATATCTGGGTGATTCACGGTTAATTGATGCCGGTATTGATGGCCTGGAGCTGGAGCCCCGGTCAATCAAGGGTTTGTTGATGTTTCGCCTGGCAGAGGACACTTCTGCTGTCGTCGTGCATGAAAAAGTAAAAAAACATCTTGAAGCAAAAGGATTTGAATCGTTGGTATTCACAGAACCTGGAGAGTATTTCTCGCTGTGATTTATGTCTGACGAAGTGGATGAGTTTTATATCATGACCTCCGAAGACCCGGATCAGATGTTGTTGTATTCCATGCCGAATTTACCGGATGATCTGAAAAATGACTGGATGTTTGGTACACCGTTTACTATTGAACCGGATGAACCAATCGAAGTTGAAATACAGGAAGGTTTCGAAAAAAGTAAGCCTCTTGCATATTTTGATGAACCGCCTGTTGCAAGCCAGGAATTTGTTGATGCTTTGAATGAAGCAGGTGTCGACAATATCATGGCCTATGATGTTGTGCTCGTAAGCGAAGACGGCAAGATTAAACTTGAAGGATATAAAGCAATTAATGTCATTGGCCTGGTCAAGGCCGCCGGTCCGGGTACGGTATATCTGGGTGATTCAAGATTAATTGATGCCGGTATTGATGGTTTGGAACTGGAGCCCCGGTCAATCAAGGGTTTGTTGATGTTTCGCCTGGCAGAGGACACTTCTGCTGTCGTCGTGCATGAAAAAGTAAAAAAACATCTTGAATCAAAAGGGTTTGAATCACTGGTATTCACAGAACCAGACGATTATTTCTCACTGTAAACTTTTGCAGCATAACCATCTTTCGTTCTCTGAACACCTTCAGATATTGGGCATTGTGGTTATTTTGGATTGTGTCCTGAACGAACATTTTGATATGTTCCGGATGATTACAGGTCATCAATTTATCGAAAAATACAATGCCATGATTCCAAATAGGTTAGCTTTTTTTCATTATGGGCGCCTTGTGTGCGCCTGCGTGAACCCAGGGCAGCAGAAGGGAGAAATTTATTTTTGTCAAAAATTGCCGGCACATATCTATACACAATGCACAAAATCGGCGCAAAGCGGCTGAAATGCGTCTCAATATCTGTTATTTTCGAGGAAAATGATTTATCGGGACAACCCGGTACTGACAAAAGGACTAACCGATGGCACCGACTGGAACGCCTGCAACCCCCAAGAATTTTATTATTTTGCTGGGTGGCCCCGGCCTGTTTCTTGGCTGCGACAAGGCCCACGACCAAACCTGGCGGAATTATCTGGTTCCCATTCAACTGGCGGCCCAGCGGAATCTGTACAAGCGGCAATCAGGGGAACAAATCCACTTGCTGGTCTACGAGCCACCCTATAAGGCCCGATGGACGGATGACAGCGTGATCGACCGCACCGAGTTAAAACAGGATGATGGTTATTGGTTGCACAGTAATCGAAAAAAGGATGCCGACAATATTAAAAGCAAGGGTGGCCTGAATTATCTGCACCGTATTCAGCAGGTGGCACAAAACAACGGCATGAAATATGTCGGCCTGAAGAAAAAGGAAGATTTCTGGAAGTTTATCAAAAATCTGCCCGATAACAGTGTCAGTCGCGTCTGGTACAGCGGCCATGCGGCAGGCGGTGGTCTCATGTTAAGCTTGCAACATGGCAGTACATGCGGGCCGGAAGCTGATCGCAAAGATGTTATCCTTGTCAGCGAAATCGCCGGTAACCGCTCACTGGATAAAAAATTCATTTCAGGTACAACACAATCAAAGTTTTATGGCTGTTATACGGAAACGTTTGCCAGAAAGTGGCGGGATGTATTCAAGGTTCCGGCTGCAGGGGCAGTCAATAAAATTGACTTTGGCGTGATCGACAGAGCCTCTTCTATTTCCAATATCCTTGAAAGAATTGAAAAGACACCAACTACGCATGGGCCGCCAATCTGGACCGAGCACAAACCTGTCAGTCCATAAATTGTCACCGGTTCAGGCGCGTTGCGCGTACAGGGTAAGGTTATGATATTTCCACACAGGATAATCATTCCGGCGTTGTTGCTGTTCTTTTTATCGGCATGCGACAACCGGAATGATAATGATGCGGCTAAAGTCAATATTGATTACCAAGGGATCTATTCCGCCCTCTGGCTGGTGCATAATGGCAAGGATTATCCCGCATCCAGACAGGTGCTGAATCTCTGCCAGCAATATAACAACGAGTCGTGTCTCGATATGGTAAGACGCGTTAAAAGCGCCGTCTATCTGTTAAAACGTCTTGAACCAAATGAAACCCTGAACCAAATTCTGCAAACCATGCGCACGCATTGCAGCGTAAGCAATGCAAGGGAAAGTGAGCGCCTGTGTGTCGGTGCAAATAATGCGTTATTCTATTTCAATAGTGCAGAGCAGGATCAGAAAATATTCCAGACCATTGCGCAATTTGACCAATATGCACGGGAGTCTGTTTTTACGACGGACCGCAACTGGTTCCATAACCGGCCGGATATCAAGCCATGGTTGAAACTGATAAATGAAAGCGGGTTTACACCCGATATGAAAACAACCATCAGGGAGTTCTTTGAAGACCGGGAGAACAGGGAGTTCGGGTTGTTGTTGGTGAACTAGCTGAATATCGGGCCGGGTTTATATGCAGTAGAATGGGTTTTTATGAACTGGCTGGCACATATCTTTATCTCCAAAGATCATATCGACTACCAGTTGGGTAATCTGTTGGCTGATCCGCTAAAGGGCAGAAGTTGGCAGGGGGCCGCTGTACAGTTTCAGGATGGCTTGAAAATGCACGGCAGTATCGATGCATTTACGGATGCCCATGCGTTGGTTGCGAGAAGCAAGGCCAGACTGGGTGAGAAAGGCTATTTAAAGGGCGTGGTGATCGATCTCGCCTATGACTATCTGTTATTGAAGAACTGGGATAGCTATGCCAGAGTTGGTGTGGAACCGTTTATTCACCGCTTTTACCGGGATGCAGAATCGGCAATTCAATGTTACCCGGACCATGCCAGACACTTTGTCTCCCGGGTGATACATTCCAACTATCTCACCAGTTACGGCTCTTTTGCCGGTTTGGCTGCGGCTCTGCAACGCATTGATTATCGACTCTCTGCACGCGTTCTGGCCCGTGAGTCGGCACAGGACTACCTGCCTGCCCTGCGCAAGGAAATGACCGGAATTGAAGCTGACTTTAAACGATTTTTCCCCGATCTCATCGACCATTTCAAGAGAAATGCAGGGCCGTCTCAGGGAATGCACTGGTTAAAGTGACCCGGTTCGGCACTGGCATGGCAATTCATTGCTTACACCTGTCTGCCTGCCAGACGTAAAGCCAGGTAAAACAGCAAAATTGCTGTCGCATAACTCAATACCACTGGTAATCCCAATGCGGCTGGGAGATAACCGATCAACAGGGCTGTTACACCCACCGTCAAGGCATAGGGGAGTTGTGTTTTGACGTGATCCAGATGGTCACAGGCGCCGGCGATGGAACTCATGATCGTGGTGTCCGATATTGGCGAACAGTGATCACCGAAGATGGCGCCGTCCAGTACCGCACCCAGACTGATCATGGTAATCAACCCGTATTGATTGCCATCCAGCGCAAAGGCGACGGGGATAGCTGTCGGGATCAGGATAGCCATGGTGCCCCAACTGGTGCCGGTACCAAATGAGGTCAGTGATGCCGCCAGAAAAACCATAGCCGGGTACCAGAGAGGTGAGATACTCTGGCCAATCGTCGCCACCAAAAACTCTCCGGTATTGAGATCATCACAGCCGGCTTTTAGCGACCAGGCCAACAGTAAAATCATCATCGGCAACAAACTGCTGCGAATGCCGCTTTTGGCCGCCAGGAGAATGTGTTGAATGTTTGCCCTGGCGATGGTCAGTGCGCAGGCTGTTGCAGTGAGGACACCGGTCGCTGATGCCAGTAGCAAGATAGTACTATTGTTCTTTGTTTTGGAAATGACATCCAGCCAGTTTACCGGGTTGAAAATGGCAAACAAACTGGATTGCATTTGTTGCAAACCGCCACCATCTATCCACAATCCACCCAACAAGACAATAAACAGACAGGCAAAGGGTATAGCCGCCGTTCCAATACGTGGTTGGATGCCTGAAGCCGGTTGTTCAACAGAAAATGCGGTTGATGTCATGGGAACGGCATCATCCGCCAATAATTTACCTTCACAGCAGGCTCTTCGTTCTGCAACCAACATGGTGCCATAGTCACGCCGCTGTTGGATATTCAGGAAGACAAACACCAGCATCAGGATGCAATAGAAACGATAGGGCAGGGCGTCGAAGAACATGGCATAGCCGTCTTTTGCGATACCCAGGCCGGCGCCGGTTTTGCCGAACAGACCGGTTTCATATCCGATCCAGGTGCTGATGACGGCCAGACCCGCGACCGGCGCACTGGTGGCATCAATGATAAAGGCGAGTTTTTCACGGCTGATTTTATATTTGTCACTGAGCGGTCGCATGGAAGAACCGACGATCATGGTATTGGCGTAATCATCGATAAATACCACCAGCCCCAGTAAGGCGGTGGTCAGTTTGGTTGAACGTCTGGATTTGGCCCATGACTGTAATTTGTCAGCAACTGCAGTGAGCCCGCCGGCCAAGATGATGATGGCAATCATCATCAGGATCAGTACCACGAAACCCAGTATTTTCAGACTCCACGGGTCAGTCAGTGCAGATAAAACATACTTTATGGCAACCCAACTGCCGGTCGATACGCCATTGATGATAGAAGGTTCAGTCCGCAATCCCACCAGCAGACCACCTGCCAGAATGGCAATAGCCAGACTCGGGATCAATTTGTGTGTAGTGTAAGCCAGTACTACTGCCAGGAGAGGCGGAACGAGACTGTACCATGCGCCGACTTTATCAAACGGACCAATTGGTTGATAAAAGAATCCTGTCAACAGCAGGAGAAAAAAAATCAAGGCAGCGGTACTATGGCGTAGCAAAAGGTGCGTCATGTAGATGAAAAATATTATTGTGTTTTATTTTTTTTGATGTTTAATGAATTGAGTATACACCATCAATTCAGATGTGAAGGTATGCTGCGCAAAATGTCTTGCCCGGATGATGCCGGTTTGCATTTCCGAACAAGCGGTTGATTCAACACCACAGTTGCATATTCAGCGGATATCTTCAATAGCACTTTTCTTTTGCAAAATGGTGGGACGGATTACCGCGTAACCCAGTGATTGCCAGTGGGCCAGTTCAGTGATCGCGGAGGGTACGACTTCCACAAAATCAAGAAAGTCTGCCGGTTTATAGCCATATTCATCCATAACCAGACCGCAGACCTTGTATTTCACACCGAAGTCCGCGTAGTACTTCATACGAGCCACCGTATCCTTATATTTGTGCCGATTTTTTTTCACCGTAGTGACGATCTCGGTACCGTGAATGATGACAATGATCTCCATCTCTTCAGGCACATAGCTGTAGGGTTCTTCCAGCAGGGGGTTAAGATATGACCGTATCCAGTACAGGGCTGAATTGATCTTTGCCGGTTCATCGAAGTAAAAATCAAACACCACTTTTTGTGGTTTGTAAGGAGTGTAAACAAACCGATTGTTTTCGGTTGCCGCTGCCGGTGAGAGGCAGAAGAGGAGGAGTAGCAGACAAGATGTTTTGAGGTGATGCATGGCAAATCCACTGACCGACTTTATACAACATATATAGCAGTCAGTCGGGATAAAATACAGTGATTGACTGTCTGGTGTGGCAGTAAAAAAAAACCGGAACAAAAGTTCCGGCTTTTATTCTTACGGTGCTCGGTTCGTTTAGAAGTGCAGGAACAGATTAATGAACGGGCCGCTGAAGGTCATGCTGGCGGTAACCGCGTCCAAACCGTCCAGTTTGATCGATACGTCACGAATACCACCTTCGATACCGAATGGCAAAGCGGATTTATAAACAACCTTGGCAGTGATATCAGAGATTTCGTTGTCACCGATGTTCAGTGAACTGCCTTCCACGCCCACATAAATACCTGACAGGGGGATGGTCACACCGACTGCGCCATAGATCATGGGAATGGTGCCTGAGATCACGTTTCTGCTGGTAACACCGCTGCGTGTGATGGAGACATAACCGTCAAGCATCTTTGCCGTAATACCGATATCCAGAGAAACGATATTGTCCAGGATCTGGAAATAGGCGGTGACGTCCTGATGATCCAGCACCAGCTTGCTCGAGATGCTTTCAGATACATTGTATGTGGTGCCACCGTAACTGAATGGCGTAGAGACTACACCGGAACCGCTGGTGGACAGACCGGATTTGCTGACTTTGACATTCGGGATAAGCGGTACGGGATGCTCGAAAACAGCATATACGAAGGTATCCTGTTCATCGGCAAGTTTTAAATCATTTTTCAAGTCGACATTGACAAGGTCAATATATCGAACGGTACCACTTACGTCATGGTCCCAGATACCGCCACCAACCTTGATACCGATAAAATCGGCACTGGCCGTCTGGGCAAATAATCCGAGCGACAGCGCGAAGAAGCAGGAAGTCAATTTTTTGGAATTCATCATAAAGATTACCTTTGGGTAATGAACAAAAAGTGTTTAGTTAAGTATTAGCATAATCGACCAATAATCAAGAGATTAAAGGTTTATATCGATAATTTGATGAACAGAGCACATAATTAGTAAGGAAAATAATATTGTTCTGTCAAATCAGGGAACCATATGTGCTATAGATTCGTTATGAACTTGATCAGCCATGCTGTTTTTCGGCAAGCAGACAGCGTTCATCATAGGCATGACGTGCTATTTTTACATCTTGGATAAAGTACGCCAGTTCATCCAGCGTTAAGGCCTGCGGACCATCCACCAGGGCTTTGCCAGGGACAGGATGGAAATCCACCAGGATCATATTGGCACCTGCAATCACTCCCTGAGCAGTGACGTGCATGATGTCCAGCAGACCGTCCGGCGCCTGTTGCCGGGTGCCAACAGAATGAGAGGGGTCAATACAAACCGGCATCCGGGTCAACCGTTTAATGACCGGTACATGGGCAAAATCAACAAAGTTTCGATGGGGATCGCCCATGTTGGTTTTCATACCCCGCAGACCAAAGATGACTTTCGTATTTCCTTCACTGGCCAGATATTCAGCGGCATTTAACGATTCTTCCAGGGTGATACCAAAGCCTCGTTTGAGCAGTACGGGAAATTCACGTTGTCGCCCCACTGCCTTGAGCAATTCAAAGTTCTGGGTGTTACGGGTGCCAATCTGCAACATGATACCGGTGGGGTTGCCGGTTTGGCGCAGGGCATCACGGATTTCATCGACATGATCCTCGTGGGTGATCTCCATGGCAATGACCTTGATGTCATACTTGCCCGCCAGTTCGAAGACATAGGGCAGACAGTTTTTGCCGTGGCCCTGGAAGGAATAGGGATTGGTGCGGGGTTTATAGGCACCCATGCGGGTACAGGTTTGACCGTGTTCCTGCAAGGCCTTCATCATCATTTCCACATGTTCCGGGTTATCCACGGCACACAGGCCGGCAAAGATATTCAGGTTATCCTGCCCAAAATGGACACCGTTATAGGTAAACGCCGTTGGCCGGTTGTCGTCTTTGTGGCGACCCAGAATGCGATATTCCTGGGAAACACGCACCACCCGTTCAACGCCGGGCAGACTGCTGATCTCCTCCTGAGAAAGGGGGCTGGTATCACCAACAAGATAGATTTCAGTAAGGACCTGTTGGGCGCCATGTTCTTCGTGAATGCGAACCTGAATACCGGGCAGGGCGGTGAGAAATGCCAGCGTCTGGCGGTAGGCGTCTGACTCTCTGGTGGTATCCGGCTGCAGGATGACAATCATGGTAATTTGCGGCCTGTATTGTCCCGGAAGCGTAACAGCAGGTCCTGGTAGGCATCAATTCGCCGATCTCGCAGATAGGGCCAGATGCGGCGGACATTTTCACTGCGCTGCAGGTCAATCTCCGCCAGCAGGGTTTCAGCGGCATCACTGTTTGCCCGGGCCAGGAATTCACCCTGCGGCCCGGCGACAAAACTGTTGCCCCAAAACTTGATGCCGTCATTCTCCGCACCGGGAGCGGCTTCAAAGCCGGTCCGGTTACAGGCCAACAGCGGCAGACCATTGGCAATGGCATGACCCCGTTGCACGGTGACCCAGGCATCCAGCTGTCGATTGCGCTCAGCCTCGCTGTCATTCATATCCCAACCGATGGCGGTGGGATAGAGCAGCAGATCTGCCCCGGCCAGCGCCATGAGGCGGGCGGCCTCCGGGAACCATTGGTCCCAGCAGACCAACACCCCGAGTTTGCCGACAGATGTTGCAATGGGCGTGAACCCCATATCGCCGGGGGTGAAGTAGAATTTTTCATAAAAGCCGGGATCATCCGGGATGTGCATCTTGCGGTAACAACCGGCAATGCTGCCGTCACACTCAAAGACAACCGCAGTATTGTGGTACAAACCGGCGGCGCGGCGCTCGAACAGGGAGGCAACAATGACAAGCTGGTGTTGTTTGGCCAGGGCTGAGAGCTTTTCAGTTGTCGGACCGGGGATGGGTTCTGCCAGATCAAACTGACCGGTATCCTCGGTTTGGCAAAAATAGAGGCTGTTGTGCAGTTCCTGTAACAGGATCAACTGTGCGCCACGAGCCGCTGCCGCAGTTATACCCTCGGTGATCTGTGTAAAATTCGCGGCCGGATCACTGCTGCAGGTATGCTGAATGAGTGCCGCTGTAATGGTCTGATGCACTTTTGCCATGTTAATCTCTAAACAGTGTCATTATACTCTAAATCAAATGCCGGTCTGTCGACACCCGGTACTGAACAATAACATAAGGAGAGAAGTATGCGACGCCGCTTACCTGTCAGGCAATGGTTCCTGGTCATTTTTCTTGCAGCCCTGGCCGGTTGTACCACGACACCGGACAGATTTGAGGTGCTGGACAATGTGTGGAAAAATTATGAAAAGGCCATGCTCTGGGGGGAATATTCCTACTGTCTGGACGCCCATAAAGGCAATCCTGTCACGGCAAAGCAACTCTCGCACCTGAAGTCGATCAAGGTGACCGGTTATGAGGTCATGAAAAAGGAAGTCACACCGGATAAAAATATTGCCAGGCAACTGGTGGAAATCAAATATTACAACAAGGCCTATGCGGTCGTGCGCACTATCAATGTGGATCAGGAATGGCTGTATGAACCGAAATCAAATCAGTGGGTCATTCTGACACCCTTTCCCGATTTTCAATAAAACAATCCGTTAACCGGCCCGCAAAACGCCTTGTGGTAATTGCATGGTGATACAGTGCAGGCTGCCGAATTGCTCGATCAGGGGCTGGCAGTCAATCCCAACCACCTCATGGTTGGGGAAACATTCGCGCAGCCGGTGCAGCGCTGTTTGATCCCGCTTGTCACGATAGGTCGGCACCAATACCTGTTTATTTATGATCAGGAAATTGGCATAACTGCCCGGCAGACGATCTCCCTCAGCGTTATAAATTGGATCGGGAATCGGCAGGGGAATCAGTTTATAAGGCTTGCCGTTTCGATCGGTCAGCTTTTCCAGTTCTGCCTGCATGCGGGCAAGACCGGCATAGTGCTCATCTGCCGGGTTTTCGCAGGCGGTGTAGGCAATGGTGGCGGGATCACAAAAGCGAGCCAGCATATCGATATGACTATCAGTATCATCGCCGCGTAATTCGCCTTCTGCCAGCCAGAGGACACGATCGACACCCAGCAAGTCGTGCAAAATTTGTTCAATAGCGGCCTTGTCCAGATGCGGGTTGCGCGTTGGTGTGAGCAGACAGTTTTCCGTGGTCAACAGCGTGCCCTGACCATCACTGTCGATACTGCCACCTTCCAGAATGAGACCGGAGGATTCGATATCGATGTCGGCGAATGTTTTTTCGGCATAGAGTCGCAGTGACAGCAAATCATCCAGTGTGGCAGCGTACTTTTGGCCCCAACCGTTAAACCCAAAATCCATCAGCCGGGGTTTGCCGTCCGCCAAAATCGTGATGGGGCCGTGGTCGCGCGCCCAGCTGTCATTGGAGGGCAGGTTCCGGAACACGACTCGATCAAGTGCAATACCCGCCCGATTGAGTATGGTGCGGATGTGTCGTTGATGTTGATCGTCAAAACAGACAACCAGCAGTTGTTCACTGCGGGTAATGGCGCGACTGAGATCCAGATAGACCTGCTCCACCTGATTCAGCCAGGGCGCCCAATCACCATAGGGATGGGGCCAGGTTAGCATAACACCGCTTTGTGGGTACCATTCGGCAGGCAAGACACGTTGCATAGGAATCTTCCCGTGTGATTCAGGTGGAAAAAAATGTTGAGAATTTAGTTTTCTTCAGGGGTGTGAAACACGGCGTGTATCACGTAATTGCTTTCAAAATAGACCGTAAAGCCTTTGTATACCCAGCGGGAAATCGGCGGTGTGCCGACGGCGGAATATTTTTTTTCCGGTTCCCCGAATTGGCTCAGGACATTTTCCTTGGTCATACCACGGCCGGGCAGGGTGACAGAAAAGGTCTCGGGTTTCTCTTCCTGTTTTTCCGGAACAGTCAGGTTGTCAGCCGGAACCGTGCATGGCAGACTGCACAGGCAAACAGCGAGCCACAGTGCATTAACCGATTTCCTCATTTTACTGCTCCACTCCTGGGATTTTGGTCCGGGTTGTGCCGGGTTTTGATCGATACTTCCAAGCGGAAAACTATACGATTTTATCGTTTGAAACAAGTGTTCTGTTGGGCAGGCTTGAAACGAAAAGCGAAAAGGTCCATAAGTGGGTTATGGTACAAACAAACACCGGATTGATTACTGCTGAACTGACCAACGCGGAGGCGGTGGGGGCCTGGCTGGATGCATTGGGCCAGAAAGCCACACCGGAAGAGGCGGATACTGTCTGGCAGGCGATTCGACTTGCCAGTCAGGCCCATGCCGGCCAATTTCGTGCCTCGGGTGAACCCTATATCAGCCACGCGATTGCTGTGGCGGAAATTCTGGTGCAGTTGCGGCTGGATACCAATGCCATTATTGCCGCCATCCTGCATGATGTCGTAGAGGATTCCAGTACTTCGCTGGAAAGCATCGAGACGCAATTTGGTCACGATGTCACCCAACTGGTGGATGGCGTGACCAAGATGCGGGTCATTGACCTGGGTGCACGACCGGACGGCAAGAAAGAGGCCTTGCAGGCAGAAAGTCTGCGCAAGCTCCTGCTGGCTATGGCGGAAGATGTACGGGTTGTGCTGATCAAACTGGCGGACCGCCTGCACAATATGCGCACCCTCAAACACCTCCCGGAAGACAAACAACTGCGCATTGCCCGGGAAACGCTCGACATCTATGCCCCATTAGCCAACCGTCTGGGTATCTGGCAAATCAAATGGGAACTGGAGGATCTGGCATTTCGCTATCAGGATCCGGTTGCCTATAAACAAATTGCCCGTTTTCTGGATGAACGTCGGGTGGATAGGGAAGAGTACATAGCCCATGCCACCACTGTTTTGGGCAAGGAACTGGAGCATGCCGGTATTCATGCAGACATTCAGGGGCGCCCCAAACATATTTACAGCATCTGGAAAAAGATGCAGCGCAAAGGGATAGGTTTTCACGAACTGTATGATGTGCGTGCCATTCGCCTGCTGGTTGATGCCAAGCGGGATTGCTACGCCGCCCTGGGGGCGGTGCATGGATTGTGGCGACACATTCCGAAAGAGTTCGACGATTACATCGCCACCCCCAAGGAAAACAACTATCAATCTATCCACACCGCCGTGATAGGACCGGGGGGTAAAACCCTGGAAGTACAGATCAGGACCCGGGATATGCATGACCATGCCGAACTGGGTGTGGCGGCACACTGGAAATACAAGGAGGGCTCGAAACAGGCTTCTGCCTTTGAACAAAAGATTGCCTGGTTGAGGCAACTGCTGGAGTGGCGTGAGGAGTCAGACGATGCCGGTGATTTCATTGATCGCTTCAAGTCTGAGGTCTTTCAGGATCGGGTCTATGTGCTGACCCCGCAAGGAGATGTAGTGGATCTGCCGCAGGGGGCCACACCACTGGATTTTGCCTATCTCATTCACACAGAAGTGGGACACCGTTGTCGCGGGGCCAGGGTAAACGGACGGATGGTCAATCTGACCTACGAACTGAAAAGCGGAGAACAGGTCGAGGTCCTTACCACGCGTCACAGTCGACCCAGTCGAGACTGGCTTAATCCCCACCTCGGTTACCTGAAAACCAACCGTGCACGCGCCAAGGTCAGGGCCTGGCTGAAGTTACAGGACCACGACATCAATGTGACCAGTGGCCGCACGGCACTGGAAAAGGAATTGCACCGGCTTGGTGTGAGCAGTATCAACCACCATGCCCTGGCTGAACATCTGAAGTATACGGATTTGGAGGAATTTCTCTCCGCACTGGGGCGAGGCGACATCACCTCGGCACAGATTGCCAACGGTGTGCAGCGCCTGTCACAGAGCGAGCAACCCCAGGATCTGGTGGATATGTTGCCACGTCATCGACCGGCGGACACAACCGGTATCGATGACGGTATTTCCATCGAAGGCGTCGGCAACCTGATGACCAATATGGCCAACTGCTGTAAACCGGTACCGGGCGATCCCATCATCGGTTTTATCACACAGGGGCGCGGCGTCACCGTGCATCGACGGGACTGTCACAATATCCTGAAGATGGATGATGCCAGGCGTGGACGGTTGATCTCGGTGGATTGGGGCAAAAAGCACCGTACCGCTTATCCGGTGGATATTCAGGTAGAATCCATTGATCGGCAAAACCTGCTCAAGGATATTTTGACGGTATTCAGCAATGAAAAGATCAATGTGCTGGCGGTCAACACCCAGTCCGATACCGACAACAATACCGCCAGTATGAAGTTTCGTCTGGAGATCAGCGATGTGGGACAATTGAGCAGGGTGTTAAACAGAATCGGTCAATTAAACAATGTCATGGAAGTTCGGCGTCAAACCCGCTGATTTGAAGGAATCGTTCTTTGCAGTTTTCCAGTCCACTGATCCCGGCAACGTTGATTAAACGTTATAAACGCTTCCTGGCTGATGTCAGACTGACGGATGGTTCTGTAATCACTGTGCATACCCCCAACACCGGCAGTATGCTGGGCGTTGCTGAACCCGGCAGCACTGTCTGGCTGCGGGATACGCAGAATGACAAACGCAAGTATCGCTATTCCTGGGATATCAGCGAAACAGACAACGGTGTGCTGGTCGGGGTGAATACCGCATTCAGTAATCTGATCGTGAAAGAGGCGATTGAAGCCGGGTTGATTCCGGCATTACAAGGTTACAGCCATGTTTGCACCGAGGTGAAATATGGCAAGGAAAACAGCCGCATCGATCTTTTGCTGAAGGACACCAACGGCAAGCACTGTTATGTCGAAGTAAAGAATGTCACTGCATTGGATGCACAGCAAAACGCCTTTTTCCCCGATGCCGTGACCCAACGCGGCGCCAAACATCTGCGTGAATTGATGGGAATGGTGGAAGCCGGGTATCGTGCCGTGCTCTTCTTTTGCGTTCAGCGACGGGATGCACTGAAAGTCCGGCCTGCAGACGAGATAGATCCGGAATATGGTCAAACTTTGCGCGCAGCTGCGCTGGCCGGTGTTGAGATCATGGCATGGCGGGCCGGGGTTGCGCCTGAGCGAATTAATCTGGAGCAGGCATTGCCGGTCATTCTCTAAAAAGCTGTTTCACAGACCATGGCACAGTGCGAGACTTTATGGTCTAATGCAGACCCATGTATAAACCTTTTGCCCTGTTTGTCGGTCTTCGCTATACCCGTTCCAGACGGCGTTCTCTCCGACCATCGCTTGTTACCTTTGCTTCAATCATCATTATTTCAGTCGGAGTGATTGCTCTCATTACTGTCATGTCGGTCATGAACGGTTTTGAAAAAGAGGTCAGGGAACGGATCCTGGATGCGATTGCGCATATTACCGTGACGGACTTTGACGGCCGTATCGAAAAATGGGAAGAGGTGATGAAACTGGCGAAGGAACATCCAAAAGTTGTTGCCGCCGCCCCTTTTATTAACGCCGAGACCATGGTAATCCACAGGGGGAATGTGGAAGGGACCCTGATTCGGGGGATCATGCCCAAGGATGAAAAATCCGTGTCAAAGATCAGTCAACGGATCATTGAGGGCAGTTATGACAGTCTCGTCCCCGGTAAATTTAATATCATCCTCGGGGTTGATCTGGCTCGTATTCTCAGTGCCGATGTGGGTGACAAGATCACCCTGGTCACACCCAGCGCCAACATTACACCGGCAGGTGTCACCCCCCGCATGAAACGATTCACTGTGTCAGGCATTTTCAAGGTCGGCCATTATGACTATGACAGCAAGCTGGCGGTGATTCATCTGGAAGATGCCGCCCGCTTGTTAAAGATGAAAGGCAAGGCCAGCGGAGTACAAATTCAGATCCAGGATCAGTTCCAGGCCGGCCAGGTCAGAAATGAATTGCAATCAACCAGTGGTCTCAACCGGTACCTGGTCAAGGACTGGAGCCAATTACATGCCAACTGGTTCCGTGCGGTGGCAAATGAAAAACGCATGATCTTCTTTTTGTTATTCCTTATCATGTTCGTTGCGGCCATCAGTATCATTATGACGTTAATCCTGATGGTAAAAGACAAACAAAGCGATATTGCGATTTTGCGCACCCTGGGGGCAGCACCGGCAGATATCACGAACATATTTCTTGTGCTGGGCACCTTTATCGGTACCGTCGGGACCCTGGTTGGCGTTACACTCGGAGTGATACTGGCGATCAATGTGGACTCTGCCATCGCCGGGATTGAAAAATTGCTGGGTATCCATTTTCTGGATCCTTCAGTCTATTACATCAGTGAATTGCCGTCAGACCTGCGCTGGTCTGATGTAGTGGATATAAGTGCATTCTCTTTCTTGCTGGGTGTGGTGACAACAATCATTCCAGCCTATCTGGCAAGCAAGGTGCAGCCTGCGCAGGCACTGCGTTATGAATAATTGATTAAAAGGGGAGTGGGGAAATGCTGGAATCTGTACAACACAAGCATGATGATATACCGGTAATTGCCTGTGATAATCTGGCCAAGACTTTTGTTGAAGGACCGTTGACCGTACCGGTGCTGAAAGGGGTCAGTCTGACCGTTGAACCCGGTGAACAGGTCGCCATTGTCGGCGCCTCCGGTTCAGGTAAAAGCACCTTACTGCATCTGCTTGGCGGGCTGGATGTACCAAGCTCCGGCAAGGTCTCCATCCTGGGTGTGGATATGTCCAGTCTCAATGAGACTGAACGTGGCAAGCTGCGTAATCGTACGCTGGGGTTTATCTATCAGTTTCACCATCTGCTGATGGAGTTCAGTGCAGAAGAAAATGTCGCCATGCCACTGCTGATTCGTGGTGAAAGTCCGGCATCTGCGCTGGCGTCAGCACAGGATATATTGGGGAAAGTCGGGCTGGGGCATCGGACCAAACACAAGCCCAACGAACTCTCCGGCGGGGAACGGCAACGTGCCGCCGTGGCCCGCGCCCTGGTTACAAGACCCCAATGTGTGCTGGCAGATGAGCCGACCGGCAATCTGGACAGCCATACCGCAGACGGGATCTTTGAGTTAATGCAGGAACTGAATCATGAATTCGGCACCAGTTTTATCGTTGTCACACACGATATGCGTTTCGCCCGACGGATGGACCGGATGCTGAGCCTGACTGATGGTGAGATAAAGTATTAGTTTGAAATTGTGATGACAGTGTCCTGAGCCGACATCAGGATTCGGTACGCTGCTTTCCTTTCATGGCGAGTCGCAACTTCTGCCGTAATTGCCATTGGCGAACCACGTTCAAACGCCACAGCAGGCGAATCCCGAAACCGCCCAGTAATGACGCGGTGACCCCCACAATCAGGCAGCCCAGTAAAAAGGGTTCCCATATCTGGCTTAACTGATTACTGAGCCATTCCATGGAAAAATCACCTTTACTTTGTTGTAACGGGGTCCCCATTATTTTGGCGCCCACTTCATAACAAAACCAGAACAGTGGCGGCATGGTGATGGGATTGGAAACCCAGACCAGACCGACGGAGAGAGGCAGGTTGGTCCTGAAATAGATGGCCAGCGCCGCTGCCGGTATCATCTGAAAAGGCATGGGGACAAACGCCAGAAACAGGCCAATGAAAAAGGCCCCTGATACAGAACGGCGATTCAGATGGAGCAGATTGGGATCATGCAACAGGGTGCCAAATAACTTGTTCAGATGCGGGTGATGACGGATCTTGTCATGGTCCGGCATGTATCGTTTGATAAACTTCTTGGGCATAGCAACCGCTTGTTTTAGAATCCTGGGTCTTATACTTTGTCGACATGGAGTCAACCCGTACCAATGCGATCAGGGACGATAGCATTTATAGCAGGTATTCTTTTCCTGCAACAGTTACCCACTCTGCCCGGTATCCATCCGGCTATCGGAATGGGGACCTGCATCCTCTTGTTCTTCTCGTTCCGGTTTCGCCGGTTCCGGCTGGTGAGCGTGGCGATTATAGGGTTTCTATGGGCCTTATTGCACGCACAGAATTTGCTTTCCCATCGACTGCCCGCTGAACTCGAAGGAAAACAGGTCACGGTGAGTGGTTTTATCGCGGCGATTCCGCTGCAACGGGAGCGAAAATGGCGTTTTGAGTTTGATGTGATAAATCTGGAATATCAGGGTAAGCCGGTTCCTGTTATCGGACGAATGATGCTCAGTTGGTATGGTGGGCCGGACGAGTTGTCCGCCGGTGACAAGTGGCGGTTTACGGTTCGATTGAAAAGGCCGGTCGGTTTTATGAATCCCGGCGGCTTTGACTATGAACAAAAGCTGTTCAGTCAGAGGATCATTGCTACCGGCTATGTGCGGGACAAAGGTGAATCCCGGCGGCTGGACTCAGACCATAATGATTACCCCTTGCAGCGTCTCCGGCAAATGGTATTGAACAAATTACAGGTATTAATGGCCGATCACCCCATGCACGGCATTATTACAGCACTGGCCATTGGTCACCGGGAGGCGATTACAACCGAACAATGGCGTGTCCTGCGTGATACCGGTACCAGTCATCTTGTTGCCATTTCCGGCTTGCACATCGGCCTGGTGGCCGGTCTGGTTTATCTTCTGTCCGGCTGGTGCTGGCGGCGCATGGGGCATTTACCGTTGCGAATTGCCGCTCCTCGATTTGCTGCCGGCCCCGCGATGATGGCGGCATTGGTCTATTCCGCCCTGGCCGGTTGGTCCTTGCCGACACAGCGTGCCTTTATCATGGTCAGTGTGGTGATGGCGGCAGTCTTCCTGCAACGCACTGTTGTGCCGAGCAGAACCCTGGCCTTGGCCCTGCTGGTGGTCCTGGTCCTGGATCCGTTTGCGGTACTCTCACCCGGTTTCTGGCTCTCGTTTGGGGCGGTTTCGGTTATCCTTTTTTTGGTGGTTGGTCGTCCGGCACCCCAATCCCTTTGGGCCAAATGGGGCAGGACACAGTGGTTTGTGAGTTTGGGCCTGTTTCCTTTCCTGCTGGCCTTTTTTCAGCAAGCCTCACTGAGTGCGCCACTGGCTAACCTGATTGCCATTCCCCTGGTCAGTCTGCTGGTTGTGCCAATGGTTTTAACCGGCTTGTTGCTGACCCCCATATCCGGTCAATTGGCGGCATACCTGTTCAGGTTGGCGGCAGAGCTCATGGCTTGGCTTTACAGCGGGTTAGACTGGACAGCTGCACTGCCGCTGAGCCGGTTTTATGCACCGGTCCCGGATATTCTGACGCTGCTATCGGCGATCACCGGGCTGCTGTTGCTCATGATGCCCCGCGGCTGGCCGGTGCGCTGGTTTGGGGTGATTCTGTTCAGTCCATTGTTGTTGATTAGACCGGCACAGCCCGGTCAGGGGGAGGCATGGTTCAGCCTGCTGGATGTGGGGCAGGGTTTGGCGGCGGTGGTCCAAACCCGGCGGCATGTGCTGGTCTTTGATACCGGCCCGTGGTTCAGTGATCGGTTTGATGCCGGCGATGCGGTGGTGGTCCCGTTTCTTCGACAACAGGGTATAGGGTATATCGACACTCTGGTGGTCAGTCATGGGGATATCGACCATCGAGGCGGGGTGGACAGCCTCAGGGCGCAATTTCCGGTCAGCCGGCTTATCAGCAGTGATACCACCCTGCTGCACAGGTTGAATGGCGAACCCTGTCGCGCCGGTCAACAGTGGGAATGGGATGGTGTTACTTTCCGGGTTCTGTCGCCGGCGGAAGATCAGGGAAGCCAACGAGAAAACAACCAGTCCTGCGTTTTGCGTATTGTCAGCCAAAACGGAAGCCTGCTTTTACCGGGCGACATCGAGGTGGAAGCTGAGCAGGCGCTGTTAGGTCGTTACGCCGAGTCTGATCTGCAGGCCGATATTCTGGTGGCCCCGCACCATGGCAGCAAAACCTCCTCCTCAGACGCATTTATCCGCGCGGTAAAGCCGAAATTTGTGCTGTACCCGATCGGTTATCGAAATCGTTACCATTTTCCCCATTCACAGGTAACCTCACGCCTGAAAGCGGTGTCTGCTCAGTCCTTCGATTCGGCGTCACACGGGGCGATTCTGTTTCGAACCGGCCCTGACGGACGCTGGCAAGAACCCATCACCTGGCGGCAGGAGAATCAACGCTATTGGCATGTCCGGATCGGACACCAGACACAGAATTAATGGGTGGCCCTTTCAGCCGCCGCTGGTCTTTGTTAAAGTAATCCGATTGATTTTTCAACATATAAAGGAAATCCCCCAGCGTGTTTGAGATGGTACAGGCGGGCGGCTTGTTGATGCTGCCAATTATGTTGTGTTCAGTCTTTGCACTGGCCATTATTGGCGAGCGCTTCTGGTCCCTCCAACAAAAACGGATTGCCCCCAAGCATTTGGTCGCCCAGATTTGGCAGTGGCATAAAAACCGTACTTTGGATAACGAACACATCAAGGCCCTGGCGGCCAACTCACCGCTGGGCAAGGTGTTGGCGGCCGGGCTGGTTAACCGCCACCATCCACGTGAAATCATGAAGGAAAGCATTGAGGAAGCCGGGCGCCAGGTAGTGCTGGAGCTGGAACGTTATCTCAATACGCTGGGTACAATTGCCTCCATCACACCCTTGCTTGGTCTGTTGGGGACAGTCATCGGTATGATCAAAGTGTTTGCCGCCATTACCAGTCATGGTGTGGGCGATGCCTCGGTACTGGCCGGGGGGATTTCCGAGGCGTTGATCACGACGGCGGCGGGGCTGTCGGTCGCTATCCCCAGTCTGTTTTTTTACCGTTTTTTCCATGGCAAAGTGGATGAGTTGGTACTGAAGATGGAAGAAGAGGCGATGAAAGTCGTCGATGTCATGCATGGTGATCGTGAGCAGGCTGCCGCGATTCGGGATGCCGCTGTATGATGTTTCGGCATGCACGCAGGGAGGAACTGGAGCTTAACTTAACCCCTTTGATTGATGTGGTGTTTCTGCTGCTGATTTTCTTTATGGTTTCCACAACCTTCAACAAGGAATCGGAAATAACCATTGAACTGCCGGAAGCGGCGGGCAAGCCCCTCAAGACAGAAGAATTTGTGCTTGAGATCGAAATTGATAACCAGGGCAGGTTTTATGTCAATCAACAACGTGTTAAGGATAGCAAAGTGCTGACCCTGAAGCGGGCAATACGCCATATGCAGGGCAACAGAAAAAATCCTCAACTGATTATCAGTTCTGACCGAAATACCCCATATCAGTATGTTGTCACGGCAATGGATGCCGCACGGCAACTGGGAATGGTTAACCTGACATTTGCGACGAAGCAGCGAAAAGAATAATAACGCACATGGAACAACAGACATCTCTCCCCGGAGGCGGCGCCATTTATCGCCGTCTGCTGGGTTTTGTATTTCCCTACTGGAAGATGTTCCTCGTCTCCATTCTGGCGATGATGGTACTCGGTACCACAGAGGCGGCGTTTGCCGCCGTCATGAAAGTCATTACCGGCGCCGGCTTCGTTGACAAGGATCCGGAATCCATTCGTTGGATACCATTGATGATCATTGGTGTGTTCCTGGTCAAAATGGTGAGCGGATTTTTATCAACTTATGGGATGAGCTGGATCGCACGCCAGGTGATCAAGACACTGCGCCATTTAATGTTCAATCAACTGTTGCGCTTGCCTTCCAGTTATTTTGAATCCACCTCATCCGGTCTGATTCTGGCCAAGTTGCTCTATGATGTTGAGCAAGTGGCGGCAGCCTCATCACAGGTCATTACCATTTTAATCCGGGATACGCTGTCGATTATCGCTTTATTGGCCTGGATGATTTACATCAGTTCCGGCTTGACACTGGTCTTTTTAATCACGGCGCCGGTGCTGGCGATATTGGTGGTCTTTATCAGCAAGCGTTTCCGAATGCTGGCCAAACGTATTCAGGGCTCAATGGGTGACATCTCCCATGTCTCGGAAGAAGCGATTGAAGGCCAGCGGGTGATAAAAATTTTTGGTGGTCAGGACTACGAAGCCCGCCAATTTGAAAAGGTCAATGAATACAACCGTCAGCAAAACATGAAAGTCATCGCCACTACGGCGTTTAGCACACCCTTTATTCAATTGCTGGTGGCGGCGGCATTTGCCCTTATTGTGTATATGGCCACTTTGCCCGGTATGCGTCAAATAATCGGTGTCGACACCTTTGTGTCGTTTTTGACTGCGATGATCTTGCTCATGCAGCCGACCAAGCGTTTGACAACCATTAATGCCCTCTTGCAGCAGGGTATAGCAGCGGCACAGAGCGTGTTTGATTTCCTGGATCAACCGCAGGAGTTGCACCACGGCGGCAAGAAAATTGAGCGCGCCCGCGGCAAGGTAAGCTTTAAAAACGTCACCTTCGGCTACAGTGGTGCAAATGGTCATGTGTTGAATGGTATCAACCTCGACATTCAGCCGGGTGAGAGCGTGGCTTTTGTCGGCAAGTCAGGAGCGGGGAAGACCACTCTGGTCAGCTTGTTGCCCCGGTTTTACGAACTCACCGGCGGCAAAATTCTGCTGGATGATGAAGATGTCCGGGATGTTAATCTGAACAGCCTGCGCGATCAGATTGCCCTGGTCAGTCAACAGGTGACATTGTTTAACGACACCATTGCTCATAATATCGCCTATGGCGCACTTGATACCGCCACTGAAGACGATGTGCGCCGTGCCGCACAAACCGCACATGCCATGGAATTTATCGATAACCTGCCGGACGGACTGAATACCAGAGTGGGTGAGAACGGCGTATTATTGTCCGGCGGCCAACGGCAACGGTTGGCGATAGCGCGGGCGATATTGAAGAATGCTCCTATCCTTATCCTTGATGAAGCGACATCAGCGCTTGACAGTGAATCAGAACGTTATATCCAGGAAGCGCTGGATGAATTAATGAAAAATCGCACTACACTGGTAATTGCCCATCGTCTGTCAACTATTGAAAGGGTGGACAAGATTGTCGTGCTGGAACAGGGCCGGATTGTGGAACAGGGTAAACATCAGGAACTGCTGGATAAAGGCGGCGTTTACGCCGGTCTGCATAAAATACAGTTTCAGGAAAAATAACAGTTAATCCCGGGGTTGAAATTGCTTAAACAGCTACGCAGAAAAATTGAATTAAAGCTGTTGCTGACATGGCAGAATAAAAATGGCCTGGCAAAGGTATTACGCCCGCTGTCCTGGCTGTTTTGCTTCATCGTCTATTGTCGAAAGCTGGCGTATCGCTTGAAGCTTAAACACACCGAAAAACTGGCTGTTCCCGTGATTGTGGTGGGCAACCTGACAGTCGGTGGTACCGGTAAAACCCCGCTGGTGATCTGGCTGGCCGATTTTCTGAAAAAGAATGGTTACAAACCCGGCATACTGTGCCGCGGTTATGGCGGCAAGGCACGACACTGGCCACAACAAGTCAGACCGGACAGTGATCCGGTCGCGGCCGGTGATGAACCCGTTCTGATTTCCAAACGAACCGGCTGTCCCATGGCTGCAGGACCGGACCGTATTACAGCCGGCAAGGCTTTGCTGCATTATCACCCGCAGGTGAATGTGATCATCTCTGACGATGGACTGCAACATTATGCCCTTGACCGTGATATCGAGATCGCAGTTATCGATGGCGCACGGCGTTTTGGCAATGAATACTGTTTACCGGCAGGCCCATTACGGGAACCGGTCAAGCGACTGGAAAAGGTCGATCTGGTTGTCACAAACGGCGTCGCCGCCAAGGATGAATATGCGATGCGGTATCAGGCCGTTCATTTCTGTCAGTTGTTGAATGAAAGTCAGACACGCCCCCTGCAGGAGTTAAAGGGTTTGGATATTCACGCCGTCGCCGGAATAGGCAACCCGGAACGTTTTTTTGCCCAACTGGAAGAGTACGGTGCTATTGTTACGCCCCATGCCTATTCTGACCACCATGCCTACCAGCCCGACGATATCGAGTTTGGGGATAATAAAAACATCGTCATGACGGAAAAAGATGCGGTAAAATGCCGTCGTTATGCGAATGAACGACATTGGTACATTCCGGTAACAGCGGAATTAGAGGCTAAATTCGGTACGGAACTACTGAAGTTATTAAGAGAGACCGGTTCGAATGGATAATAAATTACTCGATATACTTGCTTGTCCCGTCTGCAAAGGGGAGCTGATCTATAACAAACAGGCCGCAGAACTGATCTGCAAGGTTGATCGACTGGCATTTCCTGTGCGTGACGATATTCCGGTCATGCTGGAAGATGAGGCCAGACCTCTGGACGCAACAGAGGAAGTCTAGTATTGGGATATTGCATAGTTATCCCGGCGCGTTACGATTCCAGTCGACTGCCCGGCAAACCCTTGCGCGATATTCAGGGGAAACCACTAATCCGGCACGTGTATGAATGTGCGACAAAAAGTCGTGCAGATAAAGTCATTATCGCTACTGATGATCAGCGAATTTTCGATACAGCCGTCAACTTCGGCGCCAATGTTTGTATGACCGGCACACAGCATACTTCGGGGACAGAACGTATTGCCGAAGTGATCGAAAAAGAGGGCTTCAGTGATGACACAATTATCGTTAATCTGCAGGGTGATGAACCGTTGATGCCGGCTGCCTGCCTCGATCAGGTGGCAGATCTGTTGGAAAACAGTACTGATTGTGTCATGGCGACACTGTGTGAACCAATCCACGCTGTGGACGATATCTTTGATCCCGATATCGTAAAGGTAGTATTTAACGGACAGGGGCATGCACTCTATTTCAGTCGCGCCCCGATTCCCTGGCACAGGAACAGTTTTGCAAAAGATCGGACTCAGATCACTTTATCCGGTGAGGATAATTACCGCCATATCGGTCTTTATGCCTATACTGCACGATATGTGCGTGAGTACCTGGCGGCTGAACCGTGCCCACTGGAAAAGATTGAGTCACTGGAACAATTACGTGTGCTGTGGCATGGAAAAAAGATTGCGATTGGCGTGGCGGTGAGTCCCCCCGGGCCGGGTGTGGATACTGAACAGGATCTGGCAAGGGTAAGACGTCTGTTTGAGCAAGGGAAAAACAACATGCCGGGTATTCATCTTGCGTGAACTGAATGCAACAGGCATTATAAAAACCTGAAAAACAGTCAAGACTTGTTGTGAGACAGCCGCTATTTATGGCTTGATTGTAAACTTTGTTGTACCCACCCAATAATCTGATGGGTATTATTTAAATGCATCGACCATACAACAGTTTTCAAACATGCCTGTTGCTCCTGTGTTTTTTATTCCAGGGAACAGTCATTGCCGCCCCGAGCGGTCCACTCCGGTTTGGTGTTCATCCTTATTTGTCCGTTGATGAGATAAACCGGCGTTTTATGCCGCTGGTTGAATACCTGACCCGCGAACTGGGTACCGAGGTTAAATTGCAGGTATCCAAAGATTACGAGTCACATATTACATTGACCGGCAGTAATTCACTGGATATCGCTTATCTGGGGCCGTCAAGTTATGTTTCAGTCGTAAAACAGTACGGTAAAAAGCCCATTCTGGGCAGGCTGGAGATTACCGGCAAACCTTTTTTCTTTGGCTACATCATTACACACAAAAACAGCCCCATTCAGTCACTGCATGACTTGCCAGGCAGGCGTTTTGCTTTTACCTCATCCGGATCAACCATGGGGTATCGAGTGCCGAAATACATGTTGCAACAGGCCGGTATCAAGCTGGAGCAACTTGGAGAACAGAGATTTTTGGGAAATCATGAAAATGTCGCGCTGGGTGTCCTGGTTGGTGATTTCGATGCCGGTGCTGTAAAGGAAGAAATCTTTCTCCGCTATCAGAACAGGGGTTTACGAATGCTTGGCCGCTCGGAACCGATCTCTGAGCATGTTTTTGTTTGTTCCACCAAATTAAAACAACAGGAAATTCAACGAATCAAACGAGCACTCTATGCGCTGAAAGACATCCCCGGCGGGCTGCAGATACTGCAGAGTATCAAGTCGACAGTGACTAATATTGTTCCGGGGACTGATCGAGACTATAACAGCTTGCGCAAGATTATGAATTAGGCACAGGCAATGAGCCCCGGCTTTATTCAACGCAATCAACGCATTATTATTACATTACCATTAATTATTATTTTGTTTGGATTTCTGGCTGTTATCAGTCTGTTTACCTATCAACGAATTCCTATTCGATCTCAAATACAACAGGAAGCACAACAGGAAGTGACATTTGTCGCTGAATTGATCAAGTCTGCCTATCTGAACAAAAATTACACCGCAGCAGCAGATATTCTGCAAACCTGGGCAAATGCCAACAGCTCCGTGGTTGCAGCCGTGCTTGATACCGCGAATGGTTATCGACTCGTCGAATATCGGCGCAAACAAGCCAGTCAATACACTTTTCCAATACGACATATTATCACTCACCACAATAATGTATTGTTTACTATTGAAGCAGAAAAAGATATTACTGTACTGGAAGACAAGTTCGCCAGAACCAGTAGTACATTAATTATCGGCGTGGTTATATTTCTTACTGCGTTTGGCGGCATACTTTTCTACGCCATGCGGCGGGTCGCCATCCTGCCAATGGAAAAGGCAATGCGCCAGCAGAAGCTCGAATCAGACAGCAAGACCAGAAAATTATCACGCGCTGTGGAGCAAACGGATGACGCTGTGGTCATTACCAATCCGGAAGGTTACATCGAATATGTTAATCCTGCATTTGAACGAATGACCGGTTATAGCAAGAAGGAAGCGATCGGTGAAAAGATGTCTATTCTCAGATCAGGTCAGCACGATCATATATTCTACAAGACATTGTGGACCACCATTCTCAGCGGCTATCCTTTTTCTGAAGTATTTATCAACCGAAAAAAAACCGGGGAACTGTATTACGAAGAGAAGACCATTACACCATTAAAAAGTGATTTCGGCGACATTATTAATTTTGTTTCCACCGGCAAGGATATCAGTGACCGAATGCTGGTGCAGGAAAAACTGCGATATATGGCGACGCATGATTTCCTGACCGGCTTGTTGAACCGGGTTACGTTAAAGGAACGCTTGAGTTATGCCATTCACCGTGCGGCCAGAAGTGAAAAAAAAGTGGCTGTCATGTTGCTTGATTTGGATAAATTCAAAATCGTAAATGACACACTTGGACATACTATCGGTGATGAGCTGATTATTTCAGTGGCAGAACGTTTATCCGCCAGCTTGCGACAAGAAGATATTATTGCCCGACTCGGCGGTGATGAATTTACCGTCATCATGGAAGGGTTTGGCCGTATCGAAGACGTCAATGATACTGCAAACAAAATACTCAGCGCTGTATCAAAACCCTTTACTGTTGACGGGAATGAAATATTTATTGCAGCAAGCATTGGCATGAGCATCTATCCGGATGATGATATTGATGCCGATATCCTGCTGAAAAACGCCGACATTGCCATGTACCGCGCCAAGTCTGCCGGTGGGGGAAATTACCAGTACTTCACACCGGATATGACTGAAAACGCACTCAAACGGTTGAAGATACATAACAGTTTGCAAAATGCGCTTGAAAATAGGGAGTTTGTTGTTTATTACCAACCCAAGATCGATTTATTCAAGGGAAATGTATCCGGCATGGAGGCGCTGATCCGTTGGCAGAATCCAGATCTGGGGTTGGTCAGCCCGGACCATTTTATAAACATACTGGAAGAGAGCGGCAGGATCATTGAAGTGGGAGAGTGGGTGATGGGGCAGGCCTGTCGATTTCTGAAAACGGTAGAGGATCAGAAATTACCGCTGTTGCGGGTATCGATTAATCTTTCCGCCCGACAGTTCAGGGACCGACATCTGCTTAATCGTATACAGAACTGCATTGATGAAACAGGGATCAGCCCCAAAAACCTTGAGCTGGAGATTACAGAAAGTCTGCTGGTCGAAAATATTGATGAAGTTGCCGATATTCTGAACGCCATCCATAACATGGGAATCAGAATCGATATTGATGATTTCGGTACCGGCTACTCTTCCATGAATTATCTGAAACGGTTTCCGATTGATGCATTGAAAATCGACCGATTATTTATTCGGGATATCCCGGAAGATAAGGATGATGCACTGATTGTCGAGGCAATTCTGGCGATGGCGGAAAGTCTGGGTATTGACATTGTGGCAGAGGGCGTCGAAACGGAAGAGCAATATAATTTTCTCAAAGCGCGAGTCTGTCATGAGGCACAAGGTTTTCTTTTCGGCAAACCGATGCCTGAGAATGAATTTCTGGAGTGGTACAGGAATGCACTAAAAGATCTGCAAGGACAAGCGAAATTCCCCAAGGCATCCTCTTGATGCATTTTACGGCAGGTGGATAAATGCTAATATGCTGTTTTCTTCACCAATCAGATTAGTTTATGAAAAAAGTCAGTGTCTTATTTGTATGTATGGGAAATATCTGTCGTTCGCCGACGGCAGAGGGCGTGTTCAGACACCTGGTACAGCAAAACGGTTTGTCTGCACATATACAAACTGATTCTGCCGGGACGCATGCCTACCATGTTGGCGAGGCGCCGGATCGCCGTGCGCAGACCACCGCCCGCAAACGCGGGGTGGATTTAAGTGATTTACGCGCCCGTCGCGCCAATGCGGTGGATTTTGAAAAATTTGATTTCGTGCTGGCCATGGATCGGGACAATTATCACAACCTGGCCGCGCTCTGTCCGTCCGGACAAGAAAATAAATTATATATGTTTCTTGAGTTTGCCCCTCAGCTGGGTATCAAAGAGGTGCCGGATCCTTATTACGGTGGGGACAGTGGCTTTGAACAGGTGTTTGATATGGTCGAGCAGGCCTCACAAGGCCTGCTCGATACAATCCGGGAACGTTACGGTATCGCCTGATTACTGAATAATAAAACCGGTGAAATAAAGCGACTCAATTACCGGCTTTTTTACACCGGTATTTTCGGCAAAGATTTTCTGCACTTCGGCCAGAGCTGCGACCCGCAGATCTTCTTTCCCTTTGGCGGTTTTCAATACCTTGGCAGGTTGCCCGCTAAGCAACATGACAATCGCATGTCGGATCGCCGAGACATGTTTTTCTATCAGGGGTTGCGCGGCGGGATCGCTGAATTGTAATTCAGTGTTGACCTGCATAAAACGCACAACCTCACCATCCTCAATGTTGACTACAAAAGGTGGGTCCAGTTTGAAATAGAGCTGGGCCGGTAGACCGCCATCAGATTGGGCATACAGCCCGGTACCAGGCGTAATGCAGGCGAGGAGCAGGCAGAACCAGATAAATTGACGCATCGTCATTTTCCTTCCGAAAACAGGTAATGCTTTTCATATCGGCCTGACGGGGGTTGGCCTTAATGTCTGGTGCACAATGTTGGCACAGAGAAAAAGGGGTGAGGAATCTCACCCCGTGATAAATCGGACTTGTCTGCCGGTCTACCGGCGATATTGACCGGATCAGACTCTCACGTTCTATACCGGCGCCGGTTTTGGTTTTTCATTGACCTGAGTAGTGGCTTGGCTCTCCGGCTGGACAGCGGCGGATTTGGGGGCCGCAGTACCGGCAGAGTTTTGCTCGGCTTTATCCGATTTTTGCTCAGACCTGATTGTTTCCACCTGCTGCAATTTCTGCGCTTCAGGTGCAGCAGAGCGTGGCTGTTGCTCTGACCGTGGTTGTTGCTCAGACCGTGGTTGTTGCTCAGACCGTGGTTGTTGCTCTGACCGTGGCTGTTGCTCAGACCGTGGCTGTTGCTCAGACCGTGGCTGTTGCTCAGACCGTGGCTGTTGCTCTGATCGCGGCTGTTGCTCTGATCGCGGCTGTTGCTCTGACCGTGGCTGTTGCTCTGACCGTGGCTGTTGCTCTGATCGCGGCTGTTGCTCTGACCGTGGCTGTTGCTCTGACCGTGGCTGCTGTTCGGACCGGGGCTGTTGCTCGGAGCGGGGCTGTTGCTGACCCGGCTGCTGCGGGTTGTCTGCTGTTGCCGCGGCATTGTCCTGTTGCTGTGGGTTGTTGCGACGACGGCGTGTGTTGCCGCGTCGGCCACGACGCTGCTGCCCCGCAGTATTGCCATTCTTGTTGCGCGACTGTTGCGTATCAGTCTGGGACTTATTGTCCTGATTCTGCTCGGCTTCTGCCGGTTTTTGTCTGTTCTCGTCACGTTGTTGCTCGCGCGCAGGCTGTTGGCGCTTTTGTTGCTGTTGGTTCTGTTTGCCTTGTTGCGGGTCTTGCTGCTGACCGCGGCGTGGTTGGTTTTTGCCACCACGTTGACGAGTCTTGTTTTGTTCGCGACGGGGCTGCTGGTTGCGGCGACTACGAGTTTGTTTTGATTTGTTCTCATCCTTGCTTTCACTGCTGCCAAACAAGGCGCGCAGGATGCGGGTGAAGAAACCGGGACCTGATTTCCGGCTTGCTTCCGGACGAGGTGATGCCGGCGTCACACCTTTCACTGCCGGTTCTTCAGCGACATGTTTGGCTGAAGACTGGGCGGCGGATTCCAGTGACGGTTCAATGGCGGTAGCGAGCTCATAACTGGATTGGCGGTTATCATCAGCGCTGTCACCTTCACGAATCCGCTGTACGTCATAATGCGGTGTTTCAAGATTAATGTTGGGTACCAACAGGACATGGATACCTTGTCGCTGCTCAATGGCGGCGATGACTTCACGTTTTTCATTCAACAGGAAGGTGGCTACATCAACCGGAGTCTGGGCAATAACCCGGCTGGTCTTTTCCTTCATGGCCTCTTCCTCGATGACACGCAGTATTGACAGAGCCAATGATTCAATACCACGGATCGTACCCTGACCACTGCAACGGGGGCAGGAGATCTGGCTGGACTCACCCAGAGAGGGGCGCAGACGCTGACGTGACATCTCCAGCAGGCCAAAACGTGAGATACGACCAATCTGTACCCGGGCGCGATCCATTTTCAAGGCATCACGCAGGCGATTTTCCACTTCCCGCTGGTTTTTTACCGGCGTCATATCAATAAAATCAATAACCACGAGACCACCCAGGTCACGCAGGCGTAACTGGCGGGCGATCTCATCGGCCGCTTCCAGGTTGGTATTCAGGGCGGTTTCCTCAATGTCACCGCCTTTGGTGGCTTTTGAGGAGTTGATATCAATGGAGATCAGCGCTTCGGTATGATCGATGACCAGTGCACCGCCTGAAGGCAGACGGACTTCGCGCTGAAATGCTGATTCAATTTGCGATTCGATCTGATAACGGGTAAAGAGCGGCACTGCATCTTTGTATAACTTGATCTTGTGCAGGTTATGGGGCATGACCAGGGACATGAATTCCCGGGCCTTGTTATATATTTTCTCTTCATCAATGACGATTTCATTGATGTCGGTGCGGAAATAATCACGAATCGCACGGGTGATCAGGTTGCTCTCCTGATAGATCAGGAAGGGAGCAGGGCGCTCTTTGGAGGCCTCATCTATGGATTGCCATAATTGCAGCAGATAATCCAGGTCCCATTGCAATTCATCGACATTTTTGCCGACACCGGCCGTGCGTAAAATCAGGCCCATGTCTTCCGGAATTTCCAGCGAACCGAGTGAGTCACGTGCCTCGCTGCGATCTTCGCCCTCGATGCGTCGTGAAACACCGCCGGCGCGCGGATTATTAGGCATGAGGACCAGATAACGGCCGGCCAGACTGATGAATGTGGTCAGGGCTGCGCCTTTGTTACCACGTTCTTCCTTACCGACCTGTACCACGACTTCCTGGTTTTCACGAATGGCGTCCTTGATGTTGATACGACCACTGCTGAAGTCCACATCCTTGTTGAAGTAGATGCGTGAAATTTCCTTGAGAGGAAGAAAGCCGTGACGCTCTGCACCGTAATCAACAAATGCCGCTTCAAGACTGGGCTCGATGCGGGTGATACGGCCTTTGTAAATATTGGATTTCTTGGATTCGCGGTGGGTTGTTTCGATATCCAGATCGTACAGTCGTTGCCCATCAACCATGGCAACCCGCAACTCTTCAGGTTGAGTTGCGTTAAACAACATTCTTTTCATTATTAAAACCTTTTATTGTGGCGCTCTACCACGGCACTGTTATGTGCCGGCGGGTTCGCCAGACCATGCGGTCCACAGTTGAGGCTCCTGACCCTGTCTGTGTTGAGGGCGGCCACACTGTTATTCAGTACCTGTAGGTCTGCCCGCCTCGGGATGGATTTATTGCCAACCAAGGGGAGCGCTGTTATTCCTGTGGCATCTCACGGAAAAAATATCACGCGTCTGCCTTCCTAATCTGTAATAATCCCTCCCGGTGTGGGGAGGGAGGTTACAAAACCGTTACATGCCCGGGTCGCATTGCCGTTATGGAATGGGGCCGCAGACCGAAAATGTCGGACATCACTTATTGACTATATCAGTGATTCCAGGGTCCATCAATCTCCTTGTATAAACTGATATCACATACAGAATATGGGAACATCCAATGAAAACAAGGCCCTGGGGGTCCAATTCCTTGAGATCGACGAGGAATATGCCGGTCAGCGGCTGGACAATTTCCTGTTAACCCGTCTCAAGGGCGCCCCCAAAAGCCTGATTTACCGAATTGTTCGTAAAGGCGAGGTACGGGTGAATAAAGGACGGATCAAGCCCGATTACCGTCTCCAGGCCGGTGACGTCCTCCGGATCCCCCCGGTTCGACTTGGTGAAAAGACGCCGGCCAAGCCCTCGAACCAGGTACTGGATCGAATTGCCTCCGGCATCCTCTATGAAGACAAGCGGATCCTGATCATCAATAAACCGGCCGGCATAGCGGTGCATGGCGGCAGTGGTATCAATTTCGGTGTTATTGAGGCCTTGCGTGCGCTGCGACCGGAGGCACCGTTTCTGGAACTGGTGCACCGCCTGGATCGCGATACCTCCGGTTGCCTGATCATTGCCAAAAAGCGCAGTGCCCTGCGCGTATTGCACGATTTACTGCGTGAGAACAGAATGGCCAAGTTTTATCTGGCCCTGCTGCGAGGCGAATGGCGCGGTGGAGATCGTATACTGGACTTCCCGCTGCGGAAAAATACCTTGCAGTCCGGTGAGAGGGTGGTGAAGGTCAGTGCTGACGGTAAACCTGCCCGCAGTCTGTTTTCACCGCAGAACACCAAAGCGGCCGCCAGTCTGGTGCAGGTAAGACTGGAAACCGGCCGGACACATCAGATTAGGGTGCATGCCGCCCATGCCGGTTTTCCCATCGCCGGTGATGAAAAATACGGTGATGAGGAATTTAACCGGCAAATGAAAGAACAGGGTTTAAAACGCCTCTTTCTGCACGCGCATCAACTGGACTTTACTTTTCCCGATGACGGTCAGCGAATCAACATCACAGCACCGTTACCGGATGACTTGAAGCAGGTTTTGATAAAACTGGATATGAGGAACCGTGTTTGACAACCCGGCTGATTGTGTTTGACTGGGACGGCACACTCATGGACTCCGAGGCCCGGATTGTGGCGTGTATGCAGGCAGCGATCGATGACCTTGGCTTGCCGGATCGGACGGCTGCCGAAATCAGCAATATCATCGGTCTTGGGCTGCGTGAATCGGTCACCACCTTGTTTCCCGAACTGAAAGAATCGATGTACCACAAGTTGGTCGACCAATATCGTTACCATTTTCTCGTCGGTGACAAAACGCCGAGTCCGCTGTTTCCCGGGGTCACAGCGATGCTGGATGATTTGGTACAACAGGATTGTTTTCTCGCCATCGCGACCGGTAAGGGCCGGGCCGGACTGGACAAGGTGCTGGATGAAACCGGTCTGGCCACAGTTTTCCACAGTACCCGGTGTGCCGATGAGACCTTCTCCAAGCCACATCCGCAAATGTTGCTGGAACTCATGGATGAACTGGGGGTCGAGACAACGGCGACACTGATGGTTGGCGACACCGAGTATGATTTGCAGATGGCACACAATTCTAAAGCCCATGCCCTGGCGGTCAGTTATGGAGTGCATGACAAATCCCGGTTGCTGGAGTGTCGCCCATTGGCCTGTGTCGACAGTATTGATGAATTGCATCACTGGCTTTTGGCCGGACAATGGGGCGAGACAGTCCTGCCTGAGTAAAGACAGTCAGTAATTCAGTGGTTATACTCATGTTTCCACAGCGCATAAACTAACCCTTAACAAGTTCAGGTAAAACGATGGAAGAGCAGAATTCAGGCCAACCAACCGGTTCGCAGCAGGACAATCAATGGCAACAGGATGTGATCAACCGACTGGTCTTTGCTTCGCTGAATGAACAGCGCCGGACAAGGCGCTGGAATATCTTTTTCAAATCGCTGATGTTTTCCTATCTCTTTCTGTTGGTACTCATGGTTTATCTCCCGGACCAGGGTGAAGGGGTGAAAAAAACAGGGCGTCATACCGCACTGGTCGAGA
This sequence comes from Gammaproteobacteria bacterium, assembly GCA_029880855.1. Lineage (GTDB taxonomy): Bacteria > Pseudomonadota > Gammaproteobacteria > UBA6429 > Thiohalophilaceae > JAOUNS01. The sequence goes on from JAOUNS010000009.1 coordinate 90,284, forward strand.
TCAATGGCGTTATCGCCGACAACACGGAAGCCAATGCCGATGATATTATCAGCAGCCTGCGCGCCGCATTTAAAAACAAGGATACGGCCGGGGTCATTATCCGGATCAACAGCCCGGGCGGCAGTCCGGTCCAGGCCGGTTATATCAATGATGAAATCAAACGTTTGCGGGACAAGTATCCGAAAATCAAACTCTATGCCGTGGTCACCGACATTTGCGCATCAGGCGGTTACTACATTGCGGCGGCAGCAGATGAAATTTTTGCCGACAAGGCCAGTATTATTGGCTCCATCGGTGTGGTGATGAGCAGTTTTGGTTTTGTCGACAGCATGCAAAAGCTGGGGATAGAGCGCCGGCTTTATACCGCAGGTGAAAGCAAGGGGCTGCTCGATCCCTTTACCCCGGAAAAAAAGGCTGAAGTCACCCACATCAAACAGATGTTGAATACCATCCATCGCCAGTTTATTGATGTGGTCAAGGAAGGGCGCGGGCAACGCCTGAAAGATGATAAACGTCTGTTTACCGGCCTTGTCTGGACAGGGGAAGAAAGTGTGGAGCTGGGACTGGTTGACGGTCTGGGCAGCAGCAGTTACGTAGCGCGTGAAGTGATCGAGGCGGAGAACATTGTTAATTACACCCCCAAACAAAGCTTCTACGAGCGGTTCGCTGAACGTCTGGGAACTGCCATGGCAAACACACTGGCGCAGATCATCGATGTAAAACAGCTCTTATTGCGCTGATAAACTAAATCACCTGGAACCCTTCCGCTTCCAGCATTCGTACCAGCCTGATAAGGGGCAGACCAATGAGAGTATTGGGATCATCCCCAATCAGGCGTTCGAACAAACAAATGCCCAGTGCTTCTGACTTGAAGCTGCCGGCACAGTTATAGGGTTGTTCGGCGCGCAGATAGTTTTCAATCTGACTCAGACTCAATGTCCGAAACACAACCTGGTAGGGAACGGCTTCACACTGTTGTCGACCGGTCCGGCTGTTGAGGAGACACAACCCGGTGTAAAAAGTGACTGTTTTACCGGAGGCCTGTTGCAGTTGTTTAAGCGCATTTTCATGGCTGCCTGGTTTGCCAAGAATTTCACCATCAATCACCGCGACCTGATCCGAACCGATTATCAGGTTGTCCTGGTATCGATCGGCCACGGCCAGGGCTTTCTCCAGCGCCAGACGCCGGACCAGCGATTCCGGGGTTTCCGCATCCCGGGCGGACTCATCTGTATTCGGCGCAACGGCTGTGAATGGGATGCCCAGCTTTTCCAGAATGGCGCGGCGAAACGGCGAAGTTGAAGCAAGAATGAGTTGAGTCATATATAGTAGTGCCACCAGTAATACTGTTTGAATGACTAGTATAAAACAGACTCTGCAGCGGGGGATATCCGAATAAAACACGGTGGAAATGTCGTGAAACAGTCCCGGTTATGCCGAAAATCGATAAATTCAGTTAGATTTCATGATGATATTGCTTTGACACTTTGGTGGCCCGCGGCTACAATCCGCGCCTTATGCCGGGCTGTACTGACCGATTACCTGTCGAACTGGACCCGTTTCGTATGGCGGAACTGGGTCGCCGTCTGCAGGGGTGCCTGGATTTCAAACAGATGCAGCGGCTCTTGCCGTTACTCGAGGCAAAAGAAGGTCGGCTTGATGCCAGACTGGACTTTGGCATTGATGAGCAAGGTCAGGCCTGGCTGCAGGGTGAAATTCGGACAGAGGTGGTGCTGCAATGCCAGCGTTGCCTGGAGAAAATGCAGTACCCGATTGTTGCTGAATTCCGTTTGGCTCTGTTACGGCACGAATCAGAGGCAGAGAATATACCGGATGAATATGAGCCGCTGATTGTGACAACGGTACCGGTAAGGACGGTGGATATTTTGGAAGACGAGTTAATATTGTCGCTTCCCGTTATCGCCAAACATCAACATGATTGTCTCGCTGAGCTGAACAGCAAGGATGAGACCGGGCAAGAGACATCCGTCGACACGCAAAATCCGTTTGCGGTACTGGCGGAATTGAAGAAAGAACATTGAACAGAAACGAGGCAGACTATGGCTGTACAACAGAATCGCAAGACCCCATCCAGACGTGGCATGCGCCGGGCACATGATGCGCTGACCACAAGCGCGCTTTCCATCGAATCAACCACCGGTGAGACGCATCTCCGTCACCACATCAGCCCGGACGGCTACTACCGTGGTCGAAAAGTCCTGGATAAAAAGCAGGAAGACTAAAGTCTTACGCTTGAATGACGACACAATGGCCCCGTATATATTCCATCAGATACCGGGCTCGATACGGGACAGGGGTGACCCTGTCCCGTACTCACATAAGAAATACAAACATTACAAAACGACAGCGCGAAACCTTGAATGAATGCTGATATCACGATATCGCTGGATGCCATGGGCGGCGACCATGGCCCAGAGGTTGTAGTTCATGCTGCCCTGATGACTCTCAAACGCCATCCGGGACTGAAATTAATCCTGGTTGGCGATGAAACAGTGTTGCAACAGACACTGACAAAGCTTAATGCGGATGTTTCCAAATTTCTCACTATCCACCATGCCTCACAGGTGGTGGGGATGGATGAAAAACCCTCATCAGCACTGCGCACCAAGAAAGATTCCTCCATGCGAGTTGCCATTAATTTGGTGAAAGAGGGTATCGCTCAGGCTATCGTCAGCGCAGGGAATACCGGCGCATTGATGGCAACAGCCCGGTTTGTGTTGAAGACCCTGCCGGGTGTTGATCGACCGGCAATTTGCACCACCTTGCCCACTGTCAGCGGGCATACCTATGTGCTGGATCTGGGGGCCAACGTCGACTCCTCTGCTGAACATCTGTTTGAGTTTGCCGTCATGGGGGCGGAACTGGCCAGCGCGGTTGAAGACAAAAAGTCACCGACGGTCGGTCTGCTGAATATTGGTGAAGAAGAAGTGAAAGGTAACGAACAGGTCAAGGATGCCGCTCGATTACTGGCCGCCAGCAACCTCAACTACATTGGCTATGTAGAAGGCGACGGCATTTACCTGGGACACGCTGACGTGGTGGTCTGCGATGGTTTTGTCGGGAACGTGATGCTGAAAAGCAGTGAAGGCGTTGCCAAGATGATCAGTCAATTTATCAAAAAAGAATTCAAACGAAATATCCTCACTATGTTGTCAGGCTTGATTGCGCTGCCGATTCTGCGTGCCTTCAAGAAACGTTTTGACCCGCGAGAGTATAACGGCGCCAGCCTGGTTGGATTGCAGGGTATTGTTATTAAAAGTCATGGTGGCGCAGATGCAGTCGCTTTCAGTAACGCGATTAACGAGGCTGTACTTGAAATTGAAAAAAATGTTCCGGCCCGGATTAGACAGCAACTGGAAAATATTCTGGTGAAGGAGCGTTTGGTTTGATCTATTCACGTATCACCGGTACCGGCAGTTATTTGCCGGAAAGAGTCTTGACCAATGCCGATCTGGAAACACTGGTGGACACAACAGATGCCTGGATTACCGACAGAACCGGGATCAAAAAACGGCATATTGCGCGGGAGGATGAGACTACCTGCGACCTGGCGGAAAAGGCGGCCCGTCATGCCATTGAAGCGGCCGGCTTGCAGCCGTCCGATATTGATTTAATCATTGTCGGTACCACTACCCCGGATCGCATTTTTCCCAGCACAGCATGTCTGGTTCAGCAAAGACTGGAAATTCACGGCTGCCCTGCATTTGATATTCAGGCTGTCTGTACCGGTTTTGTATATGCACTGGGTATGGCCGATATGTTTATTAAAACGGGCCAGAGTAAACATGCGCTGGTGATTGGTGCCGAGACACTGTCGCGAATCGTTGACTGGAAAGATCGCACAACCTGCGTTCTTTTTGGTGATGGCGCCGGTGCGGTGGTCCTGTCCGCCGGTGAGACACCCGGGATTCTCTCCACACACCTGCATGCCGATGGACAATATCGGGATCTGTTAACTGTTCCGGCCGGTGTATCGGAGAACTACAAACAGTTGCAGGCCGGTGAAGCTTACATGACCATGAAAGGTAATGAAGTCTTTAAAATGGCGGTGAACACGCTGGGTGCTATCGTTGATGAAACACTAGCCGCCAATAATATGGACAAATCAGACGTGGATTGGCTGGTACCCCATCAGGCCAATATCAGAATTATTAATGCCACAGCGAAAAAATTGAATATGCCCATGGACCGTGTTGTGGTTACAGTGCATGAACACGGCAATACATCCGCAGGATCGATTCCGCTGGCACTGGACATTGCGGTGCGCGATGGCCGTATCAAAGCAGGTGACACCGTATTGCTGGAAGCGTTTGGCGGCGGGTTTACCTGGGGTTCCGCTCTCGTTAAGTTTTAGTAACTGGAAAATTACGGAGTCAGAATGGCACTAGGTATAATTTTTCCCGGTCAGGGTTCACAGTCGGTCGGTATGCTAAAAGAGCCGGCAGACAAGTTTGACGTGGTCAAAGCGACTTTCGACGAGGCTTCAACTGTGCTCGGTTATGACCTTTGGCAGATCGTGCAGGAAGGCCCGGAGGAAAAACTTAACTCGACCGCTGTCACACAGCCGGCCATGCTGGCTGCCGGTGTTGCCGTATGGCGTGTTTGGCTGGCTCAGGGCGGTGAACAGCCGGTCGTGCTGGCAGGACACAGTCTCGGGGAATACACTGCACTGGTCTGTGCAGGCAGTCTCGCATTTGCTGATGCCATCGGCTTGGTGGCTGAGCGTGGCAAGCTGATGCAGCAGGCCGTACCGCAAGGCAGCGGTGCCATGGCGGCAATTCTTGGTCTGGATGATGCTGATGTGATCAGTGTGTGTGCTGAGGCGGCCCAGGGTGAGGTGGTGGAAGCCGTTAATTTCAATTCACCCGGACAGGTCGTGGTCGCCGGCGCCAGGCAGGCGGTGGAACGCGCCGCTGAACTGGCCAAGCAGAAGGGCGCCAAGCGGGCGGTATTATTACCGGTCAGTGTACCGTCACATTGTTCGCTTATGCAGCCGGCTGCGGATGAGTTGGCGAAACGGCTTGCCGCCATTGAGGTAAAATCACCCGCTGTCACCGTAATCAATAATGTTGATGTGGCAAGCCCAACCGGAGCGGATGATATCCGTGCTGCGTTGACTCGACAGTTGTATCAACCGGTGCGTTGGGTTGAGACCATTAACAAGATGTCGGATCTGGGCGTGGATAAAGTGATTGAAGCCGGTCCCGGCAAGGTGTTGGCCGGTTTGAACAAGCGAATTGTGAAATCCATGACAGCGCTTGCCGTGTATGATTCCGAGACTCTCGCGGCGGCGATGTCCTGATAGACGACGTGACTGATCGACATCAGTAATAAAATAAAGAAAGGGGAAGAACATGAGTCTGGAAAATGAAATTGCACTGGTAACAGGCGCCAGTCGGGGCATCGGTATGAATATTGCGCTGGAGCTCGGCAAGGCGGGTGCTGTGGTCATCGGGACGGCGACCTCTGCCAAGGGTGCAGAGGCGATTTCCGCCTATCTGGCTGATGCAGGCATAAAAGGCACAGGTTTGGTGATGAATGTCACCGATCAAACCAGTATCAGTAATGCCATTAAAGAGATTGAAGAAAAATTTTCGTCACCTACAATTCTTGTCAATAATGCAGGCATTACCCGCGATAACCTGCTTATGAGAATGAAAGACGAAGAATGGGAAGACATCATCAATACCAATTTGAGTTCGATTTTTCGTGTTACCAAAGCATGCGTGAAACAAATGACAAAGGCTCGTAAAGGCCGAATCATCAGCATCGCTTCCGTAGTTGGCGCGGCCGGGAATGCCGGTCAGACCAATTATGCGGCGGCCAAGGCCGGTATTATGGGTTTCAGCAAGTCGCTGGCACGCGAAGTAGGGTCCCGCGGCATTACGGTTAACGTGGTTGCGCCGGGTTTCATTGACACAGACATGACACGTGCTCTGCCGGATGAACACCGCAAGGCACTTCTTGGCCAAATTCCATTGGCTCGTTTGGGACAACCTGAAGAGATTGCCAAGGCAGTCGTCTTTCTGGCCTCACCGGGTGCGGCATACATCACCGGTGAAACACTGCATGTCAACGGCGGCATGTACATGGGCTGATGACAGTGAAATAACATTAATAATTGAGTGGATTAGTAATCGCAAGTCGTAATAAATGTATCGTCTTGATTCTGGCAACAAGCTTAAGTTTTCAATACAATACGCAAATTACGGCGGTAATTTGAACTATACAAACCGGAGGAAAAAACCGCATGAGCAGTGTTGAAGAACGCGTAAAGAAAATTGTTGTTGAACAATTGGGTGTGAAAGAGGAAGAAGTGAAAAACGACGCCTCTTTTGTTGACGATCTGGGAGCTGATTCACTGGATACCGTTGAACTGGTAATGGCGCTGGAAGAGGAATTTGAAACTGAAATTCCTGATGAAGAAGCCGAAAAAATTACCACGGTCCAACAGGCAATTGATTATATCAACGCTAATTCCTAATTATCGATTGACTGAATCTGTGTTAGGGCCGCATCACTATCCTGTCGATGCGGCCTTTTGTTTGTCTGAACATTGAGGAGATCCGGAGTTGACCAAACGTCGTGTTGTTATCACAGGTGTCGGTATGCTGTCGCCGGCAGGACTGAACGTTAAATCATCCTGGGAAAACATTCTTGCCGGTAAAAGCGGAATTGCGCCAATCACACATTTTGATACCAGCAATTTTTCCACGCGTTTCGGCGGTTCCGTAAAGGGATTTGATGTAACGTCAATCATGTCGGCCAAAGATGCCCGCAAAATGGATCCGTTTATTCACTATGGTATTGCCGCCGGTATCGAAGCAATTGAAGATGCCGGACTGGCAGCCAATCCGGATAATGCAGAACGCATCGGTATTGCCATTGGCTCGGGTATCGGTGGTCTGGGCACTATCGAAAAAAACTACGATGCCTACATGAACGGCGGGCCGCGCAAAATTTCCCCCTTCCTGATTCCGGCCAGTATCATCAACATGGTGTCCGGCAATCTTTCTATTCGTTATGGCTTCAAGGGGCCTAACTACGCCATCGTGACAGCCTGTGCCACGGCAACACACAGTATCGGTGATGCGGCGCGTTTAATTGAATATGGTGATGCCGATATCATGATTGCCGGCGGTGCTGAAATGGGAACCTCCTATCTTGGTCTCGGTGGCTTTGCGGCTGCCAGGGCGCTTTCCAGCCGGAATGACGATCCGGAAGGCGCCAGTCGCCCGTGGGACAAGGATCGTGACGGTTTTGTCCTCAGTGACGGGGCCGGTGTCGTTGTCCTGGAAGAGTATGAACATGCCAAACAACGCGGCGCCAACATTTATTGTGAAGTGGCCGGGTTCGGTATGAGTGGTGATGCCTACCACATGACTTCCCCATCTGTCGGCGGCGAAGGCGCCATGCGTTGTATGCAACTGGCCATGAAAAATGCCGGCATCAATCCGGATCAGGTTGATTACATTAACGCTCATGGAACCTCGACACCGGCCGGTGACATTGCTGAAGTGCAGGCCGCCAAGGGGGCGTTTGGCGACCATGCCAGGAAGCTGGCCATGAGTTCGACCAAATCCATGACCGGACACCTGCTGGGCGCAGCGGGCGGTATTGAGGCCATCTTTACTGTTTTGTCCATTCGTGATCAGGTGGCGCCACCCACTATCAATCTCGACAATCCCGATCCGGAATGCGATCTGGATTTCGTGCCGGGCTCCGCCCGCAAGATGAAAATTGATATCGCCTTGTCCAACTCGTTTGGTTTTGGCGGTACCAACGGCACCATCGTCCTGAAAAAGCTGGACTGATCAGATATCGCTCACACGGAATTTGCGTTCAAGCATCATGCGTGAGGTTGACGACCCGGTATGCTGAGACAGACTATACCGGGTCGTATTGATCTCATCGCCTTGCATGAGCAACAGCCGGAGCGATATCCCTGTCTGTTGGCAGGGACGGCACGAGCTGTCAGCCATACCGGGCGAAACCGTTTTGATATTCTGTTCGCCTTTCCCAACGCCAGACTGGAATTGGGGCAGGATGGCCGTTTACGCAGTGACAATCTTCAGGTGGCAGGTGATGATTTTCTGCAAGCCCTGGATCATTGCCGGCTGACTGAACGGCAAAGTGTCGTTGAAACCTCCGACACCGATTTACCGTTCCAGGGCGGCTGGTTTCTTTTCCTGGGTTATGAATTGGTCAATCAGATCGAACCCACTGTCAACAGTCGCACCAATCCGAATTCCCGATTGCCGGTTGCCTGTGCCTTGCGGATTCCTGCTGCTGTTATCTACGACCATGTCACAGACCAAACACACCTGATTGCAGAAGCAGGCTGCGCGGAATGTTTGACACAAATGTCTACAGACCTTGCAGGTCTGGCAGGCTATATTCAGCAAAATGACATGTTTGCTGTAACCATGCAGGAAGAAGACGCGGCAAATTATCTCGACGGTGTGTCCAGGGTGAAAAACTACATTGCCAATGGTGATGTCTTCCAGGTTAATCTTTCCCGTGAATGGCAGGGTGACAAACCGGCGGAGATGACACCGGCCAATCTGTTCAGACAGCTGGCCCGTACCAATCCTGCACCGTTCGCCGGCCTGGCAAGATTATCGGCACAGGCGGCTATTGTCAGTTCCTCACCGGAGCGTCTGGTGAGAACCCGTGCCGGCGTGGTTGAGACACGACCCATTGCCGGAACACGCCCGCGGGGCAGGGGAATGGAGGTCGATAACGCCTTACTCTCCGAATTGATCGGCCACCCCAAGGAGCGCGCAGAACACATCATGCTCATCGATCTTGAACGTAATGACCTGGGGCGGGTTTGCCGACCGGGTTCTATCAAGGTGAATGAATTAATGGCACTGGAGAGCTACGCCCACGTTCACCATATCGTCTCCAATATCCGGGGTGAACTGCGTGACGGTATCAGCCCCGGAGAGGTCATCAGGGCCGTTTTCCCCGGCGGTACCATCACCGGCTGTCCCAAGGTGCGGTGTATGGCGATCATCGCCGAGCTGGAGCAGGGGGCGCGTGGCGCCTATACCGGCTCCATGGGTTATCTTAATCACTCCGGTGAGATGGATTTGAATATTCTGATTCGTACCATAGTGCTTGACGGCGGCACGATTCGGGTGCGAGCCGGAGCCGGTCTGGTGGCTGATTCCGATGCACAAAATGAGCTGGACGAAACCCGGGCCAAGGCCAAGGGGATGTTGCTGTCTTTGCAAACCGCTGTTGAGGAGACTCCATCAATATGACAGTCCAGGTTTATGTCAACGACATCTCCCGCCACTGGCTGGACCCGCTGGAGCGCGGTTTTCAATATGGAGACGGACTGTTTGAAACCATGGCAGTGCGACAAGGCGAGCTGCCACATTGGTTGTATCATTGGGAGCGGTTGGTTGCCGGGTGTGAGCGGCTGAATATTCCGGTCCCGGATCAAGCTGCATTGGAAGATAAAATCACCCGGCTGATCCGGCAACAGGCAAAGGCGGTGGTAAAACTGATAGTCAGCCGTGGCAACAGCACGCGGGGTTATCGTATTCCACCGAAACAAAATCCCACCCAGGTTCTGTACCTCAGTCCCTGGCTTGACTATCCGGCACATTACGCCGAACAGGGTATCCACCTCAAGGTATGCCGAACCCCATTGGGTATGAACCCCGCCCTGGCCGGGATAAAACATTTAAACCGGCTGGAACAGATCCTGGCGCGCAATGAATGGCAGGATGAAAAGTTTCAGGAAGGAGTTATGCTTAATACGTCCGGCCATGTCATCGAAGGGACCATGAGCAATATTTTTTGGGTAAAAGCAGGGCAGCTTTATACACCTGATCTGACTGAGTGTGGCGTCCTGGGTATTACGCGACAACGAGTGCTGGAGAAAACAAAGGAAAACGGCATGGATGTCCGGATTGTCCGGCAGCACATCGACTCACTGTATGAGGCCGATGAGGTGTTTATGACGAACAGCCTGTTTGGTATCTGGCCGGTGCAGTCCATTGAGGACAGGCAATACACAGCAGGACCGATTACACAACTATTACAAAATCTGGTTAACTAAATTGAAAGCATTTATATCATCCCTTTTGCAACGTCGTTCCACCAAATTCGCTCTGTCGGCACTCATCATTCTCAGCGCCGGTTTCTGGTATGACTATCACAACACGCTGAATACCCGTTTATTGAAAGAACAGACTGAGATGGTCTACAACGTTAATCCGGGCGCCAATCTGACGCGCATTGTCTATGATCTGGCCGCCAAAGGTCTGGTGGACAAACCGCGTTATCTGTTGCTTTATGTGCGGTTACACCGAAGTGCTGACAAGATCAGCACCGGTGAATACCAAATCAAGGCGGATACGACCGCACGCCAATTCCTGCAACAATTGTTGGGCGGCAAGGTGGTGCAATATTCGCTGACGCTGATTGAGGGCTGGAACATCTTCCAGGTCATCGATGCCATTCAGGCCCATCCCCATATCGAACACACCCTGAAGGGGGTGAATGAAAACAACATCATGGCCAAGCTGGGGTATCCTGATCTGCATCCGGAAGGGCGCTTCCTCTCCGATACCTATCATTTCCCTCGTGGCACCACTGACGTACAGGTGTTGCAACGCGCCTATCAGGCCATGGAGAAACGTCTGGCCGCCGAGTGGGAAAAACGTGATGCCGGGTTGCCCTACAAATCACCCTATGAAGCGCTTATCATGGCCTCGATTGTCGAAAAAGAGACCGGACAACCCCACGAACGACAACAAATTGCAGGTGTATTTGTCCGTCGATTGGAAAAACGCATGCGCCTGCAAACCGACCCCACGATCATTTACGGCCTGGGGAGAAAATATGACGGAAATATCCGGCGCCGGGATTTGACCAATGACACCCCCTACAACACCTATACGCGTTTCGGTTTGCCGCCAACCCCAATCGCCATGCCCGGTTATGCCGCCCTGTATGCCGCCCTGCATCCGGCGGAGGGGAGCAGTCTTTATTTCGTCGCCAAAGGTGACGGCAGTCACTACTTTTCATCCTCGTTGGAAGAACATAACGAAGCTGTCATTAAATATCAGCTCAAGGGTCGGAAACGCTCCTTTTCATCGTATAATGCCCGCCAAGACAAAAACAAAAACAAAGACTGAATACGGGCAAGGGGTTAATGCAGGGTAAATTTCTCACCATCGAAGGTGCCGAAGGCGTTGGTAAAACCACCAATATCGATTTCATTCGGCAGTATTTGACCTCTGCCGGAATCGACTTCATTGCCACCCGTGAGCCGGGTGGTACGCCACTGGCGGAAAAAATCCGCGAACTCTTGCTTGATGCCAAACAAACCGCTGTCAGCGCCGATACCGAATTGCTGATGATGTTCGCTGCACGCGCTCAGCATTTGGCGGAAAAAATCCTCCCGGCCCTGGAGAAAGGGCAGTGGGTCATCTGTGATCGTTTTACCGATGCCACCTATGCCTATCAGGGCGGTGGCCGGGGAATTGATACACAACGCATTGCACAGCTGGAGACGTGGGTACAGGGCAGCCTGCGACCTGATCTGACCCTGTTGCTGGACGTGCCGGTCGAACTGGGGCTGGAGCGGGCCGGTAATCGGAGTGAACCGGATCGTTTTGAGCGGGAAAAGATCGACTTTTTCCAACGCGTCAGAGCATGTTATCTGGAGCGGGCCGCACAGGAACCGCAGCGCTTTCGTGTAGTGGATGCCGCACGGGACCTGATTGAAGTTCAGGCACGCATCAAACAGGTGCTGGATGAGGTAATCGGCGCATGAACAGCATCTACCCGTGGCAAGAGGAACAATGGCGACAGCTGCAGGAGCGGGACAATCAGGCGCGTCTGCCCCATGCCCTGTTGTTCGCCGGTATGCGTGGCATCGGTAAATTCGATTTCGCGGTTGCCCTGAGCAAAGCCCTGTTGTGTGCCCAACCCATAGTAACTGGTGAGGCCTGTGGTGCGTGCAAAAGTTGCCTGTTATTTACAACCGATAACCATCCTGACTACAAGCCCATCGTCCCCGAAGACACGGGCGGTGTGATCAAGATTGATCAAATCCGCGAATTAATATCCTGGCTCGGGTTGCACAGCCATTTCGGCGGCAAACGAATTGTGTTGCTGGCGCCTGCTGACGCCATGAACGCGGCGGCCGCCAATGCACTGCTGAAAACCCTGGAAGAGCCTCAACCCAACACCCTGTTGCTGCTGCTCACTGATCGGCCACACCGGTTACCGGCTACGATACGCAGCCGTTGTCAGACCCTGCGGTTTGCGTTGCCTCGCAAAGAGTCCGCACTGGATTGGTTGCGCGACGGGCTGGTTCACCCTGCCCAGGCAGAAAATCTGCTGGGGCTGGCCGGCGGCGCCCCCTTGACGGCCAAACACTATGGCGAGGACGGTACTCCGGTACAGCAACAACAGCGCCTGACAGAGCTGGAGAGACTGGCTGACGGTCGTTTGGACCCGGTGGCTGTTGCCGCAGATTGGGCCAAAGACGAGTCCGGGCAGCCGTTACTCTGGCTCTACCAGTGGGTGAGTGACATGATACGCAGCCGGACCGGAACGGCCGATTTTGCCCACAACATGGAGCTTGCCTCGACTTTGCAATCGCTGGCCAACCGGATAGACTTACAACGTCTGTATTCATATTTTGACAAGGTTGCCGAGGGCCTGCGTTTGCAGCAGACCAGCGTCAACAAACGTTTAATGCTGGAAGGCTTGCTGATCAGCTGGACAAGTATCCGGCGCGATCCTGCCTGAAGGGCAATGACGATAAAAGGTTCAAACGAATGGCTGAAATACCCACAGGACTTGCCGGCGGTCGACAGGGCATCCTCTCCCTGACAATCAAGGATAAAAGCGCCCTGTACGCTGCGTATATGCCTTTTGTCAAACATGGCGGCCTGTTTATCCCCACCAACAAGCCCTACAAACTGGGTGACGAAGTCTTCATGCTGTTGACCCTGATGGAAGAAAAGGAAAAACTGCCGGTCGCCGGCAAGATCATCTGGGTTACCCCCAAAGGCGCCCAGGGCAATCGTGCCGCCGGCATCGGTGTTCAGTTCAGTGAACAGGACGGCGGTGGCGCCAGAACCAAAATTGAAACCTATCTGGCCGGCGCGCTCAAATCCGATCGTCCGACCCATACCATGTAAATCAAAACTGTTCCCAATCTTAACTCAAGCAAGCTATTCACATGTCTTTATTTCTCGTTGACTCGCATTGTCATCTCGATCGTCTGGATCTCAAACCCTTTGGCGGCAAGCTGGAAGGGGCCCTGCAAAATGCAGCCGATCACGGTGTCGGTCATTTTCTCTGTGTCTGTATAGACCTTGATCATTTTAATGATGTATTGAAGCCGGCGAAGCAACACGCCAACATCTCGGCGTCGGTCGGAGTTCACCCCAATGAAAAAACGGATAAAGAACCGAATATTGAAGAATTGGTGAAATTGGCCGCTGATGAGGATGTTGTCGCTATTGGTGAAACCGGCCTGGATTACTATCGCAGTGAAGGTGATCTGGAATGGCAACGGGATCGGTTCCGCACCCACATTGCCGCCGCACGACAAACACAAAAACCGTTGATTATCCACATGCGGGATGCCGCCGAGGATACTCTGCGTATTCTCAAGGAAGAGGGTGCCGATGAGGTTGGTGGTGTGATGCACTGTTTCACCGAAGACCGGGCCATTGCCAAACGCGCACTGGATTTGAATTTCATGATCTCCTTTTCAGGTATCGTGACCTTCAACAGTGCCGTTGAGTTGAAAGAAGTGGCCAAAGTGGTGCCTGCTGATCGCATGCTGGTTGAAACCGATTCGCCATATTTGGCACCGGTTCCCTTCCGCGGCAAGTCCAACCAACCGGCTTATGTGCGACATGTGGCGGCGCATCTTGCGGAATTAAGAAAGACCGGGTTGGAAGACATTGCAGAACAGACAACAAAAAATTATTTCGCCTTGTTCGGGGGAAACAAATCACCCGGCTGACAAGTTTGACACGATCGGATTGCCATGCAGGAAAAACAACGAATAAAAAGTATTTTAATCGGCCTGGCAATCGCCGGATTTTTCCTCTGGTTCCAGACGACCAAATACGATCAAATTGTCAACGTCAGACAGCGTCTGGAATTGTTGGCCTATGACGTCCGTCTCAAGGCCACCTTGCCCGATGTTAAACCCTGCGACCAAAAGACAGGTTGCGAACAAATCATCAACAGTGACAAATCCATTGTACGTGACAAGCGAGTTGTCATTGTTGACATTGATGAAAAGAGTCTCCGTCGCGAAGGCCGCTGGCCCTGGTCTCGAGCCAAGATGGCCGTATTACTGGATCAACTTTTTGCCAACGGCGCTATTGTGGTTGGTTTTGACATCATGTTTTCCGAACCGGAGCGCAACAGTGCGGAAGAGGTGCTCAACAAACTCAGTAAAGAACTGCCGGCTTCCAGTCCCGTCATTCGCACCCTGAAAAACAAACTCAGTGATTTTGACAATGATTTGCGTTTTTCGGAAATACTGCGCAACAAGGACGTAGTCCTGGGATATATTTTTCATCGCGAACAACATCCGCCCATCGGGAAGTTGCCATTGCCGGCGAATATTGAGAACCGTCCCGCCGTCATGCAATCCACGGTCACCCATATGAACAGCTATACCGCCAGTCTGCCCAAGTTACAATCGGCCGCCAGATTCGGCGGCTTTTTTTCCCTGGATGCTGATCCTGACGGTATCTTGCGCCGGGTGCCCTTGCTGGTGAAATACAAAGACAAAATCTACCCGTCACTGGCGCTTGAGACAGCCCGCATTTACCAACTCATCGACAAGTTTACGGTACACACAGAGGATATCAGCAATGTCACCAATGTCACCGGGATTGAATTAACGCGTGGCAAGGTGATTCCTACCGATGGTGAAGGGCGGGTCATTATTCCGTTCATCGGGCAATCCAAGAGTTATCTTTATCTTTCCGCGACGGATGTGATCTCGGGGAAATTCCCCAAAGAGCATTTGAAAAACACCATCGTGTTTATCGGTACCACGGCGGAAGGACTGTTTGATCTTCGTGCCGCCCCCATGCAAGGCGTGTATCCCGGCGTGGAGATCCACGCCAACTTGATCTCGGGTATCCTGGATAATAAATTTCCGGTCGAACCGCCCTGGGCCAGCGGCGCGAATTTCACCTTGTTGGTGGTTTCGGGTGTGTTACTGGTGTTTGTTCTGCCGTTCCTGAATCCCTATTACAAAATTGCCTTTACCCTGCTGGCTGTTGCCACCATCGCTGGATCGAATATCTGGTTGTGGACAGAAAAAGGTCTGGTGTTGGCTATGGCCTTGCCGCTGTTATTGGTGATTACGCTGTCTGCCGTCAATCTGGCCTATGGTTTTCTCACCGAGGCGGAGAGCAAGTCACAGCTGCAGGATATGTTCGGCCAGTACATTCCCCGCGAACTGGTGGCTGAGATGACGGAAAACCCGCGGCACTACGGCTTTGAAGGGGTAAGTCGGGAAATGACGGTGTTGTTTGCCGATATCTGTCAATTCACCACCATCTCTGAACAGTTAACCGCGAGTAAATTAAAAGAATTGTTGAACCGTTTTTTCACGCCCATGACGCGGATCATTTTTGACAACCGGGGGACCATTGATAAATACGTCGGTGATATGCTGATGGCCTTCTGGGGCGCACCGGTCATCAATGAACAGCACGCCGTGCATTCACTGGATGCGGCTTTCGGGATGCTCGAGGAAGTACAGAAGCTTAAACGTGACTTTGAAGCGGAAGGTTTGCCGCCATTCGAAATCGGCATTGGTATCAATTCCGGTGTGATGAATGTGGGTGACATGGGATCAGAATACCGACGCGCCTATACCGTTATCGGTGATACCGTCAATATTGCCTCGCGTCTGGAGGGGCTGACACGCTTTTATGACGTACCGTTGGTGATTGGTGAAAAGACCTATGAGTTGGTTGCTGACAGTTACGCCTGTCTGGAACTGGATTTGGTACAGGTAAAAGGCGCCAGCCGGCCGATCAAGGTTTATCAACCGCTGTGTCGCCTGGAGCACATGACCGCATCGCTCAAACAAGAACTGGAATTATTGCACCAGGCCTATCGTCTCTATCGTATCCAGGAATGGAAAAAGGCCAATGCGTTATTTGAACAGTTGATGGTACACCATGAGCGGCCGTTGTATTCCATCTATCTGGAGCGAATTGACTGGTTCAGACGCGATCCGCCGGGACCGTCCTGGAATGGTGTTTTCGAGAGACGCACCAAATAATCGTCAACACAAAAAAACGCCGTGTCCGGAGACACGGCGTCAGTTGGTCTTGCATTTTTTTAATGATTATTTGGTTGCGGTAAATGTACCGCTTGCTGTATTGGTTAAACCGGCATCGTGCAGATCAAAACTGCCCTGCATGGCATCCGCATTGGCGCCGATAAAGTTACCGGTAATGGTTCCATCAATGGGTGTTGAACCATTGATCGTGGATGTTGATGTGTTCACCACCAGATTGAAGTTGGAACCGGTATTCCCGGTACTGGCGAAATCCACTGACCAGTAAGGCCCGCTGGATGTGCCGGTGCGGAAATTCATGTTGCCATCGATGGTTGTTGCCGCGAAATCAACATTTGCCGTAAAGTTAAAGTTCTGGATGTTTCCGGATGAACTGGTGCCGGAAAACGCAGTGACATTGTTGAATACGGCTGTACCGGTAGTTGGCATGGTCTCTGTCGGCATCGTCGCAATATCAATGGCTGTTATGGTTGTATCCACTTCAGAACCACCGTTACCGGTACCCCCACCGTTACCGGTACCCCGTACCGGAGGTGCGGCTTCAGATGTACTGTTACTGCTGAGATCAGGTTCAATTGTCGGTTGCTGTTCATTGCTGATCACCGCCGGTGCATCCAGCAGACCGGTAGGTTCGGTAGTATTACTTTGGATGTGGGCGAAGTTGTAATTCGCGCCCAGCCCCAGATCGACCGAGCCGGCTTCATTGGTTACCGTGACACCGCCATCCCACAGCGCCACATACATCTGGTTATCCTGGATCACAGCTTCATAGTGAGTACCGCGAATACCGATAGTGGCCAGTGAAGAATTGACCTTGTACTTTTCCTTGCCTACTGCACCGGTGATAGTGCGAAAGCCACCCTTGATCAGGGTCATGACACTGTTTTCGTCAGCCTTGCTTTTGCCATAGCGATAATCATCAATGCGCAGTTTGGTGTCAGGACGCAAAGAGACGATGGCGCCGTCTATAAAACGCACCTGGCCACGACCGTCTTTACCTGTCACCAGTGTATCGCCGACAAAAATTTCTGAGCGGCGTGTCAGTTTACGCTCTTTCCGGGTTTTGCTGACAGCATAAAAGTCCCCGGCGGAGACGATGACAATCGCTGCCCGGTTCTCCGCCCATGCCGTCGATGCACTCAAACAATTCGAGATAAACACGAATATGAACGAGATGATGAGTTTCTGTAACATTTTCATTTGCCGATACCTCCTGGCAACTCCCGCCGCCATGGTTCCAGTCGCTATAGTGCTTCTGGTTCATTATTGTTCAATTTCTTACACCCACTATCGTCCATGGTTTTCGGCCTTGCGAATTTCTCATACCAAAGTGTGACATATACCCATAAAATATATTAATTAGACCCATAATAAATAATTATAATCTGTAAGTGAATCCGGTGTAGATCTGATTGCGCCTGTAGTCGAACAAGCCGGAGGTTGAATCTGAATTGGTATGGTCAACACTGGTGTCAATACTCAACGCATTGGTCAACCACCAGTTCCAGGCAAGGGCAACGGAAATACGTTTGTCGACACGACGCTGATTAAGGAACAGGTGTTTTGCATGGTATGAGTCCAGTTGATACGACAAGTGGACTTGCATAATATGTCGACTGTGCAATTTCAAAAATACTTTACCCTGAAAACCTGAAAACTGCTTCCCGGCAGCGTCGTTAATTTCTTCAAATACCGCCTCATCGCCAACATAGACACTGATTAATTTCCTCAAGGTCCTGGATTTATTGGTGGAGACATAGCCCAATCCAACGGCGAACATATCCATATCCAGATACGGCTGATCCGGATATCGCAGCAGACCATATTGCAGGCTGCCGGTATAAAATCCATCGGTGCCATTACCGATTAAGTTGGCTGACAACGATGTCAGTTCCCGTAAACGCACCGCATCGAGATCAATGATTTGATAACTGAGGGGGACAGACAGGCGGCCGTAACGTGTGTTGATACTGCCACCCAGTTGCAGATTTGCCTGCTCGGTATCAAAATGATTTTCATGATTGGAGCGCTTGATCAGATTGATGCTGGAAAAGAGCTCATGATTGTTGGTAACTGTGTAAGTGTAATTAAACTTGCCGCTTACTTCATTAAAGACGCCGGACGTTTCGCGGCTGGCATCGGCCAGCGTCAGGGTTGTGCCGAATAATTCGACAGTGGAATTGTAGGTGGCACTGTTGATGTTGCTGTCCCAACCGGCCAACACTTTCACTTCACCGGTAAGCTTGTGACGTAATGAGGCCTGTCGTGCGCGCAGTTTGTCGAGATACTGGTGAATGGTCTTGCGGATATTGTCTGCCGGGCGCAGGGATAAAATTTTTTCAAACAATTCGATGGCGCGTTCATTCTCGTTGGTATTGAAATGTGCGATGGCCAGTCCCAGTCTGGCAGTCAGGTTATTGGGTTCAATCATCAGGGCACGTTCATAGGCAAAGATCGCCTCATGATAATGTGCAGAATTCAGTGCTGCGCGACCCAACAGGAGTTCGTACTGCAATTCACCGAGATGGTGATCTTCCTCGTTGAGCAAAATCGTATAGGCTTTATCGGCCTGATCATTGTCGAGCATGCTGTTGATATGTGTGAAATCGCTGGCCAGCAGCTGTCGGGAAGACAGACCGGCGACTAACAAAATCAGCCAAAATGAAATAACAGCACGCAGCATTGTTATGCTCAAAATCCCGAAGTGATGGCACAGAGTGAAGGCAGGTCTCAACCTTTGAATATGTATCGGCAGCCGGGACTAAGGCATTAATTTTGCTGTGTCTGTTACTCCTTGTTTTTAGAGGGAATTTTGGCAAGGCCGCCTTCCAGAAGCAGGGCATTAAAGCCCTTTTGGCTCATCAGGTACGCTGCCGCCGCACTGCGTCTGCCCGTATCACAGTACACAATATACTGAAGGTCTTTGTTAAGTACTTCGCGCTTGACTCGCAACAGTGAGAGGGGGATGTGCAGGCTGTCAGGCAGGCTGTGATTGCTGTGTTCGTCTTCCAGGCGCACATCCAGCCACATGGCGCCATCCAGCACCAGTTCACAGGCTTCTGCATACGTCACCGCCTTAATCGCCGGTTCTTTTAACAATGTATCAAAGTCCTGCCGCGAGAGTCGCATGACTTCGCCGGCTTCCAGCATGATTACGGTGGCATTGCGTTTGGTATCGGTGAGCAGGGCCTCTTCACCAAAGCCGTCACCGGGGCCGATTTCCGCCAGTAATTCGTTTTGTTTATCATCACCGGTACGATAGACACCACATCGACCGCTTTTGATCACGAAGTAATCATCCGCTGTTTCGTTTTGTTGGATAATGGTATCACCTTGTTGGTATTGCTCCGGTCTGAAGCGCAAGAACATGGCCTGAATATTGGCTGCCGGGATCCGTTGAAACAGATGTGAGCGTAATATGTTAAACATCCAGTCATTATCCTGGTCCTGCCCGCTGGTATCATCAATCTCGGTAACGACATAACCGGTGGTCTGATTCCAGGCCAGCAAGACATCCAGAATATTTTTATTGATCTTGATGTATTTGATCGGCGTGTCGGCAATCGCGGTAAATTTGCGCGGGTTGTGTTGATCCAGCGGGTAGCGACACTCCGGCTGACCGGCCGTCACGGTGATCGTAATACCAGTGGAGTTGCGCATGGTGAGTTGTCCGGTCAGGAGGTAATAACTGTATTCATCCGGTTCATCCTGTTCAAACAGAGTCTGCCCGGCTGGTGAACTGCCAATGACAGTATGTCGAACCAACTCAATGAAATTATCATCCTTGATTTCACACAGTGGTACGAGATTTTTCAGGTGTTCGACTACCGGATGTGTCATCTGCCTTATCGGTTTTAGGATCAGTACATTGATCTAAGACGATTTTTTCAGAAAATCAATGATTTAATCCGGGCAGTCCGCATTGACGGGACGGGGTTTGAGATTTTTATCGATAGCGACATAGGTGAGTACAGCCTCCGCCACCTTAACCGCGTTATATTCATCGGCGCGTGTTTCGGTTTCATCCAGAAAGCTGTGACGGCGTTCAGCAAAGGCGTCCACGGCCACCTGTATAGATGTGTTGCCGATCTTGATAACCTCGGAATAGATGCTGACCAGATCACCGACAAACACCGGTTTAATAAATTGAAAGGAGTTAACCGCTACCGTGACAACCCGGCCATGGGCACACCGGTAGGCGGCAATGCTGCCGGCGATATCCACTTGAGACATCAACCAGCCGCCGAAAATATCACCAATGGCGTTGGTGTCGGCCGGCATCGGAGAAACACGTATGGCAGGCTGCTTATCCGCAGGAAAGGTATGATCAGCCATTAGTGGCCTGCATAAAGTTCCTCAACCTGCGCAGCATATTTCTCCAGGATTTTGTTGCGCTTGAGGCTCATTTTCGGCGTAATCAAGCCTTCTTCAATCGTCCAGGGCGACAACATGCAATAGACTCGTGGAATCTTGGCATAGCCGGGAAAGTTACTGAGTTGGGCGGCAATGCGACTGACAACGGCAGAGGTCACTTTTTCGCTGTTCAATACAGCGGTGTCATTTGCATTCACCGCCAATTCGGCGGCCAGTTCATTCCAGTGTTCACGGTTAAGAACGAGCAGGGCGGACAAATAGGGTTTGCCTTCACCGATCACCATAGCCTGCTCAAACAATGAATCATTGCCAATAGCCATCTCGATATCTGAGGGCGGGACCTTTTCGCCGTTGGCCAGCACGATGATCTCCTTGATACGCCCGGTGATATAGATATGTTCGCCGTCAATCCGCGCCACATCACCGGTATGCAGCCACCCGTCAGCATCAATGGTTTCTTTGGTTGCCTCTTCATTCTGCCAGTAACCCAGCATCACGTTATCGCCTTTTACCAACAGTTCATTGCGTTCGCCCAGCTTCACCTGTACACCGGGCAGGACCTGACCGACACTGGCGGGTTCATTATCAGCCAGTCGATTGGTACACACCACCGGGCTTGACTCTGTCATCCCGTAACCCTGACTGATGTTCAGTCCCAGACCGATAAACATCTGTGCAATCTCAAAGGTGAGAGGAGCGCCGCCACTGACTGCCAGTCGCATGCGGCCGCCGAGTTTACCCATGATCTTTTTTGCCACCAATACATTCAGTAAAGGCCAGAGTAAAACCCGGGGATGCCAGGACGCCTTTTTTTGTTTGATCTGATACCGCAACCAACCGGTTTCCACTGCCATGTTAAATAATTTGCGCGCAATTGGTGATTTGTGTTCCAGCTGATCCTTGATCTTGTTACGCACACGTTCAAAGATACGTGGCACGGTTACTAGTACGGTGGGATGAATGGTTTGCAGATCTTCCGCCAGTTTATCCACCGCACGGGCATAATTGACCGTCGCACCGACCAACATGGGCATATAGTATCCGGCAGTCCGCTCAAACATGTGAGACAAAGGTAAAAAGGATAAAAACTGATCCGATGTATAAAATGCTTCACACTGTGAACAGGCATAGGCATTGGACAGGATATTATTATGACTCAGCATAACACCTTTCGGTCTGCCGGTCGTACCGGAGGTATAGACGATACTGGCCAGCGCCTGTTTATCGATCGTGGGTTGCTCCAGCGGCGGTGCGCTCTCCGGCAACCATTCTGATCTTGGTTTTAAGCGTGGTTCAGACGGATCCTTTATATAGTGGATGCTGACGAAACGCTTGACGTTGCCAAACTGATCGAGGGATTCTTTCAGGGCCAGCCATTGTTCTTCGGTATCAAACAGGATCACCTTGAGGTCGGCATGTTGGGCAATATATGCAATATTATC
Source organism: Gammaproteobacteria bacterium (assembly GCA_029880855.1). Classification (GTDB taxonomy): domain Bacteria; phylum Pseudomonadota; class Gammaproteobacteria; order UBA6429; family Thiohalophilaceae; genus JAOUNS01. The sequence goes on from JAOUNS010000009.1 coordinate 112,445, forward strand.
CGCCCGATCATTGGTATAGAGGGGAACAATAACCAGGCCGAGCGCCAGCGCCGCCTGTTCATACATCACCCAGTGCTGGCAATTGCGCAGCATGAGTCCGACACGATCACCATAGGCCAGATTTTCCCGTTTTAAGGCCTCTTTCCAGCGCGCCACCTCGGCGGCCATTTCACCCCAGGTCAGATCGAGCCACTTTTCTTTATCGGCGTCAAAGTAACGATACGCCACGGCATCTTTTGAACGTTGTACGCGTTTATAGAACAGACCGGGCAGACTCACCGCATCAGTTGGTGTAATGGTATCAATTCTCTTGTCCATATCAGATACATCCCCTTATTTGCTGTAACACAAACTTTATTATAATTATAAATCCTTCCAGCCCTTGTCAGCGGCAAATCGCGGTCCATACCGATGCTCCAGTTGTTCCAGCAACTTGACCACCTGATCCTTGCCGCGACTTTCGATATAGTGAAAGGGACCGCCGCGAAACGGAGCAAAGCCGGTGCCGAAAATAATGCCGGCATCCGCCAACTCCGCATCATCGACAACACCGTCGCGTAAACAGGCGACCGCCTCATTGATCATGCGCAGGATCAACCTGTCCTGAACATCGGTCGGCGCCGTGTAATTTTTGGGAATGGGAGGTTTGACCGGCTTACCGTTTTTGAAAACATAAAACCCTTTGCCCGATTTTTTACCGAGCTGCCCTTTTTCCACCATCTTCTTGAGGCGCTCGGGTACCGCGATATCCATGTGCTCTGAAAGTATCTCGGCGACTTTCAGGCAAATATCCAGTCCGACGGTATCAGCCAGTTCAATCGGACCCATGGGCATACCATAGGCCAGCGCCTCTTTATCAATCAGCGCCATGGGAACATTTTCTTCCACTAGATTGACCGCTTCCATGAGATAGGGCATCAAAACGCGGTTAACCAAAAAGCCAGGCGTGCTGGTAACCGGCAAGGGCAGTTTATTAATGCGCCGGGTAAAGGCGGCGGCCATCTGCGAGACTTTATCCGATGTTTTTTCACTGTGTACGATCTCCACCAGCGGCATCATGGCAACCGGATTAAAGAAGTGCAAACCGACCAGACGCTCGGGTTTCTTTAATACGGTATTCAACTCATCCAGCGGGATACTGGATGTATTGGTGGCAATGATGGTGTCTTTCTTCAATTTGGGTTCGATGCCGGCAAACAGATTACGCTTTACTTCCGCGTCTTCAAAAATGGCTTCGATAACAATATCGGCCCAGGGGATGCCATCACCCTTGATATCCGGCACCAGACGATCCAGCGCAGCGCGAATCGCCCGACGATCCTTCAGTTTCTTTTGATAAAGTTTAAAGGCGCGCTGAACCACTTTGGCCAGGGTTTCCATTTTTTGATCCTGCAGTGTTACCTTGAAACCCTGCAGAGCACACCAGATGGCGATATCGCCGCCCATCACACCACCACCAATGACATGTACATGTTTGGGGTCATAATCTTCGCTGCGCCCCAGCGACTTGAGTCGCTCATTAAGCATAAAGACCCGAATCAGATTCTGCGCCGTCTTGCCGACAATCAACTCGGCGATGGAGTTGATCTCTTCATTGAGCATGTAACCGGGGTCATCAAAACATCTGACCCAAAGATCGATAATGGCGTAGGGGGCAGGGTAGTGAGAGCGAGCGGCCTTTTTGGCCACCTGTTTGGCCATGTATTTGCCCAGCAGCGGTCGCACCTGACGATGATTCAGGATGGCGGTCCACCAGGGTAATTTATGCGGTTTTGGCGGTTCCTTGATCAGGCTTCTTGCCGCACTGAGATGATGGCGTTTTGGTACGGCATAATTCACCAGACCAATCTTTTTCGCCGCCCGGGCAGACAGATTGCGTCCGGTCAACATGGCATCCAGTCCGTTAAGCGGACCGACCAGTTTAATCATGCGCACCGTACCGCCAAAGCCGGGATGTATGCCCAGTTTCACTTCCGGCAAGCCCAGTTTGCAACCGGGATCATCATCCGCCACACGGTAACGACAGGCCAGTGCCAGTTCCAGACCACCGCCCAGACAAAATCCGTGGATCAAGGCAACAGTGGGACAGGGCAGGGCTTCCAGTGCATTAAATACACTGTGACCGCGACGTACCGCCTGCAGGGCCTGATCTTCGGATTCAATTTTGGTGAATTCCTTGACGTCGGCGCCGGCGATAAAACCGCTGTCCTTGTCTGAAAGTATGACCACACCTTTGGGTGAGGTCTGCGTTAACCCGCCAATGATATCTTCCAGTTCTTCCAGTACTTCTCTGGACAGCACATTGGTGCCTGCATCGGCCTTGTCAATATGCAGCCAGGCGATCCCCTCATTGTCATGTTCAACACGCCAGTGTTTATAATTCTTGTTTGTCATTGCTGTTGATTACCCTCTCTCCACTAGCATGGCGCCGCCCTGACCACCGCCGATACAAAGACTGGCGATACCGCGTTTGGCCTTGTTCTTTTCCAGCACATGCAATAAATGCAGGACAATCCGCGCACCACTGGCGCCCACCGGGTGACCGATACTGACACCGCCACCGTCAACATTCAGTTTTGATTGATCCAGTTTTCCCATGACTTCGGATAAGCCCAGTTCACGACTGCAATAGCCGATATCCTCCCAGGCTGCCAGACAGGCAAGCACTTGTGCCGCGAAGGCTTCATTGATCTCCCAATAATCGATATCTTTCAGCCCCATGTTATTGCGCTGCAGAATAGGGGTAATGGCATGTACCGGCCCCAGGCCCATTTGCGCCGGTTCCAGTCCGGCCCAATGACTGTCCACGATACGCCCCAATACCGGCAGCTTGTATTTTTTCACCGCATCCGCACTGGCCAGAATCAACATGGCGGCGCCATCGGTGATTTGCGCACTGTTACCGGCGGTGACAGCCCCGAAGGGACGATCAAAAACCGGTTTGAGTTTGGCCAGACGTTCTACTGACGAGTCACGTCGCAACCCGTCATCCTCTGCGTAGTGATTGCCGCGTGTGTCATAAATAGGTTCGATTTCAGCCAGGCGACCATCATCCTGGGCTGCAGCCAGGCGCTGGTGACTGCGTACGGCAAACTCGTCCATCTGTGTCCGGTTGATGGCAAAGCGATGGGCGATATTTTCAGCGGTTTGTCCCATGGAAAGTCCAACGACAGGATCAGTTAAACCACGTAACAATCCGATAATGGGTTTGAAAAATTTGGGACGCAACTGGATGAGTGCTTTCAAGCGTTGCTGGAAGTTGCGTGCACCGGCCCAGGCGCCCAGCCAGCCGACCATGTCATTATTCAGAAGGACGGGGGCATGGCTCATGGACTCAACACCACCGGCCAGCACCAGATCGGCACGTCCCAGAGCAATCTCCACCGCAGCACTGTCCAGCGCCTGCATACCGGAGGCGCAGTTGCGCTGCACCGTCCAGGCCGGGACATGTTTGCCGCAGCCCAGTCGCAAGGCGATCACGCGGGCAATATTGGCTTCATCTGCGCTGGGCATAACACAACCGACGATGACTTCATCAATGTCGGCAGGCTGGAAAGGTTGGCGCGCCAACAGTGGCAGGGCGCAACCCACGGCCAGATCCGCCGCCGGAAAGGGACCCGGTTTGCCCTTGGCCTTGAGAAACGGGGTCCGGCTGCCATCAACGATAAAGACTTCTCGTCCGCCATTCAGTGAAGTGGCGGATGTGTGTTTTACGACAGTTTCATTGTCCATGTTTGTGGTGTCTTCGGCTTGTTTTGTTGTTGTTTTTTTACTGGCTGCCACGATCAGGCCTCCTTCCCAAGGTCTAGGGGGAAATCATCCACCTGGATGACATCACTGCGAGCGGCTTCCGCAGCGCGAACTGCATCCGCCTCTTGCCGGGTGATCACTTTATCGGCCACCGCCTTTTCTATCAGACCGTCCATCCCGGCGAAACCGGGATCGAACTCGCGTAACGCATTGCGCATACGTTTTTCAATCTCTTCCACCTGGATGACTTTTTGTAATGCATCCTCCAGCTTGACAACCTGTTCGTCTGCAGCGTCGGGCATGTACATGCCTTTGGTCAGTCGATCACGTGCTTCTGATGGATTTAATAACAGATTCGCTACCTCATGTCCAAGCCTGTCGCTGGGCGGAGAGAAGGGACGTCCCCAGGGAAAGACAACGCGTATCATAAATAAGCTTATTGGTTTCATGGGCATATTTTTTAACAAGCCATATAGCGCCATTTGCATGCGGTAGAGAGTTTGGTCCAGACTCCAGCGTAACAAGGGAACATCTTCTTTCGGACGACCCTGGTCTTCAAAGCGTTTCAGGATTGCGGAAGCCAGATATAGCTCACTCAAAACATCACCCAAACGACCGGACAGCTTCTCTTTGCGCTTGAGACTGCCGCCCAGCATCATCAGGGCCATGTCTGCAACCAGCGCAAAGGCCGCACTCATCCGGGTCAGTTTCTGGTAATAACGACGTGTGACGCCCTTGCCGGGGTTTCGGATCAGGAACCCGGCGGTCAATCCGTGGATCAGGGTGCGCCAGAAATTGCGGAACACAAAATAGATGTGAGCCATTAAAGCGCGATCAAATTTGATGAGTGATTCCGCTTCATTCTCGTCAATCATGGCTTCCATTTCCTGGAAGATATAGGGATGGCTGCGTATCGCCCCCTGGCCAAAGATGATCATGCTGCGGGTCAGGATATTTGCACCTTCCACTGTGATACTGATGGGCAGAGCCTGATAACCCCGACCGATCAGATTTCGTGGTCCAAGACAAATGCCGGCGCCGCCCTGGATGTCCATCGCGTCATTCACCACTTTGCGCATACTTTCGGTTAGATGATATTTAACGATGGCGGAAATGACCGAGGGTTTCTCCCCTAAATCCAGTGCACTCAGGGTCAGGGTGCGTGCGGCATCCATCATATAGGTGTTACCGCCGATGCGGGCCAGCGCCTCTTCCACACCTTCAAATCGGCCAATGGGCATTTTAAACTGACGACGCACCCGGGAATAGGCACCCACCACACGACTGCAAAGCTTGCCGGCGCCGACACTCAATGCCGGCAGGGAGATACCGCGGCCATCTGAAAGACATTCCATCAGCATACGCCAACCCTGACCGGCCCGTTCCGGTCCGCCGATAATGCTGTCCAGCGGAACAAAGACATCCTTGCCGTAGTTCGGTCCATTCATAAAGGTCATGTTCAGTGGCATATGACGACGGCCAATGTCGACACCGGGTATGTCTGTGGGGATCAGGGCCAGGGTGATGCCCAGATTTTCCTCATCACCCAGCAAATGGTCCGGGTCGTAGAGTTTAAAGGCCAGACCGAGCAATGTGGCCACCGGCCCCAGGGTGATATAGCGTTTGTTCCAGTTCAACCGCATACCCAGCACATCTTTTTTACCCTGATAGTCCTGTTTGCAGACGATGCCATAGTCAGGAATGGAACCGGCATCGCTGCCGGCATCCGGTGCAGTTAGGGCAAAGCAGGGGATTTCCTGTCCCTTGGCCAGCCTCGGCAGGTAGTAATCCTTCTGTTCCTTGGTGCCGTATTCGAGGATCAGTTTGCCCGGCCCCAACGAATTGGGCACCATCACCGTGACGGCGGCTGAGATACTGCGTGTCGCCACCTTCATCACCACCTCAGAATGGGCCAGATTGGAATAATCCAGACCGCCATACTCTTTGGGAATGATCATGCTCAGAAAACCATTATCCTTGATAAACTGCCACACTTCCTGCGGCAGGTCACCACGGTGGTTGGTCAGGTCCCAGTCGTCGATCATTTTGCATAATTCATTTACCGGACCGTCGATAAAGGCCTGTTCTTCTGCAGACAATGCGGGGGCGGGAAAGGCAAGCAGCTTTTTCCATTTCGGTTTGCCGCTGAATAATTCACCATCCCACCAAACAGAGCCGGCGTCCAGAGCCTCTCGCTCTGTTTGCGACATGGAAGGTGTCACCTTCTTAAACAACTTTAACAGTGGTTGACTGATCCACTTCATACGCCAGGTATCCGGCTTGGTTTGAGAAGCGCGTTTGTCCATGATCGTTCCTTACTTTTACTAGAGGTTTTTCTTGCTTTTGGCGCCGGCAGATTTTTGTTCTGCCGAATTTGTAGTTTCAGTGTTACCTGTCAATTTGACAACGTCTTGTCTGGGAAATTCGTTAACATCAATTTTCATATGTTCAACGTCTGTCGTTTTAACGTAACAGTCATTCAGATCATTACAGTATACGTCCTTATTGGTCCACGGCAACTTGCGATAGATACTCACATCATCAATGCCGAAGAATGGATATTTGATAATATCGAAATAGGGTGAATAATCGAAATCCTTGGGGGTATACAACCGTGGGTTGCGTTGATAGAGATGAATACGCCCGTCCTGGGTTTTTTCCGCAAAGGGAAGAATGGGAAAATTCACCGAGTGAAAGGCCTCAGCCAACATGGTCGAACAAACCGTACGGTCGCTCTGTTTGCCGAATTTGTGTTGAAAAAGGCTGGAGCGCCAGCGGCGTGGTAAAAACGAATAGGGAAACATAAACCTGAGCAGATCAAGGATTTGCCTGACATCATACTCCATCCCCAATTGGCCCACCGCATAAGCAATAACCTTTTGTGCATCGGCCGGCGACAAACTTTTCGGACGACAAATACGCAAATGCTCTTCACGATATTTCGACAGGGGAGTGACAATGGTGCCTTCACCCACCATGGCTTCAATGATCAACTGTTCGTTGGAATTACCGCTGAAATGTTCTTTGATTTTTTCCTTGATGGCAGGATTGACCACATCGTACAGGCGGCCGATGTAGAGCATGGAATGGGTCCAGGGGCTTTGCGTGGCCAGTTTTATCACTTCTGCAACATGACTGCGTCCTTCCGTTAACAGCACATCACCGGGGCGCAGTTCATAGCTCAAGCGTTCAAAGTCGTAGAGTGGGGCGTGATTAGGCTCGCGCGGCGGTTCTTTTGTGAGGACTTTTCCCACCCAGTGGATAAATTTTTGACCGAGAGACTGTCCCATGTTTATTGCGCCAATAATAATCCGGTTATTCCCTGTCAACTATCTGATCTGCTTATACTATAAGTATAACGGCTTTACAGGTTACTTCTTAATCACTCTGCATTGTATTTGAATAAAATTTTTGTTTTGCAGCTATGACGCAGGGCAGGAAACAACCAAATTTATCGCTTTTTCAAGTAATGCGGTAGCCGTGTAAAAATGAGGTGAAAAACGGATCCCGCCCCCACGGGGGGCGCACATAACACCGTGTTCCATCAACCATGTATACAGCTGATCGGATGCAACATGGCGGTGACGAAAAGTGACGATACCGGCGTAGCGTCCGCCGGTCATGTCTGACAGGATTTCCAGTTGTTCGTGTTGTTGCAACAAGGCAAACAAGGCGTCGGAGTTATCCAGAATACGGGCTTCTACGGTTGCCATGCCGACTTCCAACAACAGGGAAATACTGGCGTGCAGGGCATGGGCATGCAGCATATTGGGACTGCCGCATTCAAATCGCTGCCCGTTCGCGGCAGGCAACCATTCTGTGCGGGTAAAATCATGGGGATGGTCAACCATGTGCCAGCCGTACTGATGCAAGGTCAGTTGCTCACGCAAATCGGCCCGACAGTAAAACAGGGCCAGCCCCTCCGGCGCCAGCATCCATTTGTGGCCATCCGCCATCATAAAGTCGGCCTGACAGGCCTGCACATCCACCTGGTGTGCCCCGATGCTTTGGATGGCATCAACACAAAACAGGATGTGATGGCGGCGGCAATGGTCGCCCAGTACTCGCAGATCCATTTTCAAGCCGGATGCAAATTGCACAGAACTGACGGCGAGGACACGGGTTTTTGCATCGCATGCCGCTATTAAAGCCAGTTCCGGTGTCGCCGCACTGCTCAAATCAACCTGGCGGACCGTAACGCCATATCGCTGCAGTGACTCCCAGACAATCCGGTTGGAGGGAAACTCCTGATCGCTGATCACGACATTATCTCCCGGCTGCCAATCCAGACCGTGGGCCACCACCGACAGACCTTCAGAGGTGTTCTTCAACAAGGCAATGTCGTCACCGGAGGGGGCGTTTATCAATGTTGCCAGCATGCTGCGCAGTTCTGTCTCGTGCCGAACCCATTGCAGATAGTGTTTTGAACCCTGGACGGCACTTTCTGTCGCGAATCGTTCGACAGCCAGTTTGGTGCGTGTTGGCCAGGGTGCGATAGCGGCATGGTTCAGATAAATCAGTTCATGGTCCAACTGAAATTCCCGCTTGATAAGTTGCTCGAGTGACATGTTTTCTCCATGCTTTCTTACTGTTATGGATTGAACCACAATAGTGCACAGGTGTGAATGGTAACAGCTATTTTTGTGCATTTCTTTGGCAGGGCGTCGTTAAAACAGGCGCTATTACGTGTTTTTGCACACATCTGAAAAGCCGGCACTTTTCTTGCTCTGATTTGTTTATTGATAAACAAGGCGATAATTGCAAAAAATGAAAAACAACATAAAAGTATTGCTGGTCGACGAAGACAGCGGTCGTTCAGCCGTTGTGGAGCGGGCATTATTGGATAATGGCTATGACGTAGTGGGACGTATCACAACAGAAGAAGATATCCCGCAGGTTCTGGCTAAAATTGACACTGACGTTGTTATTTACTCGATGGAATCACCGGATGAGGATATTCTGGAAAGTATTCAAAGTATCAGTCTGCACATACCAAAACCGGTCGTCATGTTTGCTGACAAGAGTGATAGTGAAACACTGCAGCGGGCAGTCAAGGCCGGGGTAAGCGCCTGTATTGTTGATGGTTTGAGCGAAAGCCGCATCAAGCCAATCATGGATGTGGCGATTGCCCGTTTTCGGGAATTTCAGGCCCTGAAAGAAGAGCTATCCCGCACCAAAACCGATCTGGCTGATCGCAAGGTGATAGACAAGGCCAAGGGAATCATCATGCAACAGCGTGATTGCACAGAAGATGAGGCCTACAAGGCATTACGCAAGCTGGCCATGGACAGAAATGAAAAACTGGTAAATGTCGCCAGGAACGTCATTGAGGTGGCCACGTTGTTTGGCTAGCATCCGGTCCGGGCTGCATACCGGGCGCACACGGCATCCATTTTTTTCTTTTTCAAATACAGTTGCACCAATCTGAATTTTCTTGCACTGACTTACACCATACCCGTTTGTCTCTGTTCAAACCTTTGCACATGGATTGTGCGTAACATCTTCTGTTTGTTACATCACAGGGCAGTCCGAAATGGAGAAAGACAGAAAAATTGACGTATTGTACTGAGTTTGCGTTTTTTTCTGAAAACAAAAAAAATGGTATGAGTTATGCAATATAGATTCACAGAGACCAATGTTGGTCACTGAACAATAAATTCTTTAATTCGGCACCGGCGACGGCAGCGGATTAAAGAAGCGGTACGATGTCGTACCAACAGGTAGTGTGTTGCATACCTGATTAACCGGACAAAGGCGTCTGCTCGTCATATCAGATTAGTGATGTGACAGCATGGCGCTTTTTTTTGCCCAAATATTATTGAGGAACCGAAATGAAAAGTAAATTGATGACCCTGCTTGCTAATTGTTGGGTACGAAAGCCGGCCCTGGTCAGCCTGACATGTTTGTTAGTGACCTTTACAGGTATGCAACAGGCAAGCGCCGCCGTCGGCGCGCCGGAAAAAGAGGAACTGAAATTTGGTTTTATTAAATTGACCGACATGGCGCCATTGGCCATTGCCTACGAAAAAGGTTTTTTCGAAGATGAAGGGCTGTATGTCACCCTTGAGGCACAGGCCAACTGGAAGGTGTTGCTGGATCGCGTCATTGATGGGCAGCTGGATGGCGCCCACATGCTGGCAGGCCAGCCACTCGGTGCAACCATCGGTTTTGGCACCAAAGCGGAGATTATCACTGCTTTCAGCATGGACCTGAACGGTAATGGTATCACCGTTTCCAATGCCGTCTGGCAGGAAATGAAAAAACATGTGCCTCATGAGAACGGCAAACCGGTGCATCCTATCAAGGCGGATTATCTGAAGCCGGTGGTCGATAATTACAAAAAACAGGGCAAGCCATTCAAGATGGGGATGGTTTTCCCGGTATCGACGCATAATTATGAACTGCGTTATTGGCTGGCAGCCGGTGGTATTCATCCCGGCCTCTATGCACCACACAAGGGTGATACCAGCGGTAATCTGAAAGCGGACGCATTGCTGTCCGTTACACCACCGCCACAAATGCCATCCACCATGGAGGCCGGCACCATCTTCGGTTATTGCGTTGGCGAACCCTGGAACCAGCAGGCGGTATTCAAGGGAATAGGCGTACCGGTTATTACTGATTATGAAATCTGGAAAAACAACCCGGAAAAGGTTTTTGGTGTCAGTAAAAAATGGGCGGACAAATATCCCAATACACACATCCGGGTTGTGAAGGCATTGATCCGCGCAGCCAAGTGGCTGGATGACGGTAATAACAAGAACCGGCCCGAAGCGGTGAAGATTTTATCCAAAAGCAATTACGTCGGCGCAGACTATAACGTCATCGCCAACAGTATGACCGGAACCTTTGAGTATGAAAAAGGTGACAAACGAGCTGTACCGGATTTCAACGTGTTCTTCCGCTATAACGCCACTTATCCCTATTACAGCGACGCTGTCTGGTATCTGACCCAAATGCGCCGTTGGGGCCAGATTGCCGACTATAAACCGGATAACTGGTATATGAAGATCGCCAAACAGGTGTATCGTCCGGACATCTACGCCCAGGCCGCCAAGGAGTTGATCGCTGAAGGCAAAATGAAGGCGGAGGACTTTCCTGATTTCGATAAAGAAAGCGGGTTCCGCAAACCGCAAAGTCACTTTATCGATAACATCACCTACGATGGTCGCAAACCCAATGATTATCTGAAGAAATTTAAAATCGGCCTGAAAGGCAATGACAAGATTTAACTGGAAGGGCGGGCATGGTTCAAGCATGCCCGCCCATTAACAACGATACGGTATTGAGGAGTTTCTTATGACGACTGATACACTAAAGATGCTCGGCTCAGCACCGATGCGGTATTTCAACAAGCGATTTGAAGGATTCAGGGAAGATTTCAGCAATATCAATCTTCAGGAACTGGCCAAATCCATCGTGATTCCATGCGTCGCCTTTAGCATTTTTCTGCTGATTTGGGCGGCAGCCGCATCACAGGTCAACACCTCGCTGGGCAAATTACCGGGTCCGGCCAGGGTCTGGGAACAGGCCATGGTGTTGGTCGATGAACATAATGAAGAGCGCGGCAAGGAACAGCGGTTTTATGAAAGGCAGGAGAAACGCAATGCCCTGAAACTGGCAGAAGATCCCAATGCCGAGGTCAAAATACGAACCTACACCGGCAAGCCAACCTTTTTTGATCAGATATGGACCAGTCTGGTTACCGTGGCGACAGGATTTTTCATTGCATCGTTATTCGCGATTCCAATCGGTATTGTTTGCGGGTTAAGCCCGGTACTGTATCAAGCCTTCAATCCATTGATTCAGATTTTTAAGCCGGTCTCGCCGCTGGCCTGGTTGCCTATTGTCACGATGATCGTCAGTGCGGTTTATGTCGCCAATGACCCGATGTTTGAAAAGTCTTATCTCAATTCAGCCATCACGGTCACCCTGTGTTGTATTTGGCCGACCATCATCAATACCACCGTCGGCGTCTCCAACATCAGTAAAGACCTGCTGAATGTCAGTCAGGTGTTAAGACTGGGCTGGTGGACCCGGGTAACCAAAATTGTGTTGCCATCATCAATACCGATGATGTTCGCCGGGTTGCGCGTCTCGCTGGGTATCGGCTGGATGGTGCTGATCGCTGCGGAAATGCTCGCGCAAAACCCGGGACTGGGTAAATTCGTCTGGGATGAATTCCAGAACGGCAGCTCCAATTCGCTGGCGCGAATCATGGTGGCGGTATTTGCAATCGGACTGGTTGGTTTCATGCTGGACCGACTGATGTTACAGCTGCAAAAGAAAGTCAGTTGGGACAAAAACGCAGTGCTGCGCTAGCAGTTGCAGCAAATGATTACAGATAACAGGAGTATAATATGGCTAATGAACATCTCATTCTGTCACAGGTGGGGATAGCGTTTCCAACACCCAACGGACCGTTCACTGCACTGGAGAACGTTAATCTAAAAATAGAGAAGGGCGAGTTTGTCTCCCTGATTGGACATTCCGGCTGTGGCAAGTCCACCGTATTAAACATTGTTGCCGGTTTATATCAGGCAACCACCGGCGGTGTGATCCTGGATGGGAAGGAGGTAGATGAACCAGGCCCGGATCGCGCTGTAGTTTTCCAGAATCATTCGCTTTTACCCTGGTTGACGGCCCGGGAGAATGTGGAACTGGCTGTTAAACAGGTGTTTAAAAAAAGCAAGAGCAAAGCCGAGATGGCCGAATGGGTGGAACATAACCTCAGTTTGGTGCACATGGAGCATGCCATGCACAAGCGACCGGATGAAATTTCCGGCGGTATGAAACAGCGTGTCGGTATCGCACGGGCGCTGGCCATGGAACCCAAGGTGTTGTTGATGGATGAACCTTTCGGTGCACTGGATGCATTGACGCGTGCGCATATGCAGGACTCCCTCATTGAGATCCAGGCCCGTTTGAATAACACTGTGATCATGATTACTCACGATGTCGATGAAGCGGTTTTGTTATCTGATCGCATTGTCATGATGACCAATGGACCGGCTGCAACGATTGGCGAGATTCTCAAGGTGGAACTGCCCAGACCGCGTAACCGGGTTGAGTTGGCCAACGATCCACAATACAACCATTATCGCGCTGAAGTATTGAAATTCCTTTATGAAAGGCAACGGCATACAGAACAGAAGGAGCCTGTCGAATCAAAAAAGCAGGATGAGACCAATGTGACGCCGATTGGGAAGGAAACAGTTCGTGCGGCCTGAGATATCACAGGTAACAGGGATCGAGAGTAGATTTGTCAATAATAACCTCCCCGACCAAACAAAGTCGGGGAGGATTTCTTGTATGGCTTACAGGGTTTTCATATATTCGATGATAGCCCAGGCACCCTCTTTATCATCAGTCCAGTCGAGCTTGTAGGTCTGACCGTCCTCGCGCACATCAGCATCATGCCCGATACGATTCAGTGCCGGGAACAGGGCGGTATTGAATTCGTAACCTTCATCTTTACCGGTGGTTGGTTTGACTTTCGCATCCCAGGAGAAACCCATCAACTTCTTGTCATAGTCCAGACGGCTCTTCATGAAGGTCTTCGGCCGTTCACCGGGGACCAACAGGTGATACATGGTCGGTACCGAGCCGTTATGCAAATAGGGCGCCTGAGCCCAGATACCGCTTAGGGGGCGGGCATTGTACCCCTGATAGAGCCGGTAGTCGGCCATTAACAGATCTTTTTTACCTTCCAGTGAGACACCTTCATATTCGGCGCAGGGTTTTACATCCTTGCCATTCATCTTGACGACGGTGGTGGTATTACAGTTCGCATACAGTTCAGCGCGACCGCCATAGTTCAGGATCGCGTTGACCACATAGGCTCGTCCCATACTGGTGCCAAGACTTTTATAGACCTTGCCGTTACGGGGCTGGTGACAGGCGGCACAATTTTTGGCAAACAGGTCTTCGCCTTTTTTGGCCAGTTTAATATCCACATCAAACGGGTAGGGGACAGCCGGCAAACCATCCAGCAGTTCATCGCCAAATACCGCCACACGCACATCGGTTTCATTCAGGCCCAGCGTCAATTGCGCAATCAGGTTTCGGTAGCGCGGCATGGGGACATTGCCGTTCCACTGACCGCCACCGTTGATCAGCTGATCATGGGTTTTATTCCATTCCGCCTTGCGCTTGCCCTGTTCCCAGACGCTCATGAAATCAGTAATACCGGGTGAATCGGGCAAGGAGAGTGTGGCCAGCCAGCGAGTGTAAAACTTCTGCTCCAGTCCCATATAGCCATTGATCGAGCTGATACCGGTGGCATCGGCCATACCCGGGAAGCCGGCGGTCATTTCCTTGTCGAAACCGGTGTAGTTCTTCTTAACCAGGGCAAGATAGCCGTTTACTTCAGCTTCTTTGCGTTGTGCAAAAGCGGTGGCATATTCGAGTGCCCCAGCCTTGAACAGCGCGATCTGTTTGGCCTCGTACTCTGTATCAAAGACCCGCACAACCTTGTCGTTGACTTTGACTTTATAGTTTTTATAAAAGTAGTTCGGATCGGACTTGTGCACACGATCCAGTGAAGCCAGCAGGGCATCGGTGAATTTTTTATATTTCTTCTTGCTGTCGGTCTCACCGGCGTAGATCTTTGTCAGTGTTTGCAGGATTTTGACCCGGAACAGGACAATATTAAATTCGGCGTTGATACCGCCATCCAGATAGGTGTACTTGCCGTTATCCAGGCGAACGCGACCGATATGACAGGCGCCACAGGTGAAGGAACTGTAATCGATTTTACCAAACGGTTCCGGCCGGGAGAAACCACTGACGCCAACGCCGCGGGCGATCAGGTAGTCCGGCTGCCTTTCATCCATAAACAGGCCGACTGCATCAAGGAAATTCTCCTTGCTGCCCCATAATTCCGGCGCCAGCACCGGTAACATTTTTAAGATAACATAAGGGATGCCGTCTGATTCGCTGAAGGCAAAGTTACCAAACCAGTCATAGGCCGTCCAATGGGCATCTTTGTAGTTCTTGATTTGATCTGTTTTGGCTTTTTGTGCAACAGGCCAGTTATCCGGTGTCTTGTTGACATAGGGAGGAGGTGGTGGTGCTTCCAGAGGTTTACCCGGGCAGCCGCGTAACAGCAAACCGGCGACGATTATTAACACAACTACGATTAAGACTATCCTGATGATCTTTTTCATGGCCCGCCCTCTTTGGGTTTTTTCTTGGTTATTGTTTTGGGAAGCAACGATACTCTTGACTGTCCCTGTTGAGACCATCTAGTTATAGCATCAAGCTGTGCGGCGTCAACCAATCCGGAAGGATGGGTAAATTTACCGTAGAAACCCGTCGGTATCAGGTAACAATATCTTACAATGCGTAATGAATAAGAACATCTTGCCTGTTTATTGTGCAAGCAGGTAGATCAACACAAGGTTAATCAGGAAAAGCAACAAACTAGTGCCTTGCCAGACCTTAATCGGGTTACGCTTTATGAGCGGCACATAGTCCTGATTGATCAATGTGGAATCCGGTTTGGACAGCGCATAGGTAAACTCAGACAACCTGGCGAAGCGCGCCTCCGGTTTCAGACAAACGGATTTTTCCACCGCCTTATCCACCCAAACCGGGATCGCCGGGTTGTAGTATTTTATTGATCGGTAGTGTACTTTTTGTAAATTTCGGGCTGTTAATTCCTTGTCATAGGGCAGTTCACCGGTCAGCAACTCATACACGATCACACCCAGTGAGAAGATATCGGCTCGATTACTGCCCGGATCACCCAGGTGGTATTCCGGTGCTGTGTAATTCAGTGTCCCCAACAGATGCTGCGTGTTGAGGGGGGTTTTGATCTCGGTAATACCGGCAATCTTGGTGGAACCAAAGTCGATGATTTTGATAGTGCCGTTTTCATCCAGCAGTATATTCTCCGGTTTCAGATCTTGATGGATCATCTCCATGCGGTGAAAGGCGCGCAGTCCTTTGGCGATCTGTTCACATAAACTTCGCACAATGGTCAGGGAGGGACGCGGGTTATCCGTCATCCATTGGCGCAGTGACTGTCCTTCTATATATTCAGTCACATAATAGAGGGCCTGGCGCTTGCGGTTTACTTCCAGCACCTTCAGTACATGGGGACTGTTGATACGCCGACCCGCCCATTCCTCGTGCAGAAACTGATTAATATAATCGGGATCGTCCACATAGTTTATCGATGGGGCCTTCAACACCACTTTGCTGCCGGATTCCGTATCCTGTGCCAGATAGACCTCGGTGCGTTTATTGGCAAATAACTGGCGGATGATTTTGTAACCGTCCAGCACCATGCCGGGTTCCAGCGGGGGAGGGAACGGCAACTCAGTCAGTTTGCGATAAAACTCCTGTTCATTTTCCGTTGGCAATTGTTCTATCCGAACAACAACACAGGTTAAATTGTCATTACTGCCGTTGGCCAGGGCATGTTGCACCATGGCTTCCGCTATTGCCTGTGGTTCTGTGACCGCATCCTGTAAATGTTCGGCAATCAGGCTGTCAGCCAAAAACTCATACACCCCATCCGTCATAAACAGATAAACATCACCCTTTTCCAGATTGACAGTTCGTGTATCAATCTCCAGACGCAGATCAATTCCCATCGCCCGGTTCAGGTAGGATTTGTCCTTGCCCAGAGTGATGCGGTGGTCACGGGTCAGTTGCGTCAGCTGATTATCGCGCAGCCGATAGATACGACTGTCGCCCACATGAAACAAATAGGCTGTATTGGATTTAAACACCGCACTGCTTAAAGTGCAGATCATGCCCTGTTCATGCCCATACTCGCGTTGTCCCTGTGCATGCAGCCAGCGATTCAGGGCGGAGAGTACCTTTTGGGCAGAGGTCTTCACTGACCAGCTTTCCGGTGTACTGTAGTAATCGGACAAGAATCCTTTCACACAGGCATCGCTGGCCTGTTTGCCTCCCTCACTGGTGCTGACCCCATCGGCGACCAGTACGACCGCACCTTTGGTGGTGAGCAGTTGGGTGTCCGGCACAAAGAAACCACAGGCATCTTCATTATGGTCTTTCACACCGGCCAGACTGCAGTAACCGGTATTGATGAGCAGTGATGATGTCATGGTGTCGGTTGTACTCATGGTGTATTCGTAATGCAAGCCGACAGAAAACAGACTCACTGTTTATTCTGTCGGCTGCAGTATGCCAATAGTTTGTAACGTATTAAGCAACTTCAATCATTTGTACGGTGCCGTCCGGCATCACTTCGGCCATGTGTCCTGCCGGTTCCTCAAGGAAAAGTGCAACCGCCGCCAGCGTAATCAACGCCGCAGCGGCGATGACCAGGAAAAAGGCCTGTGGCGAAACAAAGGATAACACTGTCAGGAAGGTCACTGCACCGACATTCCCGTAAGCACCGGCCATACCAGCCACCTGCCCGGTCAACCGGCGCTTTACCAGCGGCACAATGGCAAACACTGCACCTTCACCGGACTGAACAAAGAAAGAACAGGCCATGGAAGCAACCACTGCAAGCCAGATCGGCCAGGCATCCGTGATATGGCTCATGACGAAATATCCCACGGCCAAACCGGCGATAAGGATCATCAGGGTTTTTCGGCGCCCGAATTTGTCACTCAACAAACCACCGCCCGGTCTGGCCACCAGATTCATAAAAGCAAAACCGGAGGCCAATAAACCGGCTGTAACAGGCGACAACTTAAAGGTATCCATGAAGAACAGGGGTAACATGGAGACCACGGCCAGTTCCGAACCAAAAGTAACAAAGTAGGCCATGTTCAGCACGGCCACCTGCTTGAACTTGTAGTGATCAATTTCCGGTACCTCTTCGGTAAAGACATGTTTGTTGACCTGATAAATGCGCAGCGTCTGAAAGATAAAAATCCCGACCAGTGTAGCGTAGATCACTGTTGTCACACCGGCGCTAAGCAGCTTCAGGTTTGTCGGCCCGAGTTTCCAGGTCAGCACCGCCAGTGCTGCATACATGGGGATATTCATAATCACATAGATGAAAAAGTCTTTCGGACTTGTGACTTCCATCGCACCGGATTTCTTTGGCTTGAAATAAGTGGAGCCTTTGGGTGTATCTGATACTGAAAAGAAATAAATTGCAGAATAGACCAGGGCCAGTACGCCGGTTGTGCCAATGGCATAACGCCAGCCTTCAGGGCCGCCATAGAGCAATGCCAGGGTCGGTAGTATCATGGCCGCACCTGCCGAACCAAAATTTCCCCAGCCGCCATAGATGCCTTCAGCAACACCGACTTGTTTGGCCGGAAACCATTCACTGACCATACGAATGCCAATCACAAAACCGGCACCAACAAAGCCCAACAGGAATCGCATCAGGGCCAGTTGCTCATAACTATCCGCCACGGCGAAACCAAAACAGATAAAACTGCCGATAAACAATAACAGGGAATACATACGGCGTGGTCCAAAATGATCCACCAGCATTCCAACGATGATGCGCGACGGGATGGTGAGCGCCACATTAATGATCATCAACGCCTTGATTTGTTGACTGGTGAGGTTAAATGTCTCACGAATCACACCCAGTAATGGGGCGTGGTTGAACCAGACAAAAAAGCTCAAAAAAAACGCGAACCATGTCAGGTGGAGTATGCGGATTTTTCCGCTGAACGAGAGTAAATTTAATCTTTGGTCACTGGTTGTCATAGTTGTATACCTTGCTGTGTTAACCGGTACAGGCAAAAAAAAAGCATCCGGGTTTTAAATGCCGTTGCATTTGAAAACCGGACGCCTTTGTCCTTTACGCCATACGATAGCGCTGTTTTGTATCAGACCGCCGTTGGCCGGATAACAGTTGAGTCAGCATAGTGCAAGCCATGTGCCAAAAAAGTGGAGGACCAGTTTTATGAAACTGGTTTTATGACAAGTTATTAATCTACTTGATAAATTTATAATGCTGCGAAATTTCATCAACACCTGATAGTGCGTAAGCAGGCGGAGTTGGTGCCGGTGACAGGATTCGTTGCACTGCTATCGAGCATTAGTAAATCCTGATATAGCAGGCCGCCTCAATTTGGTGCAATGAAGTACACGATGTTGTCATATAAAATCAGTCAGAAGTCTATAATATCAATAAAAACAAAGAGTAATGTTGCCTTGTTCATTCTGGCACACTACCTGCTATATCCACATCAAGTGCCTCTTTGGGGCCGACTGACAGCCTGATTGCATTATCAACCAACGGCGGTTGTTAACGCATACGATCAGGTTGGACAGCATAGAATTGGACAACGGCGTCCTGTTATCCGGTAAGTATTGCGGGTAACCGGCGTCGTTTTTTTTTGTCCGGTGGTAAAACAGGTTTGATCCGGTGCAATGCAGCACACGGTATTAATGCAAAAGAGGAGAGTGGCATGGCCGAAAAACTCGTCGTAATTGGTAATGGCATGGCGGGTATCCGTACCATTGAAGAATTACTCAAGATTGATCCACAGGCATTTGATATCACCGTTTTCGGTGCAGAGCCGTATGGCAATTACAACAGGATCATGTTGTCACCGGTATTAACCGGCGAGAAATCCTTTACCGATATCGTCACTCATGATGAGCAATGGTATGTGGATAATGCCGTAACCCTCTACAAGGGTATCTCTGTCACAGAAATTGATCGTGTCAAGCGCCGCGTTATTGCCGCCGATGGTACGACGGCAGACTATGATCGATTGCTCATTGCCACCGGTTCCAATCCGTTTGTTATCCCGATGCCGGGCCATAACTTGCCCGGTGTAGTTACATTCCGTGACATGCATGATGTAGACAGCATGATCGATGCTGCCAACAAGTATAAAAATGCCGTGGTCATCGGTGGTGGCCTGTTGGGTCTGGAAGCCGCCAACGGTTTGATGCAACAGGGTATGAACGTCACAGTTGTACATATCATGGATACTCTGATGGAACGCCAATTGGATAAAGTGGCGGCCAATATGTTGCGCAGCTCCCTGGAAGAACGCGGCCTGAACTTTATGATGGGCGCACAGACCGATGCCATCCTTGGCAAAGAAAGGGTTGAGAACGTACGTTTTGCTGACGGCACGGAAATTGCCGCCGATCTGGTGGTGATGGCCGTGGGTATTCGACCCAACATGGAACTGGCCCTGAAATCAGGCATTCATTGCGAACGGGGTATTGTTGTCAGCGATACCATGCAGACCTTCGACCCACGTATCTATGCGGTGGGTGAATGTGTGCAACATCGTGGCATCACTTATGGTTTGGTCGCACCGCTGTTTGAAATGGCCAAAGTCTGCGCCAACCACCTGGCTCGCTATGGTATCGGTCGTTATGTCGGCTCGGTGACCTCAACCAAACTCAAGGTCACCGGTATCGATCTCTTCTCGGCAGGTGACTTTACCGGTAATGATCAAACCGAAGAGTTGATATTCCAGGATGCCTCCAGCGGAGTCTATCGCAAACTGGTGGTGCAGGATAACAAGATCCAGGGCGCGGTAATGTATGGCGATACCATTGATGGTTCCTGGTATTTTGACTTGTTGCGTGACGGCACTGACATCAGTGATATGCGCAAGAACATCCTGTTCGGTCAGGCCCATCTGGGTGATTCCGGGCATGGTGAAAACAACCGCGTGGCCGCCATGGCGGACAGCGCCGAGATCTGCGGCTGTAATGGTGTCTGTAAGGGCGATATCGTCAAGGCTGTCGTCGATAAAAAACTCTTTACGCTGGAAGATGTCCGCGCCCATACCAAGGCGTCCAGCTCCTGTGGTTCCTGTACCGGTCTGGTTGAGGCCTTGCTGGCCCACACGGTCGGCGGTGACTTCTCCACCGCACCACATTTAAAACCTCTCTGCGGTTGTACTGAACATACGCATGATGAAGTGCGTGCTGCCATCGTCAAGCAGGAACTGAAATCAGTGCGTGACGTCATGACTTTCCTGGAATGGAAAACACCGGATGGTTGTTCAAAGTGTCGTCCGGCACTCAATTACTATGTGGTTTGCGCCTGGCCGAAAGAGGGCATGGATGACTACCAATCCCGTTTCATTAACGAACGTGTCCATGCCAACATCCAGAAAGACGGTACCTATTCGGTTATCCCGCGTATGTGGGGCGGCGGTACGACACCGCAGGAACTGCGTGCTATCGCTGACGTGGCGGAAGAGTACAACGTCAAAACCGTACATGTCACCGGCGGTCAGCGTATCGGCCTGTATGGTCTGAAGAAAGAACAGCTGCCGGCAATTTGGAAAAAACTCAATGCCGCCGGCATGGTCTCCGGGCACGCCTATGGCAAGGCTTTGCGCACCGTGAAAACCTGTGTCGGCAAAGAGTGGTGTCGGTTTGGTACACAGGACTCCACCCAACTTGGTGTTGAGATGGAAAAATTGTCCTGGGGTTCATGGACACCGCATAAATTCAAAATGGCCGCCTCCGGTTGCCCGCGTAACTGTGCCGAAGCCACCATCAAGGATTTGGGCGTGGTCTGTGTCGATTCCGGTTATGAATTGCATGTGGGTGGCAATGGCGGGGTTAAGGTTCGTGCCACCGACTACCTGTGTAATGTTAAAACTGAAGAAGAAGTCCTCGAGTACGTCGCCGCCTTTATGCAGTTGTACCGCAAAGAAGCCCATTACCTGGAACGTACCGCACCCTGGCTGGAACGGGTTGGTCTCACTTATGTGAAAGAGCAGATTGTTGAAAACGAGACTAACCGCAAACAACTGGCTGCCGAGTTCCGTGAATCACAACAATACATGCAGGATGACCCCTGGGCTGAACGGGCGCAAGGCACAGACAAACATGAATTTGAGCCGATTGCCATGGTTATGGTTGGCAACCAGGCTGTACCGGCTTGAGGAGAAGACAATGCAAACAGAAACTGTAATGAATGAAAAAAACTGGGTTGAGATCGGCAAGATCGATGATATCCCGCGTCTGGGCGCACGTGTAGTCCGTACCGAAGAGGGTGATATCGCTGTCTTTCGTACCGCCGATGACGAGATTTTTGCCGTGCGTGACAAGTGTCCCCACAAGGGTGGGCCACTGTCACAGGGAATAGTACACGGCAAGAAGGTCGCTTGCCCCTTGCACAACTGGAATATTCATCTTGATTCCGGTGAAGCCGTTGCACCTGATGAAGGTTGCGCTGCCACCTATCCGGTGCGTGTAACAGGCACAACAATTTACTTATCCACCATACCGGACACCGGATGCCCGAACCAATAAGGTGAACTATGTTATTTGGTCGTTCCAGAAAAAATCCCGTCAAACTCGCCGACAAGCCGGTCGTCGAATGGAAATATACCACCTGTGGTTACTGTTCCACCGGTTGTTCCATTGAAGTCGGTCTGGATCAAAACGGTGAAGCCATCACCTCTCGGGGGGTGGGCGGCGCCGATGTGAATCGCGGCAAACTGTGTCTGAAAGGGATCTTCGAGCATGAACTGTTCCGCTCCGCCGGCAGGGGACGTGCCCCCCTGATGCGGAATCACTATTTTGAATCGTTCAAAGAAGCTGACTGGGATACAGCACTGGATAAAACCGCTGACGAGATTAAACGCATTCAATCCACATACGGCAGGGATGCGTTTGCCATCGTCTCCACCGGCCAGATCATGACCGAAGAGTTTTATACTCTGGGCAAACTGGCGCGTGGTGTACTGGGTACCAATAACTATGACGGCAACACCACACTGTGCATGGCCTCGGCTGTCTCCGGTTATAAACGCTCGTTCGGTTCCGATGGTCCGCCCGGTTGTTATGACGATTTTGAACATACTGAATGTCTGTTGGCGATTGGTTCCAATTTGCCGGAACAGCATCCGATCATCTTCTGGCGTTTGAAACAGGCCCTGGAAAAACGTCGCTTTCCGGTCATCGTGGTGGACCCGCGTGTCACCATGTTTGCACAAATGGCGGATATCCATTTGCCGATCACACCGGGTACCGATGTGGTGTTATTGAACAGCCTGATGTACGTGATCCTGAATGAAGGACTGGCGGATCGCGCCTATATCGAAGCACATACCAGCGGCTATGATGAGTTTGTCAAAGTAGTGCAGGAGTATGATCCGGTTACTGCATCGCGTATTTGCGGTATTGATGAAGACACCATTCGCAATGTGGCGCGCACCTACGCCAAAGCCGGTGCCGCCATGACCATCTGGACAATGGGTATTAATCAAAGTACGCACGGTTCCGATGGCGTGGTCGGTATCAATAATTTGAATTTGATCACCGGTAATATCGGTAAACCGGGCGGCACGTCGCTGTCCATCACCGGCCAATGCAATGCCATGGGTACCCGGGAATGGTCTTCCTGTTCCGGCCTGCCCGGGTATCGCTATCTGGAAAAGGAACAGGATCGGGCAGAGATCGCTAAATTCTGGGGCATAGATCCGGAATTCTTCCCCAAACAACGCGGCCTGTTTCAGACAGATATTTTCCCTGCCATCGAAACCGGTCAGATCAAGGGGCTGTGGATTGTCGCCACCAATCCCCTGACCTCCATGCCCAACACACCACGCATTCGCAAGACACTGGAAAAACTGGAGTTCCTGGTGGTGCAGGATGCCTACGCCGATACCGAAACCAATGAATACAGCCATGTCTATCTGCCGGCGGCTATTTGGGCCGAGAAGGAAGGTTGTTTCACCAACACCGAACGGCGCGTCAACCTGATCCGCAATGTGATCAAACCCTATGCAGAGAGCAAACCCGATCTGTGGATATTCAACCAGATCGCCAAACGCTTCGAACAGGGGCAGCTGATCAACTTCCCGGCTACAACCGAAGCCGTGTTTGATGAATTGCGCATTTTGTCCAAGGGGCGCATGCTGGATTATTCAGGGATGAGTTATGCGAAGATCGAAGCACAGCGTGGTATCCAGTGGCCATGTACGGAAGGGGCAGAGCAGGGATCACTGCGTCTCTATACCGATGGTGTTTTTCAACATGCTGACGGCAAGGCCAAACTGATCCCCTTGCCGTTTATCGACAATAACGAACGCCCTGATGACGAGTATCCCTTCTGGTTGAATACCGGACGGGTGGTGGAGCATTTTCACACTCGCACCCGAACCGGCAAGGTGGGTAACCTGAACAAGTTCAGTCCCACACCCTACATGGAAATGAATCCGGATGCCGCTGCGGAACTGGGGATCAAGCACGGCAGTTATGCCCGCTTGACCTCACGTCGTGGTGATGCGGTGGTGATGGTACAACTGACCCAGCGTATTGCGCCTAACAGCGTATTTATCCCGTTTCATTTTCACGAATGTGTGAACCGGGTTTCACTGGGGTTGCTTGATCCCTGGTCCAGACAACCCGCTTTTAAACAATCGGCCGTGAAGATCAGTCCGGTTTCGGATCAGACTGCCGCCGCTGTCAGAAACAAGGCAGCCAGGACATTTTAACAACCCCCTCTCCCTCAGGGAGAGGGCAGGGGTGAGGGGAATTGATGCCCCTTCATCTTCATGTGCTTGGCAGCAAGTACAAGGTACAAAAAGAAGGTGCGACATGCTCGATAAAGTAAAACCCAAACATTATTTCGAACGTAATGATGAACCGGCCTATGCACGGTTACCGTTGTATGATGCACCGCAGAAAAATCGCTATGGACAGTCGATCGATCTTGCCGTCGAACATCCTGAACTGACCGGCAAGAGTCTGAACATCAATGGTGATGTCTCCATCAGTGAACATCCGAATCGTTACAAGCAACACGGCTTTTATTTCAATGCGGATAACTGTATCTCCTGTCACGCCTGCGAATCCGCCTGTAGTGAAAAAAATAACCTGCCGCCGTATCTGGCCTATCGCGCCGTGGGCTATGTGGAAGGGGGCAGTTGGCCCAACTACACACGCCTGAATATCTCCATGGCCTGTAACCATTGTGACAACCCGGTCTGTTTGAAAGGCTGTCCAACCCGCGCCTATACCAAGTTTGCTGAATATGGTGCGGTCTTGCAGGACCCGGATATCTGTTTCGGTTGTGGTTATTGCACCTGGGTGTGTCCATATAACGCACCACAACTGGATATGAAGAAAGGGCATGTACACAAATGTAATATGTGCGTGGATCGTCTGGAAGCCGGTTTAAAACCGGCTTGTGCATCAGCCTGTCTGGCCGGTGCGCTGGACTTTGGCGTAATTGAAACCATGCCGGAAAATCGCATGCAGTTACAGACACAGATCCCGGGCTTCCCAACACCGGCGATTACCCATCCGAATATCCGTTTTCAACAGACCAAAAGCCTGCCCCGGGAAATGACCCGACCGGATGCCATTCCGCTCCGTTATGAAAGAGATGATCAATCCGGTACCGGCTATCGCACCAAACTGCGTGACATGCAACGTGACAAACAGTGGAATCTGAAAAAACTCCTCTCCAGTCACGAGAATGCCCACATTGCCTTCACCCTCAGCAGTCAAATGGTGATGGGCGCCTTTGTGATGCTGTTCATCAGTCAACTGTTCGGTCTGACTACATTAAGCACTATCATGAACGGTAACAGCAAAATACCGTTATTGGCCGGCATGTTGGCTGTCCTTGGTTTTGGTTTGATTAAATTAAACCTGCATCTGGGGAAACCCCTGCGGTTTTATCGCGGTTTTAACAATCTGCGTTATTCACCGGTGAGTCGTGAGATCGCCGGTGTCTCACTGTTCTTTACCGGACTGGCTGTTTACAGCTTGTTTAATCTGATCGAGCTGCCGTTTGCCTCGCAGTTGGCAATGGCTGGTGGTTATGTTGCCCTGGCCGGCGCCGTGATCGGCAGTTGGTATATGTATAAGCTCTATCGCATCCCGGCCCGCCCGTTTTGGAATCACTGGCAAACCGCCACCGCCTTCTGGGGCGGCTCGTTGACCCTGGGGGCAGGCTTGCTCACCTTCATTTCCTGCGTGGTAACGGGACCGGACGCCAACCACCATCTGATACAAGCTATGGCGCTTGTGGCATTGATCGGTTCCGGTATGGAAGCCGCCGGTCACCTGTTCCATGGACGGGACATGGTGCGCCAGGGAGGAGAGGGCGCGGCATCCTGGTATGACCAGACCACAACCTATGGTTACAGTTATTACCTGCGCAATGGATTGTTGACTATTAATTTGTTTGCGCTGGGCGCACTGGCATTGGCTGTACCGGCAACAACGCCAAACGTTGTTACCGGTTCACTCTTACTGACATCGATTCTGGCAACGGCCATTATCAGTCGCGCCCTGTTTTATGTACTGGTGATCCCAACCACCATGCCCGGCGCATTCTTCTGGCGCAACCGCGGTTTTCAGGAGCATGCGCGGGAGACCGGTCTGGCCGATATGCCACAGACCGGTGTTTTACCGAATCATTGAGCAACCAACCGGATAGAACAGGAATAGAACATGTATCCAAACATGCAAACGCGCGAACTTGATGTGAATGGTGATATTGTCCTGACCGACTCGGAGGGCTATATCGTGCACCTTGACCAGTGGTCAGAAGATTTTGTGCATGCCCAGGCGGCAAACGAGGGACTGACACTGACCGATGAGCACTGGGAAGTGGTGTATTTCCTGCGTAACTACTTTCAGGAACACGGTGTGCAATGCGAAGTCCGCAAAATGGTTAAACATTTCAAAACGGTCTGGGGTCCGGAACGGGGTAACAGTACCTATCTGCACCGCATCTTTCCCCGCGGTGGTCCGCAAAAACAGGGCAACCGTCTGGCCGGTTTGTTGCGAACCAAGGGCGAGCATTAATCATCGTCCGGGACAGATCAGCGTAATGTGGCTGTTATTGCATCGGACATGCCGATGTTATCGCGCCAGGCTATCGTATAGCTGTCACCTCGGTTTCCCCCGTCCACCTCAAGGGAGAAATAGGGATTTTTCGACACAGCGGGAGAAATTTTCAGTGCCGCCACTGTTTCGCCATTGATGATAAACACCAGATCGGTAATATAGAGCGGCGAGAGGATCTCGTTTGTTCTTCTGTCCCGACGTGTTCCGGTTTCCATCGGGTGTGAAATCAGGGTCTTGATGGTGGTTGTTCCATTCGCGTATTTGCCTCGCGCACGAATCGAAGACCTTCTGCGCATCGCCTGGTCCACGCTCCCCTCGGTGGGGTAAAACCCACTTTCGTCATAACCGCGAAAACGTTGACACGGTTCGTCACCGATCTTGATATCAAGTTGCTTGCCATCACCCAGCGGGGAGCCGTTCAGTTTGACGGTGAGTTTGCCCTGACCCGAGACCATTTTTACTCTTGAGGAAAAGGACCGGATGGTGCGTTGTCCGGTGTTGGTGACTTTAACGGCAGGACAGAGATTGGCAAGGAGCTCTATCTGTTCATTCTTGCCTAGATTAATACCATTAATCGAAACGGGCACGACAGCACCGTTTTCGGCCCGATCCGGCGACCTTAATGTAATGCCGTTACCCAGCACTGTTCCCAGAGGGCGGCGTGGGACAGGCCTGTAGCCGGAGTTGTTCGGTGTCACCGGCTGGACTGGCTGTTCCGGCTGGTGTGCCGGTACTGCCGGCAGACCCGCGGTGATGTAGGGGACCGGTTCATGGATACTGTTGACATCGTTTGGTGCAGTGCCCGGGCCGGTCGAGGCACAACCGGACAAGTAAACCATCATCACTATGGCCAGGAAAATATTGCGATTAGGCATTGCTCTTGTCCCCTGTTGCTTTTTTTATCTTGTTCTTTTTTGGTAAATAATCGGCAGGGTTGAGTATAAATATTTTTTTCCAGCCCTGTCGACTGCTGTCCCAACGCCACAGGCGGGGCAGCAGGGAAATTATGGTGTAATGCAGATGTGGCGGTCGTTTCGCGGCATTGCCGCTTTTACCCACGGTACCCAGCAGTTCACCGGTCTCCACCAGACGAAATCGGCGCGTATCAATCGTGTGCAGGTGAGAATAATAGTGGACACGCCAGCCGGGACCCAATACCGCAACGGCATTTCCACCGATCTCCAGCGTGCCGGTGTAGATAACCAAGCCATAGGAAGAAGAGATAACCGGTGTACCGATCGGCGCAAAAACATCAATGCCTTTGTGTACCACCGACTTGCCCCAGGGATAATGCCAGAAGCTGTCCCGATTCCAGTCATTTTTCGTGGCGCCTTGTACCGGGATCATCGGCTGTTCAGGCAATATGAGACCCATCACTAAAACACCTAAAGTGATCAACAGCAGAATTTTTATACGACGCAGCGAAGATACGGAAAGATTCATGCAGATTTATGCCGGCGCAGACGAGTAAAGGATGTTAAAGCCGGGTTTTTCATAGCGGTAATTGTGAGTAATCTTTATACAGACGATATTTATTTTCCCCATTTTCTATTCTATACCATAAGGTATATTCTGTCGTCGAAAATATACGTCCTTTGTAAGGGTTATAGATGAACCGATTATTCACCAATATATGCAGTACTGATATCAATAAGTCAAAAAAATTCTACATGGACTTGTTCGATTTCAGACTGAATTTCGACAGTGACTGGTATGTCCATCTGGTCTGTCCACAAAATGGGGCATTGGAACTGGGTATCATTGATCGGAACTATGATTTGGTTCCCAAACACTATGATGGACCGGCCAACGGACTTTATTTAACCTTTATTGTGGATGATGTAGAAACAGTCCTGCTGCGGGCCAATGAACTGGGTTTTCCCATCTTGCAGGAACCCCGGCCCACCTTTTACGGCCAACACCGAATGCTGTTGTCCGATCCGGACGGAACTCTGATCGATGTTTCTTCCTTGTTGCCTGACAACGACCAATAATCTACTGTTCCAGGGAGCGTGAGCTCTTAAAATCCGTCGCAAGGAAAACAAAGCGTTGATCAATCGCACCGATCAACAAGACAAAAAGTTCAAACGCATTATCTGTGTGCAGCTCATTACCCATATCATTGACCATGGGTTCACGCAGCGGTATCCAGAGTGTTTCACCATTCAGGGCAACTTTGAATTCACGCTGGTATTGAGCCAGAAAATCCTCGCGGACGCGCAGTGTTTCGCCCCAGTCTTGTAACACTTTCCGGTTTGCCGGTGAGAGCTTGCGAATGTCACGACTGAATTTTACCGTCAGCCGATATTTGTGGGTGGTTGCGGCCAGATTGTGTCCGGTACCGGCGGTGCTTTTTTTGAGTAATGCGCCATGAATGTGCCGAATCTGCGTATAGTCGATTTTTTGATAGTCATCTTCATCGACGGCGGCGTACAGCAGCAGGGGACACAACAGGCAGAACAGAAACAGGCTGATTTTCATTATGAATGAGCTTGATTTAACACTCATTGAATTTTAGTTCGGAAAGATTTTTCGTCAACATGATGCCGGGAAAATTGTGAAACGCCGGGGAAATGAATATAGAGGGCGGAACGCCCTCTATACGGAATAGTTTTATTTAAAGGCGCAACCCGCTTCTTTACCAAACAACTTCAGAATGTTTGCCATGGGGCAAAAACCGGTAAAGGCGGCCTGAAACATGTTGGCGCCGACAAAAGCGGTAAACCACAGCCAGTTGGGAGAGTGGTATTGAGAAAGGGCCAGACTGGCCAGGATAAACAGACCCGCGATAGCAAAAACAAGACGATCAATATTCATTTGGATTAACCTCAATTCAACAGGAAACGATGAAGGATAGTTGCTGAATTATACCGGAGCATCCCCCCGCTGAGGAGAGCCGGGGCAGGTATTTCCCGAAAATTATCACCGGTGATTTGCCCTGTTTTTGTGCCTTTTGATACATAAACAGGGGATTTCAGCGCCAGACACCGGGAGCGGGAGTGTAACTGTCCAGCACATTTATATAATTGGCGCGCTCATAAAAACTCGCATTGATCGCGTTTTTGTAACTGACACTGCCCTTAAGTTGTCGGATGGATTCATATTCATGTTCCTCCAGCCAGTGCGCGATATCATCCCTTATCTCTCCAATCCGATGTGCACCGCGTGTTAATATTTCACTGCATAAATGGGTGACATCGGCGCCCGCCAGCAAGGCCTTGAGCGCATCCTTGTGGCTGTGTATCCCGCCGGTAACGGCCAATGACAGATCCACCTGACCATAGAGAATGGCGACCCAGCGAACCCGTAAAAGTGACTCCATGGGTGAAGAGTATTTGATCTTCGGTTCCACATGCAGGGTTTCGATGTTGATATCCGGCTGATAAAACCGGTTGAACAGGGCAACCCCATTGGCGCCGGCTTGCTCCAGTTGCTTGACAAAGTGCGGAATAGAACTGAACTGTGATGACAGCTTCATGGTGACAGGAATGGAGACATGCCGGCGCAGCTCGGTGAGCAGATCGATGTAGCGCTGCTCCACGTCCTGTCCCGTTTCATGGATATTGGCGGGAATATAATAGACATTCAATTCCAGTGCGTCAGCTCCTGCCTGTTGCAGTTCCTTGCCGTGATTAACCCAGCCATCCATGGAGACACCATTCAGGCCGGCAATCACAGGAATGGATAAGGACTCTTTCAGTTTACGCACCTGTTCCAGGTAGTTATCCATTTCATTGACATAATTGGCCGGGGTGGGCAAAAAGGTATCTGCTTCGGCATAACCGATATCCTGCTCAATCAGAAAGCGACTGAACAACTGTTCGTCGCTTTGCGTCTCCTCTTCAAACAAGGAGTGCATTACCAGAGCGGAAGCCCCGGCATCTTCCAGTTGTTTGGCATCATCCAGATTGCGACTCAGTGGTGAGGCGGAAGGCACCAGGGGATGGGCCAGTTTCAGTCCCAGATATTCACAGCTTAAATCCACCATATTTAGTTTCCTCCGCCACCGGCAATTTTTCCGGCGGCCTTGATGGAAGACGGGCTGGTGTGTTCGTCCCAGTCAATCTCCGCGAGTTGTTTGTAATATTGATAACGGTGGTTCACTTCATGCTGAGCCTGTTCCAACAAGCGTTCCGCTTCATCCGGATGTGATCGCCATAACATGCTAAAGCGCGTTTCACTGTTGATAAACTCACGATAGGGCACAGACGGTTCTGCGGAATCCAGATGCAGGGGATTCTTGCCTTCCTTGATCCGCTTGGGATCAAACCGGAACAGGGGCCAATGACCGCTCTTCACCGCCAGTTCCTGTTGTCGATGATTGTTCACCATGTCCACGCCATGCGCAATACAGGGTGAATAGGCGATGATCAATGAGGGGCCCGCATGGGCCTCCGCTTCGAGGAAGGCCCGCAGGGTCTGCACATCCTTTGCGCCGTAGGCAATGTGCGCCACATAGACATTTTCATATTCCATGGCGAGCAGGGCGAGATCTTTTTTACCACTGGACTTGCCGCCGGCAGAGAATTTGGCCACCGCTCCGCGGGGTGTGGCTTTGGAAGTCTGACCGCCGGTATTGGAATAGACTTCCGTATCCAGCACCAGTATGTTGACGTTATAGCCACTGGCAAGCACATGATCCACACCGCCGTAGCCGATATCATAGGCCCAACCATCACCGCCCATGATCCAGACACTCTTGCGTGACAACATATCGGCCAGTTGCAGCAACGCTTTTGCCACCGGTGCAGCCAATCCGGCCAGTAGTGATTTGAGTGTGTCGATACGAGCCCGTTGTTCCTGTATACCGGCTTCAGTGGACTCATCGGCGGCGAGGATTGCTTCCACCAGAGTGTTATCCAAATCGCTGCGTAACTGTTGTAACAATTCCCGGGCATATTCCTGTTGTTTGTCGACCGCAAGCCGGATACCCAGTCCGAACTCTGCGTTATCTTCAAACAGGGAATTATTCCAGGCCGGGCCGCGTCCATCCGGATTTTTGCACCAGGGCGTGGTGGGCAGATTGCCGCCATAGATGGATGAACAGCCGGTTGCATTGGCGACCAGCATGCGATCACCGAACAATTGACTGGCCAGTTTCACATAGGGTGTTTCACCACAACCGACACAGGCGCCGGAAAATTCAAACAGGGGTTGCATCAACATTGCGCCCTTAATGGTGCTGTTTTTCAAGTGACTGCGATCATATTCCGGCACGCTTAAAAAGAAATTCCAGTTATCCCGTTCCGCCGCCCGTAATGGCGGTTGTGGCGCCATGTTCAACGCCTTGCGACTGGCGTTGGATTTATCCCGTATCGGGCAGATCTCCACACACAGTCCGCAACCGGTACAATCCTCCGGTGCGACCTGATACGTGATATGGGTACCGGTCGGAAATTCCTTGCCGCGGGTGGCGCGGTGTTTAAAACTTGCCGGTGCATGTTGTGTCAGTGCTTCATCAAAGATCTTGCTGCGTATCGCGGCATGGGGACAGACCAATGGACACTTGCCGCAATCGGTACACAGTTCCATCTCCCAGACCGGTATCTCCAGCGCCAGATTACGCTTTTCCACCATGGCGGTGCCGGTGGGATAGGTGCCGTCATTGGGCATTTGACTCACCGGAATGGTGTCCCCCAGGCCGGCGATAATGCGTCCTGTGACATTGCGAATAAAATCAGGGGCATCGGCGGGAACCGGTGGTGGGATTTCCAGTTTGCTGTCCGCATTGCCCGGCAGCGGTATTTCATGCAAGGCGGCCAGTGCAGCATCAATGGCGCGGAAGTTAAAGTCGACGATCCGTTGACCCTTGCGGCCATAGGTTTTGGTCACCGCATCCTTGATCGCGGTGATGGCCTCATCACGGGGCAGAATACCCGAGATAGCGAAGAAGCAGGTCTGCATAATGGTATTGATGCGCTTGCCCATACCGGTTGCCGCCGCCACGGCATAGGCGTCGATACAATAAAACCGGATCTGCTTGTCCAGCATTTGTTGCTGCATGGATTTTGGCAATGTTTTCCAGACCGTGTCCGGTGTTGCTGTGGTGTTCAATAAAAAGACCGCTTTGTCCGCCGCCTTGTCCAGCATGGCGTAGCGTTCCAGAAACACCGGTTGGTGACAGGCGATAAAATCAGCATCGTTGTCCCCAATCAAATAGGTGGAGTGGATCGGGTTCGGCCCGAATCGCAGATGCGAGACAGTCACGGCGCCCGATTTTTTGGAATCGTAAACAAAGTAGCCCTGCGCATAGCGATCGGTGGACTCGCCGATGATCTTGATACTGTTTTTATTGGCGCTGACCGTGCCGTCACTGCCCAGACCATAAAACATGGCCTGAAAATGTTCATGATTGGCGTCTGTGCGAAAAGCCGGGTCCCACTCCAGACTGCTGTGGGTCAGGTCATCATGAATGCCGATGGTGAAATGATTTTTCGGTTTGTCTTTTTTCAATTCATCAAACACCGCCTTGACCATACCCGGAGTAAATTCCCTGGATGACAAACCATAACGGCCACCGATGACCACGGGCAGGGGTTTACCTGTCGCACAACACGCCTGGGCAACGGCGGTGACGATATCTTTATATAATGGTTCTCCATCGCTGCCCGGTTCCTTGGTCCGATCCAGCACGGCAATACGTTTCACACCGGCAGGCAGGGCGGCGAGCAGGGCGTCAGCGTCGAAGGGGCGATATAAACGCACCTTCAATACACCGTATTTTTCACCCTGTGCCTGCAGATATTCCACGGTTTCCTGGGCTGTTTCCGCACCGGAACCGGCCAGAATAATGACCTGCTCTGCATCGGGTGCTCCAATATAATCAAACAGTTTGTACTGCCGGCCGGTCAATGTTGCAAAGCGATCCATACAGGCCTGAACAATTCCCGGCATGGCATCATAAAAGGGATTGACGGTTTCCCTTCCCTGAAAATAGACATCCGGGTTTTGTGTGGTGCCGCGCAAAACGGGATGATCCGGTGACATGGCCCGTTGTCGAAAGCGGTGTATGGCTTCCTGATCGAGCATGGCCTGTACTGTGGCGTGATCCACCAGCCGGATCTTCTGGATCTCGTGTGAGGTTCTGAAACCATCAAAAAAATGCAAAATGGGAATGCGGCCTTCCAGTGTGGCGGCCTGGGCTATCACCGCCATATCCTGCACTTCCTGCGGCGAGTTGGCGGCCAGCATGGCAAAGCCGGTCATTCGCGCTGACATGACATCACTGTGATCACCGAAAATGGACAGGGCCTGACAGGCCAGTGAGCGGGCGGCAATATGAAACACCGCCGGCGTCAATTCACCGGCGATCTTGTACATATTCGGCAACATCAACAACAGCCCTTGCGACGCAGTGAAGGTCGTGGTTAAGGCGCCGGCCTGTAATGCACCGTGAATCGCCCCGGCTGCGCCGGCCTCACTTTGCATCTCAATGATTTTCGGGACACTGCCCCACAGATTGGTTTGGCCGTTGGCGGACCATTCATCGGCCC
Organism: Gammaproteobacteria bacterium; assembly: GCA_029880855.1. GTDB lineage: Bacteria > Pseudomonadota > Gammaproteobacteria > UBA6429 > Thiohalophilaceae > JAOUNS01. The sequence goes on from JAOUNS010000009.1 coordinate 146,440, forward strand.
ATTCGCCCATGGGGGAGGCGGGGGTGATGGGATAGATGGCGATGACCTCGTTGGTCAGATGGGCAATGGCAGCGGCGGCCTGATTACCGTCGATCGTTGTACTCAATCCTGGTTTCATCCGCACTCCGGAATAGATATCGGTTGTGTACCAATACTAAGTATAGATAGAGCGGGGAGTAATTGATCGGGATCAGAATCCCGGACAAGTATTCAGGGTTGTTTCGACTGATAATAATTCTCAAACCGGGCGACGGAAAAACCACTCATCTTGTGATGACCGTCTTTTTTACCAATTAATATCAAGGGGACACCACCGCCGCCCAAAGCATGGTATTCGGATTTGGCTTGAGATGATTTCTCAATATCATATTCAGTGTACTGAATGCCTTTTTTCTTGAACCAGGCCTTGGCTTTCTTACAAAAACCACACCAGGTCGTGGAATACATAATCACCTGTCCCGGTTTCAGGTGGGGAATGGCCGTGTTTTTGCGGTGACTTGTCGATACGTGGTTTCGTGGTGAAGGGGCGCTCTCCGGCAGCGGCGACGGGGAATAACCATTGATGGTTGATTTGAGATCGACCGTCTTGGCCTGTTCGTTGCGGGGTTTGTCTGAATAGTGGATCGTGCCGTCCTTGTCTTTCCAGGTATAGATTGCAGACCATGCGCTGCCCGTACCCAATAACAGCGCCGCCAACCCCATGCTGATAATGAAACGTCTCATGAATCCAGTCTAACCGAATTTTTCCCCCTAAACTAATCGGCTTCACGTTCCGGTGTACAGCATTGGCGGGAAGGCTCCCCATTCGACGCCAGGATGGAACCGGTGACCGGATTGGGACGAAAGGTGGTACATCCCTTCAAACCGGCGTGATAAGCCAGTTGATAAATATCTTTAAAGGACTCATATGGGTAATCCGCCGGGATATTAATGGTTTTGGAAATGGCATTATCCACCCAGGGCTGGACAGCCGCCTGCATGGCCAGGTGATCGGCGGGTTGCAACATGCTGCTGTCAACAAAATAATCCGGCCGTGGCGCCTCTCCCTGCGTTTTACGCCACAGCCATGCCGCATAATCTTCCAGTTTATAGGCCGCAAATTCGCCGTTTTCTTGCAGAATACGACGTTGGTAATCCCACTGAAAAACCGGCTCGATACCGCTGGAGATATTATTTGCCAACAAACTGATGGTGCCGGTGGGGGCTACAGCCAACAGATGGCTGTTACGAATACCCTGTTGCGCGATGCCGGCGTGTATATCCTCCGGTAGACGGCGAATAAATGGGGCGGCCAGATAATGGGATTTATTCAGTAAAGGAAAGCTGCCTTTTTCTTTCGCCAGGGCAATGGAGCTGCGATATGCAGTCAGGCAAATCGTCTGCATGACTTGTGCCGCCTGTTGGCGCGCCGCTTCACCCTGATAGGACAGCCCCAGCATCAACAGCATGTCAGCCAGACCGGTGATTCCCAGGCCGACCCGTCGGGTGCCCTGTGCCTGGTGATGTTGTTGCGGCAAGGGAAACTGCGAGACATCAATGACATTATCCATAAAGCGAACCGCTGTCCCGGTGGTATCGATGATCCCGTCCAGATCCAGTCGTGCCGTTTCGGTGAAAGGGTCCAAAACAAATTGTGTCAGATTGATAGAACCCAGATCACAGGCACCGTAAGGCGGTAAAGGGATCTCGCCACAGGGATTGGTGGCACTGATGTACTCGCGATAGGCCAGATTATTTTCCTGATTAATGCGATCGATAAACAGGACACCGGGTTCGGCATACTCATAATTGGCGCGGGTAATCATATCCCACAGGTCTCTGGCCCTGATGGTACGGACAACCCGGCAAGGAATTGGTAAATTACTGCACCAATTTCGCTCAATTATCGCATCGTTTGACTCATCCAGATGTTGTGCCGGAAAAATCAACGGCCACTCGGCATCGGTTTCCACCGCTTCCATCAAGGCATCCGTGACCAAAACGGACAGATTGAAATGACGCAATTCACGTTGATCCTGTTTGGCGCGAATAAAACGTTCGATATCCGGGTGATCACAACGCAAGGTCGCCATCATGGCCCCACGCCTGACACCGGTGGAGAGCAGGGTGGCACACATACTGTCCCAGATGCGCATAAAACTCACCGGCCCGGAGGCAATACCGCCCACCCGTTTTGCCCGGGTGCCCTGGGGACGCAGGTTGGAGAAATCATAACCAACCCCGCCACCTTGCTGCATGGTCAAGGCCCCTTCCTTGAGTGCGTCAAAAATACCATCAATGGAATCTTCGATCGCGCCCATCACGAAACAATTAAACAGGGTGACCTGATGCGGGATGCCTGCCCCGGCGAGGATGCGTCCACCGGGTAAAAAGCGAAAGCCTTCCAACATTTGGTAGAAGGCATGTTCCCAGGCGTTTGCATCCCGCTCGGCAACAGAAAGTGCTTTTGCCACCCGTCGCCAACTGTCCTGGATGGATTGATCAACGATTTGGCCTGCTTCGCAATAACGATATTTGCTTTGCCAAATTTGACGTGACAGGACGTTACTGAATAAGTCAGTTGAATGATTCATACTTATCAGTATGACAGTAGAATTCCGGTCTTTCACTCGCGAGAGATAAACAAATGATAACGACAAGCACAACTGATTCACCGCCGAACGGTCCGGTTATCCCGGTAAAGCCCTATGCGCTGGCAGGTGATGTTGTGCTTGATCAGTTACGCAGTTCCCGACTGGGGTTATCGACGCAAGAGGCCGAACAGCGCCAGGCTGTTTTTGGTCCGAATCGTCTGCCGGAAGCCGCCAAAGCCGGCATGGCCCGGATCTTTTTCCGTCAGTTTCTCAATCCCTTGATCTACATTTTGGTTGTGGCAGGAATTGCCTCTCTGCTGGTCGGAAAATTCACCGATGCCGGATTTATCATTATCGTGTTGCTGCTGAATGCCATTATCGGCACCATCCAGGAATTTTCCGCCCAACAAAGCGCAGCGGCATTGCAAAAGATTGTCACGCGTCTGGCCCGGGTGATTCGCAGCGGTGAAGCCTACGAATTAAATGCTGACATGCTGGTGCCCGGTGATCTGGTCCTGCTGGAATCCGGCGACAAGGTCCCTGCAGATATCCGTTTACTGGAGACGCATGGTCTGGAGATTGATGAATCACTGCTTAGCGGTGAATCGCTGCCGGTCTTGAAAGACGCGCATCAGGTGGTAAATATTGATGCCACCATGCCGGAGCAATTCAATATGGTCTATGGCGGTTCAATAGTCACACGCGGTCGAGCCCGTGGTATTGTCACCGCCACCGGTATGCAGACGGAACTGGGGCGGATTGCGGAAGAAGTGCTGGGCCAAAGCGGTGTCAAACCGCCACTGTTGCTGCGCATGGAGTTATTCACCTTTCGGATTGCCTGGATGATGGGAATCATGGTGATTCTGCTGGGCTTGATCAGCTTTCTGCGTGGCACAGCACTAACCGAAGTAATGCTGGTCGGCGCGGCGCTGGCCGTCGCCGCTATCCCGGAAGGCCTGCCCGTGGCCATGACGGTGGCCTTGTCGATCTCCATGCGCCGCATGGCGAAACGCAATGTCATTGTCAGACGCCTGGTGGCGGTGGAGTCATTGGGCTCGTGTACCTACATCGCTTCCGACAAAACCGGCACCCTGACAGTGAATGAACTCACGGTCAGGGAGTTTGTTCTCCCGTCGGGACAGGTTGTTGAACTCACCGGCATCGGCATGAGTCCGGAAGGCGACCAGGATCAATCAGGTAACAGCACTGAGATGACCCCGGATATCCACCGGCTGGCCATCGCTGCGGTTCTGGCCAATGAAGGCTTTCTGGGGCATCGCAATGATACATGGGTACATCATGGCGATGCGGTGGATGTGGCACTGCTGGTCATGGCACATAAACTTAACCTCACACAACATGAACTGATCGAGCAGTATTCGGAGCTGGCACGCATACCCTATGAGCCTGCCAATCAATATGCGGCGTCATTACATCAAATCGATCAACGCCCGGTACTATTCGTCAAAGGCGCGCAGGAGAAAATCCTCTCCCTGTGCAACAGGATGATGACAGCTGAAGGTGAAACCCAACTCGATCTCGCCGCGCAACAGGCTTATGCCCAGCGACTTGCTGAACAGGGCTATCGGGTAATCTCGCTGGCAATGGGCTATCCGGAAGAAGTCGGGACTGTCGACAGCATCAAACCGGATTATCTGGGAAACCTGATCTTTCTTGGTTCGGTCGGGATCATTGATCCACTGCGTGAAGAAGCCGCTGCCGCGATCACCGCCTGTCATGCTGCCGGCATTGATGTAGCCATGATCACCGGTGATCATCCCGTTACCGCCAAAGTCATCGCCGATGGCCTGGGACTGACAAATCGGGAAGAACAGGTGGTAACGGGCCGCATGCTGCACCAGTATCAGGATGACAGCGAACTGGATCAGGTCACCCGTTATTCTCATCTCTATGCCCGGGTTGAACCGCACCAAAAACTAACCATCGTTCAATCTCTGCAACGCAATGGTCATTTTGTCGCAGTGACCGGTGACGGTGTCAATGATGCACCGGCCTTGCGAGCCGCCCATGTGGGAGTGGCTATGGGCAAATCCGGCACCGATATCGCACGGGAGACGGCCGACATTATTATCACCGATGATAATTTTAATTCGATTGTGGCCGGCATAGAAGAGGGGAGGATCGCCTACGCCAATGTGCGCAAGGTCATTTTTTTATTACTCTCTACCGGAGCCGGTGAGATTGTGCTGTTCCTGCTCTCCATCTTGTCCGGCTTGCCGATACCGCTTACCGCCGTGCAATTACTCTGGTTAAATCTGGTCACCAATGGTATCCAGGATGTCGCGCTGGCTTTTGAACCGGGCGAAGGGGATGAGTTGCAACACCCGCCACGTTCACCGCAGGAACCGATTTTCAACCGCGCCATGATTGAGCGGGTCTGTCTCTCAGCCGTTGTGATGGGAGTGGTTGCCTGGCTGGCCTTCTCCTGGTTATTATCACTGGGTTACAGCACAGAGCAGGCGCGTAACAGCGTGTTGTTATTAATGGTCCTGTTTGAAAATATTCATGTCTTTAACAGTCGCTCTGAAACCAGATCGGTATTCAGACTCAACCCCCTGCGTAATCCGATCCTGTTAATCGGCACAATACTTGCCCAACTATTACACATCGGCGCCATGTATATGCCCGGGTTGAATGCCATTCTGGAAGTACAACCGGTAAGTTTGTCACACTGGACTATTCTGTTTGCCCTGGCCATCAGCCTGTTGGTGGTTATAGAAATATACAAAATACTAAAACAATCAAAACGTCGCGCTAAGACTGCTGTAACTCCGCGAGGACCTCGGTGACTGCAGTTTTGATGTTGTCGATAAAGAAATTATCTTTGATGATGGTCTTGTCCGGATCAGCAAAACGTTCCAGCCTGGATGTCATTTTGGAAGTGAGTAAAATTGTTTTAAGCGATTTGTTGTGTGAATTGGACATACGAAATGCATTAACCAGAGCAAGACCATTCAGGGTGGGAATTTCCATATCGGTAACCAGAAAGTCAAATTTTTCGTTGATAAGCCGACCCAGGGCTTCCAGACCATCACGGCTGTAGGCAAACACCACCGGAGTTTGGGCGAAGACTTCGGAGAGGATGTTCTCATACAAACGACTGGTGGTGACGATTAACCCATGACAAATTATTGTTGTGTTGTCAGAGCGAAACTCGGTCAACCTGACCAGTTCAGATTCAATATCTGCAAAATTTGTCACTTCTGTTTCCAGCGCACACAAAGTGGTACGAAGCAGATCGACATATTTCAGCCAGTATGTATTCCCCTTTTGTTGATACTGGGCATAATCACCCTGTACGGTAGACAGACTATCCTCAAAATTGTGGCATATCGTTGTAATGATGTGATAGCCGTAGGTACCGGCCGTGCCTTTTAAACTATGTACCATTCGATACAGATTGGCATACTGTTCCGGAAATTGTCCGGCGGACGCCGACGCAAGGATCACTGACTCGATTTCATCAAGACGATGCGGTAGTTCCGCCAGATAGGATCGGGCAAGATTTGTTAGAAGCGCCTGGACGTCTACGGAATCATCAGACATTCGGTGATTTTCTGAATATTGGACCAATAAGAAAGTCTAGCCCGAATTCGGGATGAATCTAGAAAAACCCGACCAGCCTAGTCAAATTCGTTGATAGGACCGGACCAATTTTCCGGAGTACGGATATTTTCGGTATCTCCCATATCATCCTGTACCAGATCATCAAAGGGTCCTGACCAGTCTTCCGGTTCCGATGTCGCTTCCAATGGCATCTCTTCCCAACTGTCCATATCAAACTCTTCTATCTCGCTTTCAAAATGCTGCACCTCAATTGTGCCATCATCTTCATCATAGGCGACAACCTCAAAAAGACTGCCATCTTCAAGGTTTTTATACCATGCACCGATCGTGGGTCTTACGGCCATAACAATACCTCCTGCAAGGATTGAGTGGTTGAACCCGGCCTGTTTCAGGCCGGTTCAGGGGAGAGAAGACCCGACAGATTCTCCCGAATGACAGTTACATCAAGTTGGGTCAGATTTTTATCCAGTTCAGAGGCGACCAGTCGTGCCAGCGGGGTGCTCATCAGATTACGCAATATTCCCAGGAAAGAGGGTGCCGCAATGATGACCAATTGGAAAAACCGGTTCTGGTTTCTGGCATCTTCCAAAAAGGTGGTGATTTCCCGGGCAAAATTCTCCGCTTCATATTGTTTCGGATCAGTTGTCCCAACCGCATGGCGGCCCATGCCACTGCGATCACTGTCACGACCGGGAAGATCGGAAGTTAAATCAACAGCATGCATTCGACCTTCGGGATGTTCAAGACTTTTGATTTCGACTAATGGTGCTGTACGATTTTCAGCGGAAAGGATTCTGGCTCGGGCGCTGTCGGCAACAACGACCCATAATTTATCTGTCATAGCACGCCTCCGGAAAGGGTTGCACGATAGTGAGGTCATATCAACATCGACCCTGTATTATCAGACTAAACAACTCTCTCCTTAAAGTAAATACATTGACAAGCGCACCAACATTGATCCCTGTCAATTAAGCACATAATAAATGATATATAATCATTGTAAAAACTTAGTCTTTACATAAGTTTTATGGCGGAATCTCACATGAATATTCAGTTCTTTGGTGCAGCAGGTGAAGTAACCGGTTCCTGTTATTTGATCACTGTCGGCAAAACACGACTACTGGTTGATTGCGGGCTGTTTCAGGGCGGTCGCGCTACGGAAGAAAAAAATCTGCACGGTTTCCCTTTTGATCCGGCTCAGATCAATCTGGTCATCCTGACGCATGCTCACATCGATCATTCCGGTCGATTACCGTTACTGGTCAAAGCCGGGTTCAAGGGGCACATCTACTGCCACAACGCCACGCGTGATCTGTGTGAGATTATGTTGAAAGATTCTGCATTCCTGATGGAGAAAGATGCCGAGATCGAAAATCGTAAACGGCAAAGAAAACGCTTGCTGATGATTGCGCCTTTATATTCGATCAACGATGCACGCAAGACAATTAAAAAGATAAAAGGCATTCGTTACCATGAGATACAACAACCGCATGCGACAATTAAATTTCAATTGTCTGATGCAGGCCATATACTTGGCTCATCAATTCTTGAGTTATGGCTGCAGGAAGAAAACAAATCCCGCAAACTGGTCTTCAGTGGTGATCTGGGAAATTATGGCAAACCAATATTGCGTGATCCGGAAACCATCACTGCGGCTGACTGGCTGTTTCTGGAGAGCACCTACGGCAACAGGCTGCACCGCCCGTTAGCGGAGACCATTGCGGAAATAGGGCAGGTTATTCAGCAGGCGCATAAAGAGGGTGGTAATATTCTTATCCCGGCATTCGCCGTCGGTCGTACCCAGGAACTCCTCTATTTCCTGACCAAACATTTCCATGACTGGTCAATTCAGGACTGGAATATTTTTGTCGACAGTCCAATGGCCATTGATGCGACTGCCGTATATCAAAAGCATGCCTCTTTATATGATCAGGAAGCGACTGAATTGTTGCAGAATGATAATGTGGAAGCCATACGACCCTTGTTGCATTTCACCAAGGCGCCACGTCAATCATCGCAGATCAACAGTATACGCTCTGGTGCGATTATTATTGCCGGCAGCGGTATGTGTACCGGTGGAAGAATCAAGCATCACCTGAAACATAATTTATGGAGGAGGGAGTGTCACATCATGATTGTCGGCTTTCAGGCCAGGGGAACACTGGGACGGGCACTGGTCGATGGCGCAAAACATGTTCGGCTGTGGGGAGAAACCATTAAGGTCGCCGCACAGGTGAACACCGTTGGCGGTCTTTCCGCGCACGCAGATCAACACGATCTGTTGAGATGGTTAAAAGGATTTGACCAGCGGCTGCGGATTGTACTGGTGCATGGAGAAAATGAGGCGCTGGAAGGCCTGGCCTCAGCGATTGAGGCCGGCGGTGAGCACTTGAAACCGGTGATAGCTCGTTATAAGGAAATAATGGAGCTGGATTAATAACGATTGAAAACTTTGGGCACATCGTAATAGATATGCAGGCCGATACTAAGGGTCGTCGTATTAAAATCTGACTCGTCTTTATCTGCGGTTTTGTACCAACGTACTGACAATGCGGTGTCCTTGGTGCCAAACAAATCAATACCGCCACCATAGACATAACCGGATGTTTCCAGCGCAGTAGTCGAAGACAAGGTGCCGAAGTTGATTGTTGCGCCGATTTCAGCCAGATAATAACCACCGAAGAGATAAAGTGTCAGATGGTTATAGCGCAGATTAAAACGTAACAGCCCCATGCCTGCATAATTCAGTTTGATGTTGCCGCTGCCGCCTGGATCTGAAAGTGTGTCGGAATTCATGTAGACACCCTCGAGACCGAAAATATTATCCAAATCGATGCCGACATAGCCGGTATAGCCATTCAGACTGACATCGCCGGTTCCGTCGATGGCATAGTCAGTTACACCGATGCCGAAATAAAGAGGTGATTCCGCTGCCTGAACCTGACCGGCCATGGTGACTGCAAGTAACGCAAAAAGGATTTTTCTTATTGTTGACATGAATTTTCATCCTCCAGATCGGGATAATACAGCACCTGATACGCGCTGCTGTAAGATTTATCCGAGAATATGCCAAGCAAATCGATTTGTAAAGGCAAAAATCCCCGATTAAACAACTGCATAACCGATATTCTTAAAGTTAAACGTAAAGCCTGAACGATAGCCCCTGTACCGCCGGTTATTTACCTATAACATGCGCATAATACATATTATGTTAAATTATATTTATACGAGAAAAGAACACTCAGTTCTTCTCTTCGGCCTCATATAACAGACCGGCGCCAAGGAAATAATTCTGCATAAAGCGTCTGGCCAGGTCCTGGTCCATATTGGTTCTAGAAAATGACATTTTGACGGCCTGTCCGTAGAGATAAGCCGCCGCATCTATATTCGGTAATATCGCCGCTGAGGGACCGTCGTGTTGTTCTTCACCCAGACAAACCGCCGGCAGCCTGGCTGCCGGTTGTCCCGGTTTAACGGACAGACACTCGCTCGGAAAAAAGGCATTCAGGGACTGCATCAGGTAGTTGCGACGCTCAGACTTTGAACCCGCCTGCCCTGCTTTACCGGCGGCCGTACGGAGAGGGTCTGGAATCGCTTTACATGAAGTACTCAACAAGTGGAGCGATTTAATATATCGTTTATTGGTGATCACAGATTGCTGCTTTTTAATGGCTTCACCAAGCCATTTATTGCAGGTTGAGTTCGGTGTATTTGCTGCAAGCAAACTGTTGGAAAAGATGAAACAGGTCAGGCATAGAAGGAATTTAGACATATTGGCCGCCGGCACAAGACGATGAATAATTGAAAAAGACATCAATAGCTCCGCATGACTGAATAAACGCATTTCCTTATTTTTGAGACCGCCTCTATTCAGAGTAGCACATCAGCAGGATATCCGTGACATAAAACTGTCATTATCAGTGATGGTGACAAGCTCGTCGGTAGGGTCTTTTGTACAACCTCCTGCTATCTGATTGGCTGACAAATTTTACTGATTATGGATATTTAGGTAATAAATAAGCCCACATGGCAATCCACCACTCTTGTTATATACTTGTGCAAAACTCGAACAAAACATTAACCCAACCCAGAAGGACCTGTTTATGCTCGGCCCCAAAATCCTCAGAGAACGTGAAAAAGGCAAACCGGTACTCGTCGCGCATCGCGGTATGGTGAAGCAACACCAGGAAAACACCCTGTCCGGTATCAAGGCTGCAATCGCCAGTGATAAAGTCGATGGTTTTGAATTTGATGTGGTGATGATCAAGGATGGCACCCTGGTTCTGTTTCACGATGACAACCTGAAGCGGATGACCGGTGTTGACAAGGATATTCGTGAAACCACCTGGCCTGAATTAAAGGAACTGATTATCCCCAAAGATTTGATCGTCGATGGCGTGCCGATGAGTTATCCAACCGAGGAACGTATACCCCGCCTGATCGATGTACTGGAGGAGGTGAAGGGGACAGATTGTTTTTTTGATCTGGATATGAAATCCAGTTTTCCCAAGTGGTCGACGCGTCATACCGGTACTGAAGTCGGTAAACTGGTCAATCAAGTCGGCGTTGCCGATCAAATGGTCAGCACCACCATCGACTTCTTCATGCTGTATATGTTGAAAAAGACCTGCCCTGCGGTGAGTGTCGGATTTGCCTATGACGATGATATTCCGGTATCCGCCAAGTTTCTCAATTGGGTAATGGAGCGTGACATTGTCGGCAGGTGGATCAATGCCTCAGTCACGGCACTGGAATATACCGTTATCGACGACAATTCCATTCAAAAATACCACAAACGCAACAAGCCGGTAGGGACCTATACCCTCTTCCCGCTGGGCAAGGAAACCGAACTGAAAGAAGCGCACACCAAAGAAGTGCAACGGCTGGTTTCTCTGGATGTGGACTGGATTGAGTCCGATAACCCACTGATGGTGCGTGAAGCCCTCGGCTGGAGCTGAGCCCCCATTCCGACCCGACTAAACAAAGACAGGGAGTATTTTATTCCCTGTCTTTTCAGTGAGTTACTGTGCTAAGATGATTGTTTCAACGTAACAACGCGTCCCGGTACATGCAAACACAACCTGAATTTCTCAAACTGCGGCAACACCTTGAACAGTATATTGTCGGTCAGACCAGACTGATTGATCGCCTGTTGATCGCGGTGCTTACCGGTGGACATATCCTGTTGGAAAGTGCGCCGGGTCTGGCCAAGACCACAGCCATCAAGGCACTGGCAGGCGGGGTCCATGCCGGTTTCCAGCGTATTCAGTTTACGCCGGATCTGATGCCGTCAGATATTACCGGGAGTGATGTGTTTGATCCGCGGACCGGTGATTTTCGATTTGTGCCGGGACCGTTGTTTCATGAAATCATTCTGGCCGATGAGATCAACCGGGCGCCACCCAAAGTCCAGTCCGCCCTGCTGGAAGCCATGGAAGAACACCAAATCACCATCAGCGGCCGTTCTCACCCCTTGCCGGATCTGTTTATTGTGATGGCAACCCAAAACCCGCTGGAACAGGCCGGCACTTATCCCTTGCCGGAAGCGCAACTGGATCGCTTTTTGTTGCATGTGACGATAGATTATCCCTCTGCAGAGGAGGAGTTACAGATTCTGGATCGGGATCGCAATCTGCACTTTGGTGGAGATCAAAACAGTATCGATACCCGCCTCAGTCCGGAAACAGTGCTGTTATCGCGCCGTGAAGTGGCGGAGATCCATATTCAGGACTCTTTAAAACAATATGTTGTGGCGATCGTGAATGCCACACGGTCGCCGGAAAAACTCAATCCTGACTGGCAAAACCTGATCGCTTATGGCGCCTCGCCACGCGCCACGCTGGCGCTGGTGCGCGCCGCCTCTGCACATGCGTATTTGCAGGGCAGAGAGTATGTGATACCCGATGATATTCTCGAGGTGGCGGCTGATGTATTACGACATCGGGTGATTTGCAGTTACGCCGCCAAAGCGCAACAAATCGGCGCCAACGAGATCATCAGCAATATACTGGCTGCTCTCCCGATCCCCTGATGAAACACCTGATCGAACGTTTTCGTCGTTATACAACCCGTTTGCGCACACTGCGCCATAACGCAGCCGATATAACCCGAAACGCCCTGCTTTCTGCGCACGAACTTGACGAAATTCGCTGTTACGCCCGTTCCCTGCCGCGCAGTCTGTTACAGTTCGATCATGTCACGGCACACCCGCAGAGTGGAGACATAGCATCAGTCTATCGCGGGCGGGGCTATGAATTTGACGAAAACCGGAAATATCAACCCGGTGACGAACAACGCCTCATCAACCAGCGACTCTACGCCCGCAGTGGTGAGTTATTCACCCGTTTGTTTATCGAAGAACACCGCCCGCATTTATTTATCCTGCTGGATCGACGCGCCGCCATGCGTTTTGGTACGCGTCATCAAATCAAGGTAAAAGCGGCGGCAACGATTGCAGCCTGTTATGCCTATCAGGCCCAGGCCATGAATATCCCGGTGGCCGGTGTGATGCTCAATGAGCAACCTGACTGGTTGGCCGGCAATGACAGCGGCCTGCACCGCTTACTGGAGGCCCTCACCGCCCCCTGCCCGCCGCCGGCTGATTCGCAGCCAAACCCCGATCTATTGTCAATCCTGCGCGAGTCGGCAGAGCGAATACCTGCAGGCAGTTTTGTGTTGTTGCTCAGTGATTTTCACGATCTGGCGCCGGATACCGCCGCATCGATACTCTCCCGGTTAAACAGTAAATCAACCGTACATGCGTATCAAATCATGGATCCATCAGAACTGCGTTTGCCGGCTGACGGTGATTACTATTTGGCGATGAATGATATGGCAGCCCCCTTCAGGGTCAGTGCGGGCGATTCATCCCTGCACAACCGCTATCACAACCGCATGACCACCATACAAAATGCCCTGTTGCAGTGTTTTCGCCTACAGGGCATTCCCTGCAAAACCTGCCTGACCACCGAGACACTGCAATCCTGTCTGGAATTTGACCATGGCCGACAGTCAACCGGTACTTGAATCCTGGGTGGAGATCATGCCGCCGCTGGAGCCTGCTGTCTCCATACTGCCGGTTGTCCTTGTGATCGCGGCGAGTCTGGTTGCGCTGTGTGTTATCGCGTATCTTTTCTACCGACAACCAGTGATTAAAGCGCGTCTGGTCCTTTATAAGCTGTCTGTTGGGTTATCGCTGGAAAATTCGGCCGCACGCAAAAATATCGCGGTGCAGTTGAATGCCTTGTTGCGTGGTGTCTTTGCACCACAACTGCAACAGGTTCGCTTCACCACCCCGTTGCAACAGGACTGGGAACATTTTCTGCGGCGTCTGAATTACTGTTGTTATGCCGATGCAGCCCCCGGGCGTGCAGAAATTGAAAACCTGCTGCAGGAAACCCGTCAGTGGCTTAAACGAGGCAAGGGTGTACAGTGATGTGGACTGAGATCATCAACACATTGTACACGGTTCGTTTCGAACAACCGGCCTGGCTTTGGTTGTGGCTGATTTCAGCGCTCTTGCTCGGTTTGCTGATCCGTTACGGCACTCTGGCCCTGCCCGGTTATTTGCCGGACCTCTTTCATATAAAACACTTTCGGCACACGCGCCTGGATTTGATTCAAGAACACCTGCAACAAGCCCCATCACGTAAACATGCCGTGAAACCTGTGCTGCACTGGTTACAGTATGTCCTGTTGTTTCTGTTACTGCATATTGCCCTCGCCCAACCGTACAAACAAGGCAAACAATTGCCCGAACCACCGGCCTATCGGGATACCATATTCATGGTTGATACCTCGATCAGCATGTTGCTCAAGGATTATCTGGTGGATGGGAAACGCGTTGATCGCATGACCATGATGAAAAGTGTCCTGCATCATTTTATCACTCGGCTGGAAGGTAACCGGATCGGTGTGATTGCTTTTTCGGAACAGGTCTATACCCTGGTGCCATTAACCGATGACTATGAATTATTAAAGGTCATGATACGCCGCCTGCAACCGGCGGTCCTCACCGGTCGCACCAGCCATCCCGGCAAGGCACTGTTGTATACCCTGCAACAACTACGTCAAACACAAATACATGACAACAAACCGGTACTGGTATTGGTGAGCGATGTAAATCGCCCGGATCGGGAGATCGATCCGGCCGCCGTGTCCGGATATCTGAAACAACAGGGTTATCGTGTACATACCATCGGTATTGGCGCCGGCAGTTATAAAGCCGGTGATACAGAATATCGCGGTTTGATCTTCCACCCGGCAAGCTTCAACATTCTGAAATCCATTGCAACTGAAGGCGATGGAAAATTTTACTGGGCGGATAATGCCGCAAGCCTGCGTGAGGCTTTGCTGGCCATTCAGTCCGGCGAACGACACAAAATCGAGGCGGCGCCCCGCTTTATTCAAATCCCGCTCTATCACTGGCCCTTACTGCTTGCCCTGTTTGGTATCTTTCTCCAGCAACTCGTCACGTGGAGACACCGCACATGATAACGGACTGGATACAACAGCTTGAGTGGCGGCACCCGTTATGGTTTTATCTTGCCTTGTATCCCTGGCTGGTCTGGATATTGCGCCGGGTGATCCTGCAACCACGCAACAGCAACTATGCCGAGGCCGCCTTGCTGCCCTGGGTAGTGGTGAACCGGCGCGCATTTCAACTAAAGCAACTTTGGCGACCTGCACTGCTGGTGTTCAGCTGGACACTACTCGCCGCCGGTTTGGCCGGTCCCCGTATCCCGGAGCAGATCCTGCACCAGGATAAATCACGCTATCTGCAACTGATGATCGTGCTGGATGTTTCCCGCTCCATGACCGCACGGGATGTCGCGCCAGGCAGACTGGCGCGGGCCAAACTGGAAATTGATGATCTGTTGCAGCGTACCGACAGGGTCAAAATCGGAATAATGCTCTATGCAGGCAAGGCCCTGTTGTTGGTCCCGCCCACCAGCGATAAAACCGTGTTGCGTCACTATCTTGCCCAAATCCGCTACGGCTTGATCCCACTGGCCGGTTCTGATCTGGATACCGCCTTGCGTGAAACGGCACAGGTCTTTACCAACACCGACGGGAATCGCGTCCTATTGTTGATCACTGATGGCGAAACCGGCAGCGGCTCGGCGCAGGAACAGGTTAATATCGAGGCGACGGCGAAACAACTCCACGATCGCGGCATACGTATCTATGCCCTGGGTGTCGGTACAACGGACGGTTCGGCCCTGTTTGATCATGATGGAAACTGGTTACAACACGAGAACCTTGCCGTCACCAGCACTCTGCAACGCTCCCTGCTGACTCGCCTGACCCAATTGGGAAATGGCCGCTATGCCGATCTTGCGGAAACAGACGCGGAGTGGCTCGAATTATATGACCGGGGTATCGCCCGTATCCCTGTCAGTGAAAAGATAACAACAGATAAACAGACGGTGATCTGGCGGGAGGTATATGGCTGGTTCCTGTTCCCGGCCATGCTGTTGTTATTGGCAGGCCAATGGCAACCGCGCTTAAACCGGTTTCGATCTGCCGGCGCAATACTGATCTGTTTATTGGGCCCGGGTATGTTCACGCCACAGGAAAGCATCGCAGCAGATACGGTGTCTGAACAAACCGCCTATCAGGCCTTTCAACGCGAAGACTATATCAAGGCCGGAAAAATATATGCCCAACTGGGCGGTTTTCATGGTCGCTTTGGCGAAGGCAGCAGTGCCTACAAGCTGGGGCAATATGCGGCTGCAATTCAACAATTCACCCAGGCATTTCTGGATGCAGACAATGATCAACAGCGCAGCCGGGCCCTGTTTAATCTGGCTAATTGCCACTATCAACTCAATGAGTTTGAAACCGCCGTTGCGCTTTATCAGGATGTCCTGCACTACACGCCGAATCATCGATCAGCCATTACCAATCTGGGTTATGCGCGTGAACTCCATCAAAAGAGTCTGCAACAACCCGAGGCGGTTTTCACACGTCCGGGACGCGGCCCGGCCCGGGGACGTCCCCCGGCAGGTACCGAGATCACGCAGGGTGGATTGTCACTGGATGATCCGTCGACAAACGATCAAACGATCAAACGTTCTGCCGCCGCCGGTCCTCAACCAGCGGACATGATCGAACGGGGTATCCGTGACGCCAGACCGGCAGATCGCTCCGTACAGGAGACAGCAGACACGCAATGGCATTACGACCCCACGTCGGTGGAATCCATGAGCGCTTATCTGGAAACCTTGTCGGTTGACGAGAGTGTGATCTGGCAACGGATCTTCGAAACCGAAAGCGGATTTCCGGCACCGCAGGCGCAACCGCAAGTCGTACCGGGAAGCAGGCCATGGTAAACAGGGCATTACTGTATCTGCTGTTGGTGCTGCTGTCTTTGCCCTGTTCCGCCCGGCAGGCAAACACTGACCTTGAGGTCAACCTGTCACACAAGGCACAGGAATATGGCAAACCGATCAAATTAGTACTCCAGACCCGGCTGCACGGCGTGGATATACGCAAAATTGATCTTGCCCCACTGGAACAGGATTTTGTGATTGAGCCTGAGCTTGATGCAACTGCGGGTACCGATCGATTGTCCGTGCGGTTATATGCCCGCCACACCGGTACGCTGTTTATTCCCTCGTTAAAGCTTGCGGGTCAAGGCAGTCAACCGGTTCCTCTCATTATCACACCGGCCATAGACAGGAAAACCGGCAGTGAAATTCAGGTACAGTTTACGATGATCAATACACCGCTCTGGGTACGTGAGGCCGGAGCGGTTAATGTCAGGATCAGCACCGACAGTGATATTCTGGCCCTGGAGAGTGAAACATTTCAACATTCTGCACTGACCGTCAGCGCATATCAGGAAGATCGGATTATCGCCGGTACAGGCAGGGTTGAACACCAATATCACTGGCGCATCCAGCCCCAAAGCAGCGGCACATACAGGGTGCAATTACCGGCAGCCAAATATATCCGTGACGGGGTTACCACCCATCGTTTCCACCCGCCACAACTGTCACTCACGGTTCGTCCGTTACCCAAATATATCCCGCCCACCATGCCGGTGGGCAAATTCATCACCCGTCTTGAAATTGACAAAGCCCCTTTACTGGTGACAAATAGCATCGCGTATTTGACGATCCGAACCGAATCCGGCACTGCCTACACAAAACAAAACACAGCAGCATTACGCAATCAGCTACAAAGCAATGCAAGTATCCATTTTTATGCACAAGGCTCGAGCGAAACCGGTCGCTATCCATTTACCGTCAAATCCAGCGGGATCCACCGCTTGCCCGACCTGAAAGTCCGGTTCTTTGATCCGGCACAGGGCAAGATCGTCAGTTATTATCCGGACAGCCCACTGTTAATCGCGCTGCCGCAATGGGGCTATAACGCTATCTACCTTCTGTGTGTTTTGATCAGCGGCTGGTTAGCGCAGGGATTATTGCAATGGATATTCAGATATTATTATCGGTATACAGGATATGCAAAAGCGGTGCGTCAACTGGCCGGGGCTGACAAACCTGAAGAGTGTAAAATGGCTCTGCTCACGATTGCGCAGGCCGAGTCCTGGCCAATCAATCTTACCCTGCAACAATGGCTGCAATGCTGGCAACAACACCATCAGACGGATTCCGGATTAACCCTGCACATTGGATATTTGCAGAGCTGCCTCTACCACCGAGCAATCAATGATATGACATCATTACGGCGAGGCTTGCTGGAGGGTATCTGCCGACAAATTACCGTGCTGCGTTTACTGAGACGACGCATCACATAAGATCGAGTGGCGGTCACTATTTCATGGATGCCATATTCACGCCGGCGGTTGCCAAATAGTCACGTAAATGGCGCAAATCGTTTTTGTCACAAACGCCGCTGTGGTGCGGCACATGCAACGTACCTTCCACGCCATTCAGGCTGATTCTCATACGGGCGCCGTGTCCGGGTTCAATGCGGGCGCCCAGATGGCGCAGCAGGGATTCGATTTCCCGCCAGTGAATATTGCCGCTGACAGGACCACTCAGCAAGGCATCCAGGACACGATGATGTTTGCGGCTCATGGTAAGGTTTCCTTTTTGAGTTCCTGTATCCAGTTTAGCCGGTTTTCATTACCTGATGCGATCTGTTCAGAACGATCTGTCATAACGTTTTTGGATTAATGTATCGCTTGCCTGATCTACCGCCTTGACATCAGGCCAAACCACCTTGCTTACCCCGAGGCCAGATGATGCGCCTGACGTGTGGTTTCAGGTAATCTGTAGCGGGTGACACAGCGCATGACATAATCAATAGAAGTGGTCAGTGAAACCTTGTGGCCGGGTGAAATAAAGAGGGGTTTGACGCCATGGCGGGTGCGCAGAACGGCACCGATGCATTCATCCTTGTCCTGCAAGGCCACCCACTGCCCTTTTGTTTTCGGTACAGGATCATGCGTACCGATCAGGCGTGATTTGGCCACCCCGATGGTTGGCAGGTCCGTCAGAACGCCCAGATGACAGGCGATACCAAAACGTCGCGGATGGGCGATACCCTGACCGTCACACAACAACAAATCGGGTAATTGTTTTAATGCTTCCAGCGCTTTTAACACCGCGGGTATCTCACGAAAGGATAAGTAACCCGGCACGTAGGGAAAGCAGGTTGGCAGGCGGGCAATGGAGTGTTCCAGCAACGCCAGCCCGGGAAAAGACAGAACTGCAATCGCGGCACGGGTGATGGTGTTGTTATCTTCAAAGCCGACATCCACTCCGGCAACAGTATTCACTGCGCCGATCTGATCAGAGAGAATCAGGTGTCCGTGCAGCGTTAACTGGATTTGTTTGGCCTGTTGCGGTGTGACATCCCAGGCATGTTGGTGCCTGAGGCTCAGCACGACAACAGTGTTTCAAGCGCAGCGGCATTTCGTTCCACACACTGTACACCACGTTCGATGGCCAGATCGCCACGATCAAAATCCATCAAACTGATATCGCTGACATCCGGTGATAACAACAACTCGGGGGGATCGCCGGCCATGCGGCTGCGGGTCAGGCGGTCCTGCATGATGGTGACCGAGTTACTGATCACCTCAAACAAACCCGGTATTTCAACACCATTTTGTTCTTTCGATACACTGCTGAATTTTTCCAGCAATCCACGGATGCGGTTTTTGGAGCCACTGCCACTGCTCCCGGCCGGTGATTGATCGTCAGCCGGTAATGCCTTACGCATGGAACGACCGACCATATTGGCATTCAGGGAAACAGCAACCACAACATCTGCGCCCATGGCTCGACACAGGGATACCGGTACCGGATTGACCAGCCCGCCGTCCACCAGCCACTGTTCGTTATGGTAGATAGGGGTAAACAGACCGGGCAAGGCAATCGATGCCCGCACTGCCTTTTCCAGACTGCCGGATTGCAACCAGATCTCGTTACCGGTTTCCAGGGCTGTTGCTACCGCGCCGTATGGAGTGGTGAGTTTTTCAATATCGGGATCGGCTCCCAGTTGATCAAGAAAGAACTTCATGATCCGTTCCCCCTCAATCATCCCGCCACCGAAGGTGAAATCAAGAAAGCCGGCAATATCCCGACGCCGCAGGGTAAGAATCCACTCTTCAAGCGCCTCCATTTTATTGGTGGCATAAGCGGCGCCGACCAGTGCGCCAATGGACGTACCGCAAATCAGATCCGGAACAATACCGTATTGTTGCAGGGTTTTGATAATACCGATATGTGCCCAACCCCGTGCCGCACCGCCGCCGAGTGCGAAACCAATTTTTCTTTTTGTCATATATTTGTCTGTCGTGATATGGAATGGTTATTTGTTGTATTGTGTGGTGTTAATTCAGTTTTTCCTTGTCCAGAGGGATCGGTACCGGTATCGCCGTAATGCCCTCTTCCCGTAATTCGGTAACCTCATCGGCGGTGGCTGTTCCGTAGATATTTCGGTCTTCCACTTCACCGTAGTGAATCCGCTTCGCTTCCTCGGCAAATTTATGGCCGACATTTTCAAATTGTTCAGTGATGACCTGTCGAAGATGATCCAGCATCTGCCGTTGTGTCGGAACGGTGTCAGGCGTAACAGCCTGCCGGACTGTGGCGGGTGCCGGCGCACCGGTATTCACATAACTGGCGGTGGGAACCTTGCGCACATGTTGACTGTTACACATCGGACATAACAGAAGACCGCTGCTCATCTGCTGTTCAAAGTCCGCGATATTTTTGAACCACCCCTCAAAGCGGTGTTCTGCGTCACACACAAGGTCGTAGATAATCATGATACTTCCAAAATACTCACTATAAAGAAAGTATACCCTATTCAGGAGGATGAAACACAAACGGCAACTATTTGATTTATATGTGTTTACTGCTTGACAGTTGCCGTATGCACAACCTGATATCGGCTCAAATCCTCAGGACGATCCAGATCCCACAACATCGCCAGTTGCCTGACGGACAAGCCTGCCCGGTCAGCCGCGTTCAGGGTTTGAGCCAGTACCCGTGCTGTCCCCCACTCCACATCCCTGAACAGCGTTGGTTCAATGTGTCGTAATCCCAGCAGAACATAACCACCGTCTTCCGCCGGGCCGATCACCATCTCGCTCCCCTCTGCCAGCATCTGCAATGCAGTCTTGATATAGGGCCGATCAAGCAAAGGACAATCCGTGCCAATGATGATGGTGTATTCCGCCGGTGTTGCCGACATGGCGTGATACATTCTTTCCCCCAGATCAGCCCCGGCTTGTTGATGCAATGTGAGGGGATATTCAGCAGCCAGTGATTGAAACAGCGGATGCCGGCAATCCGGTGCACACCATAACTCTATCGGGCAAAGTGGCGCCGTACAGGCCATGGCTGCTTTTTCCGTCAGTAACTGCGCCTGCAGATCGGCTGCCGCCGCGTCACCGATAGTCGCCGCGATACGGGTTTTACAGTGTCCCGGTTGTGGGGCGCGACTGAAGATGATGAGTCGGGCATTCGGATAGGGAACACGGTCAGCCATGCTGATAATAGATCTGTTCCAGCTTGTCTGGCGAACTGCCGCAGAAATAACGCGCCCGCAGGTACCACATCAACAAAATGGTCCGGCAGATCCCTTTCTCTTCCCAACGTCGGCTGGAGGTGATGACCTGTGGTCGGAGGCAGTATGGTCGACTGATCCGTTTCAGGCGTTTGCTGATCTCGATATCTTCCATCAAGGCCTGCAACGGAAAACCGTTGATCTGATCAAACACATCCCGTTTAACAAAAATACACTGATCACCGGTCGCAATGCCGGTCAGCCGGGAGCGAACATTCATGATCGCAGCAATGAGGCGAAAAATGGTTTTTGTCCCGGACAGTTTGACATCAAAACGTCCCCAGACAGCGGCCGCTTGTGTCAGGCTCTGTGTGATCAACAAATCCGCATGCGCCGGTAACACGGTATCCGCATGCAAAAAAACCAATACATCACCGCTTGCTTCTGCGGCACCGGCATTCATCTGCCTGGCCCGGCCTCTGGCCGAGGTGATAACCCGGTCTGCCTGATGTTGCGCCTGCTTCACCGTCTCATCCCGGCTGCCGCCATCCACGATGATCACCTCATGCCCCCGCTTTTGATACGGCAACAAAGCGAACAGAAACGATTGTATACGTTCCGCCTCATTGAGGACCGGGATGATGAAAGAGAGCTTCATCGTCTTAACAGCAACAGGAACCGCCACTGGACGTGGATATCTGCTGCGCAGACTTGGTCTCACTGACCGGACGGCGTGTACCGGCGGGTGCGCACATGGGTACCGGTTCCCCCAATGTTGCCGGAATGATGCCGATGAAATCATCTTTAAAGACGCCGCTGGTTAACAGCTTGAAAGATCGTTCACACACCGCCATCCGTTCACCACGATAAAAGAGATGGCCTTCGTCATCCGTGATTGAGGCATAAGGACCGCGATAGATCACGGCGTGGCCTCGGTCCAGACAGGCTTCTGGTTGCCCCTTCACCGCTGTGAGCGTGACAGAACGAAACTCGATCCCCTCCACCACCTGCCAGGGTGTGTTATCCCATTTATCATAGGCAACAGCGAGGAAGCCGGCATCAATGAAGGTCTGTAAAAACTCATGTTCCTGAAAGGCGCCCGAGATACAACCACTCCAGAGTGAGGGATCTTTTTTCAGATGTTCGGGCACCCATTCATCAGCAACAATATCCGACACCGCCACGCGGCCACCCGGTTTGAGCACACGGTGGATTTCACTGATCAACTGACGCTTTTCACTGTCACTGACCAGATTCAGGACACAATTGGAGACCACCAGATCGATTGAATTGTCGGCAATCAACGGTGCTTCACTCTTTTGCCGTGCCTGCCACTCCTGAAATGCCTTCATGCCTGCGGCACTGTTCACCGGATTCTCCGCCAGCCAGGCTTCCATGGCTGCGACATCCAGTGCCAGATCCTGAATATAACCTTTGACAAACTCGACGGGCTGACCACCCAGCTTGTCCTGCATGGGCTGGCGATACTTGCGCGCCAGCTCCAGCATATCGTCATTGATATCCACACCGATGACTCGACCTTCAGAACCAGTCAATTGTGCCGCCATGTAACAGATCTTGCCGCCACCGCTGCCCAGATCGAGTACGGTGTCCCCTTTGCGCACATACCGTGAAGGATCACCACAGCCATAATCTTTTTCCAAAATTTCTGTCGGCAGGGCCTTTAACAGATTGGTATCGTAATCAACCGGACAGCACAGCTGTTCCTGTCTGGCTTTGGCGCCTTCTGAATATCGTTCTTTGACAATCGCTTCTACATCCATCATTTTCTCCACTAGCTTAACGCACCGCCACAACTGCTGCCCTGCCCCGCGGTACAACCGTAACAGTGATCGGCGACGATCACGGGCAAGCCGTTTAATTGCGCGGCATTGATTTCATTCAGTCTTGTGTATGGTCTGCCGGCTTGCTGCAGCGGCAGGTCGAGCATTTGGTTAAAGTCACAATCATATAAATAACCCCGCCAGTCCACACTCAGCAGTGATTTGCACATCACCGTTGTCAGATTGGCATCGCTATAGGATGACTTCAACAGATTCAGATATTCGGTGAATGTCCCTTGTGAGACCAATTGACTGCCAAAACGCTTGATCGGCATATTGGCAAGGGTAAACAACCGGTTGAAATGAATCCCGAACCGATTGGCCAATTCACGTTTATAGTCACTTTCCAGTGCCTGTTGTGCCGGCGGCAAAGCGGCACCAACCGGATTATAAACCAGATTCAATGTGTGTCGGCTGTCAGCCATGCCATAACCCAATCGATTGAGCAGGCGAATAGCCTGGATACTTTTCTCAAACACCCCTTTGCCACGCTGACCATCAACATTCTCTTCCAGATAACAGGGCAACGAGGCGACCACCTCCACCTGATGTTGTGCCAGAAAATCCGCCAGATCTTCCTGTCCCGGTTCCAGCAAGATCGTCAGATTGCATCTATCCATCACATGCACACCCAATTTGACCGCCTCTGTCACCAGATAACGAAAATGCGGATTCAATTCGGGTGCGCCACCGGTCAGATCGAGTGTCTTGATTGAATTATTCGACAGGAACCGAATGACATCCTCAATAACCTCGGCAGTCATCATCTCCTTGCGTTTGGGATTGGCGTTGACATGACAATGCAGGCATTGCTGGTTACAGCGATAACCGAGATTGACCTGCAGTGTGTCAAGTCGATCACGGTAAAGAGAGGGGAAATCAGAAATTTCTAACAACGGTAATGTGGCGTGCATAACATACCTTTTTTATCTAGGGCATGGAAAATCGATTGGGCCAGTTATCCTTGCTGAAACCCGGTCTTTCTGTGTTGAGGCGCTGGATCACCCTTGCCTCGTTTAGTAGCGTTGGCAAGTCCTGTGCCGGTCGGGCTGCCTCTGACAACGACAGACAACGCAAGTCATTGTGGCGGTTATAGACCACAAAATAATCTTCCGGCTTGAGCAGGCCATCCGCCAGATCCAGCCCCTTGTCCAGATACGACATGGCACCGGACAACCGGCGGCTGATCAACAACTGCCCCGCCACCAGATTGGCCAGCGCCTGATGTCGCCGAGTGCGGGCATCAATAAACAGCCTGTCGAGATCAGACCGTGTCGCGCAGTTGCGCCACCAGTCCAGGACCAGATCACCGCACAGCAACACAAATTGACGCTGTTGACTCAACGGACGCAGTCTGCGATGTTGCTCCAGACTGTTTGCCCGATCCGCCACCTCAACGTCGGAATGGGGGGTGGCAAACCAGGCCGGTAAAATCGATTGATAGTGTTGCATCATAAACTGAATATAAATACAAATAGCAGTTCGGTAAATAGCCAGGTGAACCTTGCATGGCTGGTTCCGCCAAATCTATCTCCAAAAGTCTATCAACAAAATATCAATTTTTTGTCACAATGCGTATAGTAATAACCATTGCATTAAAAAGGATAATTATGAAGTTCATTGATCAACTGCCTTTGCCAATAATTCTGCTCTTGTCCTTGACATTGGGCCTGGCCCCTTTTAATCCTGAACCTCATATTTGGGAAAAGCTGAAAATGCTGGCATCCGGTGAGTTAAGACAATTCATCGATATTTTTGACCTGTTCATGCACAGTACACCATGGATAGTGCTTGTACTGAAACTTATCCGCCTGCAAACGGTCTCTGTAAAAGATTCATCAACCGGCAGTTAAAAATAATGAAACCCAAACTGGTCTTTGTCTACAATGCCGACAGCGGGATGTTTAACACCATTACCGATATCGCACACAAGATCCTTTCTCCGGACACCTACGACTGCAAACTGTGCATGCTCACCCATTCCTATTTCAAAATAAAACAGGATTGGGTGGATTTTCTCAAGGATATCGATGCAGATTGCGAGTTTTTGCATCGGGATGAACTGTCGGAAAAATATGGACTGAAGAATATTGAACTGCCTGTTATCCTGCTTCATCAAGGGCAGGAACTTTCATCCTGGATAACTCGTGATGAGATTCTCCAGTGTGAAAGCATCGAGGCATTAAAGACCAGGATCAATACCGGATTGGCCGATTTGCATTAATGTAACTTGAAGAAATTGATAACCTTGTAGAGATCTTCTGCATCTGAAGAGGATGACTCGGCTGTCGCAGATAACTCCTCGGCTGCCGAGGCGGCATTTTGCGCAACTTGATCCATTTTGTTTATCGCGATATTGACTTGAGAAACATTGGTGCGTTGTTCATCGGATGCCGCCGATATTTCACTGATCAGCGTCGAAGTCTTTTGAATCGCAGGAACAATCTTGTCCAGAAATTCACCGGCCTTATTGGCCACACTCACACTGTTTGCCGCCAACTCACTGATTTCCTGAGCTGATGTTTGGCTTCGCTCCGCCAGCTTGCGAACCTCATCTGCCACAACGGCAAACCCTTTACCATGTTCTCCCGCCCTGGCCGCCTCAATCGCGGCATTCAGCGCCAACAAGTTGGTTTTATACGCGATATCTTCAATCAGAATGACCTTCTCGGCAATATTTCGCATCGCAGTGACAGTTTCAGTTACCGCTTCACCGCCAAGCACCGCTTCATCAGAGGCCTTTTTGGCGAGTTCATTGGTCACCTTGGCATTCTCGGCATTTTGTGAAATTGATGCATTCATTTCTTCCAGCGATGAACCGGTTTCCTCGATACCGGCTGCTTGTTGACTGGCATCAACACTCATTTTATCCGCAGTCAATTTAACCTGACTGGAAGAAGAGCGAATTTCCTTGACACTGCTTTCCACCTCAAGCAGCACCGTCTGGATTTTGGCAATAAAACCATTTAATGCGTGGGCCGTATATCCCAGTTCATTTTTTCCAAAATCAGGCAAGCGATAGGTTAGATCGCCCTCTCCTTTATGCAGATCAACTGCGGCAGTCTGCATAAGACGCATGGGCATAACAATGCTTCTCGACGTAAAGAAAATAAGCGCCAGGATAATTCCTGATAGAACCAGAACTGTAATAGTTACCAGGGACTTTGCAGCCGTTTCCGCCATTTCCGTTGCAGCGGTAATTTCCGTCGCCAGATCCTTTAACAAGGTTTCTGACTGGTGAATAATATTACGCATTTCACCATGCAATCCCTCTTTACTGCTTAGCCCCTTTTCAATGGAAGCCTTTGTCAGGGATACAAAGTCATCATTATATTTCTGCATGGCCTTTTTGATCGTTGCTTTCTGTGCAACAGGCAGCTTCGCCGCGTCAAGCCACTCAAGCATAATTTGGTAGTTTTTAGTGTACTTGCCGATATATTTTGTGTCGTCGCGCAACATAAAATCTTTTTCATTACGACGCAACATCAGCATTTGCGATAAAAGTTTATAATCTTTGACACTCTTGATGTGCTTTTCAGCATCATGCACCGCATTGCGCAAATCACCGTATAACCCGTCTTTTGGGTTTAATCCGATTTTTTGCTGAATGGTCACAATCGACATAAAGCTCCGCTGATAATCTGCCAACACTTTCTGCAAGGCGTTCACTTTACCCGATTCAAAATTGTTGTTTTCCATCTGCATCTTTAAATGACCGACTCTTTCAGTCATCTTCTTATAGTCTTTATTAAATTTGTCCCTGTATTTCAGGTCCCACCGAGCCATAAAATCCTTTTCCCGACGACGCAACAGGAGCATGTCGGCATTAATTTTGTTGATACTCAAGGAGGTATCTTTAAGACCGCTGAGTTTGCTATTGGAATACAAAATCAACGCAGCCATACAGAGTAATGAAATGACGACACTCACACCGATAGCAAGTAGTTTGTTTTTTATTGATATGTCGGAAATATTCATCAAAATCTCATTGTAAATTTTGTATAACAGTTACCACTAATTCGGACAAAACTGTCTTAACTTGAGCTATCGATACATAGATGAGAAGTGTATGTTTTATGCACCATTTTGAGTCGTTGTGATACGATATAAGAAGAGCCGGAAAACAATATAACTACATGATTTTATATTGTTTTATAATTTTAACTAATAGTCGCGATTATTATGTGGTTTACTGGCTTGTAACAAAGATGACAATTGTCATAATTGGCTGTCAGCCTCTGATTAACATGTGCCTTTTCAATTCAGCAGTTATAACCGGTATGATACTTGATTTTTCTGTTTTAGCATTGCAGCGTTGTCACCACTTGTCCTGCCGCCGCCGTTACTATTTGAACCACCATTACCATTAGAGCCACCGTTACTGCCACCACTGTTGGTGTTATCGGCCTTCGGATCACCGCCCAGGTTTTTGTTCTTGACGGTGTTTTGTGACACTGCATTGGCGCGGTCGCTGCGGTGCAGCAGGCCCTGACCGGGGTTGGTTTCCGGTTTGTTGCTGTTGGTGTTTGCAACAGACGCAGTTGTCCTGGCTTGCTTGTTGTTGCCTTTGCCATCCTTGCCATTGCCGGTCTGTGTAGCGACATCAGCC
>JAOUNS010000039.1 GCA_029880855.1 Gammaproteobacteria bacterium
GTACAGAGGGTCTCTTGGTAACATCTCATAAGTAAATGGCCATTTAATCTATTTTTGTTAAACTTATATATAAATACTAATTCCAGCATTGCATGAATGAACAGTGCGGACACTCACTCAGTGGTTTCGGCGTCTGTCCGGGAAGGGGTGTAGGAACGTTAGCAGAGCCGGTCACCTGGCCGGGGGGAGCCGTTGGCACCTGGTACGGTGTGGTTGTCTGACCCGGAAGTGGCGCCTCTGTGGGCTGGGGTTGGCAGGAGGGCACGAGGCAGCATCGGTCCTCTGGGTCCGATACCATCATGCATCCCGCTGGTACATTATCGTAGGTCGCACATCTGGTTTAAAATAAGTGATGATAAAATGTGAATTCTGACAGGTAAAATATGATTACCTTAGTAACCACTTATCTAGTCGTGATATTTTTCACACATCCTACCATAAGATAAAAACACAAATTAAAATGACTTGTGTTTGACATTAGAACATGCTTTTATCAATAGCTGTAAATTAACCAGACATTTGTGTAATATGATTTAAAAAACGTTTCCAAAGTAAAAATTGAACTAGTGCTCTTTAACGTCATTTCTATGGAAAGCTTTGTGAACGTATTTACGGTACCAGTTTAGGTAGAGTTACCTCTCGTTGCACGTGTACAGTCCGAGATCTGAGTCGTCACAGCGGCAGAGGTAGTCGCAGCCGTCCTCCCACGTCTCGCCCTGGTTGTACTGGGCGTTCTTGTACACACAGAATCCTGCACAGTGCGCATGGGGGCGTGAGTAACAGTCGAGAACAATTGAGAATCAAAGTAATTGATATCTATTTAACAAAGTTTTAAGTTTATTGACGACATAGAGATTAATGTTTTACAGCATGCTTTTAGCGCCGTGAAAGATTGCAACGTTCTATATAAATTGGCTGGGCAACTTGGCTGGGCGCCAGTCACAGAAACGTTACATACATGTAGTAATGCTAACGTAATTAGTCAAAATGGCGTGACGAACTGATTGGCTGGGGTGAGGTGGGCACGGTTGACACGCCAGGTGGGGGCGGTGTGGGCGGGGACGTGGGCACCGTCACGCGCATCGCTGTAGTGCTAGAGGGGAACACGCAGCGGGGCTTCTTGCAGCACGGGTTTGTGAAGTCTGTCACGAGGGTGCAGTACTCGGGCAGGTTGTTGTATCGGGCACAGCTGCACAACAGTGAGAACGTGCAGTTAGGTAGGGACATTAAGTCGATGTTTGCTCGTATACATGTTGTTGTTGATTTTGTTGTTGTTTTATACTAATGCCTTGATGAATGCAAACATTGAAAAATACGGATTTGCTTTATATGCACATGTCTGTTAAAGGAACTACATATTTGAAAACACAACAGAAATCAAGGAGCGTGGGGTGCGTACGTACTTCTCACTACATCTGTATAGTCCAGACTCCGCGTCCGTGCAGACACAGTTGAACTCACATCCGTCTTGCCATGCCTGGCCTTGTGTGTAACGCGAGCCCTTGTACTCGCAGTAGCCTGACAAATATATGCAACAACTGCCTTTATCAGGTTCGAATACCTAATGTTACTAGTATTCCGATGTGAGCTACCGGTACTTTCACTAACCTTCTTAAAACTCAGTTACTATACATAGATATTCAATATACATGGTAGTTTCCAGGACTTAACATTTCATTTACTTTCTCTAAACTTCAAAGTACATTTGTATACTGTGTACGTACATAAAACAATGCATAGTTACTAAAGTACGTGCACGCGATTGTAACCATGCGCACCTGTTCCGAGTCCAGTGCCGATGAAGGTTCCGGTAGGCGCGGGTGTTGGTTCGGGGCCGTATGTGCCGGGGGTGGTTGCAGACGGGCAGCTGGGGATGACGCAGCAGCTCGGGTCCTTAGGGTCGGGCTGGTACGTGCACGTTTCGTCAACGTTCTCGTATTCCGGGCATCTGCACGTGGATATACGTTGTACGTTTATAAATGCAGATGTTGATCCAGTATACAAATATAAACACATATCAAATGACGAGAATTAGCAAGTTAGCTGCCGTTATAATTAGACTAAAGATAAAGTCTGCACTAAAATATTCTTTATAATTTGAAATGGCGTCTCGCAGCGTGCGTCACCTGGTGAGACATCGGTAGAGGTTGTTTGGCGCATCCTCGCACGTGCACTGGTAGCTGCAGCCGTCGTACCAGGTCTGACCCTGCTGGTACATCTTCCCCTCGTACATGCAGTACTCTACAGACACACGGGCGGTGGGTCGTTATTGTTATGAATATCATTATCAATTTCATTAGTATCATCATTATCATCATCATCATCATCATCATCATCATCATCATCATATAATAACACAGTTTGTAACGGATTATCAATATACGATATACGTATTACGCTCCTACCTCCGGGCGTTCTGGCGGTCGTGGTTCTCAGCTCGCCAGCGTGGGTGTAGTAGTTGGCGCTGAAAGAACACTTGGGGATGTCGCAGCACGGGTTGATGGGGTCCTTGATCAGGTAACAGCCGGGTGGCAGGGGCGGGTAATGCACGCACCTGCACAGGGAGTACGCGCATGTTTATTAAAAAATAGTTAATC
>JAOUNS010000010.1 GCA_029880855.1 Gammaproteobacteria bacterium
ACGGTGACTACATCTTCAGAGAAATCCCCGGTGTGGACGGAAAAGTCATCAACAGCGGCACCATCAATGCCTCGCTGGGCGGTGATGTCACCCTGCTGGGCAAACAGGTGCAAAACGACGGTCTGATATCCGCCAAACTGGGTAGTGTGAATCTGACAGCCGGTAAAGAGGCCGTCCTCACCTTTGATGATACCGGGCTGGTGGGTATTCGTGTCACCAAAGAAGTCCTGCAGGAAGAGATCGGGATCGATCCGGCGGTGATGAACAACGGACAAATCCATGCGGAAGGCGGACAGGTTCTGCTCACCGCCAGTGTCAGTCAGGATGTGTTCTCGCAAGCCGTGAACACCAATGGCCTGGATCAAGCCACCAGCGTGGTGGTCCATCCCGATGGCACCTTCACCCTGGGTGGCGGGGCTGACGTGGTTAACACCGGCAGTATCAATGTCTCCAAAACAACCGACACCGCCAAGGATCCCAATGTAGCCAGAATCGTATTGATTGGTGAGAACGTCACCAGCAGTGGTGTGATTCGTGCTGACAACACCAACGGCAACGGCGGCGAAATTGAACTCCATGCCAATAGCACCATGTTGCTGACCGACAACAGTTATACCTCAGCACGATCAGAAACGAATGGTACAGGCGGTACCATCAAGGTGCTGGGTAACAACGTCGGTCTGTTTGATCAGTCCAGCGTGGATGTCTCCGGTGATCTGGGCGGCGGACAGGCGCTGATTGGTGGTGACTACCAGGGCAAGAACGGTCAAATCAGAAATGCAAGCCGAACCTATGTGGGAGCAGGGGTCTCACTTTATGCCGATGCGTTGACGGAAGGGAACGGAGGAACTGTGATCAACTGGGCGGATGACGCGACCTGGTTCTATGGCAGCGCCTATGCCAGAGGTGGCAGTCTGATTGGTGATGGTGGTTTGATAGAAATATCCGGCAAACTATTCCTCGATTTCCATGGAACAGGTGATACCTTTGCCGTCAATGGCACAACAGGAACGGTCCTGCTTGACCCGACCACGATTGAAATTCGCGCCGGGACAGGTGATGGCGATGATACAGGTAGTGAAAACAACTTACTGACGAATACCAATGTTGCATGGGGTGATGCCACTCCCACAATAATTTATGAATCTGAACTGGAAGGGTTGTCGAACACCAATATCGTCCTGCAGGCGGCTGATGGTATCACCATCAACAACCTCACCGGTGGTACAGAAATGCTCCTGATTAATAACCAAAATGGTTTTAGTATTTCCTTTGTTGCTGATGGTAACTCCGATGGTGTCGGCGACTTCATCATGGCTGATACTGCCAATGACACGCTGGCTACCATGGGCGGTTCAATTAACATATCCGGTGTCAATGTGACCACCGGTTTCATTGATACTTCGAGTGTATCCAACACACCAGGTGGTGCGGTCACTATCAATGCTACCGGCACAGTTGATGTGGTGGGTATTGATACCCGTGGTGATGCGATTGGAAACAGTGCTGCTGACCCGGCAAATTATGGTGGTGCAGTAAATATCACTGCGAATGGAACGGTGACCGTTGGTACGATTGATACCCGTGGGGGTAGTGTTGGTGATAATCCCACATCCACCGTCAATAGTTTTGGTGGTGCTGTAACGGTAAATACTTCGGGCCTAATCGACATTACCACTATTGATACCCGGGGTGGTGATGTTGGTAATAACAATGTGAGTAATGTGACGGATGCCGGCACCAACCTGTCAAATAATGGTGGCGCTGTACAGCTCACCACATCCGGTGCAGTAACGCTGGGGACCATTAACACCACAGGTGGTGGTGTCGGGAACGATACTGATAATGGCAGTACATCAAATCCGAATAACGTGGGTGGCAGTGTGACCATCACTGCATCAGGGGATGTCGATTTCACTCAAATTACAAGCAAGGGTGGTGCAGTTGGTGATGATACGCTGGGGCGAAATGGCGGGGCGGTTAATATATCCGGGTTTGATCTGACAGTTGGTATTATCAATACCTCCGGTTCAGATTCCGGTGGGGATAATGATTTTGGTCAGAGCGATCCCGGCGCCGGTACTGCCGGTACTATTACTCTTACCGCCGGTAATGATGTCTTCCTCAATAACACCATCACAGCCAATGGCGGCAATGGTCCGGATACAACTTTTAATAATGGTGATGATGGCCATGGCGGCAATGGTGCCCTCATCACGATTGATGCCCAACAGGATATTATTGGTAATAGTGCAGCAGTTGTCAGTTCCAATGGCGGGAATGGACCGGATGCAGATGATGGTGATGGCGGCAACGGCGGTGGTGTCACACTCATAGCCGGACGCAATATTCAGCTCAGTGCAGTCGTCTCTTCCAACGGTGGCAATGGCCCACGACTTGATGGAGGAAGTAATAATGATGGACACGGGGGCGATGCCGGTGCTGTCTCACTGACAGCGACACAGGATATTATTCTCAACAGCGGCGCCACCATCAATTCAAACGGTGGTGCAGCCCATGAAAGCAGCGGGTTTAATGGTGGGACGGCGAATACCATCACTTTAACGACTCAACGCAATATAACACTGAATGCAAATCTCAACGCTGTAGGTGGCGCCAATGTTGGAGGCGGTCGGGGAACAGATGGTGTGATCACCCTGCAAGGTGCAGCCGGCAACTTTAACAACATCATCACCATCAGTAACGGAATTAACATCCAGGGACACACCAACTCGATCATTGATGGTAATGGCGGCAACGACACCCTGATCTCACTGACTCCGGCTAATACCTGGACAATTAACAACACCGACGCAGGCAGTCTGAACAATGGAACGGCCACCATTGCCTTCCGTGAAGTGGAGAATTTAACCGGTGGTTCGGCAAAAGACACCTTTAATCTGAATGCCGGAACTATCACCGGCCTGATTGATGGTGGCACCAGCGACCAGGATGAGCTGAATATCGCCTTGAACAGTGTTACTGTGCAGCTGGGTAATCGCAGCATTGACGCTGCTACCCTAGATCCCAATCTGAATGTCGATAATATTGAGACCATAACCGCCAACGCAGCCGGGACAGACAACAAGATTATTGGTGACAATGTCACCAACTACTGGACAATAGATGGAACCAATTCTGTTTCACCTGATGCACCTGCCCAACCTCAGGTTCCTGAGCAAGTGGTGGCCTTTAACAACTTCCACCATGTGACCGGTGGTACGGGTGATGATCACTTTTATCTGGATGCCGGTGCGGGTATCTCGGGCATGCTGGACGGGGCAGAAGGTGGTGGAAACGATACGTTGACCATAAACGTTACAGGTATCACAGTTGAATTGGGGCAACGGGTTGATGCGGTGTCCAATACAAACTTCAATGTCGATAATCTGGAGACCATTACTTCAACCGTGGCCGGCAATACCATTCAAGGTGACAATATCGCCAACACCTGGACTATTGATGGTGGCGCTACAGAAACAGTTGCACCTACAGCTGCACCCTCTGATCCAAACCTGATGGTCACATTCAGTGGTTTTGACAATCTGACTGGCGGCGATACCTCAGCTGACACGTTCAATATCTCTGTAGATTTTGCCGGAATAATTCGTGGCGGCGGTGTTTCGACAGAAACCGGCACCAGTAACGATGTTTTTAATATTAATGTTGCGTCAGGTTCCACTTATACAGGTACCTTGTTGGGTGGTGATGGGAATGATTCTTTTACCATCGCCAATACCGGTGTCACAGTCAATAATACCATTGACGGCGGGGCAGGCACTGACACATTAACCGCTGCCAATGAAGATAATTATTGGTTGGTTCAGAATGGTACAAGTGACGGTGCAGGTGGCGGGATATTTGCGACATCTCCTGATCGTGATATCGCTATAGCCACGCCACCGGGAACGCCCAGGTTGACCTTCGATAATATGAATATATTGAATGGCAATGATGCGATTGATGATGTCATGGTGCAGTCTACCTCTTTGCCTCCCGTTGTTATCACAGGCGGTGCAGGTGCAAATACGGTTGATTTCTCAGCTATCACGAACCCGTTCGTACTGCAGGTTGGCGCTACAGGCTTTAACGGTTTTGATATCTATGTAGGAAATGATCTTCCCGGTACCACCGTGATTGCCGAAGACGGTGTCACCAATACCTGGAGCATCGGCGTCGTGGCCGGCTATGGCAACCCGGAAAATGATGGTATCAATGATGGGACTATCTTTAATGGTTCCACAACATTCCGGTTCCTGGATTTTCCAAATTTGCAGGGTGGTGACGGTACAGATAATTTTATTGTCAATAGTGGTGGTTCCCTGACAGGCCTTGCTGATGGCCTCGGTGGTACCAACACTCTCAATACGACGGCAATTGTTGGAATGACCGTTGAACTGGGCGATCGCCAATCCTATACAGGTGGAGCAACCCGCATTCATGTGGCCAATGTGTCTACTGTGACGGCCAATGCCGGTTTAGGTAACACTATCGTCGGTGATGATGATGCAGCCAATAACTGGGCCGTTACCGGCGCAAACACCGGCACCGTTGACGGTACCACCTTTATTAACTTCGACAGCATGGTCGGTAATAGCGGTAATGACATCTTCCAACTGCATTTGACTTTTGATTTTGCCGGAACCATTGATGGCGGTGCAGGTGGTACTGACCGCATTGTTGCGGCTGACAGGGCAGTGAATAGCTGGACAATTTCTGGTGCATCAAATGGGTCTGTCACAGGTCTGGGTGGAACATTCACCGGTATAGAAGAACTCCATGGTGGCTCGCAACAGGATATTTTCCAGTTGGCCAGTGTTGCGTTTAATGGTTCTATTGATGGCATGGGTGGTGACAATGATGAACTGCGTGGTGGCGTTAATGTTGATAATGTATGGGTTATAAGTGGTGCCCGAGCGGGGACGGTGACTAACCTGGGTGCCGGGTTTGACGGCATTGAGATACTGACCGGGAACAACTTTAGTGATATTTTTCAGTTGCATGACACAATTGATTTTGTTGGTTCCATTGATGGTGGCACCGGTGGTCTTGACGAAATTATCGGTGGCACACGCACTATCGATAATTTGTGGAGCATAACCGGGCCTAACAGTGGTACTGTCCAGGGCGTTACACTTGGATTCAGTCAGATAGAAACCATCACAGGTGGCGGTAACCGGGATGTGGTGCAACTACACAATACGATCCAGTTTAATGGTTCCATCAGCGGCGGAGGTGGTGCTAACGATGAGCTTATTGCCGGTAATCGTTCCACTACATGGCGTATTATCGGAGCGGGTAATACAGGTCGGGTTACTGGTATATTGGGTAGCAATACGTTTACAGCATTTGAAACACTGACGGGGTCTGATAATACGGATTTCTTGTACCTGCATGCGACAGAATCTTTTAATGGTGCCTTTAATGCCAATGGTGGCACCAATGCGATTTTTGGGAATACGGACCGTCCGGTAACCAACTGGACAATCAGCACTCCCGGTGGTGGAACGGTTGATGGGTTAACTTCTTTTAGTTCTATAACTCATTTAATTGGTGGAGCCAACTCGGCAGATACATTTACAATCCAGGGTACGGGCAGTGTCAGTGGTTATGTTCATGGCAGTACTGGAACCGGTGTTATAGATACGGTCGATATTTCAGCCATGGCCGGCAATTTTGATATCGCGATTCAACATTTTGGCGGAGATCTTTCCGCATATGGAATAGAAAGCTTTATCGGTGGTGATATAGACGCAGGCGGTCCCGGCCACCGGTTGATTGGCCAGCAGTTTGCTGCGACAAATACCTGGACAATTATAGCCGGCACAAATGACGGGACTTACAGTGATGGTTTTTCAACAGCAACCTTTACCAATTTTGCCAATCTGCAAGGTGGTGCCTATGATGATGACTTTACCTTTAACAATGGTGCAACGCTGACCGGTATTATCAATGGTGATGATGTCAGTGGGTCACCGAGTGGTTTTGATAAAATTAATATGTCAGCAGTTGGTACATGGGATGTCACGATTGGTCAGGATTTTGTCAACATCGAAGAGATCACCGGTAATGGTGCGAATAGTGCGTTGACAGGCTCCAACACTCAAAACACCTGGACTATTCAATCGGTTTCCATTGATGGGGGTGGTACTTCTGACGGAGTCAACGATGGTACATTTACTGTCAATGGTTCCGGACAAATCCTGACATTTATCAACTTCGCGGATATTAACGGTGGTACGGGGGATGATAACTTCGCCCTGGCGGATGGCAGTAGTTTCACAGGTACAATTGATGGCGGCGAGTCTCCCGGAGATAACGATACTATCGACTATTCAGCTATTACTACGGCAGAGAATGTTCAACTGGTGCCTGGGAGTGGTTCTTTTAATGGTATTACCAACCTTGAAGGTGTAATTGGTAATGCTGAAAACCCACTTGCAACAGGTTATATGTCAGTGACCGGTTTTAATGGTCAAGACAATGAATGGACTATAAACGGTGTAAACAGTGGGGTGATTGAGCCGGGCACGGCTGATCAAATGACTTTCCAAAACTTCATTTATGTCATCGGTGGCGATCAGGCTGATACTTTTACAGTGACAGGAAGTGGTTCGGTTGCGGGAAGCATCAGCGGCGGTGTTGGTAACGGAAATGATAATTTGATAGTGCAACTGGATGGGACCAATATCAATTCGGTTACATTTAATGGTGGAAATAATACAGCTACCGGCGATACGCTGACCGTAACCAGTAGTGCCGGTAATTATGTTGCAGTATTCAACCCGGCCGTGGGCGGTTATGACCAGTTAGTCTACACCAATACGGATAACAGTGCACAGTTTACGGTAAACTATGTTAATACAGAGACGGTTACCGACAATTCAACTGCTGAATTGGTGATTAATGGCACTGCTGCAAACGATACAATCTCACTGGATAACACTTCTTTCAATGTTAATACTGCGGTATCCGGGATTAATATTGATTTCAGTAACAAGAGTTTGGTGACAGCAGATGGCCTGGGTATTAATGATACAGATGTACTACTGTTGACAGGGAATTACAGCCTGCCAGGACTGGTTGTCAGAACCGAAACGCTTAATACTCAGGGGAATTCAATCACGGTTAATGCCTTAACACTCGATGGGTTGACTGTTGTTGGAAGTATCGGCTCTCCGCTGGATGTGAGTGTTGTGCAGCTGAATATTCTTAATTCAGGACCTGTATATATTAATGACATAGCCGGTGATTTAGACCTCGGCACCCTGTCAACAACATCTCCGGTTGGAATATCAACGGCTGGTAACTTGACAGCCAGTGATATTTCTTCTGTGTCTGATGTGACACTGGCGGGCAACGATATTACATTATCCGGGACAACTGATATAACAGGTATTCTTACTTTAAATGCGACCAATGTGACCCTGAGTGACGCTGCTGCTGCCATTGACATTGCCGGTACAATTACCGGAACACTTGACGCTGCAACGAATGGCTTTGATATCACCATGAACGGCGATTTTAATGTTATCAATGTGAGCAATGCAGGCATTGTTACTATTTCTGATATCGACCGTGTAAATCTGAACAGCATTGTTGCCAATAGTGTTCTCAGTACCTCCAACGGTGTTGATCTTGGTGCTGTCACTGCCACAACGACTGTCAGTATTGACGCCGGTGCGGGGAATATTTCCGATACCAATGGTGCGAGTGTAAATATTATTGCCGATGCTGTTATTCTCAAGGCGGGTTCAGGGATAGGAACTTTTGATGAAGTAACTCCAGCCAATTCACAAAGTATTGGAACTGAGACCGCCAATTTGACGGTGGAAAACAATCTGTCACCATATGTTGACGACAATTCGGTCATTAACATCACGAATACCAATATTGCCGGTGCACAGAATGTAACTGTGCATAGGATGGTGAATACCGGTAACATCTACTACAAAAATGATGGCGATGTCGTGGTTGATAACATCGATGCCGGTTTCACCGTTGGTCATTTGTCTTTTGAGGTGAACAATGGTTCGGTATTTGGCACACCCAATCGTTCACTCCAGTTGTATCAAACGCAACCGGACATTACTGCCAATACGGCCTTAATTCTGGTTAATGATGGCGTATTCGGTACAGTAGCGAGACCGATCTCCCTGTATATCAGAAGTGAACTTCGGTTGTTCTCACAAGTGAGTGTTCCCTGGTTCTATCTGAATCATGTTCCACCCTTGTTTGAGGACTCATCAGTCAGTACATTGGCTGTTTTTGACTTCGGTCTGGGGCAGCAAATGATTGAAATCGAATCTCTGGCGGAAATAGATCCTGCAATTTTCTCGGCGGTGAAGAATTATATACATGATGAAATAGCGATTAAACTGCCTGATGATCAACGATATACGGAAGAAGAAAACAAGGAAGAACGCTCAGAAAATACAGTTAACTGACAGGTATGCCGGTTGCTGTCTGCTGTTCAGACTGCAGTATATGGGGTTGTTTGTAAATTTAATTAAAATAGAAGTTGTTATGAAAAAGAAATTACTGTTTTTGCTTACTGTTTTTTTGGTTCTGGAGTGTAATCCTGTTTTTGCCGGGTTTATTTTTATGCCCGAAACATTGGAGACACAGGAAATTCGCGGCAAGACCATGATCCGTGATATTAATATTCCACCGGTCATTGAAAGGCCCACGGATCCGAGCTCCGGTCCCAGACTGGCTGTCTCCGAGTTCCGAATCCAGGGCTTGGTGGAGTATCCTGAACTTGGTATTACCAGAGAAGTTTTAAACAAACTGGTTGAACGACTCCGGTTTGTTTTTATGGGGGAAGGTAAACTGCTTGAATCAGGCTACACACTTGATGAGCTTGCCGAATTATCAAATTTGCTCGTCGAGATTGAAGAAGAGACCGTTAAAAAACACGTAACGCCACTTGAGGTGCAAAAGCTGGTATGGCTGGTTCGTGAGCAACGACAAAAACGTGGTATCACGTTAGGGCAGATTGAAAACATTGCTGACAAAATCACAAAATTCTATCGTGAAAAGGGCTTTATTCTTGCCAAGGCATATATTCCGCAACAGGAAGTGCGTGATGGCATTGTGAATCTGACTTTACTGTTGGGTATGCTGGGGGAAGTTAACGTCACCGGCAATAATCTTTATAAATCAGATATTATCAAAACCGCATTTGATGGCATGATAACCAAGCCTGTTACACACGCTGCGGTGGAAGAAAATCTCTATCTTATCAATGATTATCCCGGGATTACTGTCGATGGATACTTCGAACCCGGCTATCAGGTTGGTGATACAAAATTAAATATCAACGTAAAGAGTGAAAAACGCTACAATTCCAATATCCGTCTTGATAATCACGGTACAGAAGATACCGGCTTATACCGGCTTTATGTCGATGGTCAGGTTAATAATCTGTTCGGCGTCGCGGATTTGATAAATGTCAGCCTGCTGAAGGCAACTTCGCCGGCGAATTCGGACTATTGGCGTATTCTATACAGCATGAATATGTTCCATCCCCGATTGAAGTTTTCGCTTTCAGCTTCAGAAAACCAATATGTGGTGGATAATTCAAGTGCCGGTATTAATTTGCTTGTGTCTGGTGCTGTGTCCGTACTGGATACGTCACTGACATATGTTATGAAACGCAGCCGGGCAACGAACTATAATCTGGAGCTGAAGTATGAACAGCTAGGTACGGATCTGGATATTAATAGTATTACAGTCGGTGATGACAAGATTTCCAACTATTCGCTTATCTTTAACTATGATTTCCTGAATGAAAAAGCCAAGGCCTTGCACCAGGGGAATGTTAAATTAAAGAGCGGAAAATATGATTCAAACCCGCAACCCGGTCAAGATGAAAGTTTTAGTTATATCAGTTCAGATTACACGTTGCTGACATTTACCAAAGTACCTTTTTTTGATGCATCCAGCCGGTTGATTTTCCGCGCCAATCTGCAATACGCCGGTACAATCCTGTCAACGATGCTCAGGACCAATCTTGGCGGCCCGACTCGAGCCAGGGCTTATCCAAACAACCTGTTCTCTGCAGATGATTTTATCTATACCGGTCTGGACTGGGTGTTCAACAGTCCCGGATTTCTGGATTTCAATATTGCAGACGGTATTAACATGAAGGAACTGGTCAAGCCATTTGTCTTTATGGATTATGCGTATGGACGGCAGGTTGCACCAAAGCAGAGCGGTGGCGGCGGGCAGTTGATTGTGCTGCTGGATCAAAAAGCCGAATTGTTCAATTTGGGGCTGGGTTTACAGTTTTCTCAGGGTAAAAACTTTAAAGGAAACTTGCAGGTTGCCTTCCCGACACATCAGGATTTTTCCAAAGTACAACAAGATCTCAATTATACAAAAGAACCACGCTGGGTCTTTGACTTTCAGTACAGCTTCTAGGGACTGGTTAAATATTGTTCAAAAAACATTAGTGCTTGCTAATTTAGCAAGTGCTAATGTATGAGGACTAATTCAGATTTAGACTGACTCCAGAAACATTACGGCATGCATTGATGTGCGACATTGTTCTGCTTTTTTTTTCATATTCACTCAAGAAAATTTACGCTTGTTTAAAAAATCCTCATTAACGGTATAACTTGTTGTTTTTAAAGAAGTAAATATTTAAACAAGAGTTGCGTCCTCTGACACATTCGTCTATGATTGTGCGGGTAAGTAAACCTTACATTCTTTTAAATTGGAAATTAAAGGACAAAACAATGGCTATATATCTTATGTTTGATGGGATTAAAGGGAATGTGACAGCCGATGGTTATAAAGACCATATTGCTATACTGTCAGCTCAGTTTGGCGTAGGTCGTGGCATCTCTATGGAGCCCGGCAACATGTCAAACCGAGAAGCAACCCGCCCAAGTATCAGTGAAGTCACTCTGACCAAAACTGCTGACAACTCAGTTACAGCTATCTTCAAGGAAGCTGTTACTGGTTCTGCCGGTAAAAAAGCAGAACTGAAGTTTGTCCGCACCGGTGCAGACAAGGTTACCGAGTATATGACTTATACTCTGGAAAACTGTCTGGTAAGCGGATACAGCATCTCTGCTGATTCCGAGAGTGAACCCCTCGAAAACATCACGCTCAGCTTCTCCAAGATCATGATCAACTATAACGACCATGACGCTACAAACAAGGCTGGCAGTCCACAACGTGTGGGTTACGACTTAGAACTGGCTAAACCTTTGTAATTTGAAGGAAAAGCTGTTTTAACGGATGCGGTGTTGCACCTTTTCTGGTGCAGCACCGCGTTTATATAAATAGTTTTCGTACAATTTATACCTTGTATGACTCCCATGGAAACGGGCGTGCGTCTTGCGCACACGCCTCAATATGAGGTCGCTGGTTTATGGCTCAATATACTCAGGATAACAGATTAATTTCTATCGCTACACCGTTGGCTGACAATGAGCTATTGCTCACAGCATTTCACGGCAGCGAATATATCTCAAAACTCTTTCATTTCCAGGTTGAAATGCTTTCGTACAACCTGGCGCTGGACCCGCAAAAACTAATTGGTGAACAGGTAACAATTACTGTTCAGAATGAGATTGAGCGGACATTTAATGGTTATGTCAGCCACTTCTCATTCGGTGAAATCAAGGCAGATAATCTGCGTGAATATCGTGTTACCGTGGTTCCCTGGTTGTGGTTCCTCTCCAAGACACAAAATAATCGAATTTTTCAAAACATGAACGCCAAGGACATTGTCAGCAAGGTGTTCGATGATCTTGCCTTTAAGGATTATGACTTCCGGGCACAAGGCGGTACTCCGCGTGAATATTGCGTTCAATATGGAGAAAGTGATCTGAATTTTATCTCTCGTCTGCTGGAAGAAGAGGGTATTGCCTACTACTTTAAACAGGAAGGCAAGAAACACACCATGATTCTGGTTGACAAGAAAAATGCCTATGAAGAATGTAAGGAAGCAGAAGTCACATACTCCAAAGGCAATCAACCGAACACTCAAATCACCAAGTGGGAGCACAAGTATGAGTTCCGCAAAGGTGAATGGACAATAAACGATTATAACTTCAAGGAACCGGCCAAGAATCTGATTGCAGAAATCACCACGCGTGGCAAATATGCCAATAATGCCAAATTTGAGCATTATGAATATCCCGGCATGTACGATACCACAGCCGGTAAGACGCTGGTTGCCATGCGGGCGGATGCTGAAGAAGTATCCATGAATACCATTGATGCGGCCGGTGATTGCAGCAGCTTTTATGCGGGTGGCATGTTTAAACTGAACAAACATGATGCCAAATCAGAGAAGGGCGAATATATCATTACGGCTATTCACCACCGTGCGTATGATACGAGTTACTTCTCAGGCAATGAAGGCCAGTCAGAGTACGGCAACAGCTTTACCTGTATACCATCTGATGTTCATTACCGTCCGATCCAGACACATGTCAAGCCGATAATGAAAGGACCACAGTCTGCGATTGTAACAGGACCTTCGGGTGAAGAAATCTATATAGATGAATTCGGCCGCATTAAAGTCCAGTTTATTTGGGACCGGGAAGGCAAGAAAGATGAAAACAGCACCTGTTTTCTGCGTGTAATGCAATCCTGGGCCGGAAATGGCTGGGGGGCGTCATTCATTCCCCGTATCGGTCATGAAGTTATCGTCAGCTTCCTGGACGGCGATCCTGACCGGCCGATAGTGACCGGTACAGTATATAATGGCGCAAATAAACCGCCATACAGCTCCAAAACCCAAAGCGGTATCAAAACGCATTCCACCAAGGGTGGCTCTGCTGCAAATTATAATGAAATCCGTTTTGAAGATAAAAAGGGCTCCGAGCAGGTATACATCCATGCGGAAAAGAACATGGATACAATGGTCGAAAATGATGAAACACTGACGGTTGATCATGATCGAACAAAATCGGTTAAACACGACGAAAATTCGAACATTGATAACAATCGTAACAAGACTGTTGGAAAAAATCAGACCGAATCAATTGGTAAGAATAAAACAATTGACGTAGGCGATAACCATACGGAAAGCATTGGCAAGAACAAAACGCTGGACGTTGGTGGTGATCATACTGAA
The DNA here is from genome assembly GCA_029880855.1 of Gammaproteobacteria bacterium. Taxonomy (GTDB): domain Bacteria; phylum Pseudomonadota; class Gammaproteobacteria; order UBA6429; family Thiohalophilaceae; genus JAOUNS01. The sequence continues at coordinate 13,100 of JAOUNS010000010.1, forward strand.
TCAATTTCGAAAAATATGACAATCACTGTCACCAAGGATTTGAAAGAGACAGTATCAGGTCAGTATACCGAAAGTGTGACTAAAGAGTATGCGCTAAAGGCAAAAACGATCACCATGTCTGCTGATAAGGAGATCACTCTGAAAACCGGTTCTGCCAAAATTGTTATGAAGAGCAATGGCGACATTACCATGAGCGGCAAGAACATTAATATCAAGGGTTCCGGTAACATTGTCATCAAGGGCAGCAAGGTTTCAACCAACTAGCAGTAATATATAGTGAAGCAAAACGAAGACTCACAGGGATTAGAAACAGAGACTGTAGAAGTATCGTCCGGCAAAATTACGCCGGGTGAGATTGTTATAGGCTCGCTTGCCGGGATTGATACGGCTGGTAGCCCGTTAGTCAATTTTTCAGGAAATCCTGCCGGTAAACCCTTGTCGGCGGTTACGACAATCGGTGTTGATCATACACAGGTTGGCCGGCAGGTTGCTTTGTTATTTGCGAATGGTGACCTGAACAGCCCTGTTATTATTGGTCTGATCCACAGCCAGTTGCATGATTTGCTGGCAACATATCAGACCGGTTCCACTGCCGAAGAAAAAGAGGTAGAGGAAAAAGCACAGGAGACAACAGAAACCTCATTGGATGATGTGGTTGTTGACGGCAAACGGGTTGTGATAGAAGGCAAGGAAGAGATTGTCCTCAAGTGTGGCGATGCAAGCATTGTATTGACAAAATCGGGTAAAATCCTGATACGCGGCAAATATCTGTTGAATCGTTCTACCGGTGTTAATCGTATCATGGGCGGATCTGTTCAGGTTAATTAACCCCTGACAGTTCATCTTGAAGAGAAAATGTCATGTTGCAACTTCATAACAGCACACCGTTTGCAGCAAATATGGCGTTATTTCCCAATGAGGATGCTATAGATACGCTCTATATTATCGTCAGAGCGACGTTTAATATCAGTTCGAAATGGACGTTGGTGGATGAACAACCGCCACCACTGGAAGCTGATATATATTGGGCTGATCCGGAAACATCCAGCATTAAATATGCCTCGGACTATCACACAGGCAAACCATCAACAGACGTTGTCGTTGTAGGAAACGCTTTCGCACCGCCCGGAAAGCCTGTTCAAAAAATGAATGTCCACTTTGTCCTGGGGAATATGCAAAAAGCGATTACCGTGTTTGGAGATCGTGAGTGGCGCGACGGAAATATTTCCACTCCAAAACCCTTTCAAAGCATGCCGGTGATCTATGAAAGGGCATTTGGCGGTCAATACAAAATAGAGGATACAATTCAGTCAGCTGAATTACGCAATTTGGTTGGCACCGGATTTGCCGGCGGACGCAAAGGCAAGGAAATGAATGGAGTGGCATTACCAAATCTGGAAGATCCAGCGTATCTAATTACAGAGATCAAAGATCAGCCAAAACCGGCTTGTTTTGCCTTTTGTTCACCGAACTGGCAACCGAGATTGTCTTATGCCGGAACTTACGACGAGAACTGGCAAAAAAAACGTGCACCTTATTTACCGTTGGACTATGACCGTCGTTTCCTGAATATGGCGCATCCGGATCTTATTTACTCCGGCTATCTGCAGGGGGGAGAGCCGGTACAGATTATGGGTATGCACGAAAAAGGTAATCTTCAATTCAGCCTGCCATATGTCAAACTGGCTGCAACAGTGAAAATAGGTAATACTGAAGAAAGACCGATATTAAATATGGAAACCTTGTTGATTGAGCCTAATGATTTAAAACTCAGTATGGTGTGGAAAGCGGCATTACCCTGCGACAAAAAAGCACAAAAAATAGAGACAGTGAATATCTCATTAGCGAGATAATTCTGTAAATACATATAAAACAGGATATTTGATATGGGACAAACTACATTTGCAAATTCCAGAGGCATAGCCCATAAAGGAAGTGGTGGGCTGAGTATTGTATTTCCTGATGTGTGCAAAACCCAGTGCGGTCCACCGGTAATTCCTATTCCTTACCCAAACATCGGCAAGGCTTCAGATACCAGCAAGGGACCGAAGTCGGTTAAGACAGATAAAAAAATGCCCATGGTTAAAGGTGCGCAATACAGTACCAGTACAGGTGATGAACCTGGTGCCCTTAAAGGTATTATCAGCAGCACAACAAAAGGTGTGTGTGAGTTTATGATGTATTCTTTCGATGTGAAATTCGAGAATAAAAACGTCTGCCGGATGGGAGATCCGCTGTTTCATAACAAGAAAAATATCATGGGTTAAAACATTTGTCTGCAGTAATGGAACAAACCGCTTCATCATATATTAACCCATATCATGCTGCATACAGGGATTTGTATGAACAGGCAGTTATTGAGTCGTCCTTCCTGTGGATATTGCGGAATATGGCTCTCACCCAGCCACATTACACAGTCCAGGATGTCAGGGAACTGGAATCCCGGATAGACAGTCATCTGGATGTCCTTATGACGTCACTGGAACTTGGCTGGGAGGCCTGTGAATCTGCTTTGGAACTGGAAGAACCGGGTGAGATATTTACCGCAACTGTGATAGCGTTCCGCAGCCGGGAGATGACCAGCATACAAAAGGCCGTAGAGGTCGGACTGAGTAATGAAGAATGTACAAAAGGTCTGATATCAGCTTTAGGGTGGTTGCCTGAACATTTGGTCAATCCCTGGATCGAACGTTTCCTGGCCGGTAAAGACAAGCGACATAAATTCCTCGGCATTGCCGCCTGCAGTGTGAGACGCCATGATCCGGGTGAGATGCTGACCAATATTTTACAGCGTGATGATTGTAAAGAGGATACAAGGCTATACTCAAGATCAATTCGGTTGATTGGAGAACTACAGCGCAAGGATCTGATCCCGTTTTTGAATATGGCCGTGACTTCGGATGATGAGAATATAAAATTCTGGGCGGTTTGGTCCTCCATCCTGCTGGGAAACAAAAAAGCGGTGAAGTTTCTTGAACCATTTATTTTGACAGAAGGACCGCACCATCTTCGGGCTTTGTCTTTGGCCTTTAGAGTTCTACCTATTGAACATGCACGCAGTTTAATTTCAAAAATGTCAAAAAATGACAAGCTAAACCGTAGCGTAATCAAAGCCGTAGGAATCCTGGGTGACCCTCATGCAGTTAATTGGCTGATTTCAAGGATGAAAGAAAAGGAACTGGCCAAATTAGCTGGTGAGTCATTCAGCATGATCACAGGGCTGGATCTGGAACAAGCCCAGTTAAGCATCGAGCCTCCTGATCAAGAAATTGCCATCCCATCAGATGACCCGGATGATGAGAATATTCTCATGGACGAAGATGAAAACCTGCCGTGGCCTGATATGAATAAAATAGCCATGCTGTGGAAACAATATGGCAATAACTTCAGTTCTGCTCAACGCTATTTTATGGGGCAGCCTATATTAGCGGAATTTCTTAAAAACAGAATCATGAATGGTTATCAACGACAACGACATGCCGCTGCATTAGAACTCGCGTTACTTGGAATGGATAGTCAGTTAATCAATACGCATGCAGGTTCTTCCTCTTAAGCGCAATCTGAAAGTATACATTTAACCTGGGCTTGGTAATTCCAGCGGTTTCGGTTATTTGATTACAGTATGCCCGGTTATCACCTTGTCTGTGGTCACAGGGTCAAACACATCATCGAACAAACTGTGCAGTATCAGATATTGTTCTTCGCTTTTTGATTTTTTCAGATCTTGCCAGGGGACAACATAGAGGATTTGCGGCATTTCCTTATTGCCTTTGATGTAGGTTGTTTGCAGATCAATATAATCATCTGCAGCAAGGATGGCTGATGTGTTAAAAGCAAGAATTAAGGCAATAATATGACGAAAGTTCATGTGTTAACCCTTCTTTAACGTGCCTTTAAGATGTTCCAGCCAATCAGCGGTTTTTTTGTCCTGATTGCCGGTCAATTTTAGATAGATAGAATAATGTTTCACCGCTTTGCCGATATCCTGAAAGTATATATCATAGAGCAAGGCAAGGTTGTAGTGTGCCACAGGATAATTATCCTTTAATTCTATGGCTTTTATATAGTTTTTTTCCGCCTCAAGAAAGTTCCCTTTTTTTGATTCCAAAAAGCCCAACAAACATAGTGCATGCGCCTGTTTTGGATTGAGCAGCAGTGCTTTTTTAATTGCATCTTCTGCTTTATCCAGCTGGTTCTGCTTCAGGTAAACCAGCCCCAGGTTTGCCCAGGGACCGGCCAGGGAAGGACGATTACCAATAAATTCAATCAGGACAGCCTTGGCATCCTCGAGTTTACCGTTTTTTAAATGCAACATGGCCTTTTTGTACTCACTGATTTCGGCCGCTGTCGTATTCTTTAACTCCTGCTGAGGGTCTGACTTGGGGATATTCTTGGGCAAGTCCGGATCTTTAACAGTCGGTTGGGTTGAGCAACCGGCCAGGAGCACCAGCAATGAACATGCCACAACTTTAATGTAATACATTGACGTAGTCATCGAGGATAGCCTCTCGTTTATATCTAACCGGGAACAGTTCAATCAGTCGGGCATGACTTTTCTTGATCCATTCGTTATAGACGCCATTATTCACCCTCGACATATTTGTTTCAAAGAACTCGATTGCTTTTTCTTCAAATGGAAATGCCTTGTCTTCCAGAACGATAGAATATTGGGCGAGTTCCTCGCCTTTGAGGTGTTTCGGGCGTTCGGAATTGATCAGTGCCTTGCTGAAGTCGCGGTAGATTTCAGCAATCGCATAGGTCGCTTCGGTAGAAGCATCAGCCAAGCCATAAGATGATGCGCGACCGTAATACTCAACCGCTTTTTGCATGGATTGCTTCTTCTGTTTCAGGGTTCTTTCCAGAGGCAGAGTCAGTTGTTGTTTGTTAAATTCGGCATGTACGTTTCTGGCCAAATTAAGGGATGCAGTCGCCGCAATGAAATTGGTACGGTCGGACTTATTTTTTTTCGATGCCCTTTTATCGACAGTCATGATCTTGTGTTGCCACGTATTGACCATTTTATGGTTGCCCTGGAGTTCATACAAGGTGACGATTTTTTGCATTGCCTCAAGGTATTGTGGATAGGGGCGCTGATACTTTTGAGTAATTTCTGTATAGGAACTGATTGCCGCCGGGATGTCTTTTTTCTCTTCGTAGAGTTCGGCTGCCTTCCAGAGGGCGGCAACTCTGACATTGCTGTCTTGTTCACCGCCTCGGGAGAGTTTGACATATTCATCTGCCGCTTCCTTGCTCATGCCCGATTTGAGATATGCAACGGAAAGTTTTTTGGAAACTTCAATGCTGTATTTGTTGGAAGGGTAGAGTGTTTTAAAGCGCTTGATATAGACAATGGCGTCTTTATAGCGATTGTGCTCCATGGCGAGGGCAATGGCGTCATACAGGCCGGTTGCAGCAATCGATGACTTGGCAACTGTGTCTGAAATGCGAAGGAAATGCCCCGTAGCCTGTTCATAATTCTTATTCGTCAGCTCAGCACTACCCTGTTTATAAATGGACAATGCCAGTTTGTCTTCCACGCTGGAACGGGTTTTTTCGCCAAGTCGTTCGCTGTCAAGGATACTCTGATAAGCGACCTCAGCATTGGCATATTGCTGTAATTCAAAAAATGAATGTGCCTTGACAATTTGCGCATTTATCGTGGCCTTGGAAACTTGCGCGTTTGACGGGATGAGATCTGCAAGCTCGATCGCCTTGGGGTAGAGTTTTAAACGAAATGCCATGGCGGCCGCATTGGAAATGATGTCCAGTGACCGTTTGTCATCCGGGTACAGGCGAGTAAACAGCGTCGCATATTTAATGTGTTTGGTCAGCCATGTCTCTCGATTTTTCTTGTAGCGATCATCGGTTAACAAATTGTTGGTGATAGTGATCGTTGCATAGGCGGCATCTTTATTCAGAATAATGTCCGAGTCATAGGCAGCCTGCTCGTAAAACTGCAGTGACTTATCGTAGTCCTTATGTTCGGCCAATAGTTCAGCATACAGAAAATGGATGTTGTTTTTCCGTGCATGCGATGAGTAGTGCTGTATGTAGCGGTCGTACCACAGTTGAGCATTATTAAAATAGGTGTTTTTGTGTTTCTTCTGGTAGAGACTGTGGTAATGGGCAGCCATCATCAGCAGAAATTGTTCCAGCGATGCTGAGGTGTTTTTATAAATCTTTTTGCTGGGGTTGACTTTAACCCAATATTCACTGCCCGGGTTATATTTCTTGTAAACATTTTCAACCGTTGCAAACAGTTGATTGGTAAAACCACTTTCTTTCCAGATTTCCAGAATCTTTATTTGAGATTCGGGAATATTCGGTGAATCAGGATAAGTTTTATTGAAATAGTTCAGCGTCTCGATCGCATCGGTAAAAAGTAATTGTTTGCGATAGATGTCGCTCAGATAGGCATAGGTGTAATACAGGTATTTGAAATCCTGATTTTCCTTAAAGAAGTTGTTGATCGGTTCCGCACCACCCAAATAGGAAAAACAGAGGCCGATAGCACGGAAGTATTCATTAAACTGTTGCAGCTCGCGCTCTGTGAGATCATCATAGTCGGCAAATCCGTGGTAGGTGACAGAGATCAGGAAGTCGTCAATTGCCTCTTCATAAAATTCCTGCTTGAATCGGGACCAGCCACGCTTGAATATAGCCTTTTCATAGAATAATTCACTTTTCTTCGCACTGATGACACTTGTGTAGGCGGTTTCAGCCTCGCGATATCTTTTTTCAGCAAAATAAATTTCAGCAAGTCTGAACTGACTTTCAACGAAGTAGGGGGATTTGGGATGATTTGTTACAAGTTGAGCCAACGCATCTCGTGAATTTTCGAGATCGCCTCTCATGTCATAGGCCTTGGCCAATTGATACAATGTTTTGTCATTCCCTTTCGATTTTGGAAAGTCACGTAAAGAAGAACTCAATAGTTCAATGGTTTTGTCCAGTCTTTCATTGTAGAGTTTGTCATCATTCTCTGCGCCGGCGCCGGATTTAAGATTTTCCTTCTCTTTCTGAATTTTATTTCCTAACTCAAATTCAAGTTCGGCCAGACGATTAATGGCGGAAAGTCTGAGCGAAGTATCGGTTGTCGCATGTTTCAGATATTCCTCATAGGCCTGACGAATCTCTTCTTCCGATTTGGGTTTGATGTAGACATTTTGATAGGTTTGCTTGCTGGATACGATATCAATATCACGCAGCGTCGGTCGTTTCGGCCGGCTGTCGCAAGCGGCCAGAGCGAGACAAAGTATTAATGTTATAAATCCGCTTTTCATATCAGGTACGGTTATTTGCCTGCGCTGCTGTCATATAAACGAGCCAGCCCGAACCGGGATTGACTCATGTAACTGCTCAGGAATTCAATTCGCTCGTTGAGCAGTGTCAGGGTAAGTTTTTTTAACAAGATGGTGTGTTCAGCCAGAATATGTTCGAATTTTTTTCTGGTATTCGGATTGACATCATCCAGGTGGTTGCTCAGTTCCTTCAGTTCGGCATGGTTTTGTAAAAACGATTTTGGATAGTGTCGGGTAAACTCGACCTGGGTGTTGCCGATAATCAAGGTGCGTCTGTCCCCTGATATGGAGATATTTAAATTGTTTTTTACATGCCTGGTCATGATGTCAGTAACATCATCAATACGTTTTTTGTAATATCCAACCGCCTCTTTGTATCCGGTAGCTGCTGTCAGATTCTGTTTGAGCTTTTCATAGACGTAGGGCAGCATCAGGTGTGACTCATCGACGGAGAGGTCAAATGATTGTTTTTGTTTGAGGATATTGATGGCGTTTAATGCACCAATAAAATCCTCCTGATTGGTTGCAGTTAATGCAATTCCCAGCAGCGCACGATTGGTGTAGCGACTATCCAGTCCGACATCTCTGAATGAGTCGCGGGAATTTCGAAAATAACCCTGTTGCAAAAGCGAGTAACCATTGATCAAGTTCATCCTGTTAATGATTTCATCATTGACCGCAATTTTCGGACTGTTCAGTACCTTGTCAATTTCGAGTTTGGCGTCAGTCCACCAGCCTTGACGGATATAGGCGACTGCGGTGTTTATCACCGCCAGTGGATAGTATTTTGAGTTGTCCGGTATTTTTTGATAATAGGCGACAGCTTTGCGGTGGTTCTTCCGGCTTTGCTCTGCAATGCCTTGCAACAAGAGTGTATAGTGTGCATCTTCAGTCGGCAGATCATTGAGCACGCCTTCAAGATTATTCAGCGTTTCTTGCCACTGTTGTCGATCTGCATAATATTTGGCGAAAATAAACGTTACATTGGATCTCAGCGACTTGTCACCTTCGGAACTGACGGTATCCAGAATCTCTCTGGCGGTGTTCCATTCGTTGTGACGCAGCAGCATATCAACAAGATAGAAAACAGCCCGGTTGTCTATGTTGTCCTTAATGAGTTTCAAATGTTTGCGGATAAGATAGATGGCCTGGATATGATTATCCTTGGCCATCAGGGTCAGCACTTCCTGTTCCAGTGCGGAGACGTCTGTAAATTTTCGATCACCGAATTTTTTTTGCCGCACCAATTCAGCGTAGACTTCGGTTGATATTGTTCTGAAACGCTGTTCAGCGGTCTCGATCTGTTTTAACAGCGACTCTTCTGCATTGAGCAGGGGCGTGTACAGTCCGCTGCTCAGCAAAACAGCCGGGAGAAAAATCAGCTTGATTAAAATGTGGGTGTAACGGAAATCCATTTTGATTGCCAACCGGTATCAAATTCCTTTAAAAACAAAGTGATGAAGAAGATTTATTATTGTAATCAACTTAAGAAATATACCATTATTGGCCATTTTCTGTCCATAAAAATGCCAACAGACCGCCTATGATACCTGAAGCGGGGAAGGCTTTCTAATTAAACTCAGTCCAGTTTGATGTTCGGCTTAAACGCCGCATACGCGATCGAGTGCTGCGTATGCGGCGCTTCTGCCGACGATGTTCAACAGATCAGGCGACAGTCAGTTCTTCGGTTGAACCGGTGGTTTGAGCTGTCGCTGTCCGCTTGCCGGAAGCTGCTGTGTCGATCTGATAGGTAAAGTCACCCTCATCAGTCACGCCGATATGGATGTGGGTGATGTCTTCACCATCGGCCATGCGTGACAGGCACTCAGAGGCCATTTCGGGCAGCATGGTGCGGGACAGGATGTTCTCAATGTTACGCGCCCCGGTATCGACTTCCTGGCTGCGTGCAACAATGTGCAGCATGACATCTTCGTGGTAAGTGAACCCGGCATCGTAATGTTCGCGTACCCGTTTCTCAATCCGGTTCATGTTGATTTTGCAGATCTTCAACAGGTCATCATCACGCAAGGGATAGTAGGGGATGACAATAGATCGACCCAGGAAGGCCGGTTTAAAGTATTTCAGCAGTTGCGGACGGAAGTTGTCGAGCAATACATCCGGTTCAGGCAGGTCGCCCTCAGGGCCGCACATGGCGCGGATATGCTCTTCACCGGCATTGGAGGTCATAATGATCACAGTGTTGCGGAAGTCGATGTCGCGACCTTCACCATCCTTGATGGTGCCCTTGTCGAACAGATTATAGAAAATATCCTGTACACCCGGGTGGGCTTTTTCCATTTCGTCGAGCAACACCACACTGTAGGGCTTGCGGCGCACGGCTTCGGTCAGTACACCGCCTTCGCCATAACCGACGTAGCCGGGCGGTGAACCGAGCAGCATGGAGACTTTGTGCTCTTCCTTGAATTCGGACATGTTGATGGTGGTGATGTTCTGTTCGCCGCCATACAGAATATCCGCCAGCGCCAGCGCTGTTTCGGTTTTACCGACACCGCTGGAGCCGACCATGAAGAAGACGCCAATGGGTTTACGCGGGTCGGTCAGACCGGCGCGAGAAGTGCGAATGTTTTCCGCAATCGAATTGAGGGCATGCTGCTGACCGATCACACGTTCTCCGAGTCGTTCACCCAGATTGAGGATGGCCTGGATTTCGTCCGAGACCATTTTCCCGACCGGGATACCGGTCCAGTTGGCCACCACTTCGGCAATGGCCTGGCTGTCCACATTCACCTGGATCATGGGCTCTTCGCCCTGGAGGTCGGTCAGTTCATCCATCAGTTTGTGCAATTCGGATTTGATTTTTTCGCGATCCGCATCGCTTAATTGCTTGGGGGCATCCGGGGCCTTGCGGGCTTCAGCAGAGAGTTTTTGGGCGTGGAAATCGTCTTCGATCTGTTTTTGCAGATCGTGAATTTGACTGACTTTGGCCTTTTCTTTTTCCCACTGGGCTTCCTGCTCGACCAGATGTTGTTCCAGACCGGCTTTTTCTTCCTTCAGTTGCGCAATACGGCTTTCACAGTTCCCCAGTGTCGCATTTTCGCGTTCCAGTGAAGTGATGTTGGTTTCGCACTGGTTAATGCGGCGACGGGTGTCCTCCACGGCGGCCGGTGTGGCGCTTTGACTCAGGGCAACACGGGCGCAGGCGGTATCCAGCAGGCTGACTGATTTATCAGGCAATTGTCTGGCGGTGATATAACGGCTGGAGAGCTTGACCGAATCTACAATGGCTTCATCCATAATGCGTACACCGTGGTGGTTTTGCAGCATCTGGGAGATGGCCCGCATCATATTGATAGCCTTCTCTTCACCGGGCTCCTCGATCTTAACCACCTGGAAACGACGGGTCAGGGCCGGATCCCGTTCGAAATATTTTTTGTACTCCGCCCAGGTGGTGGCGGCGATAGTCCGCAGTTCGCCGCGGGCCAGAGCCGGTTTCAGCAGGTTGGCGGCATCACCCTGGCCTTCCTTGCCGCCCGCACCGATCAGGGTATGGGCTTCATCGATGAACATGATAATGGGTTGGGGAGAAGCCTTGACCTCGGCGATAACTGATTTCAGGCGATTCTCAAACTCACCTTTAACACTGGCGCCGGCCTGGAGCAGCCCCAGGTCGAGCGTGCGAACACAAACGCCTTTCAGAGGCTCCGGAACGTCGCCTGAGGCGATGCGCAGCGCAAAGCCCTCTACCACTGCCGTTTTGCCCACACCGGCCTCACCGGTCAAAATGGGGTTGTTTTGGCGACGGCGTATCAGAATATCAATAATTTGCCGGATCTCTTCGTCACGACCCAGAACAGCATCAATTTTGCCGTTTTTCGCGTCTTCCGTCAGGTTGACCGTAAATTTGTCCAGAGCCGGAGTCTTGCTGGGGGCACCGCCGGCACCGGCAGGTGCACCGCTCGTTGGGGATTGCCCCAGGGCGGCGCTGGTGGATTCGGAGGTGGTGCCGACAATGGAACGAACCACCTCTCGCAGTGATTCAGGCGCGATTTTTTTCAGTTCACCGGACGCGGCTTCAGTGGAACGACGCAGGCCGTCGTCGAGCATCAGGGCGGCCAGAATGTGTGCGGAGGTGGCCTGATTATGGCCGTATTCAACGGAGGCCAGCATCCAGGCGTTCTTGGCCAGGTCCACCAGAGTAGGGGAGAGGGCCGGGGCGCGGGTGTTGCCGGATTTGATACGGTCAAGCTCACGATTCAGATCCTGCATCAGTTTGCCCGGATTAACCTCAAACTTTTCCAGAACAGCGCTGATGTCGCTGCCGGGAATCTCAAGCAGTTTCAGCAGCCAGTGTTCAACCTCAACATTGTAGTGGGTGCGAGACAGGCACAGTCCGGCAGCTCCTTCCAGCATATTGCGGCACGGCTCATTCAGCTTTCCCACCAGGGATTTCAAATCAATCGTTAACATGTCAATTTCCTTTGGTTATTTCCGGCACATCTGACAGTGTGCCTGTCTTGATGAATACGTTCAGCAAAGGCCGGGATTTTTCTCGCAGCACTCTTTACCACATACTTTGTAAAACTTGTCTTTGTCGTTATAAAACTCACCGATGCCGCCGGCTCGAATCACCCAACTGTATTTGATGTCGTTGATGTTGACTGTGCCGACTGAGTGGCAGGGCAAGATAGTGGAGTTGGCGGCCAGGTCGGCCTCGGCAACAATTTCTGCACTGGCAAAGAAGGTCTTTACCTGGCTTTCAGACAGGCTGAAACCCCGACAGGCTTCTTTCATGTAAGGTCTGTTTTCCGGCCCGACACCCTGTTTTCTGAATTCAATTTCAGCAAGTGTGAAGGGCTTTTTCGCCAGCAGTTCAAACTCCTGAACCTTGGTCGTCGTTGAACATCCTGTTATTAGAAACATTAAAAATATAGCGCATGTAATGTTTTTCATCTGGTTTACTCCCTGGTAAATTCCTGTATTACCTGTTACTGCGATTTACCTGAATCGGTTTGCAGATACTGAAATATCCGTTGTTTCATCAGCGGCAAAGTACTGTTTTTTGGTTGACAGCCAGGTATTCCAGCCGATAACGGGTGGATGACTGCTATCAAGCCTGATTTTGGCCGGTACATCAGAACGTTTTACCCTGATGGTAAAGTCGTAATCATATTCCATATCAACGTAAAATCTGACGATCTCATCAAGAGCCATCAGCGCTTTGGTACCCGGCGCAAATGTGTTTAACTGGTCCTTGTTCAGAGGACCAAGAATAATGCGGATTTTACCCTGTGCGAACCAGCCTTTTCTACCCAGCATCAGGGATCTGCCCAAACAATTATTCTGCCCTTTGGGGACCTCCCTGCCCGGCAGGCGGGTACGGACGTCATCAATCAACTCCTGCCATTGCCCGTTGAACTCACTGATTTCGACGGGTATCCCGAAATGGTGTTCAAGGATCTGTTTCAGACCAGATGAAGTTTTTATCCGTTGTGTAAACAGCCCGCTGTAATAAAGCAGTGACTCATCGCTGGTATAAAGTCGGTTCGACAGATGTTCAGTGCCCAGTCCCAGCAGAGATAATAGTGCCTGGGTATGGGGATCGCGTTTGTTTTTGACCGGTGGATTGAGTTTTTTTCTTTCGTACTCCACCGGCAGGTTGTATTTCGTGGCCGCTTGATAAAACAGCGAAATGGTCCGATGGTTAAACAGATCAAGGAAACGACTCAGGGAGGAGTCTTTCATTTTGAGTCGTTTCAGGATCAATTCGGAGTAGTGGAACGGCAATACACCGGAACTGCCGGTCAATCCCATAAAATTGACAAACAAATGCCATTGTTGGGCATTACCCTTCTGTGCCTTGAGCTTGATCCGTGCATTTTCCGATGACGGGAAGCTCAGGCTTTGTTGCGTATGAAAACGGATAACCTCGGTTTCGGGCGGCGTGTAGCGGGCGACCGGGTTTTTTACATATTTTGTTTTACCATCAAGATTGGCGAGCACGGCGGAACGTTCCAGCAGGCGCACCGTTTGGAAGAAGGAGAATCGATATGGCGCATTGGCCAGTTCTTCGATTACAGAAAAACTCTTTCGCCGGCTCGTGGTGGACATTTCTTTAAATAGCCTTCTTTATTTCTCAATTTAACCAAAACACGGGTAAAGGAATTAATTGAGCAGTACAGTGAGAAGAAATTCTCCAGGACGGAAGCAAACAGGAATGCGCTGCTGCCGGCCAATTGGGTGTCATTCAGGACGATTTCAATTTCCATGCCGCGACACATGGTGGCCCTGCCGTCAATGGTTAAGGGCGAACTGATGGAGCGGGCATTAACCGAAACAATCGCCGAGATCATGGCGTTGGTTACTGAAGACTCTTTAAAATCATAAAGTCTGAGTATTTCTTTCAGGGCCTCGGTTTCGTCACCGCGCCCGGTCAGTGACAGATGATTCAGGTTTAAATGTGAAATAAACCGCCAGCGACTGCCGTTTCTGAGCGGGGGGCGGATCGTCACGGTCGGTTGGGTCAGACAACGTATCCGCTCGCAGGGCGGTGCGCTGTCCACTGCCTGCAGTCTGGGCGAGACAGCGGAAAACGGCAGCTTTGCGGGTTGGTCGCGATTGCTGCATGTGGTCTCCAGGACCAGAGTGCGATCCTCGGGGACGTTGGGGTTGAAGCCCAGATCCACCAGATTCAAAAACACATCGGTACCTTCATCACGCTCATAGGTGCCAAGTTTTGCATCCCGTCTGGAGGCAAACCAGTAGGAGTGTTCGTCGGTTTCCTGATGTGCATGATTCAAACCGTAAAACGGATGAAACAGGGTTTCTTCACCGGTTGAGGTTGAAGCGACAACCTTGTCAATGGAATACACTTCATAGCCAACCGGACGTCTTGAATCGGGTATGACCTGATATTCCGAATGCGCGTGATCAAGCTTGATAGGATCGGCGTCATGTTTGAACAGATTGACGACAGGTGTGCACCCCAGTTCAAAGGTTTCCGCTGAAATATTATGTTCCAGCTCGACATCGGAGGAGTTCAGATAAATGTACAAATCAAGCTCATTGGCGGCATGATCGGGAATACGCTCAGCCAGGCCGGTGATATCAATAAACATGAATTTTTCCGGGAAGACGAAGTACTCAGTCAACAGGCGATAACCCAGGAATGAGGATGGGGGATAGGGCAGCAGGCCTTCATCATGTTTGAAACCGACCGGTTGAATGGTGTCATTGCCCAGGAACACCGGATTTCGATCCGATTCCGAGAGCGACATAACCACGGTATGACACTCATTCAACAGCATCTGGTACAAAGGATTAATATGTTGTGGCTGGCCTTTCAGATAAAAGCGAAGTTTATCGAGCTTCAGTTCGCCAAAAGTGATTTCTTCATTAAAGGTGGCCAACGATAACTTCAGTACACCGCCGGCGCCTCTGACCTGATCAGAACCCGGTGTTGAGAACGGCCGGCCCAGCAGGGTGGCGCCGGTCACCTTGACGGGCAACATTTCGGTGGCATAGGTGGTTGAGAAACGGACATTTTCACCCTGAAACTGTTCTGTTTCGAGCAAGGTATCCTTGGGCAGAACATAACTGCTGTCCAGCATTTCCTCATCCGGTACAAACTTGACGATGGACATGGAAGGGATCGGACGCTGATAGTGAGGAAAGATCACACTCAGTAATGCATCGCTTAATTCGGGGAAATCATCATCCAGTTTGTGCTGTATGCGGGCATTTAAATAAGCGAAACCTTCAATCAGGCGTGATACATGCGGATCTTCAATCACCTCGCTGTTGATGCCGAGACGACTTGCGACACGCGGATTTTCCACCGCGAATTCAGCACCAAGCTGGCGAATGAAAGCCAGCTCTTTTTCGTAATAGGGGAGTAATTCGTCAGCCATGGCCTATTTCTTTCACACTTACGGTTCGGGTTACGGGTTCGAGCGCTGAGTCGAAAACCACTATTTCCGGTGCCGGATCGGCATAGAGTGTGGCATCAATTCTAAAACGCAGTGTTCGATCGGTTGTATCCTTGTTTTCCAGGTAGGAAACCTTGACCGATTTGAAACGCGGTTCAAACTGGCGCAGGATGGTTTCCAGCTTGCTGGTAAACACCTTGCGTTTCTCCTGATCGATAATATTGACTGTCGCAAGATCCGGCAGACCATAGTTCAACAAGGAGTGCTCCAGTTGTTCAAAGTCTTCCGGTGGCTCGATAATTCGATAGCGGGAGTTCATCAGGTTCTCCAGGTCCCGACGTACGCTGTTGCGTAACTGTGCCAGCCGCTGATGTTGCCCCGGATCACGATCTGTCTGGATATGCGGGTCGTCAACCAGCAATCGATCCAGGATCGATGGCCGCAACATTTTCTTTTTATCGATACGGGCCATTATTTGTTCGCCTGTGACAATTCGGTAACCAGCTCCAGTTCAGAGACCATTTGGTCAAGCTGGTAGTGGGGGCGCATATGGATAACGCAGATGTACTGGCCGGGTTTTTCCGGGTGTTCCCGTACCTTGACCGCCGCTTCACGCAGGGGATACCGGGCCTGTTCTTCCCAATCGAGATCTTCACGACCGGTGGTGTATTTGAAGAGCCAGTTACGCAGAAATCCTTCACACTCTTCCGCTGTGATAAACGACCCGATCTTGTCGCGTATCATGACCTTGATATAGTGCGCAATACGGGAGCCACACAAAACGTGCTGTAACATGGCGGAGAGCTTGGCGTTTGTGGTGGCGTTGCGGTTATCCATTTTCTTGGGTTTCTGGATAGACTGGTTGTTGTAAAACGCAGCAAAGGGCAGGTCATAACACTGACACAAGGGGATAAATCCAAGGCTGCTTAAATCTCGCTCCACCGTATCGGTGATCAGCACTTCTGTAACTGATTTATAGGCGACATCATGGGAATCGGTTGCAAAGACATCGGTCGGCAGGGTGGTCAGCACACCGCCGGAAACATGATTGCGCGGTACTCCCCGGATATGGCCAAACCAGCCGACATTGGCAAATTCACGGATTAGAATACCGGCAAAACCATAGGCCGCATTACCCCACAGGTAATGACGGTGATCCTGGCCGGCGGAATGTTCATAAAAATAGATCCCTTTATAACTGCCCGGGGTGGTGCGATATGGTCTGCGCATCAGGATACGCGGCACAGTCAGTCCGATAAAACGGGAATCCAGCTTTTCGCGCAGGCTGCGCCATTTGATGTATTCATCCTGGGAGAAAATCGTATCCAGATTAAGGGGCATACCAAGCCCGGCAAAATCATCCAGTCCGAAAATCTCATACGATGCGGCAGCGATAAACGGGGCAAAAGAGGCGGCGGCGATTTGCGCGATCCCGGCCAGAATAGACAGATCGTCATGGGGATGTTCGCGGGAGACGCGATGGCTGATTTCATAATCGCCGATTAACACGCCATAAGGTTCACCACCCGGTGCGCCGTACTCTTCACTGTAGACCTTGGAAAACAACTGACTTTGATCAAATTCCATTGCCCGGCCTACATCCTTGGCAACTTCGGACCAATTCGCATCCATAATTTTTATCTTGATGTTGCGGGCACCGTCAGATTGAACAGCCAAAAACCAGAGGCCGCGCCAGGAGGCTTCGAGTTTCTGAAATCTTTTGTGATGAATGATGACATTGACCTGATCATTGATCATCTCATCCAGTTTGGCGATCGTCCGATTGATGGCATTGATGATATCTCTGCCGGAGTGTAACTGGCGGGTTATTTCAAACTCGGAGAGCCAATAAGTGAGCGCCTTGACGTCATTTTCTTCGGCAAGAAACCCATCCAGATTGGTGATGTACGCTTGTTGCGCGCACAGGGTATCGAGATCAACAACAGGGGTTGCTGCATCTGCCTGGTTGGGAAGGGAATGACTGCTGGGCTGTGACACAATAAATCCATTTGAATTAAATGATTGCGGGGATCATAAAGATCCCCGCATCCATGATTACCCGGCTTTCGGAATCTGTGCTACAAGACGAAGTGACGTAGTCAATTCTTCCATTTGCAGCCAGGGCTTCATCCAGGCGATCGCGCTGAAAACACCAGGTTGACCCGGTACTTCCTTCACTTCGACCTGGGCATCAGCCAATGGGAAGCGTGCTTTCATTTCAGCACTCGCGCCGGGTGTGGCGTTTACGTAGTTGTTAATCCAGCGGTTCAGCCAGACTTCAGCGTCTGATGCTTCCATGAACGAACCGATCTTGTCGCGGGCCATTACCTTGAGGAAATGGGCAATACGACCGGTTGCCATCAGGTAGGGCAGACGGGCTGAAATTTCGGCATTTGAAGTGGCGGCCGGATCATCAAACTTCTTCGGTTTCTGTGTGGTCTGTGCACCGAAGAATACCGCATAGTCGGTATGCTTATAGTGACAGAGCGGCAAGAAACCCAGTTTGCTGAGTTCGGCTTCACGGCGATCAGTAATACCGATTTCAGTCGGGCACTTCTGATCCATGTCACCATCGTCACTGACAAAGACGTGACTTGGCAGACCTTCAACCTTACCGCCACCTTCAGCACCACGAATGCTGGTACACCAGCCGTACTCGGCAAATGATCGGGTCAGTGTGGTACCCATGGAGTATGCAGCATTCATCCAGCAGTAGTCATCATGTCCGGCGGAAAGCTGACGGCCGACTTCGTCCACATTACCTTCTTCGAAATTAAATGCCTCGATAGGTTTGGTGTCCTGGCCATAGGGCAGTCGAGCCAGTACACGTGGCATGGTCAGTACAACAAAGCGTGAATCTTCGCTGTCACGGAAACTGCGCCACTTGATGTACTCGGCTGAATCAAAGATCTTTTCCAGGTCTCGCGGTTTGGACAGTTCTGTGAAGCTGTCAAAACCGAACATTTCCGGAGAAGCGGACGAAATAAACGGACAGAAACCGGCTGCTGAAATATTGGACATATTGGTCAGCAGTTCAATGTCGTCCGGATGTGAGGTGAATTCAAAGTCACCAATCATGGCGGCATATGGTTCACCACCGGCAATACCGAATTCACTTTCATAAACTTTCTTGAAAGTTTCACTCTGGTCAAACTCAACTGCCTTGATCAGGTCTTTGGCGAGCTCTTTCTTGCTCATATTGATGACCTTGATTTTGAGCTGTGTGCTGGTTTCGGAATTCATCACCAGGTGGTTCAGCCCGCGCCATGAACCTTCCAGTTTCTGGAATTTTTCATGTTGCATAACGGCGGACAGCTGTTTTGACATAATGGCGTCAATTGCTGCAATTGCCTTGTTGATGGTGACAGTGAGGTTCTTATCCCACTTCACTGTACCCTTCATGGCTTCTTCACTCAGGGTCTTCAACAATTCCTGCGTCTCATCGCGTGAAGTCTGTTTGGTGGCGCCAAGCGCCTGCTCCAACAGGCTGACTTCCGCGGCTTCGCCGGCTTCCTGGCCTTCAGTCTGTGTTTCAGTACTCATTATTTATCACCCTCGTCATTGCCACCGTCCTTGCCTACGCCCAGCTCATCTGCCAGGGCAGACATGGCTTCGGTGTTACTTAAAACATTTTCCAGAATTTCTTCCAGTTTGTCGGAACGATCCGCCTTGGTCAGGAGATCGCGTAGTTTGTTGCGGGTTTCGAGCAGCTTTCTCAATGGCTCAACATTTTCCACAACCCGATGCGGTTCGAAATCTTCCATGCTCTTGAAATCGATATCAACACCGATCTCACTGCCATCACCGTCAACAGTGTTTTCAACCTTCATGCTCAACTTTGGCGCGATTTTCCGCAAAATATCATTGAAATTATCGCGGTCAATCTGGTTGAATTTACGCTGTTTCAGATCTTTTTTGTTTTGGTTATCACCTGAGTAATCACCCATAACACCCATAACAAAAGGAAGTTCCTTTTCTTGAACGGCGCCGTTGGTTTCAACGTCATAGGTGATATGAACTCGCGGTTTCCTTACTCTTTTCAATTTGTCATGAATGCTCTCAGCCATGTGTTTTTCCTCACGTTATATTAAACATTTAACATTATGCAGTCAGTCTGAATGACCTGTATTCAGAAAAACTGAATTTCCGGTCCATGTCATTACAGTTTTGTCTGCAGATAAACCCGATTAGTATACAACAATTACTCGTTACCCCTGACACCGGTCAGGTTACCGTAGAAATTCCTGGAAGTATCATCCGGAATCAATTCTCTCATCAAGTCATGCAAAGGCATGTCTCCCCAGCGCACGATCCGCTCAAGCGCATAGGAAATCGGTGAATGTGGCTCATTCTTCCGGAAAAAATTCGAAATTTCCAGCAGGTTGCGGAATGCGTCTTCGCGTGTCTTGATTGGTCCACCAGCCTTTTTCGGGGCAGGCGTCCCATCAGCCGCAACGGCATCATCATCTTCGGATGGTTCTTCAGGTTGGGGCAGTTTGTTCTTGGCCAGGTGGTTGATTACACCCAGGCACTCCTGCAGTGTTTCGATGATATTCCCGATGGAAGGGGCATCATCTCTACCACAGTATTCATCCAGCATTTGGCCCAATCGTTTGTATTCGGAAAGACAAACCAAAAGGTCCTCATGCATATTGATATACAAGTCGTTTTCGGAATTGTTGACGGCAGTTTCGATGGTTTCAGGAGAGAAACCAAGTTTGCTGATTTTGGCCTGACGAGTTTGATCGTCCGGGGCCTTCTGCACATCCAACGCCTGATTATAGTGCCAAAAAGTAAAGGCATGTGGTTCGGCGTCATCGGTGAACCGAATATTTCGGATTGGAGTAACCAGGACGCTGCCTTCATTCAAACCGTGCACCGCCAGCACACGAATCCTGTTTCCATCCTCATCAGGACTGGGATAGATGCCGGCCTCCCAGAACCTTTCCACCAGTTCACGCATAAGGGTGAAGCCATAGCGGAGGCCGGAGAATTCATATTTACGGACCAGAGCCTCTGTATACCAGGCCGCCACTTCCAGGTCTTTGCAATTGGATTCAAGAATCTCCGGGGCTAAATCCAGCACCTTGCGCCAACTTGAATCAGCTTCACTGTTGCCGCCGGTATCAAATACACTGTGACGCTCGGCAGCACGGGCTGCATTCCGGGCGTCTTTAATTTTTCCGTAGATTGATGTGGGTGAGTTATCTTCCCGAATATCCTTACCGACAGGGTTATCCTCTGCTATCGGTTGCAGCAAAGTTTCGATATCTGCAATTGAATCTGGTAATGGCATCCAAACTTCTCCCTATATAATTATTTATCTCGGTTGCGTCTCGCACCTGGTCCTGTCCTGAATCGACACCTGCTACATTAACTTACCGATTTACCAGGTTATAAAATGCCAAAATCATTTTAAAGGTATATCAGTAAATACTTATGGAGCTAATTCCTGTCTCAAGCCTTCGATTAGAATTTAACCGCTTTTATAAGTCATCACAGGAATGATGTAAAGAGGATTAGGGAAATAAATAGCAAAAAAATTGTGGATAATTTAGTGATTCGTTATAGAATAGATGTGATTAAATATGATACAAATAATTTCCCAATTGATATACTCCGGTCGGTCCTTAATATTATGGTTGCTGTCATATCAACAGGGGATGGAGGCAGGCTTATAATATTGGTATCTCCGGCATAATAATTAGAATAATTCTAATCCGGGCCATGCCTGAAAAATGGATTTTACACAGCAGGGAAATACCGAGCCGGTGAGAGGCAATTGAACAAAACTTTGAATTAACTTTTTTGGATTTCGTGGAACGCAGAATTTCATTGAAATCTGGAACAATTATCAGGATGATGTTTGTATGTCTATTATTATAACTGTACTCAAATACCCGCAAGGGGTAATGAACGCCAAGGCATCCCATACCTTTGACGAAGCCGGTGGAACAATCGGTCGTTCAGCTGATAACCAGTGGATACTGGAAGACCCTGAGCGCTTTATCTCATCCAGACACAGCCAGATATCGTATGAGAATAATCAGTATTTTCTCACTGATCTCAGTACCAATGGTACTTTCCTGAATGGCTCCGGTGATCCAATCGGCAAGGGCAGCAAAATCAAACTCAATACCGGTGATCGGTTTACATTGGGCGATTATGAGTTCCAGGTAAATATCCTGGGCGGCCAGTCAGGCGCTGCGATGTCCCCGTTTGGTGATGGTTTTGACGATGACCCGTTTGGTCTTGGTGGTGATTCCTTTGACACTCCCACCGATCCCGGCACCTTTGGTTCAGGCGGTGGATATATCCCGGCTTCAGAACCGATGTTTGGTACCGATCCTCAAGAGACAGATCCGCTGGCGGCGCTGGATCGGGTTGGACTTTCACCAGGTACTGCGAAGTATGAGGACAACATTTGGGACAACATGACCCAGTTTGGCGGCAAAAACAATGATGCCACTGCGGATGCCATCGATTGGCCGACCGCACATCTGAGCCCGAATGCAGGTGGAATACCGGAAGACTGGGATGACGATCTTTCTGCCAAGCCAACCGGATTTGCCCCACAGGCACAGCCTGTAAGTCAACCGGTGCAACAGCCGATTCAACCGCCGCCGGGGCCTTCCAGTTTTCTTAACAACGAGGCTCATCGCACTGACAGTAATCAAAGTGAGCAATACTTTCTGGAAGATGTCGCTGACCAGATCAGCCGGCTGGAAAGTGAAAAATATACTCTGGAAAAACACAATCTGAAATTGCAGGCGGAGATTGTTCGGTTGAAACAGCCCGGCGCTCATTCCGTTACCCAGATGGATGACATTTTAATCGAGGCGCTCGGACTGAGCGGACGGAATATCAGCAAACAGAAAGTTGCCGAGATCAGCCAGACTATTGGTGCGCTGGTGCGCGAAACCATTGTTGGCATGATGCAGGTGTTGACTTCACGCAGCAGCATTAAAAATGAATTCCGAATGAATGTCACGACTATTCAGCCGGTAGAGAACAACCCGTTGAAATTCTCAGCCAATGTCGATGATGCAATTGAGAATATGTTTATCCGGGAAGGCAACTCCTACATGAAACCAATCGATGCCATTCGGGAAGGTTTTGAAGGTATTGGTGAACATCAGGTGGCCATTTTGGCGGGTATTCGCGCTGCGTTCAGAAGCGTTATTCAGCGTTTCGATCCGGAACTTTTGGAGCAGAGATTTGAGAAGTTCCAGAAAGGCAACTTTATTCCCGGCATGAACAAGGCGAAAAATTGGGAGCTGTACGTCCAGTATTATCAGGATCTGATAAACGACATGGATAGTTCATTCCAGAATCTGTTTGGTCATGACTTTGTTGCTGCATATGAGGACCAGTTGCAGAAACTGTCAATATCTCGCAAGACCAAACGATAAGCTGTTTAAATAATTACAACAAGGACAAGAGGAAACATACATGCTATTCACACGCGTTACGAAAATTTGCATGATTGCAGGAGTGTATTTGCTGATATCGGGTTGTGCTGCGGTTAACAGTGCAGTCGGTGGTTTATTCAATGCCGACACAGATCTTACCCTGACCTTCAAGGTTGCGGCGGATATCAATCCCGACGAAAGTAGAAAACCTTCCCCGTTGTTTATCCGTTTATATGAGCTTAAATCAACAAAAATGTTCAATCAGGTGAACTTCATTGATTTGTACGAGCGTGACAAGGAAGTGCTGGGTGAAGACATGATAGCCGTACAAAAGCTCAAGCGCATCCGGCCGGGCGAAGACCGTGAAGACCACTTGGTGCTGGATGAAAAAACCAAGTTTGTCGGTTTGTATGCCGAGTTTCTGAATTACAAGAATGCAAAATACAAGCTTGTTATTCCGGTTGTACAGCATGATTTTATCGGTACAACCAAGACGATATATATTTCACGGAACATTATCAGTATCAAGGATTAATGTTCTGTTGGCGTGGAGCATAAACACTGATGTGCGATATTTTATGAACAATATCAGCCGACATATGAATGTATGATGGAATAAACCAATAACAGCAAGGCAAGAGAACAATGTCTTTAGATAGCAAAGTGGTATGGACAGAAGGGATGTTCCTGAATCCCCAGCATTTTCAGCAACAGGAACGTTATATTGAACGCTACGTGGACGGTAAATGTTCCGCCTACGGTGCTTATGGCTGGGGTTTGCATGATATTGAGATAGACAGTCAGTTGCTTAAACTTGGCAAAATATCTATCGAACATGCCCGCGGTGTATTTCCTGACGGTACGCCGTTTAGTTTCCCCGATCTGGATGAGCCGCCGCCAGTCCTGGATGTGCCGGAAAATGTACACGACTGTATCGTCTATTTGGCGATTCCGGTACGTCGGCCCGGTGCGGTGGATGTGTTGCCGGAGCGTGAGGCGCAGGGGCTGGCGCGTTATTACACCATGGAACAACAGATCCGCGATGTCACCCTTGAAGGCAGTGACAATATTCCAATCCATGTCGGAAAATTGCGCATGCGGTTGCTGTTGCAAACCGATGATCTCAGCGGTTATGCCTGCATTGGCGCATTACGTATTACCGAATCGCGTGAAGACAAGAACGTACTGATTGATGATTCCTATATCCCGACTTGTCTGGATTGCTCTGTGTCGCCCAGATTGAGTGGATTTCTTGCTGAACTGGTCGGCTTGCTGCATCACCGCGGCGAGGCAATTGCGGGAAGACTGGCTGACGTCAACCGGGGTGGCAGTGCGGAAGTGGCTGATTACATGATGTTGCAGATGATCAACCGTCTTGAGCCGCTGAGCAATCATCTGTTACAGATGCAGGGTCTGCACCCGATTGTGCTGTACAGTGAAACTGTACAGATGGCAGGGGAGCTTGCCACCTTTGTCAGCAAGAACAAACGACCTCCACAGTTCCCTGCCTATTTGCATCATGACTTACAGGCTACATTCGTGCCCGTTATCGCCGCAATCAGGCAGAATCTGAGTATGGTATATGAGACGACCGCCACTTCACTTTCGCTGGTCGAAAAGAAATACGGGATTCGCGTTGCGCAGATTCCGGATCGTTCACTGCTGGGTACCGCCATGTTTGTTCTGGCGGTCAGAGCGGATATGCCGGAAAGTACCTTGCGATCCCATTTGCCGGGCCAAATCAAAATCGGTCCGGTGGAGCGCATCAGGCAGCTGGTAAATGCCGCGATGCCGGGTATTCCTATCAAATCGCTGGCCGTTGCGCCAAGGCAAATTCCCTATCATTCCGGGTACTGCTATTTCGAATTGGAAAGGAAGAGCGATTTTTGGAAAGAACTGGCTCAGTCAGGTGGTTTCGCCATGCATATTGGTGGCGACTTCCCGGGTTTAGAGATTGAGTTCTGGGCGATCCGTCAATAATTGTATCAAGGAGAAAGCAATGTCAGACAATAAGGACAAGACGGTATTTCGTCAGCCCTCGAATAAGGGTGACAGCACCGTAGTGCGACCAATGCCGGGCGGACGCGGAACGCGCGGCGGTGCACCGACAATTTCGCCGTATATCCAGCAACCATCCGCCGCCCAGCAACAACCGCCGCAACAACCGGCGGGCAGAGCAGGCTATCAACCCATGGATGCTCAAGCGGGCCAGTTCAGGACAACACTGGGTCTGAATCCGCTGGTCAATGCCGCCTCCATGTTGCTGGCGGTATATGAAAAAACCCGTCATTCGGTCAGCCATCCTGATGTGAGCGGATTGCACCAGCGGCTGGTCGGTGAAATCAAGGCATTTGAATCCAAAGCGCAAATGCAGAATATAAAGCCCGAAATTGTGCTGGCCGCACGCTATATTCTTTGCAGCATCCTGGACGAAGCCGTGCTGAATACACCCTGGGGCGCAGAAAGCGCCTGGACGACCCGCACGCTGCTCAGTGTTTTCCATAACGAAACAGCAGGCGGGGAAAAGTTTTTCCTCATCCTGGATCGGATGCGACAGATGCCGGGTGAAAATATCGATATTCTGGAACTGATGTATCTGTGCCTGAGCCTGGGTTTTGAGGGTAAATACCGGGTGATTCATCGCGGCAAGGAAAAACTGGAACAGATGCGCGACGAACTGTTTGCCCTTATTCGTAATTTCCGTGGCGAGTATGAAAGGGCCTTGTCTCCAAACTGGCAGGGTCTGGGTAACGTAAAACGGTCACTGACACAATTCGTACCCATGTGGGTGGTAGCCAGTGTCATTGGCGGTTTAATGCTGTTGAGCTATTCCGGTTTCCGCTACTGGCTTTATCTCTCCTCTGAAACGGTTGTGAAACAACTGAGCGAGATTGCTGAAAACAAGAAAAACACGACCAGCAGTACACGCAAGTTCAAGTCTGTGGAACAATTTGAGTAAGGGCGGGGATAAAAATGAAAAAGATAGTTGAATTTCTCAAGAACCCGCTGGTTATTGCCATTATCGGCCTGATCGCACTCTCGCTGCTGATCTGGTTTGCGGGTCCAAGCATCAAGTTTGGTGAAAATAATTCTGCACCGCTGGGCAGTCCGATGGCGCGCCTGGTACTGATCATCATGGTGTTGATGATCTGGGGTATGCACACCCTGTGGAAAAAATTGCAGGAAAAGAAGCACAATGCGGAGTTGGTGGATGACCTGCAGGAAAATCAGGCCGGCCAGGCGCGTGACCACACCTCCAGCCAGAGTGCAGAAGAGATCCAGGTTATCAACGAACGCTTTACCCAGGCGTTGTCAACGCTCAAACGTCTGAAGTTCAAGGGCAAGGGGCAGAACAAGGCACTCTATGAATTGCCCTGGTATATCATTATCGGGCCGCCCGGTTCAGGTAAGACAACCGCGTTGATTAATTCCAGTTTGAATTTTCCCCTCGCTGAACAGTTCGGCAAGGGCGCCTTGCAGGGCGTGGGCGGTACGCGAAATTGTGACTGGTGGTTTACCAATGAAGCGGTTCTAATTGACACTGCAGGCAGATATACCACACAGGACAGCCACAAGGTGGTGGACAGTTCCGCCTGGGAAGGTTTCCTTGGTTTGCTGAAGCGCAATCGTCGTCGTCGACCTATCAATGGTGCGATCATCGCCATCAGTTTGCTCGATCTGTTATCGCAGACAGAAGAAGAGCGCGTGATGCACGCCAAGACAATTCGTACGCGTATCGACGAGTTGATGGAAAAGTTGGAGATTCGTTTTCCGATCTATCTGATGTTTACCAAGACTGACCTGTTGTCCGGCTTCAGTGAATTTTTTGAAGACATGAGCAAGGATGATCGGGAGCAGGTCTGGGGTGTGTCCTTGCCGGATGCACCGCATGAATCACAAAGCCCTGATTTTGATTTTCTTGGCGCTGAATATGAAAGACTGGTCTCGCGTTTGTTTGAACGAGTGCTGTTCCGGGTCAACCAGGAGCGCGATCCCAAGCGTCGCGGGCTGATCCAGGGCTTCCCGCAGCAAATGGAGAATCTGCGACCGATCGCCGAAAATTTTGTGCGTCAGACGTTTGTTAAAAATCGCTATCGGTATCAGCCGTATCTGCGCGGTGTTTACTTTACCAGTGGTACCCAGGACGGTACGCCGATCGATCGCCTGATGTCCTCAGTCTCGGCAAACTTCGGATTTTCCCGGGATCTGGTTCAGGCCGCACATTCACAAGGCAAGAGTTTCTTCCTCGGGCAATTGTTCAAAAGTGTTATCTTCCCGGAAGCGGAACTGGTTGGTTCCAACCGCAAGTATGAAACGATCCTGCTTTGGTCACAGCGGGCCGCCTACGCGGGCATGGTTGGTTTCGCCATCCTCCTGTTCTTTGTTTGGGCAGGCAGTGTCACCCAGCACAAGATCTATATGGCGAAGGTTGAGGAATTTATTGCCGAGTACAAGGCGGAGAGCCGCCGTGTCAGTGACTGGGACCGGGATCTGCGCGCTATTCTTAAACCGCTGAATGCACTGGGCAAGGCCAGTGTGGTTTATAACCAGGAACAACATCCCTGGTTATCCGGTATGGGACTGTATGACAGCAATGTGGATAATGCAGCAGACCGTGCTTATGAAAAACAACTGGAGAAGTTACTATTGCCCAAGCTATTGCTGTATCTCGAAACTACGCTGGGCAAGGGTGATCAGGGCGGGGATTTGTACAGTACCTTCAAGACCTACATGATGTTCCATAAGCTTAAGCATATGGATAAAAAGCAGGTCATGGACTGGTTCAGCGCCAACTGGGAAGAAAACATGCGTGGCGAAGCCAAAAAACGCACGCAACTCTTGTTGCACCTTGGCTCTCTGTTGAATGCCGATCTTACCCCGGCCGATGTCAATCCGCGTGTGGTGCAAAATACCCGAATCCGGCTCAAACAGGTTCCTGTTGCGCAGCGTGTCTACAGCCGGATCAGGTCAAAGGCGGAAAACGCGCAAAAAGTCGATTTGCTGAATATGTTCGGTGAGAGTGTCCGATCAAGCTTCCGGGTCGATGAGCGAGTACATGGTGTGCTGGCCACCCCGTTTATGTTTACCCGGGAAGGCTACAACCTGATCAAGGATAATTTTACGCCGGATTCTCCCATGATTGCCGATACCGTCAATGAGAAATGGGTGTTATCTGATGATGAATCGTCCAAGCTTGATTACGGTGAAGGCGACATTAAGCAGATCAGCGCGAAGGTCAAGGATCTGTATATGAGCGATTACCTGCGGCATTGGGAAACGGTCTATACCAATTTGGCCGTCGTACCGTTTACGGATTTGCGCCATGCCAATGAGGTGTTGAGCAGTTTCGCCGACCAGGTGTATTCACCATTGCTGGGCATACTCAAGACGGGCAAGGAGAATACCACCTTGTCGAATCAAATGGCGGCTGATTTCGCTGAGGATAACAAGGAAGGGAATAAGGGCAAGTTTGCCCAGACACTGGCCTCGGTGTCCAAGATGACCGTGGTCGATAAACAGTTCCGCAATGTGAACCTGCTGTTGCGTGAAACGGCGAGCAAGCCTGCTGCGATCAATGCGGTAATGGACAGAATTCGCCAATTACAATCCTTTGTCTATGAAATCAGTGTGGCGCCGGATCCCGGCAAGATGGCTTTTGATACCGCCAAGGCCAGATACCAAAGCGGCGCAGGCAACGCGATTACATCGTTAAAAGCCTTCTCGAGAACGACGCCACGTCCGGTGCAAAACTGGCTGGATGCCCTGTCTGACGAGACCTGGAAAGTGGTGTTGGCCAGTGCGCATCAGCATGTGAATACTCAATGGCGCAATATGGTCTATACACCTTACAGCAGGGCGCTGGCAGGTCGTTATCCCATTAACCGTTCAGCTTCCGATGAACTTGCCTTGTTTGATTTCAGCGCATTTTTCAAACCGGGCGGCACGATGGATGTATTTTATCTGGAGTATCTCAAGCCGTTTGTAAACACAACGGGCGGTTGGTCCAATCGGGTGATTGACAGTCACAGTCTTGGCTTGTCCAGTGGCGCGATTGCCCAGGTATATCGTGCGCAGAAGATTAAAGACATCTTCTTCCGCGGTAATCCTGAAATTCCCGGTCTTACCTTTGAATTAAGACCGTTTACCTTCCAAAAGAGTGATGCCTGCTTCGCCCTGGAAGTCGGTAAGGATAATGTGCGTTACTGCCATGGTCCGAAACTCTGGAATACAGTCAAATGGTCAGGTGAAGACGAGAACAATCGGGCCAGGGTGATCTTTACGGATCTGCAGGAACGGCAACACCCCAAATCTTTCGATGGACCATGGGCCTGGTTCAGAGTGCTGGATAACTCATCAGTGATACCAACCAGAAAATCAAACGTCTTTCTGGTCACATTTAACGTTGATGAAAAATCCTATGCATCTGATCGTCCCGGCGCAAGCAGTAACCGGGTGATCAAGCATGAGATTAAGTACGAACTGAAGGCCAAGAGTGTGGATAATCCGTTCAAGGACAACCTGCTCAGCTCATTCAGGGTTCCCGAGGGTATATAGCGATGAATGAACGTATCGAGGTGGGTGTGTTCGGGAAATTGCCTGCCCATGGCGATTTTGTGCAGCGTAATTTATCGCCGGTATTTATCGCCGGTCTGGATGAGTGGATGCAGCATTATATCGCCGGTTCTCGTGAACAGATGGGCGCAGAATGGCTGGATATTTATCTCACCAGCCCGATCTGGCGTTTTGCTTTTTCGCCGGGTGTGATCGACGAGAATTGCTGGGCCGGAATCATGATGCCGAGTGTTGATCGTGTCGGGCGCTATTACCCTTTTTCTGTTGTCGTGAAACTGCCGGCAGACAGTAACCCGATGGAATTCATCACTACGCAGACCGGTTGGTATGAGAAAATTGAGGGGCTGGCGCTGGATGCGCTCGGTGATGAGCTGCATATTGACGAGATAACCGAACAGCTGAATCAGATCGAACTGGAAATTATGTCGGATTATCACAACACCGGGCAGGTGCTGAACGGGAATAATTTTCAGGTAAATATGTGCTATGAAGAGCAATTACCTGTCTCTGTCTACCCTTATTTACTGGATTCCATCCTGGTTAAGACCTTTAATAGTTATAGTGTCTGGACGACACAGGGGTCAGAGCGTATTGAACCCTGTCTGTTCAGTGTGCAGGGACTGCCGCCGGTGAGCGGCGTCTCCGCCATGATGGATGGACTTTGGACACAATGGGGTTGGCAACAACCTTATGTGGTTAATGAAATTTCATATCCGGAAGCAATTGCATGAATGATATTACGGTCCGTCGACCGGTTTACTGGCATAGTTACTCTGAATCGAATGTCGGTACGGTGAGAGAGATAAACGAAGACTCTGTTATGTCGAACCCGGAATCCGGACTGTGGGCGGTTGCTGACGGTATGGGCGGCTATGAGGCAGGTAATGTGGCGAGCAACATGATCGCACAGACCCTGCAGTCAGTCGGTAAACAAAAATTGCTCAGTGATTTTGTCACCTCGGTTGAGGACAAATTGCTTGATGTCAATCAGCGCATTCTTGAATATGCCGAGATCATGCTCGATGGACGCACCCTTGGCAGTACGGTAGTCAGCCTGTTAATCAAGGGACAGGTCGGTATCTGCATGTGGGTCGGTGATTCGCGCTTGTATTTGTTGCGTAACAATGAACTGATCCAGTTATCACGCGATCACAGCCGGGTTGAGGAGTTGTTGCAGCAGGGCTTGATTACCGAGGAAGAGGCGCAGAACCATCCTGATTCCAATGTCATAACCCGTGCGATAGGAATAGGTGATGAGTTATGTGTGGACGTCAACGTTTTTAACGTGCAACTGGGTGATGTTTTTTTACTATGCAGTGACGGCCTGTATAACGCTG
Source organism: Gammaproteobacteria bacterium (assembly GCA_029880855.1). Taxonomy (GTDB): domain Bacteria; phylum Pseudomonadota; class Gammaproteobacteria; order UBA6429; family Thiohalophilaceae; genus JAOUNS01. The sequence goes on from JAOUNS010000010.1 coordinate 43,609, forward strand.
TCAATGAACATGAAATCATGAATCAAATGGGGAACGGAACGGCGGAGCAGGGCGTAAGCAGCCTGATTGCCACCGCTCTGCAAAACGGTGCGTCGGATAATGTCTCCATTATTATTGTAAAAGGATTGCGGGAACAAAGTGGCTCATTCTGACAGTATGGCAGTGATGAGCAGGTATAATTCAGTAATATACATGGCAGTGATATGAAGCGTTCAGACAAGGACAAAAAGAATTTATTTGGTCTTACCGACGATGATGATCAGGAATTTGATCTGACCTCTCGCGACAGGACTATCCAGTATGATCCGGATAAAACCCAGATCAATGCCACCGGTGGTGATTCCGGGTATGATTTGCACAATGACAAGACCCAGATGAACTGGCAAAGTCCGCAAAACCCGGCGCCCGGCAGCAATCAACCCGGCCGGCAGACCGGGCAAAATCCACTGTATGGCGACAATGTGCAAGATCGCGGGCTGGATTATCCCGGTTACCCCAACCAGGATGCCACCGTCATGCGTGGTCAACCGACGCCGCAAAATCCCGATGCCACTGTCATGCGCGGGCAACCGCAAAATCCCGCCAACCCGCAGTATGGACATCCACAGAACCCAAATGCAGGACGTGGTCAGCCGACGCCCCAGAACCCGGATCCCACGGTGATGCGCGGGCAACCGCAAAATCCCGCCAACCCGCAGTATGGACAACCACAGAACCCGAATGCAGGACGTGGTCAGCCGACGCCCCAGAACCCGGATCCCACTGTGATGCGCGGGCAACCGCAAAATCCCGCCAATCCACAGTATGGACAACCACAGAACCCGAACGCGGGACGTGGTCAACCGCACCCACAACACCCCAACACCGGCCGGATGGGGGGGCAGCCTCAGAACCCTGATCCGACAGTGATGCGCGGCCAACAACCGCCGCAGCAGAATCCCGACGCAACCGTGATGCGTGGTCGTCCGCAGCAACCTGTTGATCAAACCAGGATGCAGAACCAGCAACCGGGAATGGATCCAACTCGGGTGAATCCCGAGCATGGCCACGCTTCACGACCGGATGCCACCCTGATTGCGCCGCGCAAACCAGGGCCGCCCTCACGTCCGGCAGGCCCACAGACGCGCACCCACCATCAACAGCAGAACCGGCCCGCCGGCGGGCAGCCGATGCCCCTGGGACAGCAACCCGGTATGCCACCGATAACAGCGGCTTCGATTGCGCCAAACCAGCCAGGGGCACAGGGTGGCGGCAACCAGCCAAGAATCCTGAAGGGCCGATTCCTGTTGGAGCAGGTATTGGGTGTTGGTGGTATGGGTATTGTGTACAAGGCAAAAGACCGCCTGAAGATCGAGGCCAAGGATCGTGATCCCTATGTGGCGATCAAGGTTTTGAGTGAAGAGTTCAAATCCCACCCTGAATCATTTATTGCCCTGCAACGTGAATCACGTAAATCGCAACGCATGGCCCATCCAAACACGGTGAAGGTCTACGACTTCGACCGTGATGGTGACATCGTATTTATGACGATGGAATACCTGGAGGGCAAGGACCTGGATAAATTGCTCCGACAATACAGCACCACCGGTCTGCCGCCTGATGATGCATGGCTGATTGTCGAAGGGATATGTTCAGCCCTGTCACATGCACACAAGGAAAACATCGTTCACTCGGACTTCAAGCCGGGTAACGTGTTTGTGACAACGACCGGTATTGCCAAGGTATTTGACTTCGGTATCGCACGGGCGGTGGCAAATGTGGACCGGAATGATGGCAAGGCAATCGATAAAACAGTATTTGATGCAGGCAGTCTCGGTGCCTTGACACCGGCCTATGCCAGTCTGGAAATGTTGCAGGGCAAAACGCCTGACGTGCGTGATGATATCTATGCCCTGGGCTGTGTGATCTATGAATTATTTGCGGGAACCCATCCTTTCGGCAAAATGCCGGCAGACGAAGCTTTTAAGAAAGGCTTAAAACCGAAACGCATTGATGGTATTACCAAGCGGCAGTGGCGGGCGGTGGAAAAATCACTGGCCTTTAAACGTGAAGACCGCATAGCTACTGTTGATGAACTGCACAAAGAACTGACTGTCAAGTACAAACCCAGTTATGTGGTTGGTTTTGCCGGTGTCATTATCGTTGCGTTGCTGGCGGTGATTTTTTTCCTGTCCACCTCCAAGGGACCTGAAATTGACGTAAACTCCATTCAGTTCCAGACAGAGTTCAATATCTATAAGCGCAATATTACTGCTCTGCTGGATAACCCGACATTCACTCTCGGCTGGGAAGATGATGTGTGGGTTGAAGTGGAACGTGTCACCAAGTTTTTGCAAAACAATGAAAATGAATGGCTGGTGGAAACGCGAACCAAAATCTATCAGTTATATATCAACAAAATCGCCGAGATCATGCGCGAAGAAAATTTGAGTCGCGCCAAGATACTGATTGAAAACGCCTATCGTTATACTGATGATACCCGTATGTTGGATATTGAGAAGCGTCGGCTGGCGGAGGCATTGAAACGTGCCGAGGAACTGAAGCAAAAACAGATTGCCCATCAGGTCAAGGAACAGCAGCAGAATAAAGAAAAATATAGTGAGTTTAATAAAGCTCTGTCTAACGTACAGGAAACACTCAAGTGCGCAGGACGCCTGGATATGCGTGATTTCGCCATCGCCATCGGCAAGCTCAGGGAAATTGATATGGGCAAATATGCCAAAATGGAAGACCAGTTGGTTGGTGAATTGGCGTCCTGTATCACGGAAGTGGGCAAGCGCAATCCTGAGAACGCGACCGAGGCACGGAAATCAGCGCTGCGTCTTTTCAATTCGCATCCAACCCTGGTGAGACTCAAGATCACCGCCCGGGATGCCTGTGATATTTCTCTCGCCGGTCTGGGTTCGAGTGGTTCCCGTTCCATTTGCCGGGATAAAGTTCGCGGCTTTGGGCAAGGGCCGGCCATGGTGGTTATCCCCGGCGCAGGCAATATCAAACCCTTCGCGATTGGTAAATTTGAGGTCTCGGTAGGGGAAATGAACCTGTTCTGTAAAACGAGCAAAATGTGCAATGTGATCACAGGTGTCGATAGTTCATATCCGGTAACCAATATCGATATCAAAGCCGCCAAAGAGTATCTGAAGTGGTTGAGTGACAAGACAGGACAGAAGTACCGCTTGCCATCTGACGATGAATGGCTGCATGCCGCCAATACTACCCGTCGAGTACTTGATTCCAACCGGAATTGTAAATTGAGCAGTCGCGGTATCCAAAAGGGCCGGGAACTGGTGAAGACCACCACGGGTCGTCAGAACAGCTGGGGACTGGTCAACTATGTCGGCAATGCCCAGGAATGGGTTTATGGTAACGGTCGGAGACTGACTGCCATGGGTGGATCATTTTATGACAGCATGGAGTCATGTGATACATCGACGCGTAATCCACATTCCGGAAAACCTGACGATCACACCGGTTTTCGTATTCTCAGAGAAATTAAAGACCGATAGTGGTTTGCTGTTCAGAATTGGCAGACAGAAGACTCAGATGAGACAGGAGGGTTTTGTCTACAATCCGGCCGGGCCGGGTTGAAGATTGATTTATGTAATATGTTGGCAATCCGATCAGGTGCGAGTGGTCCCGACACAAGCTGTCATGATAAAATCCGGCGCGGCGGGATGACTGCCGCAAAGGTCTTGCTTATATTTGTGGGCCGTATGACAGCCGTTGCACCAGGTGAAATTGCACAATTTTATAAAACCGGTGAAAATGTACGGAAAAAAGGGGCGGCCGGGACGGAATATTGTCAACAGATGGCGACCCTGGCCGACATGGAGTTTCGGCAGGCAACTTAACGCCTTTCACTACAGGCTATACAAATGAGGCTGATGGTGAAGGAGTATTTCGCATCAAGAGTGATTTGAGAGGAAGAACGTGAGTAATTTTTCCTATGCAGAACAGCTTCAAGGGTTGTCTGATGACTACTATAATTGCCGCATTGAACTGGATGAGTACCGGACTCGGCGAAAAATGCTGTTGGATGAACTGGACAGGGAAATAAATGGTGTAATTATCGAAGCGCCGGAGAGCAGCAGCGGGGAACGATTGCTGGATCGGGTGGTCGGGTTTATCAGAAAGTCTCATTCAGAAACCAGCTCCGATTAGTAACAAAAACTTTACAAACGATATTATTGAATAGTTTATATTTTAAAAGGTAATTGAGGTCAATTTATGGACATTATCAAGTATTTTCAGACGGGTGGTTTTTTCATGTACCCGATTTTGTTCGTGCTGGCATGCGGGATTGCTATCTCACTCGAACGTATTATTTTCCTGACTCGTACCCAGTCCAGAACCAACAAGGTCTGGTCACAACTGGTTCCCATGTTAAAAGCCAATGACTATGCCCGGGCTGTTAAATTGACCGAAACCGCCAAGACACCGTTGGCTACTATGCTGACCTATGGTTTTGCACGACACAGCGCTAACAAACGACGGGAGATTATCGAAGCGGCCATGGAGGAGGGCATGATGGATGTGATGCCTGATCTGGAGCAACGCACCCACTATTTGGCAACACTGGCCAATATTGCCACCCTGCTGGGACTGCTGGGCACCATTATTGGTCTGATCAGTGCGTTTGATGCTGTTGCCGGCGCCGACCCCGCGCAAAAAGCCGAACTGCTCTCCGGCAGTATTTCTGTCGCCATGTATACCACCTCGTTTGGTCTGATTGCCGCAATTCCGCTGTTATTGGTTCACTCTTTTCTGGTCACCAAGACCGCCCGACTGGTGGATACACTGGAAATGGCGGCGGTAAAAACACTGAATATTATGATCAGGGACTGATTACAAGAGTAATTTGATTAAATGAAGAAATTTGCAAAAAGAAGACTCCATGATGTGGAGGAGTTAAACATCACGGCATTCATGAACCTGATGGTGATTTTGGTGCCGTTCCTGCTGATTACAGCGGTCTTCTCCCGTATGACCATTCTTGAGTTGAATCTGCCACCGGCCAATGCCAAACCGGCGGAGGTCAAGGAAGAAAAATTCAGCCTGGAAGTGGTGCTGCGGGAAAACAGCTTTGATGTTTACACAACGACTATCACGCCCAAAGATACGGTCAGCGTGCTGGTGAAGAAGTTTGAAAGAAATAAACTATATACAGACTGGAAAGCGTTTTCTGATTTGATGGTACAAATCAAGGCCCGTTTGCCTGCAGAAGACAGTATCACGTTATTACTGGAACCGGGGATTGATTATAAAACGCTTATTCAGGTAATGGATCGGGTACGCAGCGCCGATATTCTCAATGTTGTCACTGTCGAGACCCATGAGTTATTTCCAAATATATCCATTGGTGATGCACCTGAATTGGTCAGTGGTGAAGCAGGGAAGGCGAAGTAGTTATGAAAATGTCACACCGAGCGAAACGCATGGAGCGTTTCCAGAAACGCAGTAAGGGAGCAGGTTTGAATCTGGTCTCTCTGATGGATATTTTTACGATTCTGGTTTTTTTCCTGTTGGTCAGTTCATCCAATGTACAACAGTTGCCCAGCAGTAAAACCATCAAATTGCCCACCTCAACTGCCGAAAACCAGCCCAAAGAGACTATTGTGATTGCCATCTCAAATACGGCGATCATTGTCCAGGGGGTCAAGGTGGCGGATATCAATACCGTGCTGGCCGGCAAGGAAACGATCATTCCGGAACTGGAAAAGGAGCTGAAGTTTCAGGCGGGTAAATTACCTCCGTTAGAAGCGGTTGATCCGGCCGTACCACCACCCGGCAGGGCAGTAACCATCATGGGTGATGAAAACCTGCCTTACGACCTGTTGAAGAAGGTACTGGCGACCTGCCAGCAGGCAAACTATACCAATATCGCTTTTGCCGCGAATCAGAAGGCCAAGGGTAAGGTGTAATGAGTACGTTGTCCTATGATTATTTGGCCCTGGACTGGAGCCCCGTCAGTAAACGTGATCACACGTTTAATCTGATAGCAATCGTTGTAATTTCAACCATGATGGCCCTTGGGCTGATTTTCTCCAGTATTGATGTGCCCAAACCGGAGCGCACGGCCCGTACTGTGGTGCCGCCGCGTGTTGCTACCTTCCTGGCGAACAAACCCAAACCAAAGCCCAAGCCCAAACCCATTGAAAAGCCCAAGCCGCCGCCACCCAAACCGCGAGTTGTCAGGGAAAAACCAGCGGACAGGCCCAAGCTGACAACTGCGCAGCAGAAAATTCAGGATAAAATCAAGACCAAGATGAACCGACAGTTCGCCATGCTTGAGGACCTGATGAATACCAATGCCTCTGATGTGGTCGGTGCCAAGATCAAGAATACGCGTCCGTCCGCCACACAGGCGGCCAAGGCGGATACCAATGCCCTGACCAGCAATACCACTGCCGGCAGTGGTGGTGTGAGCGCGGACAAGTATGTCACCAATGTGGAGGGGACAAATCTGGCCCAGGGACCGCGCACTGTCGTGTCATCTGACGTGATAACCGGTTCCGGTCCGAAAGGAAAACAGAACCGTGCCGGCTCCGAGTTCCGTCGTGAAGATGAAGTGGCCTTGACCATGGAACGATACAAGAGCAGGCTGAATGATGCATTCAGGCGTGCCGCACGCCGCGACCCGGGTTTGAAGGGACGGATTGTCTTCCTGATCACTATTTCACCCTCGGGTGAAGTGACCAAGGTGACGATCAAGTCCAGCGAATTGAATAATCCTGCACTGGAAGCAAATTTGGTGGCCCGGATAAAGACCTTCAAATTTACCGCCGGATCGGTCAAGGAAGTGACTGTGACCTATCCGATTGAATTTGTGACATCTTGATAAGGAAACAAATATCCGATATTTTTTATCGGGTATTTGTTTTCATATACAGCTGCAGACACAATCGAAAACAGGTGTAACATTCCGCCATAGTTGCCGGTGGAGGTTTTTATTCACTCCGGATCACCAATATGTTAAATTTGTCGGATCATTTCCAGATTATTTTGAGCGTTTTACCGACACTCAGGACGCAAGATTTAAGCATATAATATTTATGTCCAGGGAAGATGACGGATTATTAGCAGCGGTGATGTAAGGACAGGACTATGTATCTCGAACACTACGGATTGAAGGACTTCCCGTTTGGGCTCGCATCAGACCCGAAATTTCTTTATCTGAGCAAGGCCCATGCCCGCGTCAAGGCGCAGATCGAGTATGCACTCTATATTCAGGACAGTCTGGTTGTCTTTACCGGTGAGATTGGTTCCGGAAAAACCACTCTGTTACAGGATGCCCTGAATAATTTCGGGCATAACATGGTGGTTGCCAAACTGCACCAGACCCAGATCAATGAAGTTGAGTTCCTGCAATTACTCCTGGTTGAATTCGGTTTTCAGCTTTTTGATGCCGCCAAGGTGGAACTGCTGGAAAAAATCTCCTCCTTCCTAAAGCAGCAATATAAACAGGGCAAGAAGGTTGTCCTCATTGTTGATGAGGCCCAAAACCTGAGCAAGAAGGTTTTGGAGGAAATTCGACTTTTATCCGATTTACAGAACGGTAACAGCAAACTGATGACCGTTATCATTGTCGGTCAGCCGGAATTGAATGAATTACTGGATGCGCCGGGAATGGAGCAGATGGTACAGCGCATCCGGCTGCGTTTTCATATTAATGCACTGACCGAAGAAGAGATCACAGAATATATCCGCCACCGTCTCAGTGTCGCCAATGCACCGAATGTGGAGATGTTTGAGCCTGAAACGGTCCCTATGATATATGTCTATACCGGCGGGCGTCCCCGTTTGATGAATATTCTGTGTGACTATGCCCTGATGTGCGGTGCAATTGAGGAAGTTCAGTCGATTACAACAGACATCATTCAGCAGGCGGTAGAGGAACTGAACTGGGAGCCCTACGAACAACGTTTCAGTCGTCGTGCATCCGGCAGAACGTTAAATGTACCCAGTGACACATCGACTGATGATATCGCCAGACTGGTGGTCAGCAAGGACGGAAGGTTCGTTGCCGAGTTCAAGCTGAACAAGGAGTATTTTTCCATAGGGCGCAAGCCGGACAATGATTTCATGATTGACGATAAAAAAGTCAGTCGTTATCACGCCCAGATTGTGACAAACAATGGCATATCACATCTGCGCGACCTGGACAGTACCAACGGTACCTTCATTGGCACAGAGCCGGTTGAGTCACAACCACTGCTTGATGGCGAGGTGTTTACCATCGCTGATGTTTCTTTCCAGTATCTTAAATCACCTGATCTGGAAGACACCAGCGAAGAGGAGTATGGCAAGATCCTCGAATACCGCAATCCCAATGCAGGAAAACCCTCCCGAAGAAATAAATCCTGAACTATACCGGTACTTGGCTTTTAATGCCCGGCAAGACCATTCTATAATGATCTTTTGGCGGTGATGTCAGCGTACATATGAGTTCAATTATCAGCTATCTTATCGACAGACCTCTTGTCGTCAATCTTGTTTCGATATTTGTCCTGTTTCTGGGAATTTTTACTGCGGTTAAAATCAATCGCGAAGCCTTTCCAAATGTTAATCTGGATCAGGTGCGTATAGCCTTTCAATATCCGGGGGCATCTCCGGAAGAGATTGAGAGTCTCATCATCAGCCCTATTGAACAGGAACTGAAAAGCCTGGACGGGATTGACAAGCTTTCCTCCACCGCCTTTCCAGGTTCCGGCAAGCTGGATCTGGAACTGGACCCCAATGCACCCAATCGGGACAGGATTGCCGGCGAGGTGCAGCTGGCGGTTGACAGGGCACAATTACCCCAGGATTTGTTGCGGGAACCTGTTGTTCTCGAAATTGACGGACGCATGTTTCCGGTGATTGAGCTGGCCATCTCCGCACCACGCAGCGAAGTGGAATTAAAGCGGGTTGTCGATAAAATCAAGGATGACTTGCTGACGATCCGCGGGGTGGCTCAGATCCAGATCCAGGGCGCACGCCGGGAAGAGCTCAGAGTGATTGTTGACCCGCGCAAACTGGCCAAACATGATCTGGCCATTAAAGACGTGATTAACCTGTTATCGTCCTGGAACATTAATGCTCCCGGCGGCGACTTGGACACCAGAACCGGGCAAAAGACGATCCGGATCGTTGGTGAATTCAGAAACCCAAAAGATGTGGCTGAACTCAGCTTTTTTACCAATGAGCTGGGTACAGATGTTAAATTGGGGGATGTGGCCGAAGTGGTTGAGGCGCTGGAAAAGCCGACCATCTATTTTGATATGAAAGGTATACCGGCCCTCAACCTGATCGTGTTGAAAAAGTCAGGCGCGGATATTATCTCGGTTGTTGATAATGTCAGGGATTATATCAAAGACATCCCACAGCGGTACGGCAACGATATTGAAATCAGTCCTTTTCAGGACAAATCGCGCTTTACCAAGATGCGACTTGGTGTTCTGACCAATAACGGTATCGTGGGAATTTGTCTGGTGCTGATCACCCTCGCGTTGTATTTGCGACCCTCGGTGGCACTGACCACTACGTTGAGTTTACCTATTGTATTTTTCGTTGGACTATACGTACTCTTTTTATTCGGCATCAGTCTGAATCTCGTGTCAATGTTGGGCTTTATTATGGTGCTCGGCATGTTGGTGGATGATGCCATCATCATTGGTGAAAATATTACCTATCATCTGGAAAATGGTGTGCCCTCGCGTACAGCGGCCATCCAGGGTGCTCAGGAACTCATTGGTCCGGTTACCACCACCATATTAACGACAATTGTTGCATTTGTGCCGCTGCTGTTTATGTCCGGCATGATTGGCAAATTTATTGTTTCAATACCGGCTGTGGTGATTACACTCTTGCTGTTTTCCTGGCTGGAGTCTTTCATGATTCTGCCAAGCCATATCCGGCATTTTACTGTCACAGGTAATAAACCGATTGAACGGTCGTGGATAATTTTTATTGAAGAGCTTTACCAGAAGATACTCAAACTGGCTTTGCGCCATTGCCTGCTGACAGTCTTCCTTTCATTCGCGGTTCTGTTCGGCAGTGTGGTTGTGGCAGTGAAAGGACTTTCATTCCAGCTGTTTCCCGCAGTGGGAGTGGAACAATATTTTGTTCGTGTCACCGCGCCGCCCGGCACCAGCCTGAAGAGTATGCGCAAGACAATGCTGGAGATTGATCGGGAGATCAGGTCCCGTACCCGAAAAGAATATCTGGAAACCAGCTTGATCACCACGGGTGAGATCGCCAGAAACCCGGGTGATCCACTCACACAACGTGGCAGTCGCTTCGGGCAGATCAGTTTTGTGTACATACCTGCAGTTGCCAGAGAAAAACATGATGCGCTGAACGATATGGCATTAATGCAAAAAGAAATTCCACTGCTGTTTCCGACTCTGGAATTTGCGTTTGCCGAGATCAAGCCGGGTCCGCCAACCGGACAACCGCTGGAGGTTGAGATTACCGGCAGTGATACACAGGCCAATGAAAAGGCGGCAAATCAGCTGGTCGCATTTCTGAAAAAAGTAGACGGCGTGACGAACGTCGAGACAGGGATACAACCCGGTGATGATGAATTGCATGTGGTGGTCAATCGTAAAATGGCTGCATTTGTCGGTGTGGATTTGAAGACCATTGCGACACATATTCGTGCCTCAGTAGACGGCTTGCGGGTCAGTACGATTCGGCGGGGTACAGAAGAAGTGGATGTGACAATCCGTTATCCCGGGAATATTGATGATCCCGCCAAACTGCTGGAAATGGTCAAGGTGCCCAACAAAGGGGGATACCAGACCCCCTTGTCACAACTGGCGAAACTGGAAAACACCAGTGGTTTTACCATCATTCGGCACATCGGTGGTTTCCGTGTGGTGAACGTTTCCGCCAATATTGATACGAAGAAAATTACCAGCATGAAGCTGAACAAATATGTCGCGGCTCATGAAGCTGAGTGGCTTGGTGATCTGGCCGGTCGGGTAGGGGTGAATTATGGCGGCGAGAATGAAAAAAATCAGGAGTCTTTCGCCGACCTGCTGAGTGCGTTTGCCTTTGCTCTGGTGGCAATCTTCTTTATTCTGGCCATTCAGTTTAATAACCTGTCCTATCCTTTGGCTGTGATGCTGGCAATCCCGTTCGGCATAGTCGGTATTATTATCAGTTTCCTGTTGCATGATACTTTCTGGAAACCCATGCCATTGTCCTTTTTCTCTACCATGGGGATGGTGGCGTTAACCGGCGTCGTGGTGAACAGTTCACTGGTCTTGCTGGTATTTGTGCAACGTCAATTGCAGGAAGGTGTGGAGATTACAACAGCCATTCTTGCAGCCGGTAAACGTCGTTTACGCGCGGTTATCCTCACTGCCAGTACCACTGTGGTCGGCCTGTTGCCGACAGCCTATGGCTGGGGTGGTATGGACCCGTTTGTGTCACCCATGGCGCTGGCATTGTCCTGGGGATTGATTTTCTCAACGGCGGTTACACTGGTGACGGTACCGGCTGTCTTTCTCGCCAGTGCACAACTGAAAAAGAGTTGTCTCGATTTTATGGCGAGACAACGGTCCGCACGCGGCTAGTGTAAATAGAAAAACTCCATTTTGGTCCCGGCCAGTTCAAGTACATCGTGATCGTTTAATTTGATGGGATCAATGCTGATCGGATTTCCATTTAGTATGGGCGGCCGGGTATTTGGATTATGTGTAGTGGTCTGGCGGATAGCCGAAATCGTGTATCCATTCGTATTGCGGGTAATCATTGCCAGCTTGTCGCCATTGAAGCCGAGCGTATTGAACGGTTTGCGTAATTCAAGGACTTTTTTGGCCAACGGACCATTCATTACCCGTACGCCGGCCAGTGGTTCGCCTTTGGTCTCATTCTGGTTCTGACCACCCATGTCCATAATTTGGGTATCCTCAATCTCAGCACGCAGGAACATGGTTGGCTCATAATCACTGTCCAGTTCACTGAAATAGGTAAACTGGTAATTGCCCGTCTGGATTGTGTCACCATGTTTGAGTTGGGCTTTGGCGATGCGGGCCCCATTCAACAGTGTGCCGTTAGTGCTGCCCAAATCATCCACATAGGCATGTTCACCGAGCGTGGTAATGAGGGCATGTCGGCCGCTGATAGTTAAATCGTTAAGCTGTATATCGTTACCGTGTTTGCGACCGATACTGATACTGTCTTTATCAATTTCATACTCCCGGATAACGGCGCCATCAAGAGTCAGGATGAGTTTTGCCATGTCTGCGCTCTCCAAAACCACGTTTATAGCTGGTATTTATCTGTCGGGTCAGCGACAGGACCGGAATCATCGGCCATGAGTTCATCCGGCCTGTAGTTTTCGAATTCGTTTTTATTCCGTGCTTTCAAATATGCCTCTTCACCATCAATTTGTTTTGCTTCCAGCAAACGCCGGATTGCAGAATCCATGCGCTGCATACCCTGCATACCGCCGCTTTGAATGATATTGTCCAGTTGGTCGGTTTTACCTTCACGAATAACATTGGAAATAGCCGCATTGTTAATCATGATCTCCAGTGCCGCGACACGACCCCGACCATCCGCTTTTTTGAGCAATTGTTGTGAAACAACGGCCACCAGTGAGGTGGACAACATGGTGCGGACATAGGGTTCCTCACCGGCCGGGAAAACATTGATAATACGATCCACCGAGCTTGAAGCACTGTTGGTATGCAGTGTCGCAATGATCAGAATACCGGTTTCCGCCGCGGTCAAGGCCAGATGGATGGTTTCCAGATCACGCATTTCACCCACCAGAATCACATCCGGATCCTCGCGCAAAGATGAGCGCAAGGCATCGGCAAAACTGCCGGTGTGGCTGCCGATTTCACGTTGACTAATCAGACAGCTCTTGTTTTGGTGTAAAAATTCAATCGGGTCTTCAATCGTGATAATGTGACCTTTCCGTTCCCTGTTAATCATATCCACCATTGCGGCCAGAGTAGTGGACTTGCCGGAACCGGTCGGCCCGGTCACCAGGATCAGCCCCTTGCGTTGCCGACAGAGATTTTTTAACACCGCCGGCAGGCCAAGCTCATTGACGGTTTTGATCTCAGTCGGGATTGCACGGAATACGGCGCCAACACCGCCGATATGCTGGAATACGTTGACACGAAACCGAGCCAGTCCTTCAACGGCATAGGCAAAGTCAGCACTGCCATGTTTCTCGTAGTGTTTTTTTATGTTGTTGGGCATGATCTCCATGAGCAGTTCACTGGTCTCGGTGCTGGTCAATTCACGATATTTCACTGTATAGGCATCACCGTGCAGCCGGATACGTGGTGGATTACCTGCAACCAGATGGAGATCCGATCCACCTTGTTTGATTACGAGTTCAAGAAAAGCATCTATACGTTTCATAATGAACTCAGGTGATGGCCAGATTGATTTGCGGCAACAGATCAGGATTGCTCACATAGCGCTGGAACTGTTTTTTGTCTGTAGCATGCAAATAGGCATCATCGGGATCGATTTCCTTATTTTGCAATGCCTCAAGCAGTGCCTGATCCATTAATTGCATACCCTGTTCGCGGCCGGTTTGTAATGAGGATGGGATCTGGAAGACCTTGCCGTTTAAGATCAGGCTGGCAATGGCGGAATTGTTGATCATGATCTCCAGAATCGCTTTGCGGTTACGGCCATCTGATGTCCGAACCAGCTTCTGACTGATTACACCTTTCAGGTGTTGTGCCAGAAAGGTTGCGGCCAGTGACTTTTGTTCAGTCGGCATGGCGTCAATGATGCGATCCAGGGTTTTAACCGCTGATGTGGTGTGCAGGGTACCCAATACCAGGTGACCGGTTTCAGCCGCTGTCATCGCCATGGTGATGGTTTCAGGATCACGCAACTCGCCTACCAGGATCACATCCGGGTCTTCACGCAATGCATCACGCAGTCCGGCGGCAAAGGAATCCACATGAATCCCCACAGATCGTTGAATGACCAGTGACTTGTTGCTTTTGTGCACATATTCAATCGGATCTTCGAGGGTGATGATATTGTAACGACGATTGGTGTTCAGCCAGTCAATCATTGAAGCGAGGGTGGTGGATTTACCGGTCCCGGTAGCACCGGTGACCAGAATCATGCCCTGATTGGAGTGCAACAGCTTTTCCACAGCCGGTGGCAGGCCAAGGTCATGTAAAGAGGGAATGGATGGGGCAATTGCCCGCAAACAGGCACCGATACCATTTACCTTGCGAAACAGGTTAACCCTGAAGCGACCTGTTTCGGGATCATCATATGAGAAGTCCAGATCATGGCCGGAGGCAAAGATCTTTTTCTGTACCGGATCAAGGATCTCGTCGATTAATTCCTCGATTTCCTTGGCGGTCAGACTGCGATATTTGATGGGAGTCAGGTCACCGTGTAGCCGGATCAGTGGTGGTGTACCCACGGCCAAATGTATATCAGAGCCGCCCTGATCACGACCGAGTTTTAAAAAGGCATTTATACGCGGCATCAGGCGGCTTCCTTCTTCAGAATATTTTCCAGATCGCTTTGCAAGTCAGTAATGGACTGATAGCGTTCCGCCGGATTTGTCGCCATGGCTTTCATGATGATGCCATTCAGTTCAGGACTGATTTCCGGGTTGGCCTCTTTGGCCGGTTTGGCGCCGCCTTCGACGTGTTTGAAGAGGGTGGCCATGTGGTCTTCGCCTTTGTACGGTGGTTTGCCGGTGAACAGCTCATACATCAGGATGCCAAGACTATAAATGTCGGTCCGGGCATCAATGGCCCGGGCGCGAACCTGCTCAGGGGCCATGTAGGTCGGCGTACCGACAAGGATACCGCTTTTGGTTAGACGTGAGTCGGATTTACTGGCCGCCGCAGCAAGACCGAAGTCGACGATTTTCACCAGGTCGTTGTTACCGACCAGAATATTGGCGGGTTTCAGATCACGATGCACAACACCGGCATTATGGGCGACCGCCATGGCCTTGCAGATATCAATAAAAATTTGAATGGCGCGTTTGAAATTCACGGTTTTGTTGGCCTTCATCTCGTAGCCGAGTGAATGGCTGGGGAAGTATTCCATGGAAATAGCACAGGATTTGCCAAAGGTAATGAAATCAAAGATCCGAATGACATTTTCATGGGTGATCTTGCGGGCATAACGCAATTCGTGGATAAAACGTTGAATCACATTCTCGTCTGAGGCCATGTGTGGATTCAGGAACTTCAGAATTATATCTTCATTGACCATGGTGTCGCTGACCAGTACGACAACACCGAATGCACCCTTGCCGATTTGCCGGATAACCCGGTATCGATCCGCCAGAACCTGGCCGGCGGTTAGATTCGTGGCGTCAATAATCTGGGAAGTGATGGCATTGCCGGAGTCGTTCGACCGTTTGGACATATCGACAACCAGGTCGTGACTGCTGGTTTTGGAGCCATCAATCAGTGCCGGATCCCGGCCGTCAGCACGGGCAATCACGGTTTGCAGTGTTTCATCCGCCAGATTGCGCAATTCTGCATCAGAATCGACCAGTACTTTCTGGATTGCGGCTTCGACTTCCGGAATATGTTCCTTGTCAGCCAGTTGTTTGACTGCTTCGAGGATTTCTCGGCCCAGCGTCGCCGAATTTTTTGCGAATAATTGCAAGAGAGGTTTAATGGCTGCTTTTTCATTAAGTTTGCCCAGGGCCTGGATAGCCACTGCGGCAGACTCGGGGTATTTGGGGATCATTTTTAATAATGGACCGGCGGCACGTTTGTCACCAAGTTGACCCAGTGCATCGGCGGCTCGTTCACGCACCCACCAGTCATCATCGTTCAAGGCGGAGGCCAGATGCACAACCGCTCGCTCGTCCTTGATTGAATTAAGGATCTCAACCGCAGTGCGACGCAGAAACTCATCCTTGTCTTTTATTAACGTCAGGACAGCATCCACCACCTTGGGACCACCGATGCTGCCCAGGGCATCTGCCGCACGAACCTTGACCCACCAATCCTTGTCCCGCATGGCGGTGAGCAGATCCTTGATGGCACGCGGATCACCGACTTCATTTAACACCTCGACGGCGGCACGGCGCACATATTCAGATTCATCCTGCAGTACGTCAATGAGGTACTTAACAGTATTCGGATCTTTAATCTGTATCAGGGTATCGATGGCCTGACTCTGTACCGTCAGATCGGGATCACGCAACAAAACACAGAGGGGTTTGACCGGAACGGGGACCGTTAATTTACCGAGTCCTTCCAGCGCACTCTGCCGGATATTTTTGTGACTGTCATTGAGCATATTCAACAACACATCACGTACCGCTTCCGTATCAAATTTGGACAGGATACGCACAATATGGAAGCGAATCGTGATGTCCTTATGTTCGCTATAGGGGATGAGATCCTGCACGCTGCGTTCCTCAACGACTTCATCAAGGACTTTCAGGATCAACAGCCGAACATTTTTTTCGACCTTGTCCAGCATGGCCAGCAGGGTGCTGGTGTTGAGAGAACTCCGGTGCGCCAGCAGGACCTGAACCAGAGCGTTTTTCGGAATTTCAGGATCATCAAACAATTCGAACAAACGATTCGGATCATAACGATTTGAAGCAGCGAGGATGCGCATACATCCGGCAACGACACGCTTGTCCGGATCCGCCATACCGTCAACATAATTGGGCAAGGTCTTGTTATCCAGCAGCCCCAGCAGCAGGTTTTCAATAATTGAATTGGGCGGGCTTTCAGCCATGGCATCCATCAGTTTCGGGATGGCGGACTCACCGATTTGTTTGAGTTTGGCAACAGCATCCCTGGCTTCGGGACTATTGGGCTGGGCTTCCAGCAATGTCGCGATAGCCTTGTTTACCTTGAATCCTTTTAATAAACCCATAGGTTTGAACTCATCTTTCCTCAGTGCGTTACTGTTCGTTTACCCGGACAATGTACGATTTATTGACCAGACAAATTTCATCCCCACCGGTGAAAACCCGGATAAATTGTTGTTGGCTTGTATTCAAATAGTCATAGAGCCGGGCGCTTTCCGGGGGCAGGTTTTCACGGATGTTGCCCGAGATTTCTGAGCCATCCATCATCAATAAGCGGCATTGAATCTGTTGCGCGGCGGGCATATCCGAACCGGATTGGTGCGTATAGACGGCACGGACGATGGCGTGGCGATTGTAGAACCGGATCTCCCCGTCGAGATTGCTTTTCATGACCAGGAACGCAGCCTCCTGATTGAGGACATCATCAGGAATCTCCGCTGCTGTATTGCCATCCTCCGGCCGAAGAAACAGCGAACCGCTGACCGGACCTTCCGGGTGTATCCACAGCGTCACTTCTTTGAGCAGTTTTTGAATTTTAAATATTTTTTCAGACACAGCAAAATCCGTATCACGGCTCCCCACAAAACCAAATAATTATAACGCCATTCCATGGCCAAGGGGGAGATATGACCCTCATATCAAACAGAAATTTACCAATTTGTTAAACATAGTCAGTCAGTTACAGTAATTCATGACCAAGCGATGGGTAATTTGCTTCTAAAAGTGCTTGCGGCCGGTAATTCTGCGGGCAGCGATGAATCGCTTTAACCAGTATGGATTATCCAGTCGTGCGATAGATACGACTTTTCCGGTTGAAGGTGCATGGATAAAGCGGTTTCCTCCGAGATAAATCCCTACATGTGAAATGCGTACTCGGCTGATCCTGAAAAACAACAGATCCCCCGGACGAATACGGTGCTTGCCGATGGGCAGGGTCGATTTGTACTGGTCGAATGTCGTACGGGGAAGAGTAATGCCGACCTGCTGGTAGCTATACACCACCAGGCCGCTGCAATCAAATCCGGTTTCCGGTGTTTCTCCGCCGTAGAGATAAGGAACCCCCAGCATGCCTTTGGCGATATTAACAGCATGCTCATGGTCCACATCACCGTAATGTTGATGTCGGCCATTGGTGTTACTACACCCGGTGAGCAGCACAACTGACAGCATAACTACTGTAACCAGGTAATTACTCATAAATAATATGTGATAATGGTTGCAAAATTGGTTAATTATTATACTTTAGGTAAAAAATCCGGGTTTTCCAATAATTTCTTGAAAATCAATCTGATATTACAGTTTTTTTCTGATTTTTCAGTACTTTTCCTAAAAGTAATAATTAAAGTAAGCTTGATATTGGTCGAAATTTAACCGACAGTAATCCTGAAACCGGCAAGAGTTTTCCGCCCATGGTTGTATCCAATATCAAATCGACAGGCTATCCCCAGAAGAGCCCCGCTGAGCAAAGTCGCGAGGTTCGTACCGCTACGCGTGATAAAGGGGTACAGGAAGAGATCCAGCAACGCTTCCAAACCGAAGGCAGGCATGCAGAAAAGGCGCGTCTTGCCCAGGCGGCATTTGAGGACAGCGTGGGGAATTCCAGTTCCTATGAAGATCGGGTTGATCAGATGGTGCGCGCAGTGACGCGGCGACAGGCCGATGACCGCTGGGCCAACGCTGAAACCGACACAAGACATGATGTTGCATCCCGAGACCGAGAGGATTTTGTTCGTGAGCGGGTCAATAATGCCTATACGGAGTCTGAAACCCGCAGTCGTACCACAGAGGCCCCAGCCAGGGCTGACGTCGATCCCGCACCGGAACGGAGTGCCCGCGAACAGCAACGCGGCTCTGAAGTCTATCGATCCGCTGAACGAACCGGTATTGATCGCACAATGGATCTGGTTGTCTGATAATACTTTGCTATCCCTGTCTGTTCTGCAGTATCGTTTGAGGTGTGGTGTCGCCCGCTAAAGCGACGATTGCACACTGTTGCCATGCGCTGTTTAGGCTAGAATTGGCAGTCGATTGTCATTTCCTAATCAGGAGCAGAACAGATATCCATGGCGGGCCGAAATACGCGCAAAAGGAAAACAGAAGTTCGTCGTACGAAGTTTTCCAATTCCGATAAAAGAGAGTCTGGGCCGGCGGTAGAAAAACCGTGGTGGAAACGCCGTCGTTATATATTGGGCATACTGGCCGGTCTGTTCCTGATCTATACCATTTATCTGGATTTTGTCATACGTAACAGCTTTGAAGGCAAGCGCTGGGCGCTGCCGGCCCAGGTCTATGCCCGCCCGCTGGAACTCTATCCCGGCCAAAAGCTCTCTGCCAGGCAATTTGCCCAGGAACTGGAATTACTGGGTTACCGCTATGCTTACCAGCCTGCCGAACCGGGCAGTTTTTCACGCCAGGAAGCGCACTTCTATTTGGTGACCCGGCCGTTTCAGTTTTGGGACGGGCGTGAAGCCTCCCGCCATCTTGAAATTGCGTTCGAAAATAACCTCATTGAAAGCCTGAAAGACGGCAAAACCGGCAAAAGTATCGCCCTGGCCAGGATGGAACCGCCACGTATCGGCGGTATCTATCCGGCCCACCATGAGGATCGCATCCTGATCAAGCTGGATCAGGCCCCGGAACTGCTGACCAGGGCGCTGATCTCAGTCGAAGATCGTAATTTCAACACCCATTTTGGGCTGGATATGCGGGCCATTGTTCGAGCCCTTGTGGCCAACGTGAAAGGGGGTAGTCTGCAGGGTGGCAGCACCCTGACCCAGCAATTGGTGAAGAATTTCTTTTTAAGTAATGAGCGAACCCTCTGGCGCAAGGCCAATGAAGCGTTGATGGCGTTGTTGCTGGAATGGCACTACAGCAAGGCGGAAATTCTGGAAGCCTACCTGAATGAAGTCTACCTGGGGCAGGATAAAGGGCGGAGCATCCATGGCTTTGGGCTGGCCAGTCATTTCTATTTTGATAAACCGGTCGAAAGACTGGAGTTGGCGGAAGTGGCGGCACTGGTTGCCATGATTCGCGGGCCGGGTTACTACCACCCGGTGCGCCATACGGAACGGCTCCTGCAGCGCCGGAATCTGGTCCTGGATCTGATGGCCCAGCAGGGCGTCATTACACTGGTGCAGGCCCAGTCGGCCAAACAGACAGCCCTGGGGGTTATTGAGGGAAGGAAGGGGACCAGTTCCTATCCCGCTTTTATGGAACTGGTTCGACGTCAGCTCAAACAGGACTATCGGGAAAAGGATCTGACCTCAGAAGGCTTGCGTATTTTCACCTCACTGGATCCCCGCATCCAGTCCGAAGTTGAGGCCAGTGTGAGCGAACTGGTGACACGGATGGATCGGCAACGCAATCTACATGAAACACTGCAAACCGCTGTGTTAATCACCAGTACCAACAATGGTGAAGTGCTGGCCATGGTGGGCGATCGCAATGCCCGCTACCCCGGCTTTAACCGCGTACTGGATGCAAAAAGACCCATCGGTTCCCTGGTTAAACCGGCAGTCTACCTCACCGCTTTGCAACAACACGAACGTTACAACCTGATGACGAAATTGAAAGATGAATCGATTAGCCTGAAAGGCGGCGATGGAAAAATCTGGTCGCCCAAGAATTATGATGGATCGACTCATGGTGATGTGCCTCTCTATGAAGCTTTGGTGCACTCCTATAATCTGGCGACAGTGCGGTTGGGGATGGAACTGGGCTTTGAACCGATTGCCGCCAACATTGAAAAGCTGGGTGTCGATGAACGTATTCCGCCTTATCCTTCCATGCTGTTGGGGGCGGTGGAGCTGTCGCCCATGCAGGTGGCCCAGATGTATCAGGCCTATGCCTCCGGTGGATTCAAAACCCCGTTGCGCGCCATCCGCGAAGTGTTAACAGTGGAGGGTAAACCCCTGCAGCGTTATTCCATACAGGTGGAGCAGGTGGTGGACAGCGTATCCATTCAATTGCTCAATAGTGCCTTGCAGGAAGTCATGCGCAGCGGTACAGGACGATCTGTCTCCCGTCATTTCAGTGACAAGCGTGTGCTGGCAGGCAAGACCGGCACCACCGATGAGTTACGTGACAGCTGGTTTGCCGGTTTTGGCAGTGATTATCTGGGCATCGTCTGGCTCGGCACTGACGAGAACAAACCGACCGGTTTGACCGGCAGCAGTGGTGCGTTGGTGATTTGGGGTGATATCATGCAGCGCCTTGATGTGCAGTCCCTGTTACCCTATGCCGGCGATCAGGTGGAAAATCTCCCGATTGACATCAAAAGCGGTCTGGTTGGCAATGAAGACTGCAAAGAGGTTGTCTTTCTCGCTTTTCTCAAGGGGACGGCACCGAAACGGTACGCCGAATGTGCCGGTGGCGGAGAACGCCACTAGCTGGGACGGTGTTGGTCAGGTTGATCGTAGTTGTTGGAACAATCAATGTTTGGAATAAAACAGCATCTCATTCTCTTCATTATCCTCTTGCTGGCGGCGTGTACCGGTCCGGGTGAACGGCAGCGGTCGGCATTTCAGGTCAGTGAGGCGGACAAACAGGCCGAGGACAAGATCCTGCCGGGCGTACAGACCAGCAAGCCGGTTTTGGCGTTGTTGCAACAGGCAAATGACGCCGCACGGGATGGCAAATTGCATACCGCCGAATCACAATTGGAGCGGGCCTTGCGGATAGAACCGCGTAATGCAGTGTTATGGCACTACATGGCGAAACTGCGACTGCACCAGGACCGGTTGGGAGAGGCGGCCGGTATGGCGGCCAAATCAAATGCGCTGGCCGGGAGAAACAAAAAACTGCAAGCCGATAACTGGCGCATTATCGCCCATGCGAGACACCAGAAAGGGGATAAAAAAGGTGCACTGGAGGCACAACAGAAGGTCGAAGCCCTGTTGAAGGAGTAAACCGGGCGCATTTGGTGCAAATCGGGTCGTGCTTGAAAAATGTCTGCAAAGAGAACGACTTGACTATACTAACCAGTGAGACCGGTGAAGACCCGATGTGATCATGAAACAAAACCAGCAAATCTTTTCCATCGACAAATTAATCAGTGAAGCGAGGCGTCTTGCCGCTGATTACCGTCGCGCCACCGGCAAATCACTGGGCATCAGCGCCGAGATCGCCCGACACGATGCCTGCGTACTGCTCAATCTTGAACCGGTTGACGATGCTGCAATTGGCTATGACGCCGTAGGCAGGGGGGCTCGTGAGGGTGAACGGGTTCAGATCAAGGGCCGGGCCATTTTTGATGAAACAAAACGCGGCCAGCGGGTCGGGCAGCTGAAACTGGAACAGGAGTGGGACAAGGTCGTACTGGTGATCATGGACAATGAGTTTCAGGCCGATACGATTTATGAAGCGTCACGCACTGAAATCCTTGCGGCCATGGATAGGCAGGCGGACTCCAAACGCAGCAAACGTGGCGCGATTTCGGTAGCCCGCTTTAAAAACATCGGTCGACAGGTCTGGAATCGGGATGAGGGCCTGATTCAGGATGAGATTTGGGATAACCGGGCATAACGCGCTATGATGACGGCTTGATCAGGCTGCCGGGAAATTATCCACCACATGCTATCAGTTGCAGAACTTCTTGCCGGGGATGGTCCCCTGGCGCAATCCTTGTCGGGCTTTGCCCCGCGACTTCAGCAACAACAAATGGCGGCCGCCGTGGAGCAAGCCCTGACAGCGAAATCGGTACTGGTTGCCGAGGCGGGGACCGGGACCGGAAAGACCTTCGCCTATCTGGTACCCAGTCTGCTGAGTGGCAAAAAAGTCCTGATCTCCACCGGCACAAAAAATCTGCAAGATCAGTTTTTCTACAAAGACCTGCCCGTGGTGCAAAAGGCGCTGGATATCCCGGTGTCGGTAGCCCTCCTGAAAGGTCGCGCCAACTACCTTTGTCCGCACCGTTTGCGTTTGGCGCAGCAAGAGAGTCAGCCGCTGAATAAACAGGCCCTCAACAAATTGCGTATGGTCATGGAGTGGGCCGGTCGGACCAGAACCGGTGATCGGGCGGAAATGACCGGTATTGCTGAAGACGACTCGATCTGGCCGCGGGTCACCTCATCGGCCGAGAATTGTCTGGGTACGGAATGCCCCCAACTGCAGGAATGTCACCTGATCCAGGCGCGACGGGCCGCCCAGGCGGCGGATGTGGTGGTGATAAATCATCACCTCTTGTTTGCAGATATGGCGCTGCGGGAACAGGGTTTTGGCGAACTGCTGCCGCTGGCCGATGCCGTGATCATTGACGAGGCACACCACCTGACAGAAACCGCCGCCGCGTTTTTTGGTACCAGTTTGAGCGGAAATCAGCTGCTTGAACTGTGCCGGGACAGCGAAAACGAATTTTACACTGCCGTGAATGAAGGCCATGACCTGCCACGCGCCACAGAAACCCTGAGCAAGGCCGTCCGTGATCTGCGGCTCGCCATGGGTGAGGCCCAGCGCAAGGGAAGCTGGGCCGAACTTGCCGGTGACAAGTCTCTGCAAACGGCGGCAGATCAGGTCCAGGCCGGTCTGGCGGCCTTGCAAGGGCTGTTAAAACCCATGGCCGAACGGAGCAAGGGGCTGGAAAACTGCCTGCGTCGCTGCAAGGAACTGGCGGATCGCTTCGCCCAACTGACCACCACGGCGGGTGAAGGATTTATTCACTGGTTTGAAGCCCATCGCCGAACCTTTACCCTGCATCTGACGCCGCTGGATATCAGCGAGTATTTCCAGTCACAGATGGGGGCGATGCAGGGTGCCTGGATATTTACCTCTGCCACCCTCAGTGTAAATGGCAGTTTTGACCACTTTATCAACCAGCTTGGGCTGCAACATGCCCAAACCTGCAGCTGGGAATCACCTTTCGACTATCGAAACCAGGCCTTGCTCTACCTGCCCAAAGGGTTGCCCGAACCCAATCAGCAGCAATTTACCGCCGCCGTACTGGAACGGGCCATACCGGTACTGCAGGCCAGTGGCGGCAGGGCCTTTTTGCTCTTTACCAGCCACCGCGCCCTGCGGGAGGCGGCATCTGCCCTGGCGGCCTTGCCATACCCGATACTGGTACAGGGTGAGGCGCCGCGAGACATGCTCCTGGAGCAATTTCGCAGTCTGGGCAACGCTGTGTTGCTGGGTACCAGCAGCTTCTGGGAGGGGGTGGATGTCCGTGGTGAGGCCCTGTCTGTCGTTATCATTGATAAACTGCCTTTCGCTTCACCGGGCGATCCGGTCTTACAGGCCCGTCTGGAGGCGATTCGTCGCCAGGGCCGGAACCCCTTTATGAGCCATCAGTTGCCCAGCGCGGTCATTGCTCTCAAACAGGGCGCCGGTCGATTGATCCGGGATAGTACTGATACCGGGGTGTTGATGATTTGCGATCCCCGGTTGCGCAGCAAACCCTATGGCCGGATCTTTCTCGCCAGCTTGCCACCCATGCCGGTGACAGATGCGGAACAGGCGGTGAGGGCGTTTTTCAAACGATCGACCCGGCCGGATGTCACGGAGCCAGAAGATGAAATACCTTGCCATTGATGCCTCAACCGAGGCCTGCTCGGTTGCACTGCAGGTCGGTTCCGAGTGCCTCAGTCGCCACTTGATTGCACCGCGGGGACATGCCCGATATTTGTTGGGCATGGTGGACGAGGTCTTGCAGGAGGCGGGGTTAAAACCGGGTGAATTGGACGGACTGGTTTTTGATAGGGGACCCGGTTCCTTTACCGGGGTGCGGATCAGTACCAGTGTTTGTCAGGGACTGGCATTTGGTGCTCAATTACCGGTCGTCGGTGTGTCGAGTCTGGCGGGGATCGCTCAGGGAAGACTGCGTGAGAGGGGGGAGACTGCTGTTGCCGCCGTTATTGATGCCCGCATGGGCGAAGTCTATGCCGGCTGGTTTCGTGAGCAAAAGGGCATCATGCAGGCCTGTGCCGAAGAGTGGATCGGACCGGCCGATACTATCGCGATCCCGGATCAGGACCCCTGGTATGGAGCCGGCAGCGGCTGGCATGCATACCGGAAAGAATTGAGCGGTGTTTTTGCCGGACAATTATCGGGTGTCGATGCTGAGTGTTTGCCAATGGCGAAGGATTTGCTGACGTTGGCAATACCCTGTTTTCTTTCAGGCCGGACGTTAACACCGGAGCAGGTATTACCAACATATTTACGAAATGAAGTTACCTGGAAGCAATCTGGGGTATAATTCGGAACAGACTTTCGCAGAGAAAACAATCGGGCAGGATAAAGCAGGAGGGTGAGTCGTGAAATTCAGATGGTTTGTTATGGTCGCCTGTATGGCAAGTTTATACGTCGGGCAAGTCTGCGCAGCAGATGCACCGGCAGCACCGGCCTCTGAGAAAAAGACTGCGATTGCGGAACCGAATATTGAAGATGCCGTTTATGTGAAAAAACGTAAATTGCCCATCAATGTCCTCTACAAAAGCGTCCTGCTCGCTTTTGAAAATAACGGCTATTTCGTTACCTCCGAACCCAATATCGGCAAATCCATGCAATCGATTGCGCAACGCCTGGGCAAGGATTACAACCGCAACAAGCTGGAAGAGATCAAGAGCATGGTCCTGAGCAATCCCTGGTTTGCCAACAAGATGGCCAATGCCGATCCCTATTTGCTGGCCATGTTTCCCATCAGCGTAACCCTGGTACAAAAAGGTGAGTTCACCACCATCCTGTTTGTGCGACCCAGCAAGGTTGCCAGTGTCAGCAAGCGAGGACTTGCCGTCGCCGATGAGATGGAAAAGGATGTGATCAGAATATTTGAGAATATTCTGTAATACTCATGCAACAATCCTTGTTGTACCGTTCTGGATCACATCACCTGATTCTGACAACGCTCACCTTTACCCAATATGGTGTAAAACAAAACCTGAACCGGCTCCAACTCCAGGTTTTGTTACCACATACTCATCTGTTCATGATGTGTTGATCTGCATCGATTATCTGTAAATACATATTTTCATTTACAAATAATCTTGTCAGGCGCAGCAGCAACTTGTTTATGGTTTGAACTCGATACTGTCAGATATGGTTAATCTATATAAAGGATATTTTAGCCATAATCGCAAATCTTTATAGCCGTTTACAGAAAAACACTGCGCTATTATTCCTCGATTCTGTATAATCCCGTTTTGACGATATTCGATAGACCTGAGACAGTCGGTAACAGGTTTATATTAGAGAATACTTAACAACTTGTTGCCGGGGAAATATGGATGTTTGCAACGCTGTTGAATACTGTTTCCGGTTTGAAAGAATAATCTTAATATGTGTTAAAAATAATAATAACCGTTGTCTTTTAAGATTAAACAAAATTCACTCTTTCGTTGACCTGATGAATTGCCTGTAGTGTTTCCCGAGCCGGGTATGGGGCGTAATCAGCAGGTTTGTGATTTCGAGAGTGTGAAAAGGGAGGAAATGTGAAATATATCTATTTGCTTGCAGCCGTAATGCTGCTGCCTGTCGTGTCATACGCCGAAGAAAAGCAGGAAGACGATGTCATCGTTTTTACTGCGCCACCAAGAGGTTCTGTTGTAAAGGAAACCTCAACCTATCAACCCATTGCCGATTTTCTGAGTGAAGTTATTGGCAAGAAAGTTGTTTACAAACAACCCGTCTCATGGATGCACTATCAGAAAGATATGTGGAGCAACAATCTGCAGATCGCCTTCGATGGTCCCCACTTTGTTTCCTGGCGCTTGAATAACAAAAACCATACTCCGCTGGTAAAACTTCCCCAGCCGCATGTTTGGGTGGTAATTGCCCGCAAGGATGACAAAACAACGAACAAACTGGTCGACCTGCAGGGACGGGCCTTTTGCGGACACCCGCCGCCAAATTTTGGCACACTGACCATTCGCTCCAAATTCGAATCCGCGACACGCGAATTCAGACTGGTTGTGCGTAAAGGCTGGAAGAATATTTACAATGCCATTGTCGATGAGCAGGTCTGTTATGCCGGTGTACTGCCGATCACCAATCTGAATCAATACGATCCGGACAGAAAATTCGTTAAAGTTATTTATACGCATGAACCATACGCCAATCAGGCATTAACCATGAACACTCAGTTTTCACTTGAAATGCGGCAGAAAGTCAAGGCTGCACTATTGAGTGAAAAAGGTCAGGCGGCGATGGAAAATCTGCGCAAGCGCTTTACCAAGGGGCAGCAGTTGGTTGAAGCCCACGATGAGGAATATCGTTACGTGTCTGACGTATTGAAAAATGTCTATGGATATGGATTTAATTTTAACAGTACTGAATAGCATGACAAATAGTTGTTACCGGGAATAACAGGTCAACAGAATTCATCAGATTTATCCAATAAATTAAAGTACATTGTCATATTTGGAAAAATCTGACGTTTGGGAGGGGTGAGAGAGTGAACACCGCTTCGGGAGATTGTGGCAATGGTCCATAGCGCCATATTTTGTAAATTATACTTTCAGGGGATAAGAATGAAAAAAAGTACAATAGCTTTATTTTCGCTGTTGACGGCAAGCTTGCTGCTGTCGGCGAATGTCATGGCGGTGCCTGCCATTACCGGCAGCCAAAAGGTTGTGACTCCACCCACATTGCTCGATTGGCCGGATGATTTTCCGGGTGTGGAGCCTTATCTGACAGAGCCGACCGCGAACAGATTGAGTGATCTGCACGGAGAAATTGGACAATGTGACATTGTTTTCTCTACTGCGGGTAACTACCACATGGCCCTGCGTGAATTATGGCAGGTATACCTCACCAAGTATGCCAAAGACCTGGATATCAAAACCTGGTATTACACCACCAGCCCGCCGATTTCACCCCAACAGGTCGCGAAAAAAACCGTACAGTTCGGCAATCTGAATATGAATTGCGTTCCCCAGGTCGCTGTTGGTCCGAAGAAGCTGATTGAAAAATTGCAAAGCATGGGTGTTACCGATGGCGCACCGGTAAAGATTATCAAGAATCGCGGCAACGTCATGTTTGTCAAAAAAGGCAACCCGAAGAAAATCAAAACCGTTTGGGATCTGGGCCGCAAGGACGTTACTCTGGTGACACCCCATCCCAAGATGGAAGCCGGCTCTTTCGGCAATTTCTCCGGTACTGTGTATAACGTTGCCAAGAACGATCCAAAGCCGCCGGCCGGCATGACAGCGGAAAAACTCTTCGACAAGATTTACAATCAGAAAGACGGCGGTTGTAACAAGAAGGGCAAGAATTGCAGCTGGGTGACCGGTAAACGGATCATGCACCGTGAACAACCATGGGCAGTCGCATCCGGCAATGCGGATGCCGGTCTGATTTTCTACCATCTCGCGCTGTACTTCACTCGTACTTTCCCGGACAAGTTCGAAATTGTCCCGCTGGGTGGCACTGCAGAAGATCCCAAACCGGCTAAAGGTAATAAAGTCGGTGTACTGCAGGCTGTTCGGATCAAGGGCAACTGGACCGATAAACAGAAAAAGGCAACCGAAAAGCTGATGGAAGCCTTGCAGTCAGATGAATTTACCAAGATTCTGAACAAGCATGGCATGGATCGTCCATAAGAACATCGATCTCTGTACTCAAAGGGCGACACTTGTCGCCCTTTTTTATTTTACCGATTATGTATTGCCCGCCGGCACCATTCGACTACACTATTACTTTAATAACTCTAATTCGCCCTCAGCACACAGGGGCATAGAATAGCGAATTTAACCACCCAAACCTGATAAAGAATATTTTTACATGGTTAATGTCATCCACAGGTCTATGTTGTTCACTCGATACAAAAAAAGTTTCCCCGGTTTGTATGGTTTCCCGGTATGCCGATTACCATTGTTAGCACTGTGTGTTGCAACACTGCTGGTATTAAGCGCATGTAGCGGTGTGGTGCAGAGGTCGGACCAGCCGGTTGAACCGACTAAACAACCCGGCCGGGATGCGGCATTGGAGGCCCTGGAGCAGGGCAAAGCATTGCAGCAGAGTCACCAGACAGAGGCGGCCATTCTTGCTTATAAAAAGGCCCTGCAACTCAAGGAAAACTATGCGGAAGCGCATTATGAACTGGGCTGGAGCTACTGGATCAAGGGTGACTGGGAACAGGTGATTAAACACTGGGAAATCGCCCGTGACCTGAAGCTGCAAAAACCCCAATTTGCAGATTATCTGGTCCAGGCGGGAAAAAATCTGGAAGGGAAAGCCGATAATCTGGTGCGCGTTGAGGTTGGCGCAACGGCCGCTGCGGCCGATGGCAGCCTGCGGTTGGCATTGAGTGGACGTTATCAACGATATAACCCCAATCCGGTGGCCAAAACCGATTTCTATGACACCGGGGTGCGCTCTCCCAAGTCGGTGCAATTTCATCCCACGAAAAATAAAGTCTATGTCAACTCACTGGAAGGGGCAAAGACGGTTGTCTATGACAGTGAAAGTGGAAAAAAACTGACGCAGATTAATCATGTGTTTAATGCGAAAAACGCGGCATTGTTTGCGACGCAACAGACATATCGCTGGATGGAAATGCCGGCAGATATCAGCAAGCCCTACCAGTTCACCGGTAAACCGGTCGAACAAACCTTCAGCCCGGATGGTAAATATATCTGGGTACCCTATTATCGTCGTTCCTATGACGAGTTGAGTACCTTGCCGTCAGCATTGGCATTGATCGACACGGACACCGATAAAATCATCCGAATGTTTGATACCGGCCCTATACCCAAATATGTGACCGCTTCTTCTGATGGTAAATGGCTGGCGGTGACCCATTGGGGCGACAATACAGTCGGCCTGATAAAAACCGAAGGTGAACCGACCGAGTACAAATATGACAAACTGATTGTGATCGGCAGTCGGGTACGGCTGGACAAAATCAAATCCGCCGACCGTGATCACGGTTGCGGCCTGTGTTTGCGGGGATCGGTATTCAGCAAGGATAATAAATATCTGTTCATTGCCCGTATGGGCGGCGGCGGCATCGCTGTGATTGATGTGTTGAAAAAGCGTTATATCGGCAGTATTTTCGGGATGCCGCACACACCACGCCATTTGCTTTTATCACCGGATGGCAATCAACTCTACCTCAGTTCCAACATGCATGGATCGGTTTCCAAATATAATGTTGCTGATATTGTAAAAGCGGTAAAGAAAAAACAAAGGCAGCTTAAACCGCTGGTGACAACCAGAACCGGCTCGGGAACACGCACGATCTCCATCTCGCCGGATGGTAAATATATTTTTGCGGCGGTGAACAAGGAGAGCAGAGTGGTCGCGTTGCAGGCCGCTGATCTTGCCTTCCTGTTTCAAATCAATGCAGACTCTTATCCGGTAGGGATGGATATCTCGCCGGATGGCAAGCAACTCTGGGTGACTGCCCAGGGACGCAAGGGCAGGGGCGGTGATTCGGTGATGGTCTATTCGATATCATCTGTGCCGGCAGGACAACCCGACGGCGTAAATGTAAGTGCTCCGCAGGCAGTCAAAGCCGATACCAAACCAGTCGTCGGCAAGCAGGATATGAAAGCAAAATGACATAACCGGACAAGGGCGCCGGTTTTTTATAGGGAAATAACATACCCAATATCCAGGCCGAACTCATATACATTAAATTGGGTTTCGCCATGCGTTGTTATTGGAGTATTGCCGCGGGCGCGAAGCATGTAATTGTTAATTGTATATTCAAAGAATACGGAGATGGCATAACCAGGCTTATTGATGTCAACATTCAAACGTCTGACCGGAAGTTGCTCCGTCAGATAAATGTCTCCCTTGATACGCTGATACCCTATACCGACTCCGGCCCCCATTTTCAATGACTCATTTTTCCGCGCAGTATCCCCACCGGGTAAAAACTCATAAAAAAATACCGGTGTCATATATAAATACTCACCACTGACCCTGGTCCCCATATCAAGCAGATTACCGCTGTTATCTTCACCCAATTCCTGCCTGGAAACAGAAAACGTGGAGAAGGCATATTCGATATACCAACCGCTGTTCGAATTCGGCTCATCGGAAAAGTAACGATAGGGCGATGCAAGTATGATATTTGGACTATGTTGCATTTCTTCTGTCAGTGCGCCTGCCTTTTTGTTGTCGGCCGCATTTTTGACAGTAAAAGTCAGTTGTTTTGTTGAACTGCCCGGGATTAGTTTATAACCATCAAGCCGGGTGGAAGGGGTGATGGCCGATGATACATCGGCTGGCTGAGATTGTACCGTAGGGCACAGCACATAAAGTATCAATGTGCAGAACAAGGCTGGCAGGCTGTTCGGCATAGTCATGGCGGTGTATATTTTTAAGTATTTTTAGCATAACCCGGCCGCACCCAAGCAGTTTTATGTTGAGTGCAATATAACAGAACGAACAGTCGTAGATAATGCGGCTTTCTCAAAGAATATCGAAACAATGAAGCGGCACAACCAGTTACTGTGTATGTAACCGGTTGGCTTTGGGATTCATTTTTGAGGTACAACCACAGCCATTTGATACCGGCAGCGAGTCAACGGCGGCAAGGCTTGAAACTCTGGATTGGTGGTATTAAATGCGATGTTCCAGCAGATAGACATTTTCCGTTTTGGGGATATATTCACCGTGCTGTTTGAATACCTTGTTCAAATTGGCCTGCAAGTAGGCAACGCCCAGCATCCCAAACAGGAAGAGCAGATAACCCAAAATGGGGGTAAACGTCGTTTCATGACCGGCGACATATTGCTTAAAGGCAATATATTTTCCAAACACGGTGATCACTTCATAAATGTATTTTAACCAGGCTATACAAACCAGGGTTAACAACCCGGCAGAGCCAAAGTCGATCATGAAAATGATCGTAAAGATAAACAACTGGATATAGAGGACGAAATCACTTATCCAGCGGCCGACCGGGATCAAATAAATCCCTTCCACCCTGTTTATAGTGCGACCTACGCGGAATATCCAGTACAGGAGGTAGATGCCTCCGGTTGCAAATATCAGTAACCAGGTCAGTAACGGATCTTTGTCTTTGTTTACCATACTTCAATCCTGTAACACATGACAGACAGGTGAGAAACAGGCCGGCAGAACCCGGTGCCCTGTGTTGGTTATCGCTTTTTCGGGGATGATCTTTAGCAGAAATTGCCTGGTTTTTTGTTAATTACCATACTGAATCTATGTTTTTTAACAACGGACTATGGCTGCCCCATCCCGATATCTGACAGGCCCGGAGCCTTTACACAAGGATTATCAAGGGATGGGAAAACCGGTGTTGTCTCGTCGCCGACGTGCAGACATGAAACCGGTGATTTGATCCTGAATCGGTCGTATACCAGACACTGGGGTCAGTTATTTAATACAGCTTGCTTATCCGGCAGAAGTACTGATTAGGGAATTTCGTATTGTAATAGTCGGATTTGTGACGATTCACCATTTGTTTTGCCATTTGCTTCTCAACCAACATCGGTTTTATTCATTAACATTCTTTCACTTTTGGTTTTCATGATCTGATCTTAAGACGTGATGTGGATCAGGTTTTATAAAATATAGCTCTATTCCTTTAAGGAAAAATTAACTATGTTTAACAAATTTCGATTCACGTTACACGATGATAAGGTCAAACAACCCACAACTGATGTACCGTCATTTTATGCAAACACAGAATTAATCTCTCAGGCGCAATCAACAACGACGATGGAAGCCGGTGATTTATTGATTGCCTATCTGGAACAACTGGGCATCGAATATGTCTTCGGTGTGCCCGGTGGCGCAATAGAGCCCTTGTATAATGCCCTGGCAAGAAGCAGTCGGCGCAATTCGGTTAAACCGGTCATTGCCCGACATGAGACCGGGGCGGCATTTATGGCGCAGGGTTATGCGGTGGAAACAGGTAAACCGGGTGTGTGTTGCGCAACGACCGGTCCCGGTGCGACCAATGCCCTGACCGGAATCGCTTCCGCCTATATGGAAGAGATTCCCATGTTATTTATTACAGGACAGACCTCACAATCCAAATTCGGGCGCGGCGCCTTGCAGGATTCATCGCATAACGGTATTGATACCCTGGGTATCTATCGACATTGTACCCGCTACAACAGTTTTATCTCCAATATGGATGTATTTGAAGCCGGAGTGGTCAATGCCTTTCGATATGCCATGGGTGAGTTTCCGGGGCCGGCGCATTTGACCATACCGGTGGATTTATTACGCAGCAATACCAATCTGTTCGGTCCGAGTTATGATCTGGAACGGATCATTAGCTACCCCTGTCCTGTTGATGCCGGTGCGTTGGAACAATTACAGGAGCGGCTGGCTCAGGCGCGTGAAACGGTCCTGTTTCTGGGTGAAGGGGCGGCAGAGGCAATTGAGGAGATAATTGAATTTGCCAATCGGACACAGAGCGGGCTTGTGACCACTCCCGGCGCCAAGGGCCTGGTTGAAGCATACCACCCATTATACAAAGGTGTGTTTGGTTTTGCCGGTCATGATAGTGCTCGC
Source organism: Gammaproteobacteria bacterium (assembly GCA_029880855.1). Taxonomy (GTDB): domain Bacteria; phylum Pseudomonadota; class Gammaproteobacteria; order UBA6429; family Thiohalophilaceae; genus JAOUNS01. The sequence continues at coordinate 76,823 of JAOUNS010000010.1, forward strand.
GAATGGCTGATGCGTGACAGCGTGGATTGCATATTGGCAGTGGGTACCGCATTTACTGAATGGGAAACCAATGGTTGGGACAAGGATGCGCTGCTGAATAACCGCCTGATATATGTGGATCGGCGGGCGCAACAGCGGAGTCGTGTTCCCATGTCGACATTAACTGTGCGTGGTGATGTCAGGAAGGTATTTAGCAATGTGACCGCACATCTTGCCGATGCAAGTGCTGGTTCATTGCAGTACCGCACAGGGTTATCAAATCTGATAAGCGCCAATATTGATTCTCAATCTGTCAGTTTATGCCGGGGACAAACGAAGCCAAATACCGATACACGCATTAAACCGCAACACCTGATGAGGTTTTTGTCGCAACACCTGCCGGTGAATACACGTATTTTTGCCGATGCAGGTAACAGTACCGCCTGGGCGGTTCACTATTTAATGGTACGCGGCAAGGCGGGAGGAATAAACGGTTCTCGCGGCTGGTTCAGAATGAGCAGTCAATTTGCCTCCATGGGCTGGGCGATAGGCAGTTCGGTGGGCGCTGCGATTGGCAATCAGCATGGTGCGGTGGTTTGCATAACCGGTGACGGCAGTTTTTTGATGAATGGTCAGGAATTTACCGTTGCTATTGCAGAGTCCTTGCCGGTCGTTTTTATCATACTCAATGACCATGGCTATGGCATGGTGAAACACGGCCAACGTATGGCGCAGGCCGAGCCGATTGGTTTTGCCTTGCCGCAGATTAACTTTGCCCGATTGGCCGAAGCCATGGGGGCTGCAGCCTATCGGGTCGAGAACTATCTTGATCTCTACGAACTTGATCTCGACGAGATATGTCGCTCACAAACCCCCTGTTTGATTGATGTGTGCATTGATCCGGAAGCCGTGCCGCCAATCGGTGCGCGTGTCAGGGTCTTGGGTGGCGATGTATGAGTGCTGCGGACTGCATTCACAGCAACATCTGGTTTGAAGAAGCGGTCGGTGATGAGCCGTTTACCGCCGACGTTTGTTATTGTTATGGCTATGATGTGTATGGTGAAATTCTCACTCATGCCGGCTGGATTGAATATCTCTATCTGCTGTTTAAGGGGGAGAGACCGACTGCGACTCAAGCGCGATTGCTGGAAAAGATTGCCCTGGCCATCGCCAACCCCGGTCCACGTGATCACAGTATCCGGGCGGCCATGAATGGTGGTGTGGGTGGCTCTGATCATGCTGCTTGTCTGATAGCTGCTCTGGCCGTGGGAGCAGGGGACTATGGCGGCGCCGGGGAGTTGAGCAAATCAATGGCGTTATGGCTGACGGCGAATAAAGACATCCATTGTTTGCAACAGGCAATTCACAAACACAGGGACATCACCGCCAGAACCAATCCTGCAGATCCGGACTTGCTGCCCGGTTTTGCGACCTATGCCGAAGCGTGCAACTTGCCGGTTCGGCAGACCCTGGACTGCATGTCACAGGTACATGATGCAGGGATCCTGAACTGGCTGGCGAGAAACCGAACGGAAGTTGAATCGATTGCCGGCATTCCTTTGGCCATGACCGGTGTAATTGCGGCTGCCATGACAGATTTGGAATTCTCCACATCCCAGGCCGAGATGTTGTATCTCATTTTGCGTTTGCCGGGTGCGGCGGTTCATGCCCTGGAACAGACCCAATTCGGCTGGAAGCACTATCCATTTTTTAAAGCCGGTCTGCATATAGAGGATGATCCGGCCAAACGGCATGAAAATCGGGAGGGTAATGATGTCAAACAGCAATCAACTGTATGATGCAGCCGACAAATGGATCACATCCATGGGGGGCTGGATCCCCGGTGAGCGGGTGGTCTATCGCGGCAAGGACTTGCACACTGAATTGCATGAACTGGACTGGTTGGCGCTGTTTGTTTACGGCATAACAGGCAGGTACTTCACTGAAAATCAATTAACAGTTTTAAATGCTGTCTGGACCTGTACCAGCTTTCCCGATCCACGGATCTGGAATAATGGTGTGGTTGCACTGGCCGGAACGGCTCGCAGTTCGGCAAGTCTGGGAATCAGTGCAGCGCTGGCGATATCAGATGCCGGTATTTACGGGAACGGACCTTGTGTGCAGGCGCTGGAGTTTGTGTTGCGTGCGGCAGCTGCAACAGACAGTGGAGTAAAACTGGAAGTTTTTATTCAACAGGAACTGGATCAGGGAAAAACCATTTACGGTTTCGGCCGGCCACTCACCGGCGTGGATGAGCGCATCCCGCATCTGATGTCGGTGATCAAGACCAATGGTCTGCATGAGGGAAAGTTTCTGTCACTGATTCTTAAAACAGCAAAATACCTGCATCAGGATCGGCGTAAATTGCAATTGAATGTGGCGGGGATATTTGCCGGCCTGGCGGCGGATATGGGGTTTACCGCGGAGGAGTACAACCTGTTTATTGTGCCGCTGTTTTTGGCCGGAATGCCGCCCATATTTTTGGAGGCATCCAGCAAACCGGCGGGAACTTTTTTTCCGTTACGCTGTGAGCAAATTGTGTATCACGGTAAACAAAGGCGTCGCTGGACAGAACCGACAAAGCGGCACACAGCATCAGCCGGATGACAGTTCAAATTGCACCCAAAATGTGCTGCCTTCACCAACAATACTTTCTACACCGATTTCGCCCTGCATCATTTCAACCAGACCCTTGGTGATCACCAAACCGATACCGGTTCCTTCTGTGATGAAGTATTGTTTCAGACGTTCAAACGGGGTAAACAGGCGTTGCATTTCAGCATCAGATAAACCGGGGCCGGTGTCTTTGATTGTGATGCGCAACTGATTCAAGCCGGGTTCCGTACAATTCAACTCCACCTTGCCCTGTTTGCTGTTGTATTTAATGGCATTTGACAACAGATTGAGAAAAACCTGTTTCAGTCGAAGTGGATCAGCCTGTATGACATGCTTGTCATGATATGGGATATGGTTGGTGATTTGAATTGCATGGCTATCTGCTAACGAATTAGAGAGTGCGATACATTCTTCAATAATGGAATGCAAGTGGCAGGGCTCCATTGATAATTCCAGTTTGCCTGATTCAATTTGTGATAGATTGAGAATTTCGTTGATTAACCCCAATAAGTGATTCCCGGCATGCAGTATCTCTCGGACATGGGATTTTTGTTCCATATCATCAATTTCCACTTCCAGTAACTGGCCAAAGCCCAGAATGGCGTTCATTGGTGTACGCAACTCATGGCTCATGACGGAGAGAAATTCAGATTTTGCACGGCTGGCATTTTCTGCATCTTCTTTTGCTCGGACCAGTGCCTGTTCGGTTTTGATTCGCAGGTTTAATTCGTCTTCCAAACGTTTGAGCAACAGACGTTGAGTCAGTGTATCGGTTATTTTCAGGGCGATATCGTTAAATAGTTGTTTATCTTCTGCTGTCCAGTCTCTTTTATGTGTGCACTGATGCATACCCAGCATCCAGGGTTTACCTTCGCGCGGATAAAGAGCGATTATCATTTGGGTTTTGACGTTGAAGTTTTCGAGCGAGGCCGGCAAGGCATCTGGAGCAAAATCCTGAATATGCGGACCGTTTTCAGCCAGCGCCTGTTTGAATACTGCGCCTGCAAATTTATCGGTTCGAATTTTCTTGCCGGTGGCAAAGGCCCCGGGAAAATCCACTGTGGTGGCTTCAACCGGCACACTCCAGTATTTGGCATCTGGATCGCAGGGAAATAATAACCATGCCCGATCTGTATGAAATATTCCCAGTAGTTCCTCCATAAGTTTGGACAAAGTCAGGTCAAGGTCACTGTTACTCGACAGGACATTAGTCACTCTCAACAGGTTTTCCAGATATTGCTGGTATTGAAACGAGGGAGGGCTGGTTTTTTTCATAACTTGCGTGAAAGATTGCATCCGCAATAACATGTAAGTAGCAGGGGTATGTATTGCAAAATATTTCCTTGTTTGGAACTATTTGGCAGGTTTGTTATGATATGTGAAATTAAAACTATGGCAAGTAATTTTTGTTAATCAGGCTGTTTCTGTTTTTCCATTTTTCAGATTTGCTGTGTAATAACGTCATTTAAATCCGTGATATATTGAAATTGCAGTCTGATATGTCTGGGGTAAGTGCATATTGGTATATAAGTATATCAAAGCATTATGACAAGCCTGGAATAACCGGAAAAGATATGTAGTGTTCACCTGCATAAAATCATTCCGGCGCGCCACTGGAAAACTGCCGGGTAATGACCGTCGTGTCGTCAAACATTTGTGTCACTGTGCCTGTCTCATTGTTACATGAAGCACAGGTGATTTTGATTATGTATTGCCAGTCTTGCGGGAGTCTGGTTTCACACTCATCATTCCACAATTGCGTGATATGAAAATTATTACCGCCACATTGCGGGCAGGTGCAGTTCATAACAATCATTCAACTATCCTTTGGTCGTAGTGACCCTGATCATGCGACTGTTCTCATTTTGGGAATGCGTCACCTGCAATAGCAGCCGGTTGGTCGGGGATTATACCTGAAGCAGGACTGCTGCAGCGTAATGACCGGTAAAAAGAACATTGTAAATTGTACAGACGGTAATACACCAGCCCTGATTCGTCCGCGAAACTGACTTGGGTCTTGTAATGACACAATAAAATTACGAATAAATGTTTCAGTGCGGAGTAAGGGTGGACTTATCCGGTGCAGTTGCCGGTCCCGAAACGATGCTGTGTATGGTGATGATCAGGAGGACGTGTAGGTCATTATAAATGGCAATTCTATTGATTCGAAATAGCCGCTGACCACTATAGGAAACGAAGTCGACGCTAAAATGCGCAGGATGTTCATCTCAAGGATTTCAGTCGCCGTGTTGATATCATTTACAGTGTATTGTCACCACAGTCGTATCATCTGATGCACATTAACCGGCTGAGACCAGTGAGGTCATTGCATGACACAGCATCCATGTCAGCGCATGGATATGCAGCCAAATTCCATCTACAATGATACTGCATTACAGCAAAATTGATGCTGTGGGTTACATTGGAAAGCATTTTTCAGGAGCATACCGGACGTGATTATTCTTGTACTCAACTGCGGCTCTTCATCAATAAAATATCAACTCATCGATACCATGCAAGAGATAGCGGTGGAAAAGGGTGTCATCGAACGCCTTGACGCCGGTAAATTTCGCCAACCGCTGGAAGAACTGCTTGGGCAGTTTAAGGATTACAAAATTGATGCCGTCGGCCACCGTGTGGTGCATGGCGGCAGTCAGTTTTACGATGCCCGACAGATTAACGATGAGGTGTCGGCCGCGATCAGGAACTGTATTCCGCTGGCCCCTTTACACAATCCTGCCAACCTGGCCGGTATCGAAGCTGCACAACAATTATTACCTGATCTGCCGCAGGTTGCCGTATTTGATACCGCTTTTCATGCGCGCCTGCCTGACAAGTCAGCGACATACGCGATCGACAAGGAACTGGCGGATTCTCATGGTATACGCCGGTATGGTTTTCATGGCACCTCCCACGCCCATGTGATGGAAATGACAGCCCGATTTCTTGGACGTCCCGCTAACGAACTGCGTTTGATTAGCTGTCACCTTGGCAACGGCGCCAGTGTCTGTGCGATAGAATTTGGTCACAGTGTCGACACGAGCATGGGGATGACACCCATGGAAGGCCTGGTGATGGGCACACGCGCCGGTGATATTGATGCCGGTGTGGTGTTAAAACTGGCGCGTCAACTGGGAATCGATGCAGCAGAAGAATTGTTAAATAGAAAAAGCGGATTGGCCGGAATTTCCGGTATCGGCAAAGACCTGCGGGATATAGAACAACAGGCAGCGGCCGGCAATGAACGGGCCCGTCTGGCCATCGCCGTGTTTGCCCAACGGGTAAGAAAATACATCGGTGCCTACGCCGCAGAAATGGGTGGTGTGGATGCCGTGATCCTCACCGGCGGTATCGGTCAGAACAGTGTCCAAATGCGGCAGCGCATACTGCAACGATTTGAGTTTATGGGATTGAGTACCAATGAAGATCTCAATCTGGATGCACAGGTCAGTCATGAACATCCGGTGGTGGATATAAGCCGCCCACAGGCACGTGTTCGTTCACTGGTGGTTGCCTGTAATGAAGAGCTGTACATCGCCAAAGAAACCGAACGAGTGGTGAAGGGGGCGCACAAGGTCAGCCAACCCGGCCCCATACCGATTGCGGTCAGTGCGCGACACGCCCACTTGAATCAGACGGCGCTGGAGGCGTTGTTCGGACCGGGGCATCAACTGACGGTATTAAAGAATATTTCACAGCCGGGACAATATGCGGCCAAAGAATGTATCTCCCTGATCGGCCCCCGTGGACGTATCGACAAGGTAAGGATACTTGGTCCGTTACGAAAAGAAACCCAGGTTGAAATATCCCGCAGTGACGAATTCAAACTGGGTGTGGATGCCCCCATCCGGGATTCAGGTAATGTGCGTGATTCCGCGCCCATTGTCCTGGAAGGACCGGCCGGCCGTCTGGAATTGAGCGAAGGTCTGATTTGTGCACGTCGACATATTCATATGTCACCGCAGGATGCTGCTGCCTATGGTGTAAAAGACAAAGATGAAGTTGAAGTCGCCATCGAAGGCGGGCCGCGAGATCTTGTTTTTGGGGATGTCCTGGTGCGGGTCAAGGATACCTATGTACTGGAAATGCACATCGATACCGATGAGGCCAACGCCGCCGAACTGGATGGCGGCATGAGTGGTGATCTGATTTACAAGGATGCACCGGCCGGTATTCATGCGGCCCTTCGCGAAAGACATGTTCGTGACTGAACGTATTACAAATGATCAATTATTCTGAAGTTGATCGGCACCACGTTCTGAGCCTAATCCTGTGAGTGTCAGGCTGAAAACGAGTTGAAACCGGTAATATGACAGGCTGTCGGCCTGTTTTATCTGTAATTTTCCACATACCAAACAAAAAATCGGCACCATTCCCCAATCTTTAATTTTATGTGGCAAAGTGTGGGCGATACCGCACTTAATAAAGAAAACTGTTAAATATCGGGGTTTATTGCAACCAAATCAGATTAATCGCGTGTTCTTTTCTGAAGAAACGGTTTTTTGTGTACAGTTGAACAGAAGGAGTATGTGATGCAGATTAAATACGGTACTTATGTCTGGTTTATCCTGGTTCTTGTTTCGATCCTCTCCCTGTGGATACCTCTGACCCCGGCTTATAGTATGTCATTCGGCAGTTTTGATCCTCGCGCCATGGCTATGGGGGGGACCGGTGTGTCATCAGGCACCAGCGCTAATGCGTCACACTATAACCCTGCATTGTTATCAATCGGGCAACGAGAACGTTTATCGCTGGAAATACCGGTATTCACTCTCAGACTGGCTGATCCGCAAGGGTTGCAGGATGCAATTGATACATATCAGGCGGCGGGCTATGAAACGACGCTGACAACAGCGACCAATACATTTAATACCAGTGGTTCGATAGCCGAATTTCAAACCAACGCCTCTGCCATGGTAACGGCATTGCAGAATCTGAAAAACGGTATTATCACCACCTTATCCAACCGTGCCCTTATTGCCGAAGCCAATCTTGGGGTGGTGATTGCCGCACCGGGTGACACATTTGGATTTTCACTGTACTCGAATGCACGATCTACAGGTGGTGTACGTCTGCTTATTGATAATACTGATTTTGCTTTACTGGACAACTTTCTCGCAGAGATGAACAATGTGGTACTTACCGGTATTCCCGATTTGGCAAATCCGATTTATTCCGGCGGACAACTGAGTAATGCAGGGCAAACGCTGAATTCATCATTTGATGTGAGAGGGGCGACTGTTGTTGAGACCGGCCTGTCTCTGTCAAAACGTTTCAGATTGTTCTATCTGCCGGTTTCTATCGGCATTACGCCCAAGAGTGTATCTATTTCGACCTTTGATTACTCAGCCGGTCTTTCCACAGGATCATATTCAACCAGTCAGGGGAATAAAGATTATACAGACTCAAATTTTGATGTCGGTATAGCCACCCATCTTGGGCGTGGTTTGCGCTTTGGCCTGGTGGGGAAAAATCTGCTGGCAAAATCCTACACAACCATTCGGGGCAACCCCATTGAGATCAAACCACAGTTTCGTGCCGGCATATCACACCATACCCGTTGGTCAGTCATTGCGGTTGATGCAGATTTGATCAAAAACGATCCGATAGGTTTCGACGAGCCGACCCGGTTTGTCAGCGCCGGTATTGAACTTAATATCTTCAGAACGGCACAAATTCGCGCAGGCATTAAAAAGAATCTGGCTGCCACGGTAACTTCGAGTGAAGCGCCTGTCATGTCGGTCGGTGCGGGATTATCTCCCTTTGGTATACATCTCGATTTGGCCTATGCGGCAAGTCAGAATGACCACGCATTGGCTGTACAACTGGGCTTTCAGTTTTAATGGGTTGTCCGGACCGGTTTACGACAAACAACGGTATTTATTCTTGGTCGGTCTGTGACTGTTGTCAGCCGACCAAGGATGAGTTCGTAACTGCCAAGTGCGGGAGCAGCAGATGCCGGAGTTTTCTCAATAACCCGGTTTGATTATCGATTATCTTATTACGGTCAGGTTGTAGACAGCCAGGCACAGGCCGCGTATGACCTCACTCATGGCCACGAAATCCAGCGTATGAATCACATCACCCGCTTGGTGATAATGCGGGTTACGATAAAAGGCTGTATCGGTCACCATAACTGCATTATATCCAAAGCGCTGATAATTCATGTGATCAGAGAAATCGACACCGGCCAACAGGGGAGGGGCGGAAAGAGTCTCTACCGGAATTCCGACCTGTTTCATCTGCCCGGCAATGGCTGATTTGAATTTTCGGCCGGAAAAATTACTGACCACGGCAATGAAGTTGCCTTTGTCCGGATAAAACCATCGCATAATACCTATCGGGAAGCGCTGAGAGTTTTCCTTGTGGCTGAAAAAACCGATCATCTCCAGCGCAATCATCCCAATCACTTCCACTTTGTTATCATGCAGGCTTTTGGCATGGATATAACTGCCCATTAATTCAGTACGGAAAAAGGGCGGCTCTTCCAGCGTATACGCGACCAGATCAATTCGTATTTTGAGTCTGGATTCGTGTGGTTTTAGCAGTCGGGCCAGTTCCAGCAGACCTGCTATACCACTGGCATTGTCATCCGCGCCGGCTTGCTCACCAAAGGTGTCATAGTGCGCACCGATGATGAGGCGCGGTGCGTTGACCGGACCCAGACTGACGGTAATATTTTCAACCCAATCTGTGCCATAGACTTTGTATCTCTGGCGTTGTACTGAATATCCCAGGCTTTTGAATTCAGCGCGAATGAATTTTTCTGCAGCCTCCAGCCCTTTCGCCTGATCAAAACTGCGCGGGCCGATTTCTTCAGAAAGTACCTTAACGATACGTCTCAGGTTGTGCTTGTCGACAACAGGAGCAGGAACGTAACTTTGTGCAGGGACGTGTGTTGTGAATAGGAGCAGGCAACAGAATGACAGCAATTTTATGTTGTGCAAAACCTGTATGATTCCATGCGCCGATGACACGTTAATCTGGAGTGACATTATCGATCTCGTGAGACGTTAGAACCCATGGCGCTATTCTGTCACCTCTGTTTAGATTTTCAACCAGACGATGCAGCACTGTTCCCTCAACCAGAGTCACATCGTCGGCGGCAACATAGAATGTTTCAGTCGTAAGAGAATCAACAGATTCGGCTTCAATGCAATACAGCTTATAACGTTCTGTCGGCGGCTTTTCAGCAGTCGAAAACTTCTGAATTTCTGCGTCTGTCGCCACGCGAAAGCCGGCCCAGTGAAACACATCCGGCAAATCAGAATAGCTGCAATTGTTGAAATATAATTCGATATAATGCGAATACAGAAGATCCAGCCCGCCGATTATCAATAAATCGGGCGGAGAAAAGCGCATAACCTTGAAGTCCGCTGCCTGTATTTCATTTGCTCGCGTCAGGGCTTTATCACCTGTACTCTTTGCTGCCGTCTTAAACGAATCGTTGCTGATCTGCTTAAGTTTTTCAATATCAAAAGTTTTTGGTTTGCGTAAATATTTTTCGATTAGGAATCCTGCAAGCCCAATAAACAGACCAAAAATGATGGAAGTGATAATCAGTGTCATTGCAACAAACCTGAGTAAATTTTGGGTGCATTCAGAATATGACAGACACCCAACATGATTTTGCTTTGGAAACCAGTATAGGAAAAATATTCAGGTTTTTCTCCACCGGTATCGCCTGAAAACAAGACCGGGGTAATAATCCTGTAAAACAGCGGGAAGAGATGCGGTGCCTAGCAGGATTTGTCAGTCAGCAGGTTTACCAAAATTTGCTCATATATGGCAGACAGGGAGTCCAGCTCTTCAACTCTTACACACTCATTCACTTTATGAATGGTTGCATTTAATGGTCCCAATTCGACTACCTGTGAGCCGGTGGGGGCGATGAAGCGGCCGTCGGAGGTGCCGCCGCTGGTGGAGAGTTCGGTTTCGTAGCCGCATACCGATTTGATTGCCGCCTGCATGGCATCGACCAGTGCGCCTTTGGCGGTGAGAAAGGGATGACCGGAGAGGGACCAGTTAATGGTGTATTTCAGACCATGTTTATTGAGGATGGCCTCGGTGCGTTCGCGCAACTGTTGTTCGGTGACTTCGGTAGAGAAACGAAAGTTGAAAGTGACTTCCAGATCACCGGGGATCACATTGGTGGCGCCGGTACCGGCGTGGATGTTGCTGATCTGGAAGGTGGTCTTGGGAAAAAATTCGTTGCCGTTGTCCCAAATTTCACCGGTGAGTTCCGCCATGGCCGGGGCGAAGCGATGCACCGGGTTATCTGCCAGATGGGGGTAGGCCACATGACCCTGTTGACCATGCACGATCAACACACAACCCAGCGAGCCACGCCGGCCGTTTTTGATCACATCACCAACTTTATCCGTGCTGGTTGGTTCACCCACCAGACACATATCGATCTTTTCACCGCGTGCCTCCAGATGTTCAACCACTTTCACCGTCCCATCGACCGCCGGACCTTCTTCATCACTGGTGATCAAAAAGGCGATGCTGCCCTGATGGTTCGGATGAGTTGCGACAAAGCGTTCACAGGCGGTGACCATGGCGGCCAGGGAGCCTTTCATATCCGCCGCACCGCGACCATACAACATGCCGTCTTTAACGGTGGATTGAAACGGGGGTGATTGCCAGTTGCTCTCCGGTCCGGTGGGGACCACATCGGTATGACCGGCAAAGGCAAACACCGGGCCGCTTGTACCACGTCGCGCCCAGAAGTTGCTGACCTCACCAAATGGCAGTTCTTCAATCTCAAAACCGATGGCCTTGAGGCGCAAACACATCAGGGCCTGACAACCGGCATCGTCCGGTGTCACAGAGCGGCGACTGATCAGATCCTTGGCAAGTTCGAGGGTAGCGGACATAAATTTAGTTTAACGCCTTTTTGTAATCGGCTTCATTAAAACCCACCAGCAAAGTCTTGCCCTTGCTGATCACAGGTCGTTTGATGAGTGTCGGATTGGCCAGCATCAGTTTGATCGCCTTGTCAGCATTCAGATCGGTCTTCTCCTTGTCCGCCAATTGCCGCCAGGTGGTACTGCGCCTGTTCAACAACAACTCCCAATCCACCGAATGAATCCAGCCCTGCAGATCGGCCTTGCTGATACCGTCACCACGCAGATCATGAAACTGATAGGCGATACCCTGCTTATCCAGCCACTTGAGCGCCTTCTTCACCGTATCGCAGTTTTTAATACCGTAGACTGTAGTCATAATGAATCTTTTTTCAATTGCAGTGTATATCGCAGAGAACGTCGAGACACAGAGCACGCGGAGTTATAATCTCGCGTACTCTGCGTTATATCAGTCACTTCAGCATTGAACTGTGATAAATGTGGCTGATTGAATCTTAAATATCACGCAGCAGTTCGTTGATGCCGACTTTTGAACGTGTCTTTTCATCCACCTGCTTGACGATGACGGCGCAGTAGAGGCTGTATTTGCCGTCACTGGAGGGCAGGTTGCCGGAGACGACGACAGAACCGGCCGGGATGCGACCATAGGTGATCTCGTCAGTCATGCGGTTGTAGATGCGGGTGCTTTGGCCGATGTAGACGCCCATGGAGATCACCGAGCCTTCTTCGACGATCACGCCTTCCACCACTTCGGAACGGGCGCCGATGAAGCAGTTGTCTTCAATGATGGTGGGGGCGGCCTGCAGGGGCTCCAGTACACCACCGATACCCACACCGCCGGAGAGGTGGACGTTTTTGCCGATCTGGGCACAGGAACCGACCGTGGCCCAGGTATCCACCATGGTGCCGGAGTCCACATAGGCGCCGATGTTGACATAAGAGGGCATCAATACCACGCCGGAGGCGATATGGGCGCCCTTGCGTACAGTAGCGGGGGGGACAACACGCACACCGGAGGCGCGGAAGTCACGGGAGTTGTAATCGGCATACTTGGCGGGCACCTTGTCGAAATAGTTGGTGAAACCGCCTTTCATGAAAATGTTGTCTTCAATACGGAAAGAGAGCAGCACGGCTTTTTTCAGCCATTCATTCACGACCCAGTCACCGTCCTTCTTCTCGGCCACACGGGCCTCGCCCTTGTCCAGCAGATTAAGGGCCTCATCGACGGCTTCCTTCACCATGGTGTCCGCACTGCGCGGGGTGATTTCGGCACGGTTTTCAAAGGCATCTTCAATAATCTTTTTAATATCACTCATTTACAAACTCCAATCGGGATGGACAGTGAACAGGGAAAAACAGGAAGCGGCATTGTATAAAAGGGACTGAGCCAATGCCAGCCCTGGGAGAGTTCCGGGCCTCAATCGGGGGGAAAGATCCAACGCAGAGGCGCGGAGACGCAGAGAAGAAATTTTTATTAGTTTCGAGTACAAAATAACCCTATGTTATTATTGGTAATGCTCAGGCATTACTCATCACATCCTTAAAAACAATAAACTCTGTGTCCTCTGCGCCTCTGCGTTAAAGATCTTCAAAGCACTTCAATAAACCTCCTAATCCGCTGTGCGGCGTGGATGCATTCCTGTAACGGGGCGACGAGGGCCATGCGAATTCGATCCTGGCCGGGGTTGATGCCGTGGGCTTCCCGGGAGAGGTAGCTGCCGGGCAGGACGGTGACGTTTTGCTGCGCGAACAGTCCCTGCGCGAATTGATCACCGGGGATGGGGGTCTTTGGCCAGAGGTAGAAACCGGCGTCAGGTTTGTTCACATCGAGTACCGGACTGAGGATATCCAGTACGGCATTGAATTTTTCCACATACAGTCGGCGGCTCTCTTCGACGTGTTGTTCATCGTTCCAGGCGGCGATACTCGCCAGTTGGTGGTAGGGAGGCATGGCGGAGCCGTGATAGGTGCGATAGGCCAAATAGCTTTTCAGTACGTTTGCATCGCCGGCCACAAAGCCGGAGCGCATGCCGGGCAGGTTGGAGCGTTTCGACAGACTGTGGAACACCACGCAGCGGGCAAAATCCTTGTTACCCATCGCTGTCGAGGCCTGTAGCAGCCCGGCCGGCGGTGTGCTTTCATCGAAGTAGATCTCCGAGTAACACTCATCGGAGGCGATGATGAAATCATGGCGATGGGCCAACTCGATGAGTTTACCGAGTTGCGCCACGCCTGCCACGGCCCCGGTGGGATTTCCCGGTGAACAGAGATAAATCAATTGGCAACGTTGCCAGACATCCTCAGGCACTGCATCAATATCCGCCAGGAAACCGGTCTCGGCGGTGGTGTTCATGAACCAGGGCTCAGCCCCGGAGAGAAATGCCGCCCCTTCATATATCTGGTAAAACGGGTTGGGCATCAGGATCAGTGGATTGTTACTGCGATCAATTACGGCCTGGGCGAATGAGAACAGGGCCTCACGGGTGCCATTCACCGGGAGCACATGGCGATTGGCATCCACACTGGCGGCAGGTAACTGAAAGCGGCGCATGAGCCAGTCGGCAATGCTTTGGCGTAATTCATCGGAACCGCGAGTCAGTGGATAGCTGGATAACCCGGCACCGGATTGGTTGATAATCTCGCTGACAAAGGCCGGTGCAGCATGTTTTGGTTCGCCAATCGAAAGGGCGATATGTGGCAGATGGGCGGGCGGGGTGATGCCGTTTTTCAGGGCGGCCAGTTTTTCAAACGGGTAGGGTTGCAGTTTCCGGAGATCGGGGTTCATTGATTGTTCTACTGTTATAGGGCTATGCTTGAGGCGAATGAATAAAAAACATCCCACATTATAAGGCAAGCCCTTGAGTCATCCAAATCAACGTTTGAAAAATCACCCCTGGTTACCTGTCGGCAGTCTGCTTTTGGCCGCCACCCTGTGGGGATTGTTCTGGTATCCGTTGCGCCTTTTAGAGCAGGCCGGTTTGCATGGGCTGTGGGCCACGTTATTGATTTATTGCGGGACCATGCCGTTGGCACTCTATTATATGCACGGCCGGTACCGGGAAATGCGCGGTTCAACCGGTCTGCTGTTTCTGTTGGCGATCAGCAGTGGCTGGTGTAATACCGCCTTTATCCTCGCCATGCTGGATGGCAATGTGCTGCGTGTCTTGCTGTTGTTTTATCTGGCGCCGGTCTGGACCGTTATTCTGGGATTTTTGTTTCTGGACGAACGTCCGGACCGTCAGGGCATGATCGTGATCCTGTTTGCCTTTATCGGGGCGCTGTTCATGTTGTGGGATCCATCAATCGGCCTGCCGCTGCCGCGTGATCATGCCGACTGGCTGGCGCTTTCCTCCGGTATGTCCTTTGCGATAACCAATGTGTGTGTACGCAAGGTGCAGGCGGTGTCGGTACCGGTTAAAACCGTGATGGCCTGGGTTGGCTCATTGTTGATTGCCGGCGTGTTGATCCTGACCAGGGATGTGAACCTGGCGGTGACCGGAACTCCGGTATATCTTGCGCTGTTTTTTGGCGCCGGAGTGATGGTGATCATGACCACTGCAGTGCAATACGGGGTGACAAATATGCCGGTGCATCGATCAGCGGTGATTCTCTTGTTTGAATTGGTGGTGGGCGCGATCTCCGCCTCACTGCTGACCCACGAAAAGATCCTCCCGCAAGAGTGGCTGGGTGGCGCTCTGGTGGTGGCGGCCGCCTACTTGTCGGTCCGTAAACAGGTTGATGTGGTTGAGGAGACATCATGATGATCCAGCAGTTTTTGCACGCCAGTCTGATTGTCGCCGATACAAAAGTCGCACTGGCCTTCTATCATGAGCTGTTGGGCCTGCCTGTCGATCCGAATCGTCCTGACCTGGGTTATCCCGGCGCCTGGCTGAATGTGGGGGAACAACAGATCCACCTGTTGCAACTACCCAACCCGGATCCGGTGCAGGGGAGGCCTGATCACGGCGGTCGGGATCGTCATCTTGCCATGCAGGTAATTTCTATTGATGAACTCAGTCAGCGGCTCGAAGCAAAAGGGATAGTGTTTACCATGAGCAAGTCAGGGCGCAAAGCGCTGTTTTGTCGTGATCCGGATGGCAATGCGCTGGAGTTTGTCGAAGGCTGAGCGCCGATCATTCGTCCAGAAATTCAACAATGGTGTCATGCAGACAATCAAACAGGACCATATCCTTGAGCAGATTGTCATTTTCATCGGTGATGAAAAATAAATCCTCGGCTCGTTCCCCGAAGGTGGAGATTTTGGCATTGTGCAGGCGTACATGGCACTGGCTGAGTGCAGTGCCGATCAGTGACAACATTCCGGGTCGGTCAAAGGCCGTGACCTGCATAACAGTACGTTCCCGGTTGGGATCGGCCCAGAAAGTCACCTCGGTGGGGAAGGTGAAATGTTTTTTCCGACGATTGATCCGTCGGCCGACATCAACAGCGCGGGGTTGCATGTCGCCGAGATGGGTCTGAATCTTCTCCGCCAGTTGAGATAACTGATAACTGTCTTCAATCGCCTCACCATCCTGATTCAGTACCAGATAGGTGTTCAGTGAGTAACCGTCTTTGGAGTTCATAATGCGTGCTTCCACGACGTTCAACCCCATTTGATCAATTACCGAGGTGGACATGGCAAACAGCTCATCATGGATTTTGGAATAAATAAATATCTCGGTCCCGCCGCGTCGGGCACTTTCCCGCACGAGCACCAGATGTGGTGTGTCGGTATTGAGCAGGGCCTGACTGTGCCAGATGATTTCCTCCACCGTAAAGCGCAGAAAGTATTCCTCATCCCAGCGTTCCCATAACTGTATAACCTGCTCAATATTGCAACCGGTGTTTTGCAGTTCCTGGCGGGCCTGTCGTTTGATGTCCTGGATGTATTCAGTTTGCATCAGAGGATTATCCAGACCGCGCTGCAAGGCATGGGTGGTGGCGTTATAGAGTTCTTTTAACAGCGCATCTTTCCAGGTATTCCAGACCTCAGGGCTGGTGGCGCGGATATCCGCCACCGTCAGCAGGTAGAGGTAATTCAGGTGGACCTGATCGCCTGCCGTATTGGCAAAGGTGTGCACCACACCCGGATCACTGATGTCCTTGCGTTGTGCAGTGGAAGACATCAACAGATGATTTTCCACCAGCCAGACCACCATGCCGGTGTCATATTCACTCAGCCCGTGTTGGCGACAAAAGGCAGCCGCATCGGCTGCACCCAGTTGCGAGTGATCGCCGCCGCGACCCTTGGCGATATCATGAAACAGGGCGGCGATGAGTAACAGTTCCTGTTTGGGAACATGCTGGATAATATGACTGCAAAGTGGAAATTCATGGCTGAATTCCGCCACCGTAAAGCGACGCAGGTTACGGATCACAAACAGGGTGTGTTCATCCACGGTGTACACATGGAACAGATCGTGTTGCATCTGACCGACGATATTCTCAAATACCGGTAAATAGGCGGCAAGGATGCCGTAACGGTTCATGCGGCGCAGTTCATGGGTCACGCCATGACCCTGCCGCAGGATTTCAATAAACAGGCTTTTGCAACGAATATCATTGCGGAAGTCATCACCGATCAGGTAACGGTGGTCGCGCACATCACGAATGGTATTGGCGCGCACTCCCTTGATTTGATCATTCTGTTGCATGAGTAAAAACATTTCCAGCAGTGCAAAGGGATACTGCCTGAAGGTGTTTCTGTTGCGGACTTCGAGGAAGCCGCGTTTGATCTGGAAGCGCTTGTTGATGATGACCGGTGCAGCCGTTTCATCAGCATAGAGAATTTCTTCCTGAAAATATTGCAGCAACATTTCGTTCAGGCGACTCAACTCCATCACGGTGCGGTAGTACTGTTTCATAAACTGTTCTACCGCCAGCTTGTGCGAGTCATTTTTATAACCGAAACGTTCGGCCAGCGTGCGCTGATAGTCAAACAGCAGACGGTCTTCCCGTCGACCGCTTAACAGGTGCAGACCATATCGAATCTTCCACAGGAAGGCCTGGCCGTCATGCAGTTTTTGGTATTCCTGCTCGGTCAGAAAGTGGTGCGTGACCAGGTCATGCAAGGTATTGGCATCGAAATGGCGCTTGGCCACCCAGCCGATCATCTGGATATCCCGCAGACCGCCCGGTCCTTCCTTGATATTCGGTTCCAGGTTGTAGGCGGTATCGTTAAATTTTTCGTGCCGTGCCTGTTGTTCGCGCCACTTTGCCTCGAAGAAGTCCCTGCCGGGCCACAGATGATCTGGTGCACAGCGGTGACGTTGCTCCAGAAACAGGGTTTCAGGTCCGACCAGCAAGCGCGCTTCCTGGATGTTGGTGGCAACGGTGATGTCATTTTCCGCCTCGACCACGCAGTCGGCCAGGGTGCGAACACTGTGCCCGATCTCCAGACCGATATCCCACAAGAAGCGTAAAAACTGTTCCAGATTGGTGTTGTAAACCGGGGTTGCCTGTTCCTGCAGAATCATCAGATCGATATCGGAATGGGGGTGCAATTCGCCGCGGCCATAGCCACCGACCGCCAGCAATGCCATGTCAGTGATCCCTGCCGGGACAAAAAGGAACCAGGCCCGTTTCAGAATCTCATCCATGAACTGCGCCCGGGCGTGGACCAGATCAATGATGGCTGCGTTTTCCCACAACCGGTTATCCAGGGACTTCGCATACTCACGAATGGTGGTTTTGAACACTGGTAACGGTTTTGCGCCGGCGGTGATTTGGCTGTCCAGCCCGGTGAAATCATACTGCAGGCTTTCCACAACAGCGGGCTGTGAACTCAAAGTGACTCCTCCGCACGGAGGGTCAGGATTTCAGAGCCGCTATCGGTGACCAGGATGGTGTGTTCCCATTGGGCCGAGAGGGAGCGATCTTTGGTCACTACCGTCCAGCCGTCTTTCATGACTTTCATATGTCGTTTGCCGGCATTGATCATCGGTTCGATGGTAAAGGTCATCCCCGCTTCCAGCACCATGCCGGTGCCCGCCTCGCCGTAGTGGAGGATTTGCGGCTCCTCGTGAAACTTTTGTCCTATCCCGTGCCCACAATACTCGCGAACGACAGAATAGTGATTGGATTCCGCATAAACCTGGATGGCATGGCCGATATCGCCCAGATGGGTACCCGGTCTGACCTGTTCTATCCCTTTGACCATACATTCATAAGCAACACGGCAGAGACGTTGTGACTGGAT
This sequence comes from Gammaproteobacteria bacterium, assembly GCA_029880855.1. GTDB lineage: Bacteria > Pseudomonadota > Gammaproteobacteria > UBA6429 > Thiohalophilaceae > JAOUNS01. The sequence continues at coordinate 95,486 of JAOUNS010000010.1, forward strand.
TGAAGGCTTGCCGACAAAGAACATCTTGCTGGTGTCACCATGGTAGCCGTCCTTGATGACGGTAATGTCGACATTGATGATATCGCCGTCCTTGAGTCGTTTTTCATTCGGTATGCCGTGGCAAATGACATGATTGACCGAGGTGCAAATGGATTTGGGGAAACCGTGGTAATTCAGGGGGGCGGGGACAGCCTGTTGTTTATGCACGATATACTCATGACAAATCTGATCAAGCTCAGCCGTAGTTACACCGACCTGGATATGGGGTTCAATCATTTCGAGGACTTCAGCGGCGAGACGGCCTGCGACGCGCATTTTCTCGATTTCAGACGCAGATTTGATGCTGACACTCATAATATAGTAGTTGCCTGTGTTGGGCCCAAGTGAGCGGCATTGTACTGCATTGGCGCTTGGGAATGATAATTCGGCCTAAATTAACCCATGATTTAACAGGATTTATTGTCGTGCCGTGTGGTTTATGGTATAAAGCGCCCGCTTGTTTAGCAAACTTAACCGGTCCGCTCGTCGGACTTAATTCGCACACGCACCGACACATATATCAGGGTGCCCAATAAGGGTTGGTATATGGGGTGTGTGGAGGCCAAACCCTGGAGATAAAATATGTCAGATGTAAGCATGCGCCAGATGCTGGAAGCCGGTGTCCACTTTGGACACCAGACCCGTTTCTGGAACCCCAAAATGCGTCCCTTCATTTTTGGGGATCGTAATAAAATCCATATTATTAATCTGGAAAAAACCCTTCCGTTATATAACGATGCGGTCAACTTCATCGGCAAGCTGGCGTCCAATCGCGGCACTATCCTGTTTGTCGGTACCAAGCGTGCCGCCCAGCAGGTGGTTCGAGAAGAAGCCGAGCGTTGCGGTATGCCCTTCGTCAACCATCGTTGGTTGGGCGGGATGTTGACCAACTACAAGACCGTGAAACAGTCCATCAAGCGACTGAAAGAACTCGAAACCATGGCCCAGGACGGTACCTTTGACCGTCTGACCAAGAAAGAAGCCCTGAATCTGTCTCGCGAAATGGAAAAGCTGGAGCGCAGCCTGGGCGGGATTAAGGAAATGGGCGGTGTACCTGATGCCCTGTTCGTGATAGACGTGGGCCACGAAAAAATCGCCATCAGTGAAGCCGCCAAACTGGATATCCCGGTAATCGGTGTGGTTGATACCAATAACAGCCCGGACAACGTTGATTACCTGATCCCGGGTAATGATGATGCGATCCGTGCTATCAAGCTCTATGCCCAGGGTATGGCTGACGCCATTCTGACCGGCAAGGCCTCCATGCCACAGAGCACCGGCAAGGCTGATGACTTCATTGAGCTGGACGATAGCGGCGAAGTTTCTGTCAGCAAGAAGAAGACCGGCAAGAAGGTGGCAGGCAAGAGTGCGGGAGATGACGGCGATGATTCAGCAGCCCGGAAAAAGACTGCCAAGAAGACCGCCAAGAAAAAAACCGTGACCAAGAAAAAAACTGCCAAGAAGAAGACTTCGTCCGGCAAGTAATTTCCCGTTAGCCTGCTAACGGCGACTTGTTACGTGACATTCTGCTACGGCAGATATTAATCGCTGAAGAAGCAGAAGGAGGGGGCTTTGCCCCCTTTTTCCAAATAAGCGGTCAGTACGCATTATTGGGGTCCTGTTGTCCAATCCGGAACACGCAGGGCAACCACAGATATTAAACAGCTATATTGAAGAGGAAATTGACATGTCAATCACAGCAGCAATGGTGAAAGAACTGCGTGAACGCACTGGTGCCGGCATGATGGAATGCAAAAAGGCCCTGGTTGAAACCAACGGTGATATTGATGCCGCCATTGAACTCATGCGCAAAACGGGTCTGGCCAAGGCAGACAAGAAAGCCGGCCGTACCGCCGCAGAAGGTCTGGTGGTGATCAGAATGAGCGACGATGCCAAAACCGCCGCGATTGTCGAAGTCAACTGTGAAACCGACTTCGTTTCCAAGGGTGACGACTTTATCGCCTTTGCAGAAGGCATTGCCGATCGTGCACTGGCTGACAAGCCTGCCGATATGGAGGCACTGCTGGCAGCACCACTGACCGCCGGCAGCGTGGAAGATACCCGCAAGGCACTGATTGCCAAACTGGGTGAAAACATGAGCGTACGTCGTTTCGCGGTCATGAATGCCAAAGGCAAATTCGCCGGTTATATGCACGGCAACCGCATCGGTGTACTGGTCGACCTGGAAGGCGGTGATGAAACATTGGGCAAGGATCTGGCTATGCACGTTGCCGCCGGCAAACCGGTCTGTGTTGATGAATCTGAAGTACCGGTGGAATTGATCGAGAAGGAAAGGGAAATCTTTGAAGCCCAGGCTGCAGAAAGCGGCAAGCCGGCTGATATCATCGCCAAGATGGTTGATGGTCGCATCAATAAGTTCCTGAAAGAAATTACCTTGCTGGGGCAGCCGTTCGTCAAGGATGCCGATCAGACAGTTGAAAAACTGCTGAAAGCAGCGGGCGCCAAGGTTGCCGTTTTTGTTCGTTACGAAGTCGGTGAAGGTATCGAGAAGAAGACCGAGAATTTCGCTGATGAAGTTATGGCGCAGGTAAAAGGCAGCTAGACCCTGACATAAACCCGATCAGTGGATAAAAATAACGATGACAGCTGATGACCTGAAATACAAACGTATTCTCCTGAAATTAAGCGGAGAGGCCCTGATGGGGGATCAATCTTTCGGGATTGATCCTGCCATTGTTACGCAGATCGCCCGTGAAGTCGGTATCCTTAACAAGGCCGGGGTACAGGTGGCGATTGTGATTGGTGGCGGTAACATTTTTCGCGGTGTCAGTCTGTCGGCAGCCGGGATGGATCGAACTTCAGCGGACCACATGGGTATGCTGGCAACCGTCATTAATTCATTGGCGATACAGGATGGACTGGAACACGCCGGAATGCAGGTGCGCGTGATGTCCGCTTTGCCCATTCATCAGGTCTGCGAAGACTATATCCGCCGCCGCGCCATTCGACACCTGGAGAAAGGGCGGGTGGTGATCTTTGCCGCCGGTACAGGCAATCCGTTCTTTACCACAGATACGGCAGCCAGTTTGCGTGGTGTGGAGATCAATGCCGACATCGTGATCAAGGCGACCAAGGTTGATGGTGTCTATTCCGCTGATCCGACCAAAGATCCCGCCGCCACCAAATATGAACATCTGGTGTATGATGATGTCATCAGGAATAAGCTGGCTGTGATGGATACGACTGCAATTGTATTGTGTCGTGACAACGATATCCCATTACGGGTTTGTAACATGAATAAAGAAGGCGCCCTGTTACGGATAGTCAGGGGCGAGGCAGAAGGCACACTGGTAGACAGAGGGGAACACTAATGCTCAATGATCTCAAAAAAGACGCTGAAGCCCGCATGGGTAAAAGTGTGGAATCACTGAAAGGCGATTTGACCAAAATACGTACCGGTCGCGCCCATCCAAGTTTGCTGGAACACATCACCGTTGATTACTATGGCTCCGAAGTGCCGCTGAGTCAGGCTGCCAATATCTCGGTAGGCGATGCCAGAACACTGGCCGTGACTCCCTGGGAAAAACAGATGGTGCCTGTGATTGAAAAGGCAATTATGAAATCGGACCTGGGTTTGAACCCGGTAACCGCCGGTGAAGTGATTCGCATCCCCCTGCCGCCGCTGACAGAAGAACGTCGCAAGGACATGATCAAAGTGGTCCGCCATGAAGGGGAAAACGCCAAGGTTGCCATTCGGAATATCCGCCGTGATATTTTAAGTGATGTGAAAACGCTGCTGAAAGAAAAGGAAATCACCGAAGATCAGGACCGACAGACTCAGGATGAGGTACAGAAAATCACCGACAAATATGTCGCGTTGGTGGACAAGGTCCTGCAGGAAAAAGAAAAAGACTTGATGGAAATCTGACATCGTCTGACCGACCACAAGCGTTTAAAGGCAGTAGCCCCAATGGGAAAAGACCACAACCTGTTAGAAGAGCTGGATAAAACAACTCTTCCGCAACATGTTGCCATTATTATGGATGGAAATGGGCGCTGGGCACAAAAAAGACTGATGCCCCGTTTTGCCGGTCACAAGTCAGGCGTCAATACGGTGCGCGCCATCGTCGAGGCCTCCGTGCAGCTGGGTATCAAGGCATTGACCCTGTTTGCCTTTTCCAGCGAAAACTGGCAACGTCCGCAAAAAGAAGTCGATACCCTGATGGATTTGTTTGTCTCCGCGCTGGAACGTGAAGTCGCTCAACTGCACAAGAATAATGTCTGTCTGAAGTTTATCGGTGATCGCACAGTCTTCAGCAGCAAATTACAGCAGAGGATTAATGAGTCAGAATCATTAACGGCTGCAAATTCCGGTCTGCAATTATCCATTGCAGCCAACTACGGTGGAAAATGGGATATTCTGCAAGCGGTGCAAAAGATCGCCGCGAAGGTAAAGGCGAATGAATTGGAACCGTCTGATATCACCGTTGCAGATATTGAGACGTACATGTGCCTGGCGGACATGCCCGCACCTGATCTGTTTATCCGCACAGGCGGCGAACAACGCATTAGTAATTTTTTGATCTGGCAACTGGCTTACACAGAACTCTACTTCACCGAGGTGCTCTGGCCGGATTTTGATATCACCGCCTTTATAGAGGCAATCAAGGCATATTCGGGGCGGCAACGCCGCTTTGGTCTGACTGGAGAACAGGTGGCGAAACAAGGCAATGCTTAAACAACGTATTCTTACCGCAATTATCCTTGTCCCCTTGCTGGTCTGGGGTATTTTTGCTTTACCGAAACAGTGGTTCACCCTGCTGGCAGCAATTGTGTTTCTTGCCGCATGTTGGGAGTGGACACGCCTGGCTGAATTGACGTCAAGCCTGCAGCGTGTGGTTTACTGTGTGGTGCTGGCAGCATTGATGGTGCTGTATTGGCAACTGACCGTCAAACACCATCCTGCGGTGAAGATTTCCCTGTATATCACGGCGCTGCTCTGGTTGGGTGCCCTGGTCTGGCTATATATGTATGAAGCCAAAGGCATGCGGCAACCGGTCAGCAAGGCGCAACGCATTGTTATCGGTTATATCCTCTTGCTCATGCCGTTTACCGGCTTTGCTGTGCTGTCTTATTACACAGCTAACGCACCTCAGTATATTCTCTATTTGCTGGTATCCATTTGGGTGGCGGACAGTGGCGCCTATTTCTCCGGTCGCAAATGGGGCAAACATAAACTGGCGCCAACCATCAGTCCCGGCAAATCCCGGGAAGGTGTGGTCGGCGGCATGATCGGCAGTATGCTGGTTGCCGTGCTTGCCGGATCACTGGTGTTTAAATTACAGGGTGCCGACTGGGCTGTATTTGTTCTCATCACCTTAATCAGCGTCATTGTCTCTGTGGCCGGTGATTTATTCGAAAGCGTGTTTAAACGACAAACCGGCATCAAGGACAGCGGCAGTTTGTTACCTGGACATGGCGGTATACTGGATCGGGTGGACAGCCTGAATTCGGCTGTGCCTGTCTTCGTCACCGGTCTGATGTTAGCCGGGGTTATCGGGTGAAAACGATAACCATCCTGGGTTCAACGGGTTCTATCGGTCTCAGCACCCTCAATGTCGTCAACCGACATGTCGATCAATATCGTGTCTTTGCCTTGACCGCCAATTCCCAGGTTGATCGTTTGTATGATCAATGCCTGCAACACAAACCACGCTATGCCGTCATGGCAGATGCAAATGCGGCTGAACAATTGTCCGAACGTTTGCAATCAGCCGCGAACGATACGCAGGTCTTGTCCGGAATCGAAGGACTGAAAGAAGTTGCCGCCCATCCGGACTGTGATTATGTGATGGCGGCAATTGTCGGTGCAGCCGGTTTATTGCCCACCCTTGCAGCAGTGCAAGCGGGTAAGCGGGTGTTGCTAGCCAATAAGGAAGCGCTGGTCATGTCGGGTCAGCTGTTTATGGACGAAGTGGCAAAACACGGTGCCGAATTGTTACCGATCGACAGCGAGCACAATGCTGTTTTCCAGTGTATGCCGGACAGGTTCAATGGCGAACTGGCCGTAAACGGTGTCAGAAAAGTCCTGTTGACAGCCTCGGGTGGTCCGTTTCGTACCACGCCGATCAGCGAACTGGCTACTGTCACACCGGCGCAGGCGGTTGCGCATCCCAACTGGGAGATGGGAAAAAAGATTTCGGTTGATTCGGCGACCATGATGAACAAGGGTCTGGAAGTGATCGAAGCGTGCTGGCTGTTTAACGCCAATCCGGATCAGGTTCAGGTGGTCATGCATCCGCAGAGTGTTATTCATTCCATGGTGGAGTATGCGGACGGATCAATTCTGGCGCAGCTCGGCCGGCCGGATATGCGGACTCCGATAGCCCATGCCCTGGCCTGGCCTGCACGCATCAATTCCGGTGTTGAGAGTCTGGACCTGTTTGCAGTAGCGCAATTGAACTTTGAAGCCCCGGATCTGCAACGTTTTCCCTGTTTGCGTCTGGCCTATGAGGCAATCAAGACCGGCGGAACCATGAGTGCAATCCTGAATGCCGCCAACGAAGTGGCTGTTGACGCATTTTTATCCGGCACCATTGCCTTTACCAATATACCTCGCGTGATTGAAACCGTCATGCAGCAACTGGAACATCATCCGGCTGATTCACTGGATGTGATCCTGGCCGATGATGCAGCGGCGCGCAGTATGGCGCTAAATGTCATCAGCGGTCTGAATCCGGCTGCACCGCAACAGGTGGGATGTTAATGGAAATACTTAATTCAATACTGGCCTTTATTGTTGCTATCAGCGTGTTGGTTGCCATCCATGAGTTTGGTCATTTCTGGGTAGCCAAACTGATGGGGGTGAAAGTTCTGCGGTATTCGATCGGATTTGGCAAGCCCATCTTCATCAAGACCTGGGGCAAGGATCAGACTGAGTATGTGATTGCGAGCTTGCCATTTGGCGGTTATGTCAAAATGCTGGACGAGCGGGAAGGTGAGGTGGTGCCACATGAACTGGATCGCGCCTTTAATCGACAGAATGTCTACAAGCGATTTGCCATTGTCCTGGCCGGACCCTTGTTCAATTTTATTTTTGCATTTTTTGCCTATTGGCTGATGTTGAGTGTCGGTGTGACCGGCTATAAACCGGTACTTGGCGATATTGAGTCTGACTCAGTCATGGCCCGCGCCGGGTTTGTACAAAATGAAGAAATAATCGCTGTCAATAACAAGCCTTCACCGATTTGGGAAGTGGCGCTTGACGGACTGCTGACTGCCGCCATCAATAAAGAGAAAGTACAAATTCTGACACGTTATCAGGGCGGGTCCGAACGCACCACTGAACTGGATTTCGGTGCATTGCAACTGGGTTCGGAGCCGGAAGAGATATTTAAAAAGCTGGGACTCAAGGCATGGCGGCCTGTTAATAAACCGATCATCGGTCAGGTGGAGAAAGGCAGTCCGGCAGACCATGCAGGACTGAAACCGGATGATGAAGTCACTAAACTGAACGGCAAGCCGATCTCGGATTGGCTTGAGTTGGTTGAGTACGTCAGCGCCAGACCGGGGCAGGAAGTACAACTGCATATTTTGCGCGGAACAGAAACGCTGTTGATCAAGGCCATACCCGGTGAGGTGGTACATAAAGACAAAAAAATCGGCCGCCTGGGGATCATCATTAAAGAGGCCGGCAAGTTTCCGGAGGAGATGAAGGCCGGTTACCGGTACCCGCTGATTGAGGGTTTGCCTGAATCAATTGAGATGGTTTGGACGAAATCCATCTTTGCCCTGAAAATGATTGGAAAGTTGGTGACGGGACAGATATCACTGAAAAACCTCAGTGGACCGATTAACATTGCCGTTTTTGCCGGGTATTCTGCAAGTGCAGGTTTTGCCCGTTTTCTCGATTTTCTTGCCATTGTCAGCATCAGTCTGGGGATTATCAATTTGCTGCCTGTCCCGGTGCTGGATGGCGGCCATCTGATGTTTTATCTGGTTGAAATTGTGCGTGGCAAACCGGTATCTGAAGAGGTGGAGGAATATGGCTTTCGGATTGGATTATTCATCGTATTGATGATGATGAGTATCGCAATAATAAATGATATTACCCGGCTGCTTGGGAAATAGGTTGTTAGAATAATATGCGTGTTTTTTTATATATATATTTGTGTCTGTTTGTCACATTACCGGTTTGCGCGTTTGAGTCTTTTACAGTGAAGGACATTCGTCTGGAAGGCTTGCAACGTACCTCTGTCGGAACCGTGTTCAATTACCTGCCAATCAAAGTGGGTGATACCCTGAATCGGGACCTCTCGGTCAGGGCAATTCGTTCTCTGTATAAAACCGGTTTCTTTAAAGATGTGCGGCTGGAAAGAGAAAATGATGTCCTGGTGATTTTTTTGGCGGAAAAACCGGCGATTGCCAGTATTACGCTGGAAGGGAATTCAGACATATCGACAGACCAGTTGAAAGATGCGCTGAAACAGATCGGACTGGTTGAAGGCCGGGTGTTTAACCGATCATTACTCGATAACATCAAAATTGAATTACAACGCCAGTATTTCGGACTTGGCAAATATGGTGTCAATATAACAACAAATATCACCCCGTTACAAAGAAACCGAGTTGATGTTGATATCCGGATCGCAGAAGGTGCGAAAGCCCGGGTTTACGAATTGAATATTGTCGGCAATCAGGTATTTCCCACAACAAAACTCCTGTCGCAAGTCGAACTGAGTGGTGTATCCATGTTCGGCGGTCGGCAAAACTACTCCAAGCAAGTATTAACAGCAGATATCGAAACCATCAAATCCTATTATCTGGATCGCGGCTATATCAATTTTTCGGTTGATTCCACCCAGGTTTCGATCACACCGGACAGACAGGATGTCTACATTACCTTGAATGTCACGGAAGGTGATCAATTCACCATCAATAAAATCAAACTGGCCGGTGAGTTGATTCTTGATCAAAAGGAAATGATGTCACTGCTGGAAATTGCCGAAGGTGAGATATTCTCGCGCAAGAATGTCAGTATCAGCCGCTCAAAGATCATTACCCGGATGACCGAAGAAGGGTATGCCTTCGCAAATATCAATATTGTGCCTGATATTGATAAAACTCGTCGCACTGTGGAATTGACGGTCTTTGTTGATCCCGGACGTCGTGTCTATGTACGACGTATTAACATCAGCGGCAATACCAAGACCAGGGATGAGGTGATTCGGCGTGAGTTGCGCCTGTTTGAGAACAGCGCCTTTTCCACCAAACTGGTTGCCGATTCACAAACAAGATTGAATCGATTGGGCTTTTTTGAGTCAGTCAATGTGGAAACACCCGCCGTACCCGGTGCCAATGACCTGGTTGATATCAATTACAAGGTTACTGAACGGCCAACCGGTTCACTCTCCGCCGGTATTGGTTATTCCGATCAAAATGGCGCACTGTTCACCTTTGCCGTCTCGCAGGAAAACTTCCTTGGCACAGGCAAGCGCATGGGCGTAAACCTCAGCAATAGTCAGGTTTCAGATAAATACAGTATAGATTACACCGATCCTTACCATACGCCGGAAGGTATCAGTCGGCGATTGTCGATTTATTCGGAGAATTTTGACGCCACTGAATTAACGGCCACATCCAACTATACAACCAACAGCTATGGCGCGAGTGTCCATTACGGGATTCCGGTTTCAGAACGCCAATCCTTGAGCATCGGTGCAGGCTACAAGACCACTGAACTTATACCCGGCGGGACACCTGCGACAGAAATTACCGATTTTATTACTGAAAACGGCGATGCTTACAGCAGTTATACCGTTGACCTCGGTTGGAGTTTCGATTCCCGAAACAGGGCGATCTTTGCGGATGAAGGCAATCTCTACTCGGTCAGTGCTGAGTACGCAATGCCGGGCGGTGATCTTGAATATAGTAAGGTTAATCTGCGCTATGTGCAGTATCTCAAACTCTCTGACAAATCGGCCCTCATGTTGAATTTGTTGGCAGGTTACGGGCGCGGTCATGGAGATACTGAAAAGCTGCCGTTTTTTGAAAACTTTTTTGTCGGCGGCAGTCGCTCGGTCAGAGGTTTTCGCGCCGGGACACTTGGTCCGAAAGACTCCCTTGGCAATGCCATTGGCGGCAGCAGTAGATTTGTCGGCAATTTGGAATTAGTATTACCGAATCCTTTATCGGAGCAAAGCAGCTCAACCAGATTCTCCCTGTTTTATGACGTTGGCCAGGTTTTTGGAGATGAGCCCCCGTACACCAGGAATGAGTTGGAATTTAAGAAATCTGTCGGCGTTGCGCTGCTTTGGCTTACACCGGTGGGTGCCATGCGGTTCAGTCTTGCCGACCCCATCAATGCCCAACCGGGGGATGAAACACAAAAATTCCAGTTTACGCTGGGTTCGCCTTTTTAGGCCGCTATCTGCTGCGAACATCACTATATGCAACAGTTATATAAACATCTTTGCCTGATATCACTGCTGGCGGTGGCCGGACTTTTGCCCGGCCCGGTCCTGGCAGAAGAGATCAAAATTGGTTTTGTCAGCATGGCGCGTCTCTTGAAAGAGGCGCCACAGGCGGAAGCGGCACGTAAAAAACTGGAAAACGAGTTTGCCCCCCGCGACACAAAAATTGTTGCCATGCAGAAAAACCTGAAAAAAATTGAAGAAAAACTGGGCAAAGACGCTACAGTGATGAGTGACGCCGTCAGGAAAAAGCTGGAACGACAAATCGTGGCCGAAAAGCGTGATATAAAACGCAGCAGGGAAGAGTTTACCGAAGACCTGAATATTCGCCGCAACGAAGAACTTAACAAGTTACAAAAATTGATTTATGACTCAATAAACGGTTTCGCAGAAGACGAGAATTTTGACATTATTCTCGGAGATAGTATTCTGTATACCAGCAAACGCGTCGATGTAACAGAACGCGTTTTGGCAAGACTGAAAAAAAAGCACAAAGCGACGACCTCAGAAAATAAATAGCAGGCTATCATTTTGGCAGCATATACTTTGGCACAACTTGCTGAGCATGTTGGCGGCTATGTCGTGGGTGACGGGTCTTGCCACATTACTCATGTTGCGACACTCAAGAACGCGGACAGTGGCGCTATCAGTTTCCTGACCAATCCCAAATATGTTGCGGACTTGCAACACACCAATGCCTCGGCCGTGATTCTGCATGAGAAAAGTGCAGCCAACTGTCCGGTACCTGCTTTGGTATCAGTCGATCCCCGCGTTGCATATGCGAAAATCGCCACGCTGCTTTACAGTGATGCGCGAGGCGGCAAACGCAGTGGCATACATCCCACCGCCTGTGTCAGCGACAACGTCCGCATCGGGGCAGGTGTCTGGATTGGACCACAGTGTGTGATTGACGATAATGTTGAGATTGGAGCAGGCAGTCAAATCGGGCCGGGTTGCTATCTTGCCGATCATGTACACATCGGGGAAAATTGCGAGCTGGTGTCGAATGTGACAATATTGAACGATTGTCAGGTTGGTGATCGAGCCCTGTTTTCTCCCGGCGTAGTGATAGGTGCTGACGGTTTTGGTATGGCGAATGACCATGGTAAATGGGTCAAGGTACCGCAAGTCGGCGCTGTCAAAATCGGTAATGATGTGGAAATCGGCGCAAATACAACTATTGACAGAGGGGCTATTGAAGATACCACTGTCGGTAACGGCGTTAAACTTGATAACCAGATCCAGATTGGTCATAACGTACAAATCGGTGATGACACTTGTATTGCCGCCGCTTGCGCCATTGGCGGCAGTACCATAATTGGCAAGAACTGCCTGTTTGGCGGCATGGTGGGCGTGACCGGTCACCTGAGCATTGCCGATGGTGTGATGCTTACCGGTCGTTCAATGGTCGCTGCTTCGATTAAAGAACCAGGCGTTTATTCATCATCAACACCGCTGGAGCCAAACAAAAAGTGGCACCGGAATTATGTCCGGTTTAAGCAACTGGATGAGATGGCAAAACGCCTGATAAAGCTGGAAAAATTAGTTGAACAAGAACGAGGATCATAAGTTGTTAACTCTCGATATACATGAAATTCTCAAGCATCTGCCACACCGCTATCCATTTTTATTAATTGATCGTGTGACAGAATGCGAACCGGGCAAGTACCTGCATGGCTATAAAAATGTCACGTACAATGAGCCCTTTTTCAATGGGCATTTCCCGCAACGTCCCGTAATGCCGGGTGTGTTGATTCTGGAAGCCCTGGCCCAGGCAACCGGTATTCTGGCGTTTCGTACAGTCGGCCGCGTGCCGGATGAAAATTCGCTTTATTATTTCGTTGGTATTGATAAAGGACGTTTCAAACAGCCGGTTAATCCGGGTGACCAGTTGGTGCTGCAGGTGGAATATGTCAAACAGCTGCGTGGCATCTGGAAGTTTGTCGGTCGTGCACTGGTGGATGGTAATGTCGTCTGTACCGCTGACTTGATGTGTGCAGAACGAGAGATAGTATGAGTCTGCATCCAACCGCAGTCATCGATCCATCGGCAAAACTGGAAAATAATGTCACAATCGGTCCTTATAGTGTCATCGGGCCTGATGTTGAAATTGGTGAAGGGACCTGGATAGGTCCCCATGTGGTAATCAATGGGCCGAGCAAAATCGGTCGTGAAAACCGTATTTTCCAGTTTGCCTCTATCGGCGAGATACCCCAGGACAAAAAATTTCATGGCGAGAAATCGCGTCTGGAAATAGGGGACCGGAATACCATTCGTGAATTTGTCACCATTAATCGCGGCACCGAGGATGGAGGAGGGATCACCAGGATTGGCAATGACAACTGGTTGATGGCCTATATTCATATCGCGCACGATTGTATTGTCGGCAGCAACACGATCTTTGCCAACTCCGCCACCCTGGCCGGGCATGTGGAGATCCGTGATTATGCCATCCTGGGTGGTTCAACCCTGGTGCACCAGTTTTGTGTCGTGGGTGAACATGCCTTTTGTGGTATGGGCAGTGCAATCAGCATGGATGTGCCGCCTTATGTCCTGGTTGGCGGCAATCCGACTGAACCCCATGGTCTGAACGTGGAAGGATTGAAACGGCGCGGTTTCAGCAAGGAAGCCATCAGGCAGCTCAAGGATGCCTACAAGCTGACATATAAATCCGGTCTGAAAATTGATCAGGTCATCAATGAACTGGAACCCCGGACCGGGGACGTTCCTGAACTGCTGCCTTATGTCACGCTGTTAAAAAATTCAGAACGGGGCATTCTGCGTCCGCAGAAAAAATCCTAACCCAGCATTTTCACCAGCAGGCGGGCAATGTTATTAATGCCGCCGCCGGCGCCCAACCGCGCCTTGATGGTGCCCAGCCCGGCCTTAACCGTCTGATAATGTGCATTATCATCCAGCAACTTGTTGATCTCACGCGTGATATTTTCCGGCGTTGCCTTGTGTTGTATCAACTCCGGCGTGACCTGGGCATCGGCCACGATATTGCACAGACCAATGTAAGGGATCTTCAGCATCCGACTGACAATGGCATAGGTTAACCAGGATACCTTGTTGATAATGACCTGCGGGATTCCATACAGGGCGATCTCCAGTGTTACGGTCCCGGAGACGGTAACAATGACATCACAAGTCTGGATCACTTCGTGACTGCGACTCTCAATTATGGTGACAGGAAAATTATATTTACTCAGTGCAGGCTGAATATCAGCCTGACTCAGGGTGGAGGCAACAGGCAAAATAAACTGGATATCCTGGCGGGACTGATATAGCCGGTTGGCTGACTCAAGAATAATCGGCAACAGGCGCTTGATCTCACTATGGCGACTGCCGGGAAAAAGGCCGACTGTGCGTTTGCCGGGATCCAGTCCGAATTCCAGTTTCAGTGCCGGTAAATCCGCTGCGGTTTCCAGTTCGTCGGTCAGCGGGTGGCCGACAAATTCAACCGGCACATCGAAACGTTTATAGAATGTTTCTTCAAACGGAAAGACCACCGCCATCATATCAACCCGTTCACGAATGGTGTGGACGCGTTTTTGACGCCATGCCCAGACCTGCGGGCCGATGTAGTAGAGGACTTTGACCCCCACTTCTTTTGCCGTCCTGGCCAGACGCAAATTGAAATCGGGATAATCGATCAGGACCAGCAGATCAGGCGGATCGGTTTGCAGGATCTCCCGCATCCGGTCCAGGGCGCCGAAGATCACCTTGCGATGGGCCAGTACCTCAACCAGACCGACGACCGCCAGATCTTTGGAATCGACCAGGGCATTAAACCCGGCCTTGCGCATGGTGACGCCGCCGATACCAAAAAACGTGATGTCGGGATCCAGGCGATGGACCGCCTGAATCATTTTTCCGGCGTGCAAATCGGCCGAGGCTTCCCCGGCAATCACCATGACCCGTTTCATGGTCGATACCTATACCGCGCTTTTGATCACGGCAACGATTTCTTCGATTTGCTGATTGGTCAGTTCGGGGTGAATCGGTAGTGCGAAACAACGCTGTGCCACCTGTTCACTGACCGGCAGACGCAGGGTTTTGCACTGTTCGGCAAACACCGGTTGTTTGTGCAGGGGAATGGGATAATACACCGCATTGGCGATATTGTTTTCTGACAGTTTTTGCATGATGGCATCACGCTTGTCAGAGAGTGCCACATATTGATGGTAAACATGGGTACCAATACCGTCTTCAACAGGCGGTTCGACCACACCCTGCAACAAGCTGCTGTAGTGGTGCGCGGCACGACGGCGTTCTGTATTGAATTCGGCGATATGTTTGAGTTTAACGCGCAGGATCACCGCCTGTAACTCATCCAGCCGACTGTTGTAGCCGATGATATTATGGTGATAGCGCTTGAAACTGCCGTGATTGCGCAACACCTTGATCTGCTCTGCAACGGCATCATCATTGGTGGTGACCATACCGCCGTCACCATAGCAACCCAGATTTTTACTGGGGAAGAAACTATGACAGCCGGCCAGACTGATCGTACCGGTCATTTTGCCATTCACATCGGCGCCGAATGACTGGGCACAGTCTTCGATCACCAACAGATTGTGCTTTTCAGCAATCGCCATGACGCGAGTCATATCCACCGGCTGACCGAACAGGTGTACGGGGATCAGGGCTTTGGTCTTGTCGGTGACAGCCGCTTCCATGGCGTCAATATCGATGTTATAGGTTTTGGGATCAATATCAACAAACACCGGTGTCGCACCCACATAACAGATTGCCTCGGCGGTGGCGATAAAGGTAAAGGTGGTGGTGATTACCTCATCACCCGGTCCGATACCGGCAGCGGCCAGCGCCAGGTGCAGGGCATCGGTTCCGGAAGCGCAACTGATGGCATGTTTGGCGCCCAGATAGTCGGCGGCCTCTTTTTCAAAATCACTGACGTTTGGTCCCAGAATAAACTGGGTACTTTCCAGGGCCTGCAAAATACCCTGATCAATTTCGTTTTTCAGTTTGTGATACTGGCGTTTAAGGTCCACCATCGGGATCATCGGCGTCGTCCTCAATTTCGATTGGTTTGTAATAAAGTTGTGATAGCCATGGCGGTTTCCAGGGCGCGTTTGCCATCTTCACCGCTGACCACCGGCGTTGTGCCTGTCTGGATCACTTTCAGAAAGGATGTGATCTCGGCCAGCAGTGCATCACCCTGTTCAAAAGCCTGTTCCTGACTTTCTATGTTGGCGATGCCGGGATACATTTCACCGCTGCCTTTGCGATGGATACCCAGTTTCTTGTTTTGGAAATCGATAGTGATATAGGCATCGTCCTGTACCAGACGCATCTTGCGTTCACTCTTCATGCCGGCGCGGCTGGCGGTGACATTGGCCACACAGCCATTTTCGAACTGGATGCGCGCATTGGCCAGATCGATGTCTTTGGACAGAACGGCGACACCATTGGCATCAATATGTTTGACCGGAGAATTGGCGATATCCAGGATAATATCAATATCATGGATCATCAGATCCAGGATGACGTTCACGTCCGCACCGCGAGGATTAAATGGCGCCACGCGATGCGATTCGATAAACCGCGGCTGATTCAGCACACCCTCCAACGCCAGTATGGCCGGATTAAACCGCTCCAGATGGCCGATTTGGAAAATGACGCCGGTACGATTTGCGATGTCCACCAGTTCCTGTGCCTCGGCAACCGTGGCGGTGATGGGTTTCTCCAACAGGACATGGACACCGTTTTCCAAAAATGTCTTTGCCACCTTGTAGTGCAGTTGAGTGGGCACCACGATACTGACCGCCTCAACCTGACCAATCAGGTTGTGGTAATCTGTTTCCGCACGGGTATGGCACTCTTTGGCGATTTTCTCCGCATTTTCGGGATTCTGGTCACATACGGCCACCAGTTCGGAATCGGGCAGGGCGGCGTATTTCTGGGCATGAAATTTACCCAGATATCCCACGCCGACGACGGCTGTTCGGATTTTACTCATTAATTGTTCTCAGGTATTGTGGCTTTGAGTGCGGGCGCCGGCGCAAACACATCACGTTGTTATACAAATAGCGGGTTACAAAACGTCGGCTCTATCTTCTCATCGTTTCAGACTGAGTTCAATCGTCCGTGATTGGAATTCATTATCGGCAGGTATTAATGAAAACAAAAGCAAAAGGCCAAACAGAAATTGATTTTACCGCGCCGGCGGGACTGGTTGCCGGGGTGGATGAAGCGGGTCGAGGCCCGCTGGCCGGACCGGTCGTGGCCGCCGCCGTCATCCTTGACCCGGTACGCCCCATCCAGGGGCTGGCCGATTCGAAAAAACTGACCGAAAGCCGACGGGAAGTCCTTTTTACCGAAATACAAAATTCGGCTCTGTGCTGGGCAATCGGCCGGGCCGAGGTGGCGGAGATTGACAACATCAATATTCTGCAGGCCAGCTTGCTGGCCATGCAGCGGGCGGTAGCGGGTTTGCATCCACAACCTGATATGGCATTAATTGATGGTAATCACATTCCCCGCTTGAACTGTCCGGCCCAGGCTATTATCAAAGGGGACAGTAAGGTGGCGGCGATCAGTGCGGCATCTATTCTTGCCAAGGTTGCGCGGGATAGGGAGATGCTGGAACTGGATGCACAATACCCCGGTTATGGCCTGGCCAAACATAAAGGATATCCCACCCGGTCACATATACAGGCTTTAACGGAACTGGGTGTGACACCAATCCACCGCTGTTCCTATGGCCCGGTTAAAAAGCTGTTATAGCAGTGGATTAATTATTCCTCACAACAGGACGCTATTGTAAAGAGGGCGAAGACAGAGTAGGTTAGTGCAGTCTGTGTCATTGAATTGCAACTTTAGCAGTATATGAAACTGATATTGGAGCACGATGTATGGCAATACCGTTAATATTAAGACTGGATGTAACCGGACAACCGGTTAAGTGGATTCCCTGGCAGGAAGCCGCCTGTATTTATTCAAAAGGTATGGTGGCCTGGACAGCCGGTGAACACAGTTTTCCCCTGCATGGCGGCGTTTCCCGCCTCACCGGGCTGCAAAGTGTGGTCGAAATCAATTCCATTATCGCGGTTAAAGGCGAGTATAAACGTCATCATTGCCGCACTGTTCCACCCCTGACCAACCGGGAATTGTTTCGGCGGGATCATCAGTTGTGTCTGTATTGCGGACGTGAATTCCGTGAAGTCGAGCTGACCCGCGATCATGTTATTCCTATCTCCCGTGGCGGCCGTGATCTCTGGTCAAATGTGGTGACTGCCTGCAAACGTTGTAATGCACACAAGGGTGGTGCGACACCGGAAGAGGCTCACATGCCGTTGTTGGCTGTCCCTTATGTCCCGAATATTGCTGAGTATCTGGTGTTGCGTAACCGACGTATTCTCGCTGACCAGATGAGCTTCCTTAAATCCCAATTCAAAGCCATGGAATATCATTTGCTTTCATAAGGCCTCTCGCCTGCATTCATCAAAATTTAACAGATTGTTAATAATTGTTAACAATCACCATTTTGTTAGTCAATTCAATATACTTGATTAATCTGCTGGTTTATTCAGTACCGTTTCGCACAGGAAACTATCTGCCATGGGGCACATCAGTCATCAGGAAATTGAACAGCGTATTGCCAAACTGCGCGAATCTTATCTTGCCGAGCTACCCGGCAAACTGGCTGCCCTGAATCAACACTGGACGAAGTTAAAGACATCGCCGAATGATGCGCATATCAGTACCTTGCATCATGCGGTACACAGCCTGGCGGGTTCAGGTGCGACATTTGGCATAGAACAGGTCAGTATTCTGGCGCGCAGTATCGAGCAAAATCTGAAATTCATTCTTGATGAGAAACGTCTGCCGACAGATGCAGAAGTCACTTCGATGGAAGAACTGTTCAGCCAGTTACTTAATGTAACAGGGCGGGAACAGGCACCTGTTACGGAGGATTTTGGGGGTATTACCCCGGTGCTGGAACAGCAACTGATTTATATTGTTGATGACAATGATCACGAAGTGGAGATGTTGTCTGCCGCACTGCACAGTGTGCAGTTCCAGGTACGGAGCTTCACTGATCCGGAATCATTCAAACAGGCATTTCTGCAACAACAACCTGCTGCCGTGATTATGGATATTGTCTTTCCCGGTAATGCCAGAGGCGGCATCGAGCTGATTGATGAATTGCGCCGACAGAGCGACAACATGCCGCCGGTTATTTTTATTTCAGTGCGGGGCGATATCACGGCAAGACTTTTGGCGGTGAAGGCAGGCGCCACCCGTTATTACACCAAACCGATTGATTCACGCAGGCTGATCGCTTCACTAAACAGTTTGACCAGTCGTCTCCCGCAACATCCCTATCGTATCCTCATTGTGGATGATGACCGGTTGTTATCGGAATATTACGCCACCCTGTTGCAGGGCGCCGGCATGGAAACCTGCATTGTCAACGAACCGTTGCAGTTGTTGGCGTCACTCGAAGAGTTTAAGCCCGATCTGATCCTGATGGATGTCTATATGCCCGAGTGTTCGGGGCTGGAACTCGCCGCAGTGATTCGTCAGGATGATAACTACCTTTCATTGCCCATTGTGTTTCTTTCCACTGAATCAAATATCGACAAACAACTGCATGCCATGGACCTGGGTGGTGATGATTTCCTGACCAAACCGATCATACCCGGGCATTTAATCAGTGCGATTGTAGTCCGTGTTAAACGAGCCAGGCGTTTGGCTCGACTGCGCGAGGATCTGGAAATTGCCCTGTTGCAGAACAGACGCCAGCGTGCAGAACTGGAAAAAAAAGAGGAACGGCTTCGATATAGCCAACAGTTCGGCAATATTGGTACCTGGGATCTGGATATTGAATCCAACCGGATGATCTGGTCAGAGCGCATCGCCCCGTTGCTGGGCTATGGCAATGTAGAGGAATGGCAAAATCGCAAGCCCTGTGAATTATTTTTTGATGCAATCCTACCGGAAGATCGGGAACGGGTGACACATGCGATTGAAAATTGTATAGCCGGTCGGCACAACTTTGATATCGAACACAGAGTGATCTGGTCAGACGGGTCAATTCACTGGTTGTTACAACGTGGTGATGTGATCCGTGATGAGCAGAACGCACCGATTCGTATGTTGGGTGTAGTGCTGGACATTACGCGACGCAAGCAACTGGAACGTGACCTGGCCACACAGAAAGATATGGCGGAACAGGCCAGTCGGGCCAAGTCGGAATTCCTGTCGCGCATGAGTCACGAGTTACGCACACCGCTGAATGCCATTATCGGTTTTGCCCAGTTGCTGGAGTCGGATGCGGAACTCCCCTTGCATGAAACACAACAGGACAGTATGGGTGAAATCCTGCGCGCCAGTAACCATCTGCTGGAATTAATTGATGAGGTGCTGGACTTGTCACGTATCGAAGCGGGCAAGATGAAGCTGACGCTTGAAGAACTGGAACTGGTGGATGTATTGCTGGAATGTTACAGCCTGATGTCGCCCATCGCCGATTCCAGGCATATCCAACTGGACTTCAATATGCAGGAATGTACGGGGGTGAAAGTACGGGCGGACCAGACCCGCTTGCGACAAATCATGTTGAATCTCCTCTCCAATGCGATTAAATACAACGAGGAATTCGGCAAAGTCACCATCCAGGTTGACGCCTTCAGTCTGTCTCGTATACGGATCAATGTGATCGACACCGGACCCGGTATCTCGGAACAGGAGCAAAACCAATTGTTTGAGGCCTTTAACCGGCTTGGCGCTGAGACCGGTGATGTGAAAGGGACCGGGATTGGCCTGATGATCACCAAACGGCTGGTTGAAATGATGGGCGGAGAGCTTGGTGTCAGCAGCCAACAGCAACAGGGATCACGGTTTTGGCTGGAACTGATCCGTACCGATACCGGTGCTGAAAACAGGTCAGTGCAAACCGGCCGAACTGTCGGTCAGAACCCGGCAGAGCAAACAGAAAAGCGGGCAACCGGAAAAAAATAGCCGGATCGGCGCTAAGTCCTTGATCCCGACTTGCATCAAACGCAAAGTGAAAATGTCAACTCTTGCATGGCTGCGCAAATCAGCTGACACTTGTCAGTTATGTCAGCACGCTTTGTCCACCTTCATTTACATACTGAATACTCTTTAGCCAATGGTCTGATCCGTATCAAACCGCTGGCCAAAGCGGTGGCGGAAAACCGTATGCCTGCGGTGGCGGTGACCGACCAAAGCAATCTGTTTGCCATGGTGAAATTTTATCGCGCCGCCATGGCCGCCGGGATCAAACCCATTATCGGTGCGGATTTGTGGGTACATAATGAGGCTGATCCCAACCAGCCAAGCCGCCTGGTCCTGCTCTGCAAGGATAACGACGGCTACCGGAACCTGACGCACCTCGTCTCCCTTAGTTTCCGGGAAGGCCAGCACCGTGGTATTCCCATGCTGGACAAGCAGTGGTTGAATGGTTTCAGCCATGGCCTGATTGCCCTCTCCGGCGGTCATGTCGGCGATATCGGTATGGCCCTGCACGCCGGTCGGGTCGATGAAGCGGAGCGCCTGTTGGCCCAATGGCAGGGCTGGTTTCCCAACAGCTTTTATCTCGAACTGCAACGCACCGGCCGGGAAGGGGAGGATGAGTACATCCAGGCGGCGGTGGATCTGGCGATTCGCCGGGACGTGCCGGTGGTGGCCACCAATGATGTGCATTTCCTCAAAGAAGATGATTTCGAGGCCCATGAGGTCCGGGTGTGTATTCATGATGGCCGGACCCTGGACGATCCCCGCCGGCCGAAACGCTACAGTCCGCAACAATACCTGCGCAGCGCCGAGGAGATGTGCGAACTGTTTGCCGATATCCCGGCCGCTATCGCCAATACGGTGGAGATCGCCAAACGCTGCAACCTCTCCCTGACCCTGGGCAAAAACTATCTGCCGGATTACCCGGTGCCACCCGGCATGGGCATTGAGGACTTTTTGGCGCGGGAATCACGTCACGGTCTGGCGGCGCGTCTGCAAAAATTGCTTAATCCGGCTCAACCGGATTACACCGCACGCAAGAAGGAATATGAGGACCGGCTGGAACTCGAACTGGATGTGATCAACAAGATGGGGTTTCCCGGCTACTTCCTCATCGTGGCCGACTTTATCAAATGGGCCAAGGCCAACGGGGTGCCGGTGGGACCGGGGCGTGGTTCGGGTGCCGGTTCTCTGGTGGCCTATGCCCTGACCATTACCGATCTGGACCCCATTGAATACGACCTGCTGTTCGAACGTTTCCTCAACCCGGAACGTGTCTCCATGCCGGACTTTGACGTGGACTTCTGTATGGAAGGCCGCGACCGGGTCATCGATTACGTGGCGCAGTATTACGGCCGCGACAAGGTCTCCCAGATCATCACCTACGGCTCCATGGCGGCCAAGGCGGTGGTACGCGATGTGGGGCGTGTGCTGGGCCATCCCTATGGTTTTGTGGATCGCATTGCCAAGCTGATCCCCTTCGAGGTGGGGATCACCCTGGATAAGGCCATGGAGCAGGAGGAGGCCTTTAAAGAACTATACGAGACTGATGAGGAGGTCAGGGTCCTGCTCGATATGGCGCGCTCTCTGGAAGGTCTGTCACGTAATGCCGGCAAGCATGCCGGAGGCGTGGTGATTGCCCCGTCCAAACTGACCGACTTTACACCGCTTTACTGTGAGCAGGGCGGCGGCAGCCTGGTGACCCAGTTCGACAAGGATGACGTGGAAGCCATCGGTCTGGTGAAGTTCGACTTCCTGGGGCTGCGCACCCTGACCATTATCGATTGGGCGGTGCAGGCCATTAATATCAGGCAGGCACAGCAGGGCGAAGCTCCGATCGACATTACCGCCATCCCGCTGGATGACGCGGAAACCTTCCGATTACTCAAGGACTGTGCCACCACAGCGGTATTCCAGCTGGAATCCCGTGGTATGAAAGACCTGATCAAACGCCTGCAACCGGATACCTTTGAAGACATTGTGGCTCTGGTGGCCCTGTTCCGTCCCGGTCCGTTGCAGTCGGGCATGGTGGATAACTTCATCAACCGCAAACACGGCCGGGAGACTGTCTCCTATCCGGATGCCCAATACCAGCACGACAGCCTCAAACCGATCCTGGAGCCAACCTACGGCATTATTCTCTACCAGGAACAGGTCATGCAGATCGCCCAGGTACTGGCCGGTTATTCTCTCGGCGGCGCGGACCTGTTGCGTCGCGCCATGGGCAAGAAAAAGCCCGAAGAGATGGCCAAACAGCGCGCCGTCTTTGCCGAGGGTGCGAAGAACAACAACATCGACCCCGATCTGGCAATGAAGATCTTCGATCTGGTGGAAAAGTTTGCCGGTTACGGTTTTAACAAATCCCACTCGGCCGCCTATGCGCTGGTCTCCTATCAGACGGCCTGGCTCAAGGCCCATTATCCGGCCCAGTTCATGGCGGCGGTGCTGTCGGCGGATATGGATAACACTGACAAGGTGGTGACACTCATCGACGAATGTCGGGACATGAAACTGAGTGTCGAACCACCCAACGTGAATGTCTGTCGCTACCAGTTCACCGCCAAAGACGACCAAACCATTGTCTATGGTCTGGGCGCCATCAAGGGGGTGGGTGAGTCAGCCATCGACAGCGTGATCTCGGAACGGGAGCAACACGGTCCCTTTGTCGACCTGTTCGACTTCTGTCGGCGTGTTGAACTGAAAAAGGTGAACAAGCGCACCTTTGAATCCCTGATCATGGCGGGGGCGCTGGATGTCTTTGGTGAGACCCGGGCGACCATTCAGGCCAGCCTGCCGGCCGCCCTGAAGATTGCCGAGCAATACAGTCGAAATACAGAAGTGGGCATGCAGGATCTGTTCGGCATTGCCTCGGCGCAGGAGACTGCGCAGGGACCGGGCACCTACTATCGTTTACCGGAGTGGAATGATGAGCAGCGCCTGCATAATGAAAAGCAGACCCTGGGCCTCTATCTGACCGGCCATCCCATCAATCAATATCTGCCGGAACTGGCCAAATTCACCAGCGCCCGTATCGTTGATCTGAAACCGACCAAGGCCCAGACCGTGGTGGTGGCCGGTCTCATCGTTGCCATGCGCACCATGAATACCCGGCGCGGTGACAAGATGGCCTTTATCACCATCGATGATCGCAGCGGCCGCATCGAACTGGCGATCTTTTCCGAACCTTATCAGCGCTTCCGTGACCTGCTGGCCAAGGATAAGCTCATTGTGGTGGAAGGTGAGGTCAGCGTTGATGAGTACAGCGGTGGCTATAAGATGAGTGCCCGGCACATCTACGATATTAATCAGGCGCGGGAACACTTTGCCAAGCGCCTGCAGGTGAGTGTGGATGAGCAAAAGGCCGCGAACGGCTTTGTGGCCGATCTGCAAAAGACCCTGTCACCCTATCGTGAAGGCTTTTGCCAGGTGGCGATTAGTTATCACCGTCCGGATGCCTCTGCACTGATTCAGTTTGGTGAAGAGTGGCGGGTCCATCCCACCGATGAATTGATTCATCGCCTGCGTGATCTGGCCGGCCCGGAGCAGGTTGAAGTCATCTACTGATTTTACCGAAGGGCTAAAAGAATTTCCGAAATTGCCGACCAAGCTCACACGCCACATTTTCAGCAATGTGTTATAATCCTTTGATATTTTTGACGAACAAGCGGATCACCTGACAATGAATTTGAATTTTCTCGACTTCGAACAACCCATTGCCGAACTGGAAGCCAAGATTGAAGAGCTGCGTTATGTGGGCTCTGACACCGAGATCAATCTCAACGAAGAGATCTCGCGCCTGCAATCCAAGAGTCGTGAACTGACCGAGTCGATCTTCTCAGGCCTCAAGGCCGCCCAGATCGCCCAACTGGCCCGCCATCCGCAACGTCCCTATTTTCTTGATTATGTCCAACGCATCTTTACCGACTTTGAAGAACTGCACGGTGACCGCGCCTTTGCCGACGACAAGGCGATTATCGGCGGTCTGGCCCGTCTGGACGGTCAACCGGTGATGATCATCGGCCAGCAAAAAGGCCGTGACACCAAAGAGAAAGTCCAGCGCAATTTCGGTATGCCGCGCCCGGAAGGCTATCGCAAGGCCAAGCGCCTGATGGAAATGGCCGAGCGTTTCGAACTGCCGGTACTGACCTTTATCGATACTCCCGGTGCCTATCCCGGTGTGGATGCGGAAGAGCGCGGCCAAAGTGAAGCCATTGCGAAAAACCTGTTTGTCATGTCCAAACTGAAGACACCGATTATCAGTACCGTGATCGGTGAAGGCGGTTCCGGTGGCGCCCTGGCCATCGGCGTTTGTGATCGCCTGTTAATCATGCAATACAGCACCTATTCGGTGATCTCGCCGGAAGGGTGTGCCTCGATCCTGTGGAAGAGCGCCGAAAAGGCCCAGGATGCGGCGGAAGCCATGGGGATGACGGCACCGCGCCTGAAGGAACTGGGGCTGGTCGACTTCATCATCAGCGAACCGCTGGGCGGCGCCCATCGTGACGTGGACGCCACCGCACAGAACATCAAGGCGGCCCTGAAAGAAACTCTGGAACACCTGATCACTATCCCCGCCGACAAGCTGCTTGATCTGCGTTATGAACGTTTGATGCAGTATGGTAACTACACTGAGCAATAACACCGCTGAATGAGTTTTACCTCGGCGCACCTGCAACAGGCTCTGGCCCGGTTTCCCGCTGTACACCGCTATCTGATCGCCTTTAGCGGTGGTTGTGATTCCCGCGTGTTGCTCCATGCGCTGGCTGCCCTGCGATCACACTTGAATGATGTCGTTGTGCAGGCTGTGCATGTGAATCACGGCTTGCAAGCCCGGGCCGGCGAGTGGGAACAACACTGCCAAACGGTCTGTGACGAATTGAATATCCCCTTGCATATTCTGCGTGTCGATGCGACGGCACAACCGGGCGAAAGCCGGGAAGCGGCGGCTCGCCGGGCGCGCTATTATGCCTTCAAATCACTTATCAAGTCCGGTGACATGCTGTTACTGGCCCACCATGCCGATGATCAGGCGGAAACCCTGTTATTACAACTCTTGCGTGGCGCGGGGGCCAAAGGGCTGGCGGCCATGCCGGGCATGACCGAATTTGGCGGGGGGTGGCTGGGACGTCCGTTGCTGCACGAGAGCAGGGCCAACCTGCAGCACTATGCCGAACAGTACGGCCTGGACTGGATCGAAGACCCCTCCAATGCCGATGAGGGGTTTGATCGCAATTACCTGCGCCACCGTGTCATGCCCTTGCTGACGGCGCGCTGGCCGTCGGCGGTGACCACCCTGGGCCGTTCGGCCGGGCATCTGGCCGAGAGTGCCGCCTTGCTGGCGCAACTGGCGGAGCAGGACTGGCAACAGTGCCGGGATGCGCACAACCGTTTGCAACTGACCGGCGTACAGCAACTGAACCCGGCACGGCAGCGTAATCTATTACGTTATTGGCTGGTGTCTCGATGCAGCCTGACATGCCCGGACAGCCGCCATTTAAACCGGATTCTGCATGAAGTCCTGCCTGCCGGTGACAGCGCCACGCCGGTGGTCGGTTGGTCGGGCGGGGAGGTGCGTCGCTATCGCGGTCTGCTGTATGCCATGAGTCCGCAAGCAACCACCACTCAAACCCCGGTGACGGCCTGGGACGGTCTGCAACCATTGCCACTGAGTGGTGGAAAACTGGTGTCGCATCCGGCAAAGGGAGAGGGGCTGGACCCGGCGCGGTGTGCCGCCCCCCTGACGGTGCGTTTTCGTGCCGGCGGTGAGATTTGCAAGCCGGTGGGGCGCGGCCATCACCACAGTTTGAAAAAACTGTTTCAGGAATGGGGGGTGCCGCCCTGGCAACGACAACAGGTGCCGCTCATCTATGCGGGTGATGAAATTGCCCAGGTTGTGGGCTATTGTATTTGCGAACCCTTTCAGACAGCCCCACAGAAGCAGGGGCTTGTGATTCAACTGGAAAACAATTCATGACCTGTCCGGCATTGAAACATGAAGTAAAAACAAGGAGAATATGCAGGACTGAAGCGCAGCACATCTTCCCCTGCAAGTTTGCCGGGCATCCGCGTCCAGTCGACGTGTTTCTGTTCCCATAAACAACCTGGCCCCTGAATGACGAAGTTTATATTTATTACCGGCGGTGTTGTGTCCTCATTAGGCAAGGGCATCGCTTCCGCCTCACTTGCAGCCATCCTCGAAGCCCGCAAACTCAAAGTCACCCTGCTAAAACTGGACCCCTATATCAATGTTGATCCGGGCACCATGAGTCCTTTCCAGCACGGTGAAGTGTTTGTGACCGAAGACGGCGCAGAGACTGACCTGGATTTGGGACATTACGAACGATTTGTCCGCACCACCATGACCCAGAAAAATAATTTCACCACCGGCCGTATCTACGAGCGCGTGATCAGCAAGGAGCGACGGGGTGATTATCTGGGCGGCACGGTACAGGTGATTCCCCATATCACCGACGAGATCAAACGCTCCGTGATGGCCGGCGCCGAAGGGGCCGATGTGGCCATGGTGGAAATCGGTGGTACCGTGGGTGACATCGAGTCGCTGCCTTTCCTGGAAGCCATTCGCCAGATGGGCGTGGAAATGGGCCATGACAATGCCCTGTTCATGCACCTGACCCTGTTACCCTATATCCCCACGGCGGGGGAAATCAAAACCAAGCCTACCCAGCACTCGGTGAAGGAACTGCGTTCTATCGGTATTCAACCGGATATCCTGCTGTGTCGTGCCGACCGGCCCATCCCGATTGAAGAAAAACGCAAAATCGCCCTGTTTACCAATGTGGAACAGCGTGCCGTTATTGAAGCGCTGGACGTGAAGAGCATTTATAAAATCCCCATGCTGTTAAACGAACAACAGCTGGATGACATTGTGGTGGACAAGCTCAAGCTGGATGTCCCCAAGGCCGATCTGTCGGAGTGGCAAAACTTCATCAATGATCTGGAAAACCCGACCGGCGAAGTGACCATCGCCATGGTTGGTAAATACATGGATCTGACCGAAGCCTATAAATCCTTGTCGGAGTCACTGATTCATGCGGGTGTCCACACCCGGACCAAAGTGAATATTTTCTACATCGACTCGGAGACACTGGAGACCGGCGGCACCGACTGCCTGAAGAAGGCTGATGCCATTCTGGTGCCCGGTGGCTTTGGCGAACGGGGCGTCGAGGGCAAGATCCTCGCAGTGCAATATGCGCGTGAAAACAAGGTGCCTTATCTGGGTATCTGTCTCGGTATGCAAGTCGCGGTGATCGAATTTGCCCGTAACGTGGCGGGGCTGGACAAGGCCAACAGCACCGAGTTTAATCCGCGTGCGCCACATCCGGTGATCGCTCTGATCACAGAGTGGGTGGATGCCGATGGCAAGGTGGAAAAACGTTCTGCCGATTCCGATCTGGGTGGCACCATGCGTCTGGGTGGTCAGGCCTGCAAATTGCGGCCCGGCACACTGGCCCGGCACATGTATGGCAAGGACATCATTACCGAACGCCATCGTCATCGCTTCGAGTTTAACAACAACTATCGAGATCAATTACAGAAGGCCGGTCTGATCATCGCCGGCACATCGGAAGATGAAAGTCTGGTGGAAGTGATTGAAGTACCGAATCATCCCTGGTTTGTCGCGTGTCAGTTCCATCCGGAATTTACCTCAACACCGCGTGACGGCCATCCTCTGTTCAGCGGTTTCGTTCAGGCCGCGCGCGAACACAAGGAAGCCCAACAACCCAAAACGGTGACTGCATGAAACTTTGCGGATTTGAAGTCGGCCTCGACAGGCCGGTGTTTTTGATTGCCGGTCCCTGTGTGATCGAAAGTGAACAACTGGCGCTGGATACGGCCGGTCTGCTCAAGGCCATGACCGACAAACTGGGCATCCCGTTTATCTATAAATCCTCGTTCGACAAGGCCAATCGTACCTCCAGTAAAAGTTTTCGCGGCCTGGGTATGGAAGAGGGGCTGCGTATTCTGCAAAAAGTAAAAGATCAAATCGGTGTGCCGGTGCTGACCGACGTACATGAAGACACCCCGCTGGAAGAAGTCGCCTCGGTGGTCGATGTATTACAGACCCCGGCCTTTTTGGTCCGTCAGACCAACTTCATTCAAAACGTCTGCCGTCAGGGCAAGCCGGTGAATATCAAGAAAGGCCAGTTTCAGGCGCCGTGGGATATGGTCAATGTGGTCGAGAAGGCCCGCGAAGCAGGCAATGATCAGATCATGCTCTGTGAGCGTGGCGCATCCTTTGGTTACAACACACTGGTTTCGGATATGCGCGGCCTGGCCATCATGCGCCAGACCGGTTGTCCGGTCGTGTTCGACGCCACCCATTCCGTGCAACAACCGGGTGGGCAGGGTGGTTCCTCCGGCGGCCAACGGGAATTTGTCCCTGTGTTGGCACGGGCTGCCGTGGCGGCCGGTATCTCCGGTCTGTTTATGGAGACCCATCCCGATCCGGCCAAGGCACTGAGTGACGGCCCCAACGCCTGGCCGCTGCCGTTGATGGAAGAGTTGTTGACGACCCTGCAAGCCCTCGACAAGGTGGTGAAACAGCAGGGCTTCATTGAAAGCAAACTGTAACGAAAATTTTTATTTAACGACGAAGCAAGCAAAGAAGAGAAGAGAGAAGAGATAGATGTCCAGCAGTACCATTAAACAGATCATTGGCCGCGAAATTATTGATTCACGCGGCAACCCCACCGTCGAAGCCGATGTCATTCTGGAATCCGGCGTGATGGGCCGTGCAGCCGTTCCGTCCGGCGCTTCGACCGGTGCCCGTGAAGCCATCGAACTGCGCGACGGCGACAAATCCCGCTTTGGCGGCAAGGGTGTGAGCAAGGCGGTCAGCCATGTGAATAATGAGATTGCCAACGCACTGACCGGTCAGGATGCCGCTGATCAGAACAACATTGATGACATCATGATCAAACTGGATGGTACCCATAACAAGAGCAAGCTGGGTGCCAATGCCTTGCTGGCGGTTTCCATGGCTGTGGCCAAGGCCGCCGCCGCCGATGCCGGCAAGCCGTTATACGAATATCTGGCCACTGAAGCAGGCTTTGCCATGCCGGTGCCCATGATGAACATCATCAATGGTGGTGAACATGCCAACAACAGTATCGACCTGCAGGAATTCATGATCATGCCGGTGGGTGCCGCCGGTATTAACGAAGCCATTCGCATGGGGGCGGAAGTTTTCCATGCCCTGATGAAGGTGCTGGACAGCAAGGGGATGAATACCGCCGTCGGTGACGAAGGTGGTTTTGCGCCCAATCTGCCATCCAATGAATCCGCCATCGAAGTGATTCTGGAAGCCATCGACAAGGCCGGCTACAAAGCCGGTAAAGATATCTTTATCGCCATTGATGCGGCCAGCAGCGAATTCTACAAAGACGGCAAATATGTGCTGGCCTCTGAAGGCAAGACCCTCAGCCCCAGCGAATTTATTGATGTGCTGGAAGACTGGGTCAACAAGTATCCCATCATCAGTATCGAAGACGGTATGGCCGAAGATGACTGGGCCGGCTGGAAAGAACTGACCGAACGTCTGGGCAAGAAGGTACAGCTGGTCGGTGATGATCTGTTTGTCACCAACACCGCGATTTTCAAGGAAGGGATTGAGAAGGGCATCGCCAACTCCATCCTGATCAAGGTGAACCAGATCGGTACCCTCACTGAAACGCTGGCGGCGGTGGCGATGGCCAAAAAAGCCGGTTACACCGCCGTGATGTCACATCGCTCCGGTGAGACAGAAGACACCACCATTGCTGATCTGGCGGTGGCCACCAGTTGCGGCCAGATCAAAACCGGCTCCATGTCCCGTTCGGATCGTGTGGCCAAATACAACCAGTTGATTCGCATTAATGAAGCCCTGGGCGGCAAGGCGACGTATCCGGGCAAAAAAGCGTTCTATAATTTGGATAACTAGAAGTGGTCTCAAAACTACTGCGCTTGGTGATACTGTGTTAAAAATGAACTCAAAATGCTCATTTACTCCGTGTAAATTCCGCTTTTTCGTTCATTTTTGCCTTGTCTCACCAGCGCTCGTAACGTTTTGCGATCGCTTCAAACACCATTAGAGGAACTGACCATGCGGCTGATGACCGGAATCCTGCTTGCACTGTTTGCCATGTTGCAATATGACCTGTGGGTGGGTGAGGGCAGCATGAGCGCCGCCTGGCGGCTTGAGGCTTCGGTGAAAGAGCAACAACAGGTCAACAACCGGCTCAAGGAACGAAATGCCGGTTTGTCAGCCGAGGTGGCCGATCTTAAACAGGGCACCGATGCCATTGAAGAACGCGCCCGCAGTGATCTGGGTATGGTGAAAAAGGATGAGACCTTTATTCAAGTTGTAGAGTAGCGGTTGTTTAGAGGTTGCTGAACATAACGCAAAGACGCCAAGGCGCAAAGAACGCAAAAGAAATTATTTTTGTGCACAAAGTTGAATTAAGGTTTAACCAGGTTTCCTTTGTGATGAATTCAAGTCGACATGTAGGGTGGGTACTGCCCACCAAATCCATTAAAAGAGACTGTCCGGCGGGTGATGTCTGCCCGGTAATCAATTCACAATGACAAACACAGCCGATACAAAATTCTGGGCCGTGGTGCCTGCCGCCGGTGTCGGTTCCCGGATGCGGGCCGATCTCCCGAAGCAATATCTGCCATTGCGTGACAGAACCGTCATTGAGCACACCCTGCATCGGCTTTCATTGATTTCCGAACTGAGCGGAATTGTCGTGGCTGTTGCCGAGAATGATCCCTGGTGGCACAAGCTGCATATCGATATCGCCAAGCCGATTATTGTTGCCAAAGGCGGGGCTGAGCGTTGTCACACGGTACAAAATGCCCTGGCCGCACTCAATGGCAAGGCACAGGACAATGACTGGGTGCTGGTGCATGATGCGGCACGTCCATGTGTACAACCGGGTGATTTACACACATTAATCCGCACTCTGTCAGCACACCCGACAGGGGGATTGTTGGGGGTGCCGGTGCGCGATACCATGAAACGCACTGACACCGACAACCAGATACAGGCAACCGTGGATCGCAACCATCTTTGGCACGCACTGACACCACAGATGTTTCGCTTTGGCATGTTACAGCAGGCCCTGCAAAAGGCGCTGGACGATGAGGTCCTGGTCACAGACGAAGCCTCAGCTATGGAATATGCCGGGTATCAACCCATCATGGTGGAGGGCTGTGGCGACAACATTAAAATCACCCGTCCCGAAGATCTCGCCCTGGCGGGATTTTATATTGATCACCAAACCACGCAGGGGTTGTTGGGTTATCGGGACGGTATGGACGATGGAGGCTGAGCCGGCATGTCATCACTGCGCATAGGTCAGGGTTTTGATGCACACCGTTTCAGCAGCGGCACACGGTTGGTGATCGGTGGTGTGAAAATTCCGTATGAGTTTGGTCTGGAAGCCCATTCAGACGGCGATGTCCTCATCCATGCCCTGTGTGATGCCATGTTGGGCGCCCTGGCCCTGGGCGATATCGGCCGGCATTTTCCCGACACCAGCAAAGAGTACAAAGGCATCGACAGCCGCATCCTGCTGCGTCGCGTCATGGCACTGGTCAGCGCAAGAAACTACAAACTGATCAATGCCGACATGACCATCATCGCCCAGGCCCCGAAAATGAAACCCTATTTACTGCAAATGCGCGAAAACCTGGCGGAAGACCTCTTGTCCGACATGGACAAGATCAGCATCAAAGCCACCACCACCGAACAAATGGGCTTCACCGGCCGAGGTGAAGGTATTGCGGTTCAGGCTGTGGTGCTATTGGAAAAGTAGTTTTAAAACATCAACGCAGAGGCGCAGAGAACACAGAGTATTTTTTAATTATTCAACATTTCTAAAGTGTTATTACCATGAAAGACATTTTGTTTAAAAAATAATTAAAAATCTCTGCGCACTCTGTGTCTCTGCGCCTCTGTGTTAGATCTTGAGTAAATAATAAATGAACAAACCATATCCTTCTGTTGCTGATCTGGCCCATGCCTTTCCTCCGCTAACTGCCTCTGCCTTGTGGCGGGTGGAGCCGGAGGATTTTCAGGTGGATGAAGAACTCGGTTTTGAACCGGATGGGGAAGGGGAGCATGTCTTGTTGCAGATCCGCAAGCGTGACGCCAATACCGACTGGATTGCAAAAAGACTGGCGCGCTTTGCCGATGTAAAGCCGATGGATGTGAGTTATGCCGGCATGAAGGATCGCTATGCCGTGACCACCCAATGGTTCAGTGTGCGCCTGGCCGGTAAATCCAACCCGGATTGGGACAGCTTCAATGATGATGAGGCACAGGTCCTGCAATGGCATTTGCATAAACGCAAACTCAAGCGCGGCAGCTTGCGCGGCAATCGGTTTGTGATCCTGTTGCGAGAAGTTAAAGGTGAACGTGCCGAACTGGAACAACGCTTGTCTGATATTGCCGGCACCGGTGTGCCCAACTATTTTACTGAGCAACGCTTTGGTCGTGATGAACAGAACCTGCCACAGGCCGAAGCGATGTTAAGCGGCGCAAAACGCGTCAAGGATCGCAACAAACGCAGTATCTATTTATCCGCAGCACGATCATTTTTATTCAACCAGATCCTGTCTGCCCGCGTCACACAACGGACCTGGAATCAGATCCTCCCCGGTGAAATCGTCATGCTGGCCGGGTCACGCAGCAGTTTTATTGCTGACGAAGTGGACGATACGCTACGGCAACGTCTCGCCGAATGGGACATCAACCCCAGCGGCCCCATGCCCGGCGACAGCCGTGATCCTCTGCCGGCGCATGAACTGACCATCCTCGAACCCTGGCAATCCCTCTGTACCGGACTGAAAAACGCCCGCGTCGACGTTGATCGCCGCGCCTTGCGTCTGCGAGTGCAGGATTTGAAGTGGGAGTTTGTTGGGGGGGATCAGTTGAGGTTGGAGTTTGGATTGGGGAAGGGTAGCTATGCCTCGGCGGTGGTGAGGGAGTTGATGGAGGTGGTGGTTCCTGAGCGGGATTTTTCTCCAAAATCATAAATAAGTTCCCTCTCCCTACGGGACAAAATTATATTGCCCACCGGAAAACCTTTTAAAATGCATCACTCCCGGCATCCTGCCTCCCGCGACACCTGATCAAAGTCCGTTCTCGAACGGACGAAATCCTGTTCCGCCCGCCGCTACGCGGCTGTGGCGGGTCACTTTCTCTTGCGCGGCCAAGAGAAAGTAACCAAAGAGAAGGCCGCCCTCGCCGGTGTGTGCCCGTGGTTGTCATTGAATTTCTTCCTGTCATTGGCAGAAGGACCATCCCTGGCCCTCTGCCAATGTGCGGCATCCATGCCGCAACTGAATAGATAACACCAAAGAAATTCAATACCAACCACACACCGGCGAAGGGGATGATCCTCAAAGCTGGTCATGGATTAATCAACAAGGGCCGTGTATTTATTATTCTCCGCTTGACCTCTCAGCATGATGCTCGTAACGTCAGGAAATTGCAGGTGTTTCTGCGATATGGGAAATTTTTCCACATAACACACTGAAGTAAATTCTTGTTTTAGCAGGCCAAGATGTTGTTTTTGAAAAGTATATAAATGTTTGCTAATGAACTCGATAGGGTTTTATTGGTAAATTAGTACGGATAATATAGTTAGCTAGAAAATCAATATCATGAACGAAAATGAGAAGAAAGCGTTGTATGAAAGATTGTACGTTTCTCTAAATGATCTTCATATGGCTAAACAATATGCGGAATGGTTAATAAAAAAAGGATGGCATTCAGCGCCGTATGAGCGTCGAGGATCAATTTACATGCAGCAATCAGCATTTACTACTTCGTTAATAGTCAGTTATTGTCGTCCATTCACAAAAAGCAAAGGGTGGCCAAAGTTGCCGTCTGAGTTTGTTGTGTATTCTGCAGAAGAAAGCGTACTGCACAGAAAAATAATGGACCTTAGGCATCAGGTATACGCTCACTCTGATAGTGAAAAATATTCAATTCGGCCTTGGAAGATCAGCGAGGATGTTTTTACTGATATTGTAGGAGAGCCTTTCAGAAGAGTTTCAGCAGATGAATGTGCGAAACTAGTAAAAATGATTGCTGGTGTATCTAAGCGTATTCGTCCGCGTTTGACTGTGCTTCAACGAGAATTGCTTGGTGAGAAAAATGCATAGCAAGGTAAATGCACTCGGACGGCAAAAAGCGCGTAGGTTTGGGGTGAAGAATGAACCCCAACAATAATATTAACAATTATTTATTTGTCAATTCCGCAAACACAGGATGGTTAAGATCATGAATGTGAAAAACATCATGATAAATTATAAGTTTGAAGAAGAAAAAATCGTGGCCTTGTATCTGGCAGATCTTATGGAAGATCACAAGGCAAAGGAACTGCTGGAAAGAGGATCTGTTTCAAATAGTGAAGAAGCAACGTATTTAAGCAAATTTTTTTGGAAGATGATGGAACTGTCTGAAGAGGAAAATCGCCCAGTCTGGGCATACCTTGCAAGGGAAATGCACAATTCTGGACAGAGAAGCTCTATAATACCTTCGGCGGTTATCTGGAAAGCATTGGCTATGAGGTCGAGTGGAACAGGGAGATTGATAAAGCGTAGAGACAAGGATATTTGCGGTCAATGAAAAAGCCGACAATCAGCCTGCGCAAGTACCCGTGGTTATACTCTGACTATTAATATCTTCTGCTTGACCTCTCAGCATGATGCTCGTAACGTCAGGGAATTGCAGGTGTTTCCGCGATATGGGAAATTTTTCCACATAACACCCTAAAGTAAATTCTTGTTTAGCAGGCCAAGATGTTGTTTTTGAAAAGTATATAAATGTTTGCTAATGAACTCGGCGGGGTTTTATTGGTAAATTAGTACGGATAAATATAGTTATACCTTATGCAAGCGCCTGAGGGATTGATACTTGATATTTGGAAAGTTTAAAAAGAAAACAAAAGAAGATGCCAGTATGGATACTATGGTAGTTGTCAGTAAAGATGAACTAGAGCCATATAGACAACCAATGGTTTTTCTCTTTGATTTTGAAAAGGAGGTTGTAGGGAAGTTAAAGGAGTTACGGATAAATAGCTACGAAGGAAGCTTTGGCTCTACTGTTAAAGTAAATAATAAGAATCATGAGGAAAAATTCCTAAGGCTTCATCATGACTATCCGGCGAACCTTCATGAATTTGATGTCGTCATGTTGGACTTAACAAACAACAAGTCTGAAAATTATGATCCCAGTCTGCATCAGTTGAAGAATACATCAGGGGACACTGCTCATGCTTTATTGAGCACATATCCTGAACAGATTTTCGACCCTCGCCCCCTTTCTATTAATATTGTCTCAAAAGATCTAAATGACCTTTTTGTTAAGAAATCGATAATTATTGCTTTTTGTGGGTCAGTAAATACTTCAGAGTACCAGTTTGTGGAAATTACCAGGCGTGGCGCCAGTATAACAAGCCGAAAGAAGTATTCTAATTTTAGTTTCTACCAAGATTATCCTGATTATCAATCTCGCCACGGGAAAAAAGTAAAACTTCCCGAAAAAGAATCAAAATTATCGCCGCTATTTCAGAAGCATCTTGATAATATTGACTTCGAAACGGTTTTTTACCATCCAACGGCCTGGAAAGATGGGAAAAGTCAAAAAATAGAAGATTTTGTTCCCCTGTTGCTCAACGAAAGGGACGAAATAGTTAGTTATGCTCATTTCGTTAAAAAGTGTATTGTGTTTGTTTTTCCTGATATAGCGGATAAGCCTAACTTCGTATCTGAGCTTTTTAAAACTTACCTTCCGGATGTTGTGCCTGAAATATTTCCTTTTCACGGTGAGTTTAAGTGGCTGGATGGTGGGGATTACCCTCTCCCAGGAGAAAAACAATTATTGCAGCAAAGAGCCGTACTTGAGGAGAAATTCAATAAAGATATTGCTGAGAATGAAGATAAGTTAGCCTCCTTAAAAGTCAAATACAAATTTTTGTCTGATTTGATTACCGAGACTGGAGATGCTTTAGTCTCTGCCGTGGAAACATACTTGAAATGGCTGGATTTTGAATCAGTTGTTAATCTAGATGATACCGACCCAGATATTCGCGAAGAAGATATTCAAGTTGATTGCAAAGACCGCTTTTTAGTTGTTGAAATTAAGGGCATTGGCGGAACATCGACAGATAAAGATTGCTCACAGATTAGTAAGATAAAATATAGACGCGCTGAGCAACGGGGTAAGTTTGATGTGTTCGGACTATATATAGTCAATCACCAGCGATATATGCCACCGAAAACAAGAACTAATCCCCCGTTTACCGAGAATCAAATCAAAGATGCTAGTCATGACAAGCGTGGTCTTTTAACCACATATAATCTATATAAGGCATATTTTCTGATTGAAGAAGGAATCTCGCAAAAAGAAGATGTTAGAGAGTCACTCTTTAAAACAGGTTTGATTACTTTAGAACCCGAAAACATAGAATCCATCGGCGTACCCCATGAACTTTTTATGGAAGGGCAAGTCGCTATTGTAAACTTAAGTGGTACAATTCTAGCTGTGGGCGATACTTTGATCGTAAGAAAACAAGGCAATTACTCAATAGCCACAATAAAATCATTGCAAGTTAATGATAAGGGAGTAGATACCTGTAATGCTGGAGAGGTTGGCATAAAGTTAGATAGGAAATTGAAGAAGAATTCAGAGCTATTTGTTAAAAAGGTATAACAAGTTGCTGCGCGCGGATATAAAAGGGGTCGGTGACAAATGATTGTCATTCTCAATTAAATTATTACATATTTGTCTTTCTCGTGGGCCCTTTTATTCTATGTGCTTACACGGCGTTTAATTTTGGTGGAATATGGACTTTTCATATAGAGACAAACAGTATATTCGCAATGGTTTAAAGATTTACCTTAAGCATCTTCAGTTGCACAGCGAAGAAGATAGTGTTTCTGATGAGAAATTTTCAGAAATGCAGGATGACATTGTATGGATCAGGGATCTGTTATTTGAAATAGAGAAAGACCTTGCAGAAATGAAAATGAATGCACCGGGTGGTGCAAAGCTGTATACGCTCAACACTGACGAAGATAATAAATGAATTTAACCCAAGGTACTGAAAAACAGGGTAATGCTTGATAAATTATAAGTATGAAGAAGAAAAAATCGTAGCCTTGTATTTGGCGGATCTTTTGGAAGATCGCAAGGCAAAGGAATTACTGGAAAGTGGAGTTGTATCCAGCAGTGAAGAAGCAACGTATTTAAGCAAATTTTTTTGGAAGATGGTGGAACTGTCTGAAGAGGAAAATCGCCGCAGTCTGGGTATACCTTGCAAGGGAAATGCACAATTCTGGACAGAGAAACTCTATAACACCTTTGGTGGTTATCTGGAAAGCATTGGCTATGAGGATGAGTGGAGCAGGGAGATTGATGATGCGTAGTGGATATTATGTCGGCTGAATTGTTTTTATGGCTTTTCGAATTTCAGGATAATAGAAATTTTTTCAGGTTTTATTTATTAAAAGGAAGATAAATGAACTGTTTTAATCATCCGGACAAACCGGCGATAGGAACTTGTAAGGCATGTAGTAAAGGGTTGTGTATGGAGTGTGCAACAGACCTTGGCCATGGGTTGGCATGTAAAGGTATTCATGAAACAGAAGTTAATAATTTAAATATGATTGTTTCAAAAAGCGCCGAAATCTATTCGGCTGCCCCAAAGAATACTATGATTGCGCCATTTTTCTATTTGTTTATGGGGTTGGTTTTTGCAGGCTTTGGTTATTTCTCAATGGGTGGGGTAACGGATTTACCTTTTGTCATGGGCATTGGTTTTATCGTGTTTGGTATTGTGGTATTTGTGCGTAATCGCGCGATTTTTGGAGTAAAAAAGAACAAATAATTCAAAGTTGATATATGTCCGGAGTAAAATCCACAATATGCCGTATCGAGCATCTGGTTTTTGCTCTGACACTGAAGAACGTGAATCAATAATTAGAAGCAAGCGTAATGCATTGGGTTATTCAAAAAGGTATCTTCAAGCCTGCAAATTATGAGGCGCTTGTAAGTACTGTTGATCGTCTTGGTATTCCGTATACGCCGGTCACCATAGCGTCAAAAACATTAATCCTTGAACCTGATATAAATATTGAGGGAAAAGTTTACGTATGTGGCGCTGTTAAAATGGCAAAAATATCGGCAGAGCGGGGGTGGAATCCAGGGAGTTTTTTAAACAATAATTTCGAGTTTTCAATTTGGCATAAAGAGCTGTCCAGTCAACTTCTGAATGATGATGTTATATATGGAAAATTTGGCGAGATTGAGTTGGGGGAGAATGAGAAATATTTTATACGCCCCAGTGAGGATAATAAAGCATTTGATGGAATGGTGATAGACGCGGAGATGCACCGGGCTTGGAAGAAAGAGCAAGGCAAGCAATCTATCATGGCGGTTGACGTAATTGTCTCATCCGTTAAAGAAATATACCGGGAATTCCGCTTGTTCGTCGTTGATTATAAAATTGTCACCGGATCATTATACAAACAGTCTGGAAAACCCATGGCGTTAGAAGGCTTCGATTCCGATGTTGAAGATTTCACAAATGAAATTATTGAGAAATGGTCGCCGTGTGGTTCATACGTGATTGATATTGCTCATACGCCAAGAGGTTTTAAGGTAATTGAGTTTAACAACATTAACAGCTCGGGTTTTTATGCATGTGATATTTCCAGATACGTGCAGGCAATCGAGTTGGCTTACGGGTGAATATAGCAAAACAAAAATGGAGTAGAAAAATAGAGTTTATAACATTCGAGCAAAACATTCACGACTCTGTTTATTTGGACCAATTATCGTTCCAGCAGAACGACTTTTTTATACGCTTCAATTGAGGGAGGAGCAATGCAGGCAGTGCTTGACTATCTACAACAATCCGGAATGCCGGGATTGGTTACCTTGACAACAGCACTTGCTGCGTTGGTGGTTTGTCTGGTGGGGATATATGCAAAATCAAAACCCTGGTTATATGTGCAAGTGGGAATGATTTTGCTGGTGCTTGCCACAGGTGTGGCGGGTTTTTATTATTCCAAACAGATACTGGACACCGTCATTGTGAATGTGGACATGGCAGAGCGGGAAGAATTATACCGGTCTGCTATAGCGTTGGCCTATAGCAGTATCGAGATTGCTTTGTATAGCCTTGTCTTGCTTGCACCACTCCTGCTGGTTAACTTTCTCACCAGGAATGCAGGGACCAGGTGAGAAAGCAGGGCCGGAGTATCATGACTATTAAAATCAGCTGACTCGAATGTGAGTTGAAAATAACCAGTACACTGTTTTTTTAATTATATATCGATATCTGCACCTGTTTTTTTATTGTATTGCCTTTGATGTTTTAGGACGTGCATAATGCTCACTGATGTGAATCCCATTATTTCCCTTGATGAAGAAGAATTTGAAGAAACTTTCGCCTGGATTGATCACCGTTCCTATGAGGATGAGGTGGTTGAGGGTGTTGCGGAACAGATCGAGGAGTCTTTGAGTTCGGTCTGGAAGGATGATGAGTTGTGGGTCAATTGGCAGGGAACTGAGTACAAAATCCCTTTAACGGTAACACGCCATGACCGCTATGTGGCGATCAGTTCACTGGCTGAGTTGCTGAAGGAAAAATATACCTTTTGGTTGCACAGGGAGACCCTGGAGGATGATACGCATGGTCTGTTGGTGACAAGTAACGCGCTGGCGGATGAGTTGGTCAAGAACCATGCCGATTGGGTGGACCGGAATCTGGTCCGTTTGCAGTTGGGCCATGACTATTTCAATGGCCTGGAAATTCCGTATTATGGTCATGAAAATCACAATCCGGATTTTCAGAAGGAAGCGGAAGAGTTCAATGAGGCGCTGGCCGAGTATAAAGAAGAATTCAAAAAGGCAATGGAAAACAATAAGGAATTTCAGGCGGCCATGAAGGATATGCGCAGTGAGCTGGGGACGGACGCGTTGGGCCGATTCAAGTCCTTTCTGCGCCAGTATTGGCTGCTGATTGTGGCGGTGATTTGGTTATTGTATCGGTGGTATGTCCGAAATTAACCCCGTTGGGCACCTGATTACTCCACTATTCAAAATATATGCTATATATCAGATGGTATAAACAGGTAACCCGGACGACAGGTACTGGTTGTTCAATACCGGGTCAACATTTCGCTTCGCTTGTCTGGTCAGGATGGGAGACGGAAGCTGAATATTATTATTATAAACATAAGACAAGTATGACAAAAAAAAACTCTGCGCCGGAATCCGGCGGTATGACCCAATCGGCGGTGCTACGCTCTCCATCATTGTATTTGGGGGAGGTGGAGGTAGAGGAAACATCCACCGGCACCGGCAGGCGTTTTAGCGGTACCTGGTTCAAGGGGCTGATAATTCCGCTGTTTTACTGGACGGCGCGTTATACACCCACGCTGATAGCCATGTTGCCCATCCATTTTTTGATTGGTCTGTTGCGGCTGCTGTATATCATGCCGGGCAACAAACTGCGGGAGTCAGTTGAGGCAATTTGCATACTGGCGGCGCGACAGGGTTATCAACACAATTCCCGTCGCGTCTACATGCAGTATCTGACCAACTTGAGCAATGTCTTTAAATACTACCTGTTGCTTTATCGCGGTGGTGTAGAAGCAGTGCAGGGGCTGATTGAGATTACAGCCGCAGATGCTCAAAAGCTCGATGAACTGCGTAACGAGTACGGCGGTGTAATTCTTAATGTCCCACACAATCCGGGCAGTGCCCTGGCGGGGTTGAAAATCAATATGACCTGGCCGACGCTGATTATTTCCAAAAATTCCTCCACCATCGAGCGGACCAAAGTCCAGCTGGCCTTTTTCGAGCGCATGAATGTTCAGGTGCTGATGGTGCGCGGGGGTAATCCCTTTGAGTTGTCTCGCGCCATGTTTTCGGTGCTGAAAAAGAACAAGGTGGTCGCCACCACGCTGGATAAGATCGACAACTCTGAAAATGGAATAAAGGCCGATATCTTCAATAACAAGGTTGGCTTTTCGCCCTGGGCTGCAAAAATTGCAGTGAAGATGAAAGTGCCCCAGGTGCCTGTCTATTTCGCCTCAGAGGGCAAGTTTATCAAGGCAAGGATGGGTGAGCCGCTGATAACTGATGATCTGGAACAGGCTGTGCAGCACTACATCAGCTTCTTTGAAAAGTCTATTTATGAAGACCCGGCCGGCTGGTCATTTCTGGCAGAAAAGGAGTGGCGTCGGACAATTTGCAGATTTAGCAAACAATAATAATAGAGGACAAGCAAGTTAAAACTGATTTGCTTGATCAACTTTGTAGTTCAGCAAATAATGCTGCAACTTATCTAATTTGCAATCAGTAACCATTGATTCAGTCATCATGGCGTCCGCTGTAACAATCGACACAATCGTCGGAGCCGGTAAAGTGGTTTTCAGTATTCTGGATCAAAAAACACTGTGTGTGTTTAATGATGTCGTCAAGCTTAATATTGAAGCCCGCAAACCGTAGGCTGGATTGGCGTGGCGCAAACTCTGCGTGAGTTTGCGCATGTGTTCTCTATACCTGATTGTGTTTGCGTTTTTGTGTTCAAAGATATCATTAAGGCTGGAGCACATTAAGCTATAGGATTACGCTTTTTAAGACATTATGGTTGTTTTATAACCATTGTGAACCGCACACCAGGTAACCAATTCCCGATTTTTCAAACGTTGCCAAAGCATGTTATAGCAAAAATACTCGAACAACATCAGTGGTAACTTATATAGATGGTTATTATTTCAGCAGAAATGCAATGAAATGCGTGGTAATCATGATAATGGAGTTGCAATTATTTACAGAAAAAACAAGAAAACATAGAATGTCATGAATATTGCAATACGCAATATAATTAAGGATACAACCAATTAATCTTCGAATAAAAGGGGGACAAAAATGGGCTTACAGGAACGTCGTGCTATTGAGGAAGTTAAGAATGGCCAATTTGTGAATTTCACAAGCCAACTGAATGAGATCACCGGGGGGAACATGGATGTGGAAGTGGACTGG
Organism: Gammaproteobacteria bacterium; assembly: GCA_029880855.1. GTDB lineage: Bacteria > Pseudomonadota > Gammaproteobacteria > UBA6429 > Thiohalophilaceae > JAOUNS01. Next base: position 138,035 of record JAOUNS010000010.1, read on the forward strand.
GACAGTCTGGCATCACACTCCGTGCATACCATTTCCAATCAACTGGATAGAAGAGGCTTCCAGTATGTGCTGGATGCAATCAAGAATATTTGCGTTGATGATATGGGTAAGGAAGCCATACGTGAGGGGGTGAAAAAGATCGTCATCATAGCCAAAGATCCGAATACAGACAGCAGAGAAGCCTACGTTAAGTTTGTAGATGGCGTTCTTACTTTCCATAATGGTATTGATGGTAATGGTGTTTACAAGGACGATAAAATACAAGAAGTACTTGAAGCGGCATTGTAGTATTTGATTCTGTGCCAGACCGTATGAAAATATTTTTCTATAAGCGGAATTGCTTTCAATAAGTAAATGAGGCAGATTTATATGCATGTTGATTCTGCAGATAAATTCTGTCTCATTTTATCCTGAATCACTTGATTCCAATCAGATTTATCCCTGCTGTAAGAATAGCCTGCATTTCTCTCAATTTCCAAATTCGATATAAAGATTATTTACATTGATTTCTGAGAGTAACTTCACAGCGAAAGTGACAGGCCGGAGTATTTCAAAAAATTTAATTGATCTGTTGCTGTCTTCATACAGACCCTGCTGTTTTATTAAAAAAACCGACCCGACAGCCCCCGCAAGGGGAGTGCCGGATCAGGTTTTGGTTATTTAACTATGTATTATATAGTTTTTAGTCGTCGTCATGCTCGTCACGACTTTTGATCGGGCTCAGCAGATCGTCGTGAGTAACCAGTTCTCTTACCGCATGGGCGTGTTGTTTGTGTTCATGTGACCAGTGGGCCAGGCCATGGGCGCTGATGGTTGCCGCCGTCTTTTTCACATCCCAGGTAACCTGCAGAGGCGAGCAGTGACCATTGTTGTATTTAGAGCCGGTGGTGGAGCCGTTGTAGATAACTCGGCCATCGGCGTGGGCCATCGGATGGCTCAGATCATCGACGTCGGCATGTTCATCGACAACCTTGAACACCTGCGCGACAACTCGCAGTTGTGGATTGGCACAAACGCTGGTTGAACAGTTGCCAAGGCCATTGTCAGGGTTCAGTTCTTCATATTTGACATTACAGCTGGTATGTACAAAGTGAACTTCGATGGTATCCCCGACCATTACACCAATTTCATGGGCATCCGGGCCAAGCAGGTGGCTGATGTCGTTGGCTGCACGCACTTCCGGATCGGTGGAGGCAGGCGCAACAACGGCAAAACCGGAGTGGTCGTTACCGGTATCGACTTTTACTGAAAAAGCGGCTGATTTATGCTCGGCGTTCCAATGGTAATGGATGTCGCACAGATTCATTTTGGAAGTGCGGAATGCGGTTCTAAACTTATTCGGGTTTGTACCAAAGTTTGAATCGATGTCACGAGGGGCCTGCGGACCGGCAGTGACCTCATTGGTGGCGGTGCGGCCGCAGTTATTCCAGTTCGCTTCTGGGGTTACTGTCCATCCCCCATCTGTAGTTTCAACGAGGCCGCCCTCTGCATGTACTGCACCACTGAGGCTGAGACCAAGAATTAGTGCTGCACCCATAGTTATATTGTTATTCATTATTTTCTCCTTGTGTGAAGGTATGTATGTGTTATTGGGATCCCCCTTTCCCAGCGGCGAAAATACTGACTATGCTTGTGAGTGTCAAATGAAAAGCCGGTGAGTTATACACCCTGGATGCATGTATGCAAAATGCAAAAACAGATGCTGCAATGTGCAAAATCGGTGAATGCAAAATGCAGATGAGGCTGTTCAAAAAATAATCGAAATACCTTGAAGTAGATCGGCTTGTGGCTGATTCATTTTGTAGAACAGACTTAATAGCCGTTTATGGATATGATTCGTTGTTGTATTAATTATTGTAATGGTTATCAAACGTGTTAAATCAGACCAGAATTATAATCATCGTGCACATGCGTCTAATCATCGCTATGCTGGCCTATTTTGCAATTTTGATCTTCGTGCAAGGATGGTAATCGGTTTCGATGACAGGGCTGTCGCCGTTGTTTTCACTGTTGGTATGATTGGTTTTTTTAACGGTAATTATTGCGCTGTTACTTGCCTGGGTCACTACATTTAAATGTCCGCATTGAGATAAAAAACTTCATCTTGACATCGTATATCATGGCTTATGGCGGTTTAAAGTGCCGGAGAAATGCCGATATCGTGGTGCTGATATATAAGAGAATAGTTAGATGTGCTTTACACCGGACCGGAAATATTATTTTGCAGGGCATGCCACAGCCTGCCCGGTATCGAAAAACAGGACAAGAAATCGCTGTGTTGAATCGGTTTGCCCTGGCCGGCAAGTTGCATCAGAATAACCCGGCTTTGAGAACACCGCTTATTTCTTTAACTGCCACGATAATAGAAAAACATGGGGTCTCCCGGTATGCCTCTGCTGATGATGAAAATTTTCTCTCTGTCATCTCTGTTAATTCTGCTTTCAGCTTGCAGCTTTCATGTCAGGCCGGAAATCTCTATGACAAAAGATCCATACAGGAAATATCTGGAGTTTGAAGGGGATATTGCCGCCAAGACGATGTATACGGCCACCGTACATTACGCAACAAGCAAACAAACAAAGAGCTGCGCCTCCTATATCTGGATGACGGGAAGTTATGTTCCATATCATGAGAAGTATGATTATGAGGCTGTAGTGGAACATGGGCGCCACTCACTGAAAATTCCCCTGCATGTTGTTGAAGAAGATGAGTGTGGCTGGAAACCTGTTTTTATCAACATAGTTGTCTCAGTTGGCGATATAACCACCACCCCGGGCTTTTATGGCACCACTTCAGCCTGCACATTTTATCTGCAACTCAAACCCGGCGGTTGGCAAAAGAAAATCGAACTGAGCCACGACGTACAGGAGATTAATTGTGTGCCGAAGAGCAGCTATGCCAAACTGACCGGCACACCGGTCTTTAACGTGTCAGATGTGAACAGGCGTATCGTATTAAATATTCGCCGGCATGATACATATCGATGGAAATCAACCGGCAAACTGACAAAAGATATTGGCTCGGAAATTTGCAAGGCATTGGCAAAACCATTTGATAATACTTTTTTTAATACCGTATTCAATTCAAAAATCAATCTCGTTGATAATTTTTCCAGGATTGATTGCGGTGCGATACATGGTGTGCGGGCGGATAACCTGTTAAAAGCCGCAGCAATATATCGTGAGGATTTTATCGGTATGTTGATTGCCGGCTACGGTCTGGATATCAATGCCCGGGATAGTAGAGGACTGACAATCCTGGATTGGGTTGATCTGCAGATTAACAATGGCACCAAAATCAGGCACAGGAATAGCAACTATTTCCTGAAAGTCCGTCAGCAGGTTGTAAACCTCGGTGGCAAGCAGACCAATACCCGAAAATATCCTGCAAAATAACCGGCATTGCGCCGGCATATATTTACCGGTACGCCTTATGTTTTGCTATAGTAAAAAAACAGAAACAATAAAAGCTCATCCTGTTCGGCGGGTGAAGCTATGGGAGGCAAGATGTTAAACAGGCTGCTGTTTGTTTTAGCTGTATTTAATTCCGCGTCGTTGTTGGCCGCGACTCCGGAAGAAAAACCGGAGGAGGGGCCACAATATTATTTCTCGGTCCAGGCATCCATGGTGCAACGAATCCATGAACTGGAATTTCTTGACAGTACATTGACTGAAAGTGTCATATTCAGACCAAATGCACCATATGTGATGCGGGCGGACATTTCCTATGATCAGCATTCATTTAAACTGGAATCAAGCGACCTCGTCGTTGGCTATGATGTTGATGCTGAGAAGGTTGGTACCGAATATACCGATATTGAATATGCGCTTAACATTTTTGATGAAGAATATCGGGTTTATTATGGCGAGTATCAGGGATTTTACGTGTTTGGGCAGACAAACAGTAACGGTGATTTTTTAAATTTCCCGAATATCCACACCAGCCGACTCGGATTCATCTACCGGACCTATACATCAACACCGCAAATGTTGACCTTTGCCACTCATCCGCCCGGCGGCTTCAATTCATTACCAAAAACATTCGGCACCTCGGAATATGGTTTACTGATTGATATTTCTTCTATCTCAGGTATACCCTCTGAACCTGCTGTGTTGGCAGAGATTACCAACTCCAATTTGCTGTTTTTTAACAAGATGAGAATGATCACTTTGGCGCCCTTCGCAGGACTGCTGGGGCGCTATGCAACAGAGAAGTATTATTATGAAGGCGGGCTCAGTATTGGGTATGGCCTGCAGGGTAGAACATACACACTGAACAATGTGCGCAAAACAGAAGTTGATATGACAATGATTGGTTCCGGGTTTTTTACTGCAGGTCGAATCATTTCCAACAGCATTTTACTGGGCTTGACCGTGAAAATTGACACTGTCTCGCCTTCAGTTGATGAGAATGAGTTCAGTATATCGACTATGGATGCAAGTATGTATTTTCGGATGATGTTTTAATGTGTAATACAGGATACTTATGAAGCAATTTTAAACTGCCGGATCAATTCCTGCAGTTGATTGGCCAGTTTTGCGAGTTCATCGCTGGAGGAGGTGGTTTGACGGGCGGCATTGGCGGTCTGTTCGGAAACCTGGCTGATGCTGGTAATACTTTTACTCATCTCTTCCGCCACCGAACTTTGTTCTTCAGCGGCACTGGCAATCTGGGTGTTCATCTCGCTGATGGTGGTGACAGCCCGGGTAATCGCATCCAGGGCTTCGGCCGCTTCACCGGCCTGTTCAGCACCTTTTTGCGCTTTTTCACGGCCCTGTTCCATCACCTTCACGGCATTTTGTGCCCCGGCCTGCAAACGGGTAATCATTTGTTCGATCTCTTCGGTGGATTGATGAGTGCGACTGGCCAGTGATCGCACTTCGTCAGCCACTACCGCAAAACCACGTCCCTGCTCACCGGCCCGGGCTGCTTCGATAGCTGCATTGAGCGCCAACAGATTGGTTTGTTCGGCAATTTCTTTGATCACATCAAGAATGGCGCCGATATTATCACTGTCCTTTTCCAGTTTATGAATCACTTCAGCGGCGTTTTCCACTTCCGAGGCCAATTGGCGAATGGCTTCGGATGTCTGGGTAACAACAACCTTGCCGCCCTGGGCATCATTGTCGGCACTGGTGGCGGAACCGGCTGCTGATGAGGCATTACGCGCCACTTCCTGTACAGTGGCTGCCATTTCATTCATCGCAGTCGCCACCTGATCGGTTTCAGTACGTTGACGGTCTACACTGGCGGCGCTTTCCTTGGCAACCATAGAGAGTTCTTCGGAGGCTGCACTGAGCTGCGTGGTGGCGCTGATGATTTGCTGAATCAATGCCTCAAACTTTTCCACCATATCATTAAAATTGTGCGATATCTGATTCATCTCATCGTGGGTGTTCAGTTTCAGACGTGTCGTCAGATCACCATCCGCCAGTTGCAGTGTGGCGTCACGTACCTGTTTGATGCTTTGATTAACAGAGATATTCAGCCCGGTAAACAGATAACTGAGGGCCAGAATGACGGAAATCGTGATCAGGAGCGCCAGATTCCGCATCAAGGTCTTGTGGTGAATACGCGAAACATACAAATTATCCAGTTCGGGTAACACGGCATCATACAGTTTAAAGCTGTTACTGATGGCATCAGTGCCGGCACTGAACACCTTGTTACTGTCGATTTCAACAGTTTCTGCGTTGATCAGATTGACTTCCAGCATTTTGATAAATTGATTGATGCTTTGCAAATTCTGCTCAGCGATACCGGATAACTTCTTTTTTAATTCCGGGTTTGCATCCAGCGCTGCTTGCAGATTGTTATTCATCACTCGTATATTGACCCGCAGACGGTCAATAAACGTTGACAGCTCAACAAACTCATCCGGTGTGAACTTGCCGGCTGTAGCGATGCCGCTGCCGATACCGCGTGCACGACCCATATTGTCTGTCAAGGCTGGGAGTTGGACCAGCAGGATATTGGCCAATGTATTACTGTCTATTTTGGGATCCAGAGATATTTCGGCACTTTTGCCGATCAAGAACAACAATTCATCCAGGTCTTCAATGATTTCTGAGTGTTTTTCAAAGTTCTCGGAAATTTCCTGATTTTTGCTCACGACTTTAACTTCATTCCATTCCTTGATGATATGCCCCAGTTTGTCGGTGGAATTTGCATCGATTTTGATTTTTTGGTCAAAGTTTTTTAAGGCAAGAAATTGCTGATCGATTTTGTCTTTTACCGTGTTAATTTTTGTTTCAAAACCGGTATTTCCTTTTAGAAAACCGTTGGTCATACCGCGGTGCTGAGGGATGAATTCAAGCAAGGGACGAACATGTCTGATGTAATTGAGACCCTTGCGCTCATGTTCCAGCAGGTTGATGTCATCCTGGATGTTTGCAATCAATGACCAGGTTTGAATAAACAGGGGAATGATGACAATCAGGTTCAGTACCATAAATTTGACCGGGTAACGCATCCGGTTCATCAGCAGAATGGCGGGTTTGAAAAGTATTTTCATCTTGTCCGGCAGTTTGTTCTTCTAGTATTTGTAAGGAATAAGTAGTGTTTGAATTTCATTGGAAAAATATCGGCCTGTCTGTTCTCTAGCTTTAGAACAGGTAATATTTCCTTACATTGTCTGCTGAAAATGTTATCGGGGGCGTTTGAGCAGGACGTAAACGGCGCCGGTACCGCCATCATTGGGTCTGGCTGAGCAGAAAGCGAGCACTTCGTCCTTCTGCCGCAACCAGTGATTGAGTTTATGTTTCAAAACAGGGAGCTTGTTGAAGGAGCCATGGCCCTTGCCGTGAATTATACGTACACAGCGTTTATTGCCATGGGTACACTCCCGGATAAACACCGCCAATGACTGACGGGCCTCATCGGCCGTCATGCGGTGTAAGTCCAGTTCCGCTTCAATACTGAATTGGCCACGGCGTAATTTTCGCAGGGTGGTGGGGCGTAAACCTGTCCGACTGAACAGCAGCTCTTCACCATTTTCAATATTCGCCGGTTCGAGTGGATCGGACAACATATCGTGCAAGACGTTTTGCTCATCCTCTTCGCGTTTGAATGGTCGTGCGGAGCGCGATTTGCGCCAGGGTACGACTTTGTTTTGTGACAGTGCGCGGACCGAGGCCATCTCATCGCGAAATAATTCCAGTTCTTCATCGTCGCTGTCAGAGTGATCGGTCATGGTTGTCTGCGAGGTTGCTATGTCTCGGGTTGAAATGTTTTATCTTGGCCTATTCGCCATGTGGTCGCAATTTTTTCTTGCTCAGGACTGTGCAAAAGTCCCGTTTCCAGTATAGTTATGCATTCATTCCGACACGGCGGTGTATGGTGATATTTCATCTGCTCAATGTAATTAAACAATGCATATCCTGATAAGCAACGATGATGGTTATGAAGCCCCCGGTATTATTCAACTGGCCGGGGCGCTGCAAGAGATCGCCGAGATCACGGTGGTGGCCCCGGAACGCGACCGAAGCGGGGCGAGTAATTCCCTGACCCTGGAGCTGCCGTTACGGGCGCGTACCACGCCCTCCGGTTTTATTCGGGTCGACGGCACCCCCACCGACTGTGTGCACCTGGCGATCACCGGCCTGCTGACCGAGGAACCCGATATGGTGATTGCCGGTATCAATGCCGGCGGTAATCTGGGTGATGATGTCCTGTATTCGGGTACCGTTGCCGCTGCCATGGAGGGACGATTTCTGGGCTTGCCGGCCATGGCGGTGTCACTGGTGGGGCCGGAGCACCGGCACTATCAGACCGCCGCCGCGATTACCGTCCGGCTGGTCGAGCATCTGCGTCGCCACCCCTTGCCCAATGAGATCATCCTGAACGTCAATGTCCCTGATTTGCCCATCGAGCAGATCAAGGGGATCCAGTCAACCCGGCTGGGTCATCGCCACAAGGCGGAACCCATTATCCAGGACAAGGACCCTCGGGGAAGAGCTATCTACTGGGTGGGGCCGCCGGGGGCTGAGCAGGATGCCGGTCCGGGCACTGATTTTCATGCCGTCCGTCATCACTATGTATCTGTCACGCCCTTGCATGTTGATCTGACACGTCACTCTCAACTGGAACAATTGGGGCATTGGCTGGAGGATATTGTTCCGGCATGAGTATCGGGCGGCAGGGGATTGGTATGACCTCACAACGTACCCGTGACCGGCTCATCGAGCGGTTACGCACAGAAGGTATACAGGATGAACGCATCCTGGCAGTAATTCGGGCCACCCCCCGGCACCTGTTTATGGACGAGGCGCTCAGCAGTCGCGCCTATGAGGATACGGCATTACCCATCGGCCATGGGCAAACCATCTCGCAACCCTACATTGTTGCGCGGATGACTGAGGCCTTGTTCCTTGAGTATACCCCCAAACGCATCCTTGAGATCGGGACCGGCTCCGGCTATCAGACAGCCATTCTGGCGCAACTATGTCGGGAAGTTTTCAGCATTGAACGTATCGACGGGTTACTCCAACAGGCTCGCGAGCGTTTGCGCCAACTGGAATTGACCAATGTCCTGTTTCAACATGGTGACGGTTATTTGGGCTGGCCGGAACATGCCCCCTACGACGGTATTATGGTCACGGCTGCACCGGTCGATATACCTGCCAGGCTGCTCGAACAACTCAATGACGGCGGGAAACTGGTGCTCCCCAAGGGGGCCGCCGGCAACCAGCAATTACTGGTGATTACACGTCAGGGTGAAGAATTCAAAGAACAACTGCTGGATTACGTCAGCTTTGTTCCCTTGCTGGAAGGAAAAATCTGAATGCGTTTGTTTGGTAAATTATACGAGCGGGTGATGATCTGGTCACAACATCCTCACGCGCCGCGTTATCTGGCAGGGTTGAGTTTTGCCGAGTCGTCATTTTTCCCCATCCCGCCGGATGTCATGCTGGCGCCCATGTCACTGGCGCGTCCGGATAAGGCGTGGCGTTTTGCCGGGCTGACCACCTTAAGTTCACTCGTTGGCGGTATCGCCGGCTATCTGATCGGCATGTTTGCATTTGAACTCATCGAACCCCTGTTACATTCGGCCGGTTATTGGGACAAGTATCTGCTGGCCCGCCAATGGTTTGAACAATGGGGTTTGCTGGTCATCTTCATCGCCGGGTTTTCGCCCATTCCCTATAAAATTTTTACCATTACCGCCGGGGTGGTGGGCATGAGTTTTCTGCCTTTTGTGATAGCCTCTTTGGTCGGACGCGGAGCCCGATTTTTTCTTGTTGCAGGATTGATGGTGTGGGGCGGTGAACGCATGGAAAAGACCCTGCGTGAATATATCGATATGGTTGGTTGGGTGGTGATCCTGGCATCTGTTGCCGGGTATTTTTTGTTAAAGTGATGTGATGCGCCGTCTGATACAGAATATCATTTGTATGGTTTTTATTACTTTAATTGCCGGCTGCGGGCACAAGGGTGTCTATTCCAAAGGCTATTATTCCGGACGTGATATCGAAAAACCTGTCGAGCATCATGTCATCAAAAAAGGTGAAACGCTTTATTCACTGGCCTGGCAATACGGCTACGATTATCGTGAAGTTGCCAAGTGGAATGGTATCGAACCACCCTATACCATTTATCCTGATCAAAAATTGCGCATCCTGCCAACCTTTGCAGAACGCCGTTTAATCGAGAATTCTGCACCAATTTTGCCCAAAACCACCCGCCCGGAAACAACACCGGAACCGGTTAAAGAATCAGTTAAAGAAGCGGAAGCACACGTTGAGAACCCGATCACACCACCCAAACAGGTTAACAAGATTGAGTGGACCTGGCCGACCAACGGAAAAATTCTTGCAACATTTTCGGGCAATGATCCCGGCCGCAAGGGGATTGATATTACAGGCAAGCCGGGACAGTCAATTCACGCTGCAGCCTCCGGGAAAGTCGTGTACAGTGGGAGTGGACTTCGAGGTTATGGAAAGCTTATTATCGTCAAGCACGACGAGACCTATTTCAGCGCTTACGCCCACAACAAAGAGATTGTGGTAAATGAGGGACAGAGCGTTAAGAAAGGCGAGCGTATTGCCGATATGGGAAGCACGGGTACTGACCGGGTAAAGCTGCATTTTGAGATACGACGCAATGGAATACCCGTCAATCCTTTTTATTATTTGCCAAAACAATAACAAAGACGACAGCACGACCAGCAGGTAAAAAGGGAGATGATGAAACAACGAACCACCCAGGCCAAATCTGACCAGGATACGGTTAATGACGATATCGAACCGGACATTTCCGAGGACGAAGATACTGCCCTCCTGGAAGAACCGGAAGAAGCAAGCGATGAGGACGAGGAGATTGCCTATAAACCGGGTGATATCCCCGATGGGCAGCTTGATGCAACCCGTCTGTACCTCAGCGAAATCGGTTATTCAGCCCTCCTGACCGCCGAAGAGGAAGTTTACTATTCCCGCCTGTCCAAGAAAGGGGACGAGCTGGGCCGCAAGAAAATGATCGAATGCAATCTCCGCCTGGTGGTTAAGATTGCCCGTCGTTACCTGAATCGTGGGCTGGCCCTGCTGGATCTGATAGAAGAGGGGAACCTGGGATTGATTCGGGCGGTGGAAAAATTTGATCCGGAACGGGGTTTTCGTTTCTCCACCTATGCCACCTGGTGGATCCGCCAGACCATCGAGCGGGCCATTATGAACCAAACCCGTACGATTCGTCTGCCTATTCATGTGGTCAAGGAAATCAATATCTACCTGCGCGCCGCCAGACATCTGGCCCAGACCCTGGATCACGAGCCCAGCCCGGAAGAGATCGCCGAGTTGCTGGACAAGCCCATTGATGATGTAAAGCGCATGCTGGGGCTGAATGAACGTATAGCCTCAGTGGATACCCCCATGGGGCGGGATTCCGACAACTCCCTGCTGGACGCCATTCCCGATGAAAACAATACCGACCCGGTGTTGTTGCTGCAGGATGATGACGTGCGGGGCAATATCGTCACCTGGCTGAATCAACTCACTGATAAACAGCGTGAAGTGGTGGAACGTCGCTTCGGACTCAGCGGCCACGATGTGGCAACCCTGGAAGAGGTGGGGGCGAGTATTGGTGTCACCCGTGAACGGGTTCGCCAGATCCAGATCGAGGCACTGCGCAAATTACGCGAGATCCTCGAGAAAGAGGGTTATTCAGGCGACGCCCTGCTCAAGTAGCAGCCGCTTCTTCAATGATCAGCAAGGCCATGGCCTTGCGTCTTTCCGCCTGGACGATATTAAAAGTCCGACAGGCGGCGATGGTATCCATTACCTCCATACCGATGCCTGCCGCTGCACATGATTGCAGGATCTGCATGTCGGGAAAGCGCTGACGATTGCCGGTGCCGAGAATGACCAGCTCCGGTTCCAGTTCGCTGATGAGGTCAAAATGCGCTGCCTGCAATGCGTCGAAATGGGCCGGCGCCCAATCCCGATATTCACCGTTTGGCAGCAAGGCAACACTCCGGGTACGCTCGACCAGAGTCTGTTTGATGCCATTCTCATCACTTTGCGTAAGCTGTAAAACCACCTTCCCCGGATGACAGGATCGAACACTGATCCCTAGGGATTTTTCCAGCACAAATTTCATCGACATTTTTAAAACCCTACGCCATCAGGCTGATTGACAGTACCGGTTGAGAGCCGTTAATGTTAGCAGCTTTGTTGCGCGCATGTCGCCGGAATCAGATACTTCACAACCAGCTGCAGGACACCTTGCTTGATCGACGAATTTCCCAGAATCAAACGCCTTCCCCCTTACGTCTTTAATATCGTCAATGAGTTGAAAGCGGCGGCCCGAGCGCGGGGCGAGGATATTATCGATTTCGGTATGGGGAATCCTGACCAGCCGACACCGCAGCATATTGTCGACAAACTGGTGGAGGCCTCACAGCGCGAGGACACCCATCGTTATTCGCTGTCGCGGGGTATTCCCCGTTTACGGCGGGCGATCTGTAACTGGTACAAGTCACGCTTTGACGTTGACCTGGATCCGGAATCAGAAGCCATTGTCACCATCGGCTCCAAAGAGGGGCTGGCCCATCTGGCCCTGGCCACAGTGGGTCCCGGTGACGCCATCCTGGTGCCCAATCCGGCCTATCCGATCCACCCCTATGGTTTCATCATTGCCGGAGCCGATATCCGTCATGTACCGCTGGTGCCGGACCGCGATTTCTTTGAAGAGCTGGAAAAGGCCATCAAGGACTCCTGGCCCAAGCCCAAGATGCTGGTGCTGAACTTCCCCGGCAATCCCACGGCGCAGACCGCCGAACTGGATTTCTTCGAGAAGGTGGTGGCCATCGCCAAAGAACACCAGATCTGGATTGTGCACGACATCGCCTATGCGGATATCGCCTTCGACGGCTACAAGGCACCCTCAATTATGCAAATTCCCGGTGCGAAAGAGATCGCCGTGGAGTTTTATTCCCTCTCAAAGAGTTACAATATGCCCGGCTGGCGCGTCGGCTTCATGGTCGGCAACCGAACCCTGGTGGCGGCCCTGGCGCGCATGAAGTCTTATCTGGACTACGGCATGTTCACCCCCATTCAGGTGGCGGCGATCACCGCCCTGGAAGGCCCGCAGGATTGCGTCAGAGAGATCAGCAATATGTATCAGCGGCGCCGTGACGTGCTGTGTGACGGCCTGAATTCCATCGGCTGGAAGGTGGAAAAACCCAAGGCCACCATGTTTGTCTGGGCGCCCATTCCCGAGCAGTTCAGAGAGATGGGCTCACTGGAATTTTCCAAGCTGCTGTTACAGGAAGCGAAAGTGGCGGTATCACCGGGCATTGGTTTTGGCGACTACGGCGATGACCATGTGAGATTCGGCCTGATTGAAAATGAACATCGGACCCGGCAGGCGATTCGTGGTATCCGCGATATGTTCCGTCGAATGAATAAATAGAAATTGTGTGAGGAGAGGTAAGTGAATCCGGTTAAAGTTGGTTTGCTGGGATTGGGCACTGTCGGTGGCGGTACCGTCAATGTCCTGAAACGAAATGCGGCGGAGATCGCCAGACGGGCAGGACGGGGTATTGAGATTATACATGCCGCCGCCCGTGATCTGGACAAGCCGCGCATCTGCGATACGACCGGCATCAAGCTGACGACCGATCCCAATGAAGTGGTCAATAACCCGGATGTGGAGATCATCATCGAACTCATCGGTGGAGATGGTCTGGCCCGCACCATGGTGACCCAGGCCATTGAGCAGGGCAAACATGTGGTGACCGCCAACAAGGCCCTGATCGCCAAACACGGCAATGAAATCTTTGCCCTGGCCCAACAAAAGGGCGTAATGGTGGCGTTTGAAGCCGCTGTGGCCGGCGGTATCCCCATCATCAAGGCCATTCGCGAAGGTCTGGCCGGTAACGACATTCAATGGCTGGCCGGTATCATCAACGGCACCGGTAACTTCATCCTCACCGAGATGCGCGACAAGGGTCGTGACTTTGATGATGTATTAAAAGAGGCACAGGCGCTGGGTTATGCGGAAGCCGATCCGACTTTTGACGTGGAAGGTATTGATGCCGCCCACAAGCTGACCATTCTGGCTTCCATTGCCTTCGGTATTCCCTTGCAGTTTGAAAAGACCTTTACGGAAGGTATTACCACCATCAGTCGTGAAGATGTGGCCTACGCCGAAGAGCTGGGCTATCGCATCAAACATCTGGGTGTGGCGCGTCACACCGAAAAAGGCATCGAATTGCGAGTCCATCCGACCCTGATCCCGGAACGTCGCCTGATCGCCAATGTCGACGGCGTGAAGAACGCGGTGCTGGTGATGGGCGATGCCGTGGGTCCGACCCTCTATTACGGCGCCGGCGCCGGCGCAGAACCCACCGCCTCGGCAGTGGTGGCCGATCTGGTGGACGTGGTGCGTGCCTTAACCTCCGATCCGGAAAATCGCGTACCCCATTTGGCCTTCCAGGCCGATGCCCTGGCCAATGATCCCATCCTCCCCATGGAAGAGGTGGAGACCGCTTATTATTTGCGGATGGCCGCACAGGACAAGCCCGGTGTCATGGCCAGGGTCACCAGTATTCTGGGTGACCATGAGATCAGCATCGAAGCCATCATTCAGAAAGAACCCGTCGCAGAAGGCGAGTTTGCCAATGTCATCATGCTGACCCACAAGGTGCAGGAAAAACAGATGAATCAGGCCATCGCCAAAATCGAGGCACTGGATTCCATCAACGGTCCCGTTAAACGTATCCGCATGGAAGTGCTGGACTCGAACAAGTAAACAGAACGAATTCGCAGGAGAACAAGCATGCCATTTCGACCCCGTTACACCGGCCTGATCGATAAATACCGTGACCGTTTGCCGGTACATGACGACACCCGCATCATCAGCCTGGGTGAAGGTAACACCCCGCTGATCCGCCTGAGCAACATCCCCAAACTGCTGGGCAAGGATGTGGACATCTATGTGAAATACGAAGGTCTTAACCCGACCGGCTCCTTCAAGGATCGTGGCATGACCATGGCCGTGACCAAGGCCGTGGAAGAGGGCAGCCGCGCAATTATCTGCGCCTCCACCGGTAACACCTCGGCGGCGGCAGCGGCCTATGCGGCCCGCGCCGGTATCACTGCGTTCGTATTGATCCCCGAAGGCAAGATCGCCATGGGCAAACTGGCCCAGGCCATGATGCACGGTTCTGTGGTAATCCAGATCAAGGGCAACTTTGACGTGGGCATGGAACTGGTTAAACAAGTGGGTGAAACCGCCCCGGTGACCATCGTCAACTCAATCAATCCCTATCGTCTGCAAGGCCAGAAGACCGCTGCTTTCGAAATTCTCGAAGAGCTGGGTTCGGCACCGGACTATCACTGCATTCCAGTCGGTAACGCCGGTAACATCACGGCGCACTGGATGGGTTACACCGAATATCATCAACACGGTATCGTCAACGATCTGCCGAAGATGGTCGGTTATCAGGCCGCCGGTTCCGCTCCCTTCATGCGCGGTCAGATGGTGGACAACCCGGAAACCGTCGCCACCGCGATCCGTATCGGCCACCCGCAAAGCTGGGACAAGGCCTGGGTGGTGCAGAAGGAATCCGGCGGCTGGTTTGATGAGTGTACCGACGAGGTAATTCTCGCGGCACAGAAACTGCTGGCTGAAAAAGAAGGCGTGTTCTGTGAACCGGCCTCTGCCACCTCACTGGCCGGCGCCATGATGGATATCAAGTCCGGCAAGATACCCGAAGGCAGCAAGATCGTCTGCACCCTGACCGGACACGGCCTGAAAGACCCCGACACCGCCATCAAACAAAGCACCTCACCCATGCTGACGGTGGATGCAACACTGGAACAGGTGAAAAAAGCCATCCTCGACAACATGGCGGGATAAAAATCCAACACAGAGACACGGAGGCGCAGAGTACACAGAGACTATATGATCTGTTTTCCTGATTTTATCTGACAGGTAAATCTTCTGGAGAGAACCAGAAGATTATTTTTCAGCAGGATCAAAATTGGATTTTCTCTGCGTCTCTGTGCCTCTGCGTTTTTGTCTTAATGTCTAAACTACCGGAACGATTATCATGTCGTGTCAGCTCACTCTGTCCATTCCCGGTTTGTTAAGCCCCCCTATGGGTTTCAACGAAATCCCTGCCGGTGAGTTTCCTGTTCTCTCTTCCCTGACAAAGTTATTAAGCCGTGCTGATCAGTCAACCAACAGCCAAAGCGGTTTTTATGCGGAGTTATTTGCTGAGTTTGGAATTCAGCTGCAAGGCAAGTCTGCACCGGTGGCGGCTTTGTCACATTTTCTGAATGCGAACGAAGCGGGTGATGACTGGTATTTGTGTGTTGATCCGGTGTTTATCCAGGCCGATCTGACGGCGGCCTATCTGTTGGCCCATGAGGCCCTGAACTTGCAGTCTGATGAAGCGACGCAACTAATTGCCACCCTGAATAATCACTTCGCTCAGGATGGCTGGCAGATCAGCATGGCGGCTGAACAGCGCTGGTATTTGACGGGCAGTGGGAAAACATCCATCCGCACCACTGTCATGCATGAGGCCATGGGTCGTCACATGGGGCACTGTTTGCCTGTCGGGGATGATGCATCCTACTGGCGTTCCGTAATGAATGAGGTGCAGATGCTGTTGCATGAGCATCCGGTTAATCAGGCCAGAGAAGCAGCGGGTCAGTTACCGGTCAACAGTGTCTGGTTGTGGGGTGAAGGACACTTGCCGAAGGCTGCGCAACATAAGTGGCAGTCTGTCTACAGTAATGAGTTCACCAGTCAGGCGCTGGCACAGTTTTCCGGAATCCCTTGCCATGATTTGCCAAACGATATCAGCAGTGTGATGAAGCATTGCACCGGCAATCTACTCTACGTGGATGATCAACTGCTCACCCGTCAACACGGTTTTGATATCTATTACTGGCTCACCGCTCTGCATGAACTGGAACAACAGGTGTTTACCCCGTTGTTGCAGGCCTTACAGGCCGGTCATGTGGATGAACTGACTATCCTCAGTGGTGATGGTCGTCGCTTTACAATCAAGCGTAAACAACTCAAACGCTGGTGGCGACGCAGCAAACCGTTGGCGCACTGGGTCAAGGCAACGTCGGATGCAGATTAAGCGTCGACAAATCAGCTCACTCAGCACCGGCTTGCCGCCGGAACTGCATCCGGTCCTGCAACGGGTCTATGCGGCACGGCAGGTCACCGATGCCGCACAACTGGAACACAACCTGAAACACCTCTTGCCCTGGCAACAACTCAAGGACATCGATCGTGCTGTCGCCTTGCTGGTGCAGGTCTTGCGTGAGAACCAGCGCATTCTGATCATCGGTGACTTTGATTCCGATGGCGCCACCAGCAGTGCCCTGGCCGTCAAGGCGCTGCAAGCCTTTGGCGCACAACAGGTGGACTTTCTGGTGCCCAACCGTTTTGAATACGGCTATGGCCTGACGCCGGAGATTGTTGAAGTTGCCCTGACGCGCCAACCGGATCTGATCATCACTGTCGATAACGGCATCTCCAGCCTGCAAGGGGTGGCGGTGGCCAAACAACATGGTGTGCGTGTGTTGATTACTGATCATCATCTGCCGGCCGATCAATTACCTGCGGCCGATGCCATCGTCAATCCCAACCAGCCGGGCGATACCTTCCCCGGTAAATCCATGGCCGGTGTGGGTGTCATCTTTTATGTGATGATGGCCTTGCGTGCCGCACTGCGTGAGCAGGGCTGGTTTGAAGAGCAGGGCATCAACGAACCCAATCTGGCAACCTTTCTTGATCTGGTGGCCCTGGGGACGGTGGCGGATGTGGTGCCGCTGGATTATAACAACCGCATTCTGGTGGCACAGGGACTGGCGCGGATCAGGGCCGGGCAATGTTGTCATGGTATTGCCGCCTTGCTGACGGTATCCGGTCGCAGCAAGGAAAAGATCAGCACCACCGATATCGGCTTTTGTGTGGCGCCGCGTTTGAATGCCGCCGGGCGACTGGATGACATGTCCATCGGGATCAGTTGTCTGCTCAGTGAAACCGTTGATGGGGCCATGACCCTGGCAAGAGAACTGGATCACCTCAATCGGGAACGACGTGAGATCGAGCAGGGCATGCGTGAACAGGCCTTTGCCTGGCTGGAAACACAAACCATGGCAGAAACCACGCTGCCGGTGGCGCTCTGTCTCTATGAAGCCGATTGGCATGAAGGGGTGATTGGTATTCTGGCGGCGCGCGTCAAGGACAAGTGGCACCGGCCGGTGATCGCCTTTGCCGCCACTGATAACGGCATGATCAAGGGCTCGGCCCGTTCCATTCCCGGTCTGCATATCCGCGACGCACTGGATGCGGTGGCGGCCCATCATCCCGGTTTGATCACCAAATTCGGCGGTCACGCCATGGCGGCGGGACTGACTATCGCGGAAAAAGATTTTCCAGACTTCCGGCAAGCCTTTTGTGCTGAGGTGGCCCGTCATCTGAGTGAAGAAGACCTGCAAGGTCAGGTGCTCAGTGATGGTGAATTGCATGCCGCCGAGTTAACCCTGGAGCTGGCGGAAAACCTGCGTGAAGGCGGACCATGGGGACAGGGCTTTCCCGAGCCGGTGTTTGATGGTGTGTTTGAGATCATTAATCGACGCATCGTCGGTGAGAAACACCTCAAACTGGAGTTGCGCCCGGCCGATGGCAGACAGTTGATGGATGCCATTGCCTTTAATACCGTGGATACCGACTGGCCCGCTGATGTCTCGCGGGTGGAATTGGCCTACAAGCTGGACGTGAATGAGTTTCAGGGTGTGAAGCGGGCACAACTGTTGGTGGAACACATTGAGCCGGTGTAATCCACTGCAACCGTCCTGTGATTATTCGCCGCGCCATTCCCGATTTGTTTGAATTTATTGAAAATTCCCTGATTCGGATTTTCCCGGCGTCGCGGGCTGGGTTATGATACGCGATTATCTCTAACAAAAGTGAATCGAAAGTCGATGCTGGAAGTCAATCCAATCTATAACCAAATCAAGGATATGCAGGGTCGTCTTGCCTCCCTTAGGGGGTATCTTTGACTTCGATATCAAGAAAGAACGCTTGATCGAAGTTATCCGCGAACTGGAAGATCCCGCCATCTGGAACAAACCCGAATATGCCCAGGAGCTGGGCCGTGAACGGGCCAGACTGGAAAAAGTCGTGGATGTGATCGAAAAACTGAGCAACAGCCTGAACGATGCCGGCGATCTGCTCGATCTGGCTGTCTCGGAAAACGATGCCGACACCGTCCAGTCGGTTTCCGATGATCTGCTGGATCAGGAAAAAGAGCTGGAGAATCTCGAATTCCAGCGCATGTTCGCCGGTGAAATGGACAAAAACAACGCCTTCCTCGATGTTCAGGCCGGCTCCGGCGGCACCGAAGCCCAGGACTGGGCCGAGATGATCCTGCGCATGTATCTGCGCTGGGGTGAAGGCCACGGCTTCAAAACAGAACTGATCGAAGTCTCCGCCGGTGAAGTGGCGGGAATTAAAAGCGCGACCATACAGATCTCCGGTGACTATGCCTTCGGTTGGTTACGCACCGAGACCGGCGTACATCGTCTGGTGAGAAAATCACCGTTTGATTCCGGTAACCGTCGTCATACCTCTTTCGCCTCCGTGTTTGTCTCGCCGGAAGTGGATGAGGATATCGAGATCGAAATCAATCCGGCCGACCTGCGTGTGGACACCTACCGGGCCAGCGGCGCCGGTGGTCAGCACGTTAACAAGACCGACTCGGCCATTCGTATCACCCACGAGCCCAGCGGCATCGTGGTGCAGTGTCAGAGTGAACGTTCCCAGCATCAAAACCGGGACAAGGCCATGAAACAGCTCAAGGCCAAGCTCTATGAAATGGAACTGCAAAAACAAAATGCCGAACGCCAGGCCATGGAAGATTCCAAGGCCGACATCGGTTGGGGCAGCCAAATCCGTTCCTATGTGCTGGATCAATCCCGCATCAAGGACCTGCGTACCGGTGTGGAAACCAGTAACACCCAGGCTGTGCTGGACGGCGACCTGGACAAGTTTATCGAAGCAAGCCTGAAGAGCGGCTTATAAAACCTTGGAAGAAAAGATGTCTGAAACTGAAACTCCAAATGCAAGCGAAACGCCGGTTGAATTAAGCCGCGACGAAGAAAACAAGCTCATCGCCCAGCGCCGCGAAAAACTCAATGCCATTCGCGAACAGGGCATCGCCTTCCCGAATGATTTTCGCCGCAATGTCATGACCGGTGAACTGCATGCTGAATATGGCGAAAAGAGCAAGGAAGAGCTGGAGGGCATGGGAATTCGCGTCAGCATCGCCGGTCGCATGATGCTCAAGCGTATACAGGGTAAAACCAGTTTCACCACTGTACAGGACATGTCCGGCCACATTCAGTTTTTTGTGCAGCGCGATGCCTTGCCGGAAGGTTTCTACAACGAACAATTCAAGAAGTGGGACATCGGTGACATCATCGGCGCGGAAGGTGTCTTGATGAAAACCAACACCGGTGAATTGTCCGTTAAAGTGGACAGCATTCGCCTGTTGACCAAGGCACTGCGTCCCTTGCCGGAAAAGTTCAAGGGGCTCACCGATCAGGAGATACGGTATCGCCAGCGTTATCTTGATCTGATCATGAACGAGAACTCACGCAAGACCTTCATGCTGCGTTCAAAGATCATTACCCACATCCGGGAATTTCTTACTGATCGTAACTTCCTCGAAGTGGAAACCCCCATGATGCAAGTGATCCCCGGCGGCGCCACCGCCCGGCCCTTTACCACCTATCACAACGCGCTGGACATGGACCTCTACCTGCGTATCGCACCGGAACTCTACCTCAAGCGACTGGTGGTGGGCGGCTTTGAACGCGTCTTCGAGATCAATCGCAACTTCCGTAACGAGGGACTCTCCACACGTCATAACCCCGAATTCACCATGATTGAATTCTATGAGGCCTATGCCACCTATATTGATCTGATGGACATCACCGAAGCCATGCTGCGCTCCATCGCGCAAAACGTCATCGGTTCCACACAGATCCCCTATCAGGGTGACGTCTACGACTTCGGCAAACCCTTTGTCCGCATGACCGTGAAAGAATCTATTCTGCACTTCAACCCGGATATCACCGCAGCCGAACTGGATGATCTGAACAAGGCCCGCGCTGTGGCAGAACGACTGGCCATCCCCATGAAAGACGGCTATGGACTCGGTAAGGTACAGATCGAAATCTTCGAAAAGACCGTCGAACACCGTCTCATGGACCCGACCTTCATCACCGCCTATCCAACCGAAGTCTCACCACTGGCACGGCGTAACGATGCTGATCCCTTTGTGACCGACCGCTTTGAATTCTTCGTCGGCGGCCGCGAAATCGCCAACGGCTTCTCGGAATTGAACGACGCCGAAGACCAGGCCGAACGCTTCCGCAAACAGGTGGCGGAAAAAGACGCCGGGGATGAAGAGGCCATGTTCTTCGACGAAGACTATGTCACTGCACTGGAACACGGCATGCCGCCCACAGCGGGTGAGGGGATTGGTATTGATCGGCTGGTGATGTTGTTTACGGATTCACCGTCGATCAGGGATGTGTTGTTGTTTCCGCATATGCGGCCGCAGGCCTGATTGTTTGGGTAGGTTGGGCTGAGCGATAGCGATGCCCAACGCTCGATACCTGTTCATATCCGTATTCCGCCCGCCACTACGTGGCTGAGGCGGGTCACTTTCTCTTGCGCGGCCAAGAGAAAGTAACCAAAGAGAAGGCCGCCCTCGCCGGTGCAAACCTGTTGTCATGTTCCGTATTCATGAATGAGGCCTGGCAACGGGACTTCCTGACCCGCTGCCAGGCTGCGCCGCGTCCATGCGGCGCTCTGGATTTATGATGAATACGAAACATCACAACGCACCGGCGAAGGGATGATCCGCTAGATAGTCCGGGGGGGTAGATAAACGCCCGCATGCTTTCAGCTATTTTTCTGCTTGACCTCTTCTCATGATGCTCGTAACTTCAGGAAAAGACGGGAAATTCTGCGATATCGGAAAATTTTCCACATAACACCCTAAAGTAATTTCTCGTTTTGGTAGATCAAGTTATTGATTAATAAATATGAATTAGCATTTACTAATATAATTTCGGGGGTGATATGTGGAAATTAGTATCAATATATGTAGTTATGCACAATACATGTAGAAGGACTTACTGATGAGTGATGAAGCCAAAAAGAAAGGGTTCTTTTCTAGGGGATGGGTGATATTTGTGATTGTGGTTGCCATTTTTGTAGGCGCCAGGTTAATTCATCCGGGTGGCATTAGAGGGATTGTTGGTGATTTCATTATTGAGTCTAACTCAAATCCAAAAACTCAGGTACTTCGCGACAAAATGTTGAAGTCGGTTATTCCCATTGGAGCTGCTGCGCTCTGCATGAAAAAACATGGTGAAATTCCTGGCTTGGAAAATGCCATGATTAAATATAACAAGAGAAATGAGTCTAAAATGAAAAGGCTTATTTCTGATATTGAGGCTTTAGGTGGGTTATCAAAATCAGAAAAAGATCTTCTAGATCGCATGGCATATCGTAAAGCGGAAGAATTCATAGGTTTAGATAGCAGACAGCGTTGCTTAGTGCTTCCAAATCGCTTTAATTCCGGTGAGTTTGATATTGACTCGAGCAAGTAGAAAAACTATGCATAACAAGTCATTCGAGTATGCCAGCAAAAGGCGCGGGCGGGTCGCGCGAACTTCGCGCGCCCCTCAATTCAAACGTTATGCACTAGGAGAAAGTTGTGCCGTCACTTATTGAGATAACAAATACTCCTTTTAAGGATAGGTATCCGAAGGACTGGCCTCCTTACGAATATTTTGTACACGAGACACAAATTACTCCCGAGATCGTCCAGGAGTTGAAGTCTCTAGTAGAAAAAAAATCATCTGAGACTGAAATAGACAAATTTATAACGAAAAACCCTGTCATTCTTACTTCAGTTCTTGATTTCAACAACACGGGGCATCATGGGGCTTGGGTAATACCAAAGAAAACTATAAGGCAAAATATTTCTGGAGAAATTCCGGGTCTAATACCTGATTTTATTGTTGGTGGTAGAAATTCATCTGGAACTACTTGGTATGTTGTGGAGCTAAAAGGTGCTAATCATTCGTTATTCACGACTTCATCAAATAAACTATGCTTGAGTAGTGTTGCTAACAAAGGGTTGTGCCAAATTCTTGAGTACATGCATTTTTGTAATAAATCTCAAAGCTATCTTAGGGAAGTCTTGAAGTTAAGTGAGTTTGTCTCTGCCAAGGGATTTTTGTTTATTGGTGAGTCATCTGAAACAGAAGATGAACGCAAGAAAGATCTTAAGTCTTCGCTAAACAATATGAATAAGGATCTCCAAATTAGGTCGTACAATGCACTATTTATGCATTGTGATCGGATTTTGAATTCTATTGAAGTGATGAAGGGAAATCATGCATAACAATTGGCTTCAAGGGATGTCACTCTGCGGTGCTCATTTGTGGCTAAATGATACAATCCTCGCTCCGCTGCGTAATGCCCCTGAGCCTTGGCGTTATGCGTAAAAGAGAAAAATCGTGATACATGTAGCATTAGATACAAACATTTACCGTAAAAAACCAAGATTAGATTCTCCCGAGTTTAGGGCCTTGGTTTTTCTTTCCAAAAACGGGTGTATTCGCTTACATGTTCCTTTTTTTGTGGAAAATGAATTTAAATCTCAGATAGAATTAGATCAGAAAAAAAGAGTTGAGTCTATTTTGACGATTCTTAGCAAGGTGTGTGATTACCAATACCATGGCCCTATAACATCTGACTTAGTGAGTATTATAGAGTCCTTGGGGGAGTCAAAAAATGAAATAATAGCCGAGCGCGGGAATGATTTTATTCAATGGTTGGCTGAGATGAATGCAATAAGATATGACTTAAATTCAAAGGAAACCAACGACGCGCTATATACATACTTTAATGGCAAACCACCATTTAAAGAGCCAAAGATAAGAAAAGATATTCCTGATTCATTTATATACCAAACGCTATTAAATATACACAATTCAGAAAATCTACATGTTGTAGTTGAAGATGGAAAATTAAGAGATTCCTGCATAGAAGCAGGCATGATTTGCTACAAAGAACTTACGGAATTCATAAAAAGCGATGAAGCAAATCTCCTCCTTCAAGAGAAAATAAGGAACGACGTTTTGGGTACTCTTGAGTCGCAAATACAAGAGTTTTTGAATAACCACAATTCATTGATAGTTGATAAAGTAGAAGAAAAGCTCCTTTCCGATGAATACAGAATGATCTCTGGCGATTATATTCCAGGTGAATCAAATGAAATTTATGTGTCAGGTGTAAATGAACCACATGAATTAAAGCTAGACGAGAATATTGAATATTATGGTGATTCTCTTTTTGTGGTTGGTTTTTCAGCGAAAGTTGAATTTACATATGAATATGCAGTTTACAAGTCAGATGCATATGAGCTTGATCCAAAGAAGTACTATTTGGAATATTTGAATGATCATTACTTTAATGTCGAAACAACAGACGAGTTTACTTTTACTGGTAGAGTCGAGTTAGATTACGACATGGATTTAGAGTCAGTAGAGTCAGTAGCTCAGCTGTTAGCCAGTCTTTCAGATCCAGCAGTAACGATAGAAGAACTTGATGAATTTGCTGTTAATGCATAACCTAGGCAGCTCGTTTGCGCTGCACAGCTTCAACGCTACGTGCCATAAGGAAGATTAGAGGGTGATACCAGAACTAAATCAGTCAGGGGTTTTACCTCCATTTATTGCTGAGCAAGGCCCAGCTGACCCAGCTGGTATGGCGCCCTATCGCACAACAATTACTGAGTTTGTACGACGTTACGCTCAAACACCGGAAAGAATAACAATACTTAAAGGTTTGTTGGAATATCGAAAGAAATTAAAGGAACTTGGAATTACACAAGGTTTTCAGTGGCTTGATGGTAGTTTTGTAGAAAATATAGAGTTAAATCGAGGTCGGCCGCCAGCCGATGTTGACCTTGTTACTTTTGCTGTTCGGCCAAATATAGAGTTAGAGAAATGGAAAGGATTAGTTAACAATAATATAGAAATATTTCTTCCCGAGAAATCAAAAGAGAAATATTATTGTGACGCATACTTTGTAGATTTAAACACTCATCCAATACATATCGTAAGCAACGCCAGATATTGGTTTGGGCTATTTTCTCATCAAAGAGACACCTATCTTTGGAAAGGCATGGTTGAAATCCAGATTCTATGCTCTGACGATGAAGCATTAGAATTTATAGAAGAGGAGATGGCTAATGCCTAAAAAGCTCAACATAGATAGCCTATCTTCAGAGATCACAACAGTGAATGATCTTCTTCTTAGCGCTCGTCAGTCTGGTGATTTTGTGGGAGAAATGCAGCTTGAACATAGGCTTAACAAATTAACTAAAAAACTAGAAAAACTGAAAGAAAATACTTTCGCAGACAATAGCGCAAGTGTTGCACTATTTTTTGGAGGGCAACCTGTTTTAGGTTCTAAGGGTATTGCTGCCGAGTTTGCTGGATTAGCACTAGAGCAATTTCAAAACTTGATTTCGAAAGTTTTCGCCACTAGTGAAGTTGGTGAACTAGGAAAAAGAGGGAAAGTACCATTTAAAGCCAACTCTGAACTAATGGTAACTGGACTCGCTAGAGGATCGTTTGGATTTGTGCTAGACGAAATGAGTGAACAAACACAGCTTGAAGCTTCTGAGCTTTCACATGTGATTGATAAAGCAACATTTTTGATTAGAGATACAGCAGCCCAGGACGAGGCGGTTTTTGAAGCACTATTAGAAGATCTGGATCCAAGGACTTTAATTGCTTTAAAAGATTTGTTTTCTAATTTGGATACGAGCAAGGCCACAATTCGAGTAGTAGAAAAAGATATGGATTTCACACTTGATGGCGCGGCTATACATCGTGCGAAAATTCGGACAGAAGCTACTTCAATCGAAGAAGAAATACATGAGATCGAAGGCACTCTTGTAGGTTTTTTACCAGAGCATAGAAAGTTCGAGCTTCGTGATAAATCTGGAAATCTCATTTATGGTTCAGCTACGAAGGAAGCCGTAGAACAATTCGAAAAAGCTACTGAAACCGTAATCGGAAAGCAATGTTTAATAAAGGCAACTATAAAAACGGTTGCTCCTTTAAACAGACCACCAAGAGAAGTGGTGCGTCTGATTGAGTTTCTACGTTTTGGCGAATAAGGACCGGCAGCCTGGGGTCGGACCAAGCTAACTTATTGATTATATGGATAAATAGCTGGATTTTGGCTGTAATTTAGTGCTTAAACAGCCTGTTTAACTGCAATAATGGCTATTCTAAGAAGACAGGCCCAACCTGTCAGTCTCGGTAATCGATAGTTTTACTCTATGAATAAGAAAACCGGGAGCCTATGAAAAAAGAAATCGAAATTCCGGTGGCAGTGTGCCTGGTAGAAAACGGACTCAGAGAAAATTATTTATGATGTTTGCCGTCTTGGTTGTAGTCGCACTTTGTTCTGCTCTGAGGTCACGGGGTCAGAGTGAACTTCCCCCAGTTTAACGGACACTCCAAATAAGAGACAATAGTCTCGAGGGGTGTTCAATGACAAAACGAAAACAATACAGCGCAGAGTTTAAACGGCAAGCTGTTGAATTG
>JAOUNS010000040.1 GCA_029880855.1 Gammaproteobacteria bacterium
GACTTTCCACTGTAAGCGCCGACCTCCGTCCTAAGCGTGGATTAACGCGGAGCGTCAGAGCCATAATACTTAATGTAAAAACCATTAGTAAACAGGATCGGAGGTCGACATGAATAAAAACATACTCTTTATTGGACTAGATGTACACAAAGAAAGCATAGAAATTGCGATTGCAGAAGGCTCAAATCATGAGGTACGGCGTTACGGAAAGATTGGAGGCACCCAGGATGCCATGCGAAAAACCCTGCGCAAGCTGGTTTCTTCAGGTAAAACGTTACATTTTTGCTACGAAGCAGGCCCCTGTGGCTATGAACTGTATCGCTACCTGATTGCAGAAGGTCACGTTTGCTGGGTCGTTGCGCCCTCGCTGATTCCCAAAAAAGCGGGTGACAAAGTCAAAACAGACAAACGTGATGCCATGCAACTGGCGCGCCTGTTTCGAGCTGGCGAACTAACGCCAGTGTATGTGCCTGACCGGGAAGATGAAGCCATACGGGATTTATCACGGGCACGTGAAGATGCCATGCTGGTGCAAAAATCAGCACGACAACGGTTAAAATCTTTTCTGTTGCGCCATGATATTCGCTATCAGGGAAAAACCTCCTGGACTGAAGCGCACTTACGCTGGCTGGCCGATGAGGTGCGCTGTCCTTCGGCCGCGCAGCAAATCGTTTTTCAGGAGTACGTTAATAGCGTGACCGAAGCACAGCATCGATTACAACGCCTGAATGAGCAAATCGAAATCTTTGTAAAACAATGGCGTCTGTACCCTGCAGTAGAAGCCTTGATGAGCATGCGCGGTGTCAAAATGATCGTTGCAGTGACAGTGGTATCAGAACTGGGCGACCTTAGTCGATTTGATAACCCGAAACAACTCATGAGTTTTTTAGGTTTAACTCCCTCAGAACACTCCAGTG
Organism: Gammaproteobacteria bacterium; assembly: GCA_029880855.1. Taxonomy (GTDB): domain Bacteria; phylum Pseudomonadota; class Gammaproteobacteria; order UBA6429; family Thiohalophilaceae; genus JAOUNS01. Next base: position 918 of record JAOUNS010000040.1, read on the forward strand.
GTGCACGTCGATCACAAGGGCGCATCACCAAAACAGGTAATGGTCATGTGCGACGTATATTGATTGAGGCGGCCTGGTGTTATCGCTACCCGGCCAAGGTGAGTCCGGAAATACAACAGCGACAGGAACGTTTACCGTTAGCGATACGTGACATTGCCTGGCGTGCTCAACTAAGACTAACGCAACGTTACCAGCACATGCAGCGCAAAGGTAAACCGCACAATGTGACGGTGGTGGCACTGGCACGTGAACTGGCCGGGTTTATGTGGGCGATTGCCAATGAAGTTAAATATCCACATTAAGACAACAAAATTTTATTAACTTATCTTTGAGGAGTTAGAGCGAACTAAAAAACAAACAACATACCGATTTAATATTAGGTGTGAGTACGCCACCACGGTGAGAAGAATCCTCGGAAACGTTAAGTGCCTTGTTTTATTTTTAATAAAATAATGATGCACGTACCTAGAGAGAGGTCACTTCGCGGCGTACACAAGTAATGCGGTAACCAACCCGCGCATATCAGCATGACAACCGTCGTTATACTGGTGCCGTACTCACACTTAATCTTAAATCGATGAAGCGTTTCTAATTTTTATTGGAAAAAGTTCGGCTGGACTATTGACAGTGGAAAGTCATATCAACGTTTGAGGTAAGCAGCGGCATGAGTATATATCAGGAAACACATATATGGTTAGTCCGTCTGCTTGACTGATTTGTTATATGCTTTTTGTTGTTCGTATATTTTAAGGCCAATGTACATTAACGCAGCATAAAAATTTGCAACCACACCAAAAAAGAACCAAAGAATAACTCTACCACCATCTTTCTTGCCACGTAGATACAACCAGACACCAACAACAAGATTGTCTATCAAATTAATAAACGACCCTATAGCTGATAAAAAAGCAAATGTCGATCCTGGTGTCGCAGCTCCATACTCCATCATGTCCTTTAGATAACCTGAGAATAGTGCCCCCATAATCGATACAAAAATAAAAGCAGGTATGTACCAGATAGCTAGCGACTCAATTTCTTTTCTTATTTCCATATTATTTTTCTCATGGCATATAACGTTCTAGCTAAGAGGCTCGGCGCTTTTCAGCCGAGTCCTGCGCGTTTTTTGCGCGAACTTGAGCGCTTTGTTAGCGGAAATTGAACTTCAGCGTATTTATGCATAAATTTATATGATACTGGATAATATTAGATATAATTAATCTCTGATACGTGTTTTTTGATCAAAAAATTCATTCTTCAGTAAAGCACCAAGGTTCATAGCTAGGGTCGCTACCATCATCTACATTATTGATATATATACATCTCGATTGAATATAATATTCTCTTGCTGTAAACGAAGCAATTTCTTTAATACACCCATCCTGCATTTCATAAACAATGTACTCGCAATGAGCATTGCAGCCACCAGAGCCATATATCAATTCATTTTGACTATCACCTTTGATGTTGGTTTCACGATCTAATCTGAAATAATATTTAGTATCTTTCGAGGCAAATTCTTTAAGTTCTTCCG
>JAOUNS010000041.1 GCA_029880855.1 Gammaproteobacteria bacterium
GCGTCAAACTGACCCCGCTGAGTCTGGGCAGTACCCCGGACAGCAGCCTGCCGGCCGAAGTGCAGCAGCTGGAAAGCCAAACCGTCCCCCATCTGTTTGACCGCAACACCACGACCGAATACACCGCCTACGGCAACAGCCAGGTGACCGTCACCCTGGAAAACAGCCAGGCTATCCAGGCTATCAAGATCTTTGGCGCTGCGCCTTATGTATTGAGCGTGGAAATGAAAAAGGGCAGCTATTGGGAAGGGATCAACGGCCTGACCAAACTGGATCTGACCAACCTGTCCACCGATTGGCACCGTTTCGAGGCGAACGCGGCGGTGAATGCGAGCGAACTGCGCCTCGCCTTTGCGCCGGCCGGGGGCGGCACGGCGTCCGGCCTGAAGGAACTGGAACTGTGGGGCGAAGGGGAGCGGGTGGTCATCAAATCCGGTCGCGACCTGCTGGAAGCGATGCAGGGCAAAACCCCGCCGGCCCACGGCCGCCTGTATGCGGCCGAACCGGACTTTGGTGCCATCGGCACACCGGCGGGCCAGACCGGCGACCCCGCTGACGACACCTTCACCCTTACGGTGCCCTATACCGGCCCGGCCATCAAACGGGCCTGGCTGAGTTATGAACTGCACGGTGCCGGTCACTGGGTCAGCCCGGTGCGCAACATCAACAGCCAGGGTCAGCTGGGCGGCCACTACCGCTTTGCCGGTTCCGCCTGGAGCAGCCAACTGGAACCCCTCAATCCCGACTGGCTGAACCAGGGCACGAACCAGATCGTCTTCCGCGCCCCCACCGAGGCCGACACCTTTGCGGTGCGCAACGTCGCCCTGCTGGTGGAACTGGAAAACGGCGCCAACTTTGTCAGCCAGGTGAGCGGCACCCCGAGCAGCAGCGGCAACCTGCCGAGCGCAGCCTACGACGGCAGCACCACCACCGGCTGGCGGCCGTATGCGAGCAACAACAGCAGCACCGACCCCAGTCTGCAATTTGACTTCGACAAACCGGTGCAGCTGGACGGCGTGGTGCTCTACCTGGCCAACAGCCTGGAAGGCAAAATCGAAGTGGAATTTTTGGAAAACGGCAAATGGGTCAGCCCCTCCCTGGGTGCCATCCTGGGCAACAAACTCCATGCCGGTGAAAACGTCCTGGCCATCACCAGCAACCAGCCGGTGGAGGGCCTGAAACTGATCTTCTACAACGGCGCCGGCAGCACCGCCGAACTGCTGGAAGTCCATCCGATAGGTTCGGGCGTGGGCCTGACCCACGGCAAACCCGCGATCACCGTCACCTACCCGGATGCCGGACAGTTCTACGGCACCAAAGCCCTGCTGCGGGGTTTTGTGCAACCCATCGCCAATGACAGCGGGGCGGCCCAGCTCTTCGTCGCCGGTCAACAAATCAAACGAAGCGACGGGGCCTTCGAAGCCCTGGTCAACACCAGCGACATGATGGAACTCGATGGCGGCCTCTACAGCGTCACCATCGATGCGGTCTACCCGGACGGAGAGCGGGTGAGCAAGACCGTCACCCTGAGCAAATACGGCACGTCTGATATGGTCGGCGCCACCCTGACCACCCTGACCGATTACTTCAACGGCAACGGTGCCGGCGGGAAAAACGATGCCACCGCCGCCCAACGTCAGAGCACCGGCAACCCCTATCGCATCGAAGTGGACGAAGGGGTACTGGAACTGGAACCGGATGCGATGGTGGAATCACCCGGCACCTTGTCCATCACCTCCCTGAAAGAGGGCGAACTGCCGGCGCTGGACCCCGGCATGACCAATGTCACCAAGGGACCGCGCAAGGGCTATCGCTTCAAGCCCCATGGCAAGAAATTCAAAAAGAACATCCGGGTGGAGATCCCGTTCAACGCCGCGCAACTGCGTGCCGGTCAGACCGTCAACGACATCAAGACCTACTACTTTGATGAACAGGCCGGACGCTGGGTCCCGCTGGAACGCGTCGCGGTGGATACCAAGAACGGCAAGATCATCAGTCACACCGATCACTTCACCGACATGATCAACGCCACCGTGGTGGTGCCCGAGAGCCCCAACCCGGCCTCGTTCAATGAAAACACCATCAAGGACATCAAGGCTGCCGATCCGGGCGCGGGCATCAACCTGATCGAACCGCCGCGCGCCGGCAATCGCGGTGACGCCAACCTGAGCTACCCCATTGAAGTCCCGCCGGGTCGTAACGGCATGCAACCGCAACTGGCGGTCAGCTACAACTCCGGCGGCGGCAATGGCTGGCTGGGGATGGGCTGGGATCTGAGTGTGCCCAGTGTCTCCATCGACACCCGCTGGGGTGTACCGCGCTATGACGCAAGCACTGAAACCGAAACCTACATGGTGGATGGGCAGATGCTGACACCGGTGGCGCATCGGGGCACACCGGTAGCGCGCAGCGCTGACAAGATTTTCCATAC
>JAOUNS010000011.1 GCA_029880855.1 Gammaproteobacteria bacterium
GCGGTGTATTCGGTCGTGGTGTTGCGGTCAAACAGATGGGGGACGGTTTGGCTTTCCAGCTGCTGCACTTCGGCCGGCAGGCTGCTGTCCGGGGTACTGCCCAGACTCAGCGGGGTCAGTTTGACGCGGCTGCCCGGCAGGCTTGCGGTAATGGCGATGCCGCTTAAACCCAGCAGCAAGATCCCCGCCAGGATCCAGCCGGTACGGCGTGCTTTTGTCCAGGTTGCCAAGTGTGTCCCGATAGCCATGTGAAGTACCCCATCTGCAGTGACCATAGTAACCAAGCGAAATACCTGGTTTTAAAGTCATAATCACTTATTCCTGTGTGGCTTTTCGGTCGGATTTAACACTTCTTTACAATTATTTTATGGTTTTTTATACGGGACTGCCGGGAATGCGGCATCTCACCTGTCAATTTTGGTAGCAAATCTGGAATGAGTTTTATTTTTGATAACGTCAGTAATACAGGCTAATTTGTGCTTGTCACCGCGTCTTGAAAACTGTCTGTCAGGCAGCCGATTGCATCGTAATACTTTTCATGATCATAAGAGATCAACAGGTAGTTGATCCCGGCACCGTAGGCACTCTGTACACTTTTACAAAATCCCCGGTTGTAGGTGGCGCCCATGGTCAGGTCGTCGGTGATGAGTGTGCCTTTAAAACCCAGTTTGTTGCGGATAATGTCGTTGACTACCGCATTGGAGGTGGAGACGGGGTTTTCTGCATCCACTGCGCTGAGGATGACATGCGAGAGCATGATCCAGCTGCCGGTTTGTCGGGTGAGTTGGATAAAGGGTTGCCAGTCGATTTTGATTAACTGGTCGACCGGTGTATCCAGATGTGCAGAGAAATGATGGGTGTCGGTACTGACCCGGCCCAGACCGGGAAAGTGCTTCAGGGTGGCGTTGATGCCATGTTTTTCCAGCCCTTTGATATACGGCAAAGCGATGCTGATCACAGCCGGTGGTTCAGCAGAGATGGCTCGTATATTAATTAGTGTATGAAAATCCATGGCGGCCGGTGCCTTGTCGGGTTTCAGATCCACCACCGGACTAAAGTTGACCGTGATACCCAGGTCTTGCAATGCCGCACCCTGTGTGTCGCCATAGACAAAGGCGTCTTTGGCAGGTTGTGCGTTATCCAGCAGCGTACTCAAGGCCGGCTGACTCTCCACTAATGGACTTAATCTGGATACCGGCCCACCCTCCTGATCCGTGGCAACAATCAAGGACGGCAATCCGGCCTGCTTGCGCGCAGTCTGTAATTGCAGAATAAAGTCGCGAACCTCGGCAGATGTTTTCCCTTCAATATTGCGTCGCGTAATAAATATCCCGGCAATACCGTTCAGGGAGAGTTTGCGAATTTCATCCAGGTCCTTGAAACCGATAACCAAACGCTGGTTCATTGTACGTTGCTGTTGCGTGGGCTGGTTCAACACGGCGGTTTTCTGCAAACGATACTGATAGACGGACAGATTGATGATAAGGAGGATGATTACCACCGACGGCAATAGCATATAGCGATAACCGGCCTGAATCTTCATGGCAATCAATATGGCCAAAATCCACAGCACATTAAGCAGGAACAGTTCATAACCGCGAATCGGCAAAAGGTGGGGATCGCGCAGATTAAAGCTCCAGAACAGGCCCGTTAGAAAAAATGCCACCACCAGAAAATGACCAATTATTCGCATTATGTTCTCGTCCGGAAAATATCCGCAAAGTATAACACCGATACCGATAGTACCTAATTGAGGGATATCCGGCGTGATTTCACCGCCGGGACTGCGTCAGACAGGAATATTCCCTCTCCCGCCTTGAACTATCTGCTACAATCCCCATCACAAGACTACCAACGGGGGCGACCTGGCTTCGACGCGGGTTACAAAACCGGAGGTGCATGCCGAGATGCAGAATCTCGTAAATACTCTGCAAAAACTTATAGTTGCCAACGACGACAACTACGCTTTAGCTGCTTAATAACCAGCTCGAAGCCTTCGGCCTGAGGTGTGCCTGTACGCGCAGATAACCGGAGTCATCCCATACAGGATCGCGCTGAAACTTGTTCGGGGTGGATGCGTTAAACTCTTACCGGAATCGCTTTTGGTTTTCCCTGCCTGTCGGGTAGCCTTGAGTTAAACTAATAGACAGTATAAGCATGTAGAGCCGATGGCAGAGGACTGGCGGACGCGGGTTCGATTCCCGCCGCCTCCACCAAACACAAAACCACCCTTATGGGTGGTTTTTTGTTTGGTCGAATTGGAGATGAAACCGCGTAGCGGGGGCGATGACGTGCAGAGATGCACTAATGTCGCGATAGCACAGGGAAGTGCGAGAGCGACACCCGCCATTCGAGGAAAAACCAGCAAACCTGCTGTCCATCACCCCACCCTTCCTGTCCATCTCCCCTTGCCGGGTATTCCTGCCTCGTCTTACAAGTCATGAAACCACAGCCAACATCCGCCACTTCCTTCCCTTCACTTTAGTAACTTCTTGTATTTTCGATAATTACTGGCCGTCTCAGACTTTTGTGCACGGCCATAGCCTGATTTGTTGCGTTTTGCTACAATTTATATCATTACGCAACAATCCAAGGAGTAATGTATGCCTTCTGCTGCCCTGCGTTTAAATGAAAAACTGGTTCTGGAGGCCGAGGTTGAGGGCCGTCTGTTCAAGCGTTCCGCCCCCAAGCAGATCGAGTTTTGGGCCGAGTTGGGCAAGACCATCGCCCAGCGGATCAGCAGCCATGATGTGATTGCCCTGCTCCAGGGGATCGCCGAGGTGAAGGTCGAGACCATCTCTGCCGGTCCGCTTGATCCGGATGAGGTATTCAGTCGGATAGAAGCCCAGCGCACCACTCCGCACGTGTCCCGAGGCGGGGTGGTTTACGAAGCCAGTCGGACCCACCCCGGAATGCTGGATCGCATTCAACCCGACGGCAGTCGTGATACCGGTCATTTCCACAACGGTCTGTTCACCCCCAGCAAATGACTGATCGCCAGGTCTGGGTACTGACCGGCGGTAATGGGGCCGGCAAGTCGACTTTTTACCAGCGCTTTCTCGCCCCCGGCGGCCTGCCCTTCATCAATGCCGATATCCTGGCCCGCAACATGGATGCGAAAAATGCCGAGGCCTTGAGTTATGATGCCGCGCTGATGGCGGGTCGCTTGCGCAGTGAACTGCTGGCCCGCGGGGTGAGTTTTTGCTTTGAGACGGTCTTTTCCCATCCCTCCAAGATCGATTTTATTGCTGAAGCCAAATCCAGAGGCTACCAGGTGATCCTGATCTACATTCACCTGCTCAGCGCTGAACTCAATCAGGCCCGTGTGATACAACGGGTAACGGAAGGCGGGCATAACGTTCCGCCGGAGAAGATCACTCAACGCATTCCCCGCACCATGCAAAACGTCAAACAGGCACTGCCGCTCACCGACATCACTCGCTTCTACGACAACTCGTTGCATGATCAACCCTATCAGCCGATTGCTGATGTTCGCAATCACACCCTCACACCACTGGTCGATCCCCTGCCGGAGTGGGCCAGACTGATGTTGATGGATTATCTGGTGTAATAAAAACTTCAGACACGAGTGACAGTGATATGGGTAATCTCACTCGGCGCCAGCACACGTAACGGCGGTCCCCAATACCCTGTGCCGCGACTGACGAAGATCTGTTTGTCTCTGGTATGGTTGTAGAGACCAGCCAGATAGGGCTGGTCGGTCATGACCAGCAGGCCGAAGGGAAATATCTGCCCACCGTGGGTATGGCCACTGAGCATGAGGTCGCAGCGATAGTTATCCATGTGCAACATCATCTTCGGTTGATGGGCGAGGACAATACAGGGTTTGGTTTGGTCCACATGTTGATAACACTTTTCCTGATCCGGTTGATAAAGTCCGGTGCGGTGTCCTATTAGGTCAGTCAGTCCGATGAGATTGAACTGTTTCTCCCCTTCCCCGATCACTGTGCATTCGTTAATCAGCGGGGTAATCCCCAGCGAACGCACATACTCGATCGCTTCGCCCGGCCCGTGGAAGTATTCATGGTTGCCAAGGATGAAATAGGTCGGGGCCTGCAAATCCTTGAGTGGATAGACATCGTATTCGATGTGACTGATGCGCAAGTCAAACAGATCACCGGTGATCACCACCATATCCGGTTTGAGGCGATTAACCCGTTCCACCAGTCGTTCCATGAAGTCACGCTTGATGGTACGTCCCACATGCAGGTCGGTCAGTTGCACAATGGTGAATTTATCAAACGGGAAATCCCTAATCTTTACTCGTACAGGGTTGATAGCCGGGTCTTTCAATCCCTGGCTCAGGCCCCGAAATAAATAGGTAAAGGCCGCAATCAACATGGTCACATCAAAGATCAACTTCACTGTGCGACGTTTTTCCTGATCAAACGGTACACGTTGTGAGACGGTGACAGTCAGGTCGTAAATCACGGCGATGACAAACATCATAAAGGTCAGTCCCACAAAGGAACTGGTGATCAGGTAGAGTGTCGGTGAATCAGGGATAAAGCCGGTCATGATATCAAGGATAAAGAATATATCGCCCAGCATGAGGGTCATCGGGATCAGCACCAGATACTTGCCATGCCGATAATGCAGTCGGCGCAGGCAGCGCCACCAGATATAAACATTGAGACAGGCCATGACAACAAGAAAGATGATGGCAAACATGCAAAATTATCCCGCTATGCTTCAATTTTCCAGAATGTGTATCAGTATACGCAGCTGTACAGAAACAGTATATTGCTGTTTGTCTCGATCTGTATCTGATTGTATCGGTTCTCATTAACAGAGACTTGTCAGCACCACCCTGCGGGCCGTATCATACCGGTGTCCGGTCCGTAACACCGCCCTTCCGTTTTTTCAAGGAGTGTGAAAATGATAACGTATCTTTATTGGTTTCTGATATTTGGTTTGGTAATTGCCCTGCTCTACGGTGTGGGTTACAAACTGACCCAGTGGAAAGGGGCGCTGATTGCATCTGCCATTATTTTCTTGATTGGTACCGTTGCTTATTATTTCCATTTTCAGCAAATCTTTGTCAAACGCTTTGGCGGCGTGATGACCATCAAGGTACCGGAAGGACAGTTCCACATTACCGCTACCTGGAAGGATGATAACCTGTGGATCGAAAACTATGATCCAAAAACCAATACCTGTCATTTCAGGGAATATTCGCGGGGGAATTTACTGGAGGGCCAGGTGATCATCAATAACTGTAATCCCCTGCAACGTCAGGCGGAACTTCCGCCTCAACCCGCTGCACAAACAACCGCGCAGTAATCGGTCAGCCGGTTCTTTTCAACAAAACGTTACGGTTGGCATGCCATTCCTTTAACCAGTAATTGCGGATACAACGGTTAAAAAGCCCAACCCATAGTGCATCATATTGCCTGACCAGGCCAAGATTAATCTCGGTGATGGCACGCAACACCTTGTCCCGATCACCGACACCTTTGTTTTGTTCCAGTATGCTGTGGAAGGTATCTACAATCGCGGCAAGCTTGCCCTGTTCGCTGATATTATCCCCTTTGAGTCCAAAGGGATAACCGGAACCATCCAGCCTTTCATGGTGATGCAGCACCAGCAACTCGGTTTCATCGGAACCCGGCATGGCATGGGCCAGTTCGGCGCCTTTCACCGGATGCAGTTTCAATTCCTCAATTTCATCTTGACTGAGTTTTCGTTTGCCGGTCAGCAGATCGGGGACTGAGGCCAATGCAATGTCGTGCAGGCAGATCCCCTTGAACAGCGACTCCTGACTGACCGGCAGACCCGCCATAATATTCATCGCCATGGCCAGTTCGAGCAACACACCGGTATGTGAATCATGATGCCGGGTGGCTTGATCAGATATCTTGCCCAACAGAGCCAAACAGTTTTCCTGTTTGGCATTCTTGATATAGTCTCGTGCCTGCAGGAGAGGATTCCTGATGGTTTCCGGGACAAAAATATCAGGCCCCGATACAGTTTGAATGGCCGGCTGCTCACTACTGTCATCTCCGAATAACTCTACACCATCATCAAACAGGTCCACACTGTCGCCAAACAGATCAATATCACCGCTCGCAGCAGATTGTTCGCTGAGTTCCCCGATCTCCTGTTGCATGGCTGCCACAGCATTTTCGATGCCCTGACTGATCTCGGCAGGATTTTTCGCCAGAATGATGTATTGCAAGGCCACCAGGATCTGTTGCGTCTTGCGCATATCGATAAAAAACCGGGTCTCGATTTCATAGGCCAGAGCGAGAATTTTATCGATCAGGATGAGCATAAATTCCGTCATACTGACCGGATAGACTTGCCAGTCGAGTAATAGATCGAGACCTTTCAGGGTATCTTGCAGACTTTCAGAAATGGGTACCAGATCCAGTTTGACCGAACTCATCCAGAGTTCCTGGAAGATTTGCCGTATCTGCTGTACGGCATCCATATCATTCGGTGTCCGTTCCAGCGTAATCGCCAGCATCTCCAGTTCCTGGTGCGCCCATTGCAGCTCCTCCCGGTATTGCACCAGGATTTCCTGATCAAAGCTGACCGGAAATTCGAAGCTCATTGAATCCATCCCTTCCATGTAAATATCTGAGTAAAATTATCGGCAGATACTTTGTTTCAATAAGTAATAAAATGCACGAATTCGGAGCATAACAGCTAAAAAGTAAGGGAAAATGCCGCCGTTTGCTACTGTGCCGCTACACAGATATCTGCATAAAACAGTGGTATCAACATCACCAAGTCTGCTGAATCAGTCCTGGCCGGATGAATTTCTTACGCCTCATGACAAATGTTCAAACAAATTTTCCATAGCCAGAATCCTCCCATAACCAATTATCTATATTATTTGTAATGTTTTATCGGCAGGAAGATAAGTCAACTGTTGTTATTCCCGACGACTGACTGTCGCACTGTGTCACGTTTTCGCCTCGGCTGGGACATATACCGTTTGATGACGATCACACATTGCATGGACATGCTTGCCTGGCTGCGAGAAATATCAGACATGATGAAGATATCCGCTGTTTGTGTGATACAGCCACATAAATCGTTGTTTGTATAAACATCATTTTTCCCGTGCGATACCGGTCAAACACAAACAGGCATATAATACGGGAACGCGTTTCCGTCTCCTGCAGGAGGTACTTTTATGCGTCGCCTGTGCTTTGTCATACCATTGACTATCGGGCTGGCAGCCTGTGCCGGCAGCAGCGCCTTCCCACCCACTTCACCCTATTATCGTATACCTGCCGGCAGCCGGGTTATTGTCAAACAAAGCTTGCCCATACCTGCCAACCGCTCACGCGCCTGGATCCAGTACGGGAAAGTCATCCACAAAAAAGAAAGAGACCAGTACTATCCACATTGCTGGTTTTTATCACACAAGCGTTCCGATTCGCCCCGTGAAATAAAACCGGATACCTTCACCGTCGTGGAAACCCGCAAGCTGGAAGAATATGTTGCCGATCAACGGTCGTTCCGACTGGCCGCTTCACGACATCTCGGTGGTTTGTTTGCCCAGGACGGTGCAACCGCGATTGAATACATCACCGAGATCCGCATTACCTCAAGTCGCCAACCGGATATTGCGGTGCTGAGTTGCAGCCAATGGTCTGACCCATCTGATGCACAACACATGACCCTGCTCGAGATCAATCAGGTCCTGGGTGAACTGGCCGTCATTGAGCCGGCCGAGGCAAGCACCGCACCATAAATACCTGCCGGATCGCCGGACCACGGGACTGGAAATTCAGGGATAAAAAACTGGACAAATGCTCTTGTCAGAACCATATTATTAGTGCTTGATTTTATTTATAATATCCATAATTCCTGTAGAATATTGACGACGATTTTTCCTGTCCCATATGAGGCCTGACTTTGAAGAAACCAAAGAACGACCGCGCCCTGCGCTTTTATAACGAAGTACTTGGACTTGAACACCTGCACTACGGTATCTGGAACGACGACGATGAACTAACCATCGCCAATCTGAAGCTTGCCCAAAAGCGTTATGAAGATCTGCTCGCTGACAACATCCCCGCCGACGTAAAAACCACACTTGAATCCGGTTGCGGTACCGGTGCCATGTGGACCCGGATGCTGGCCATGGGACTGGACGCCGAGGCCCTGTCACCGGATGTCAACCAGATGGAAATGCTCACCAAAAAGATCAAGGCGCCGTTTCACTTCTGCCGCTTTGAGGATTTTGAACCAAGCAAGCAATATGACATGGTTTTGATGAGCGAATCCTGTCAATACGTACCGCTGGATCAGATCTTCAGCAGGGTCAAACGCTCACTGCGTTCCAAAGGCTACTGGATGATTTGTGATTACTTCACGCTGGATAACGCTGAAGGTGTCATGGCCAAGAGCGGTCACAACTTCAACAAGTTCATGCAATTGGCCAGAGAGAACGGCTTTGAATTGCTGAAAGAGCGTGATATTACCCGTGAAGCCACCCGCACACTGGACTTCGCCCGGGATCTGGTTCGTAAAGGCCGCACCGGTGTTGATATCATCACCGAAAAATTCCGGCATGATCATCCGCTCATGACGCGTTTTGTTGGCTGGTTGTTACGCAAGAAAATTCGTAAATTAAATGAAAGCGAAGAACTGCTGGACAGTAAAAAATTTATGGCGGGCAAAAAATATATTTTTCTGTTATTCCAGCGCGGCGATTAACCTGTAAGCATACCGGCGCTCCAACCGCCGGTATCCGCCTTTCAAACAATAATCTGCATTATCTAAAGACAATAACAATCACCCGACACGCTGCAATGCTTCCGCAGAAGTCTGTTTTCAATAATAGTTGTCGGCAGGATCCACGCTGAACCTCAATTGGTCAATGCTGTCATTAAAGTCATCAGGATCATAATGCAGTCGCCTGTTGTGTTCAGCCAACATTTTTAAAAACTCTTCCTTGCACATCTCCGTCGACTCACCGTCGAAGACAATTGAAAGCCTGCCCTGGTTGTAAAGAGATTCCACCAAACTTGCTAATAACTCCTGTTCAGTCAGACCAATGGCGTTGGCAATATGATCAGGAATGTCTATTTTCATCGCTTATCCATACTGAGAAAGATATATTTGTAATCTCGGTTCGTGGTTACGTCACAGCGCATTCGAATGCTTGAATAGCTCAATTGTAACGAACCGATTGCGAAAAAAAAACAAGACAAATGATCAGGTCGTCTCCAAACCTGTCAAATTTGGCAGTAATTGACTTTGATATTGCGGTATCAAAGAAAATATTAATCAGCACTCAACACATGGACCGATTCGGCTTTTATTCAGCGATATGCTGCTGTTGTAAAAAGATCCCGGGTGATCGCTGCTATCGCCAATTCTAATTTTGTTGTCCTGTTTAAACCCGGGGCCGAAATCGGCAGTGGTGGTCATGCAACCCGTATGCGTCCCGAGTTTATTCAGCAACCGGTGACAGTGAATTATCTGCTGATAGCGTTGAGCAGAGAGTCAAACAGACTGGAACGCAGCGCCATAACCGTGATCAACAGGCTGTCCGGCAACAATTTGAAAAAGTATTTAATGTCTGTCAAAAGCTGCCGCATGATGTTTCCTGAAAAATGCTAATCATTGCGCCGGTATGTGTTGCACACACATATCGGTTCAGCCACCTCCTCAAACAAAATTGGTACATGTCGGCGAAACTTGACGCAATCCGACACAGTGAACTTTTAACCCTTGTCTTGCGATACATCGTCTCAAACGGAGCACAATCAATCCAACCGCTTACATGAGTCGCAAGCACCTTGCGGCATGCCCTGTTTACATATTTATTTTGCGGATATCAACCTGGAACCAGGCAGTGGTTATCCTCTCTTGAATGTGGTGATGGCCGATGCTCACCCCACGACCTGATTCCCGTGAAAGGTAAATCCCGCACAGATCACCGGAGTTCTCACCGTTTACCACGAATCAGTACAGCACTTGCAGTTCATTCAGCTGCAATTTGTGATATTTTGTTAAATTATTTTTATTGGTCGGCATGATGGCATATACAGTTTATTCTTTATAAAATGTAAATAAGTGATAATTACAACATCAATGTTAAGGGCCGGCGATTGTAATGAACTTCAACTCTGACATATTAACCAAACTGTCGCCTGAAAAAGAATTTCGCCGTCGCATGTGGACCATCAACATGGTCACTCTTGCCTTGCCGCCACTTACCGGCATATTTATGCTGAGCTTTGTAGGTGTATTTCCCTTTCCCCAGGTATTTTATCCATTTACCGACTACGCTCTCATTGTTGTTCTCTCGGCGGCTACACTGGGTTTCTTCCTGACCAAGCGGTTCCTCAGTGATGTGGTAACCCTGGCCAATGATCCCGCGCGACATTTAAACACCCGCAAACGTCTGCGGCTGTTACCACTGTTTTACTTCAGTCTGTTGTTTCTCTACTTCGCCGTTGGACTGGTCAGCACCCTGTATTCTCTTTCTACATTGCACGGTTACAACTATCCGCCACAAAAATATGTCACCAGTTTTCTCGGCGTGATCCCCGGCGGATTAATAACCGCTCTGCCGATCTTTTTTTATCTCACCGACACACTGGGCCGTTATCTGGCCCCCAAGGGCATTCAGGAATCGGTTGCCCCTATCCGACTTAAACTGATTGTCCTTGGCCTGTTTGTCCCGGTGCTGATCGATACGCTGTTATTAATGTATTTTTATGACCGCACCGGCTATCTCTCGACCGAAACCATTGGTATCTGGTTCTTTTTGGTCCTTATTGCTGCCGCCGGTACTTTAATGGCCTGGAGCAGTTTCCGGCAAAGTATGTCCCCTTTCCGCAATGCACTGGTACATGATGAACATGATCACAGCAACGTCAGTATCGTGCCCCAATCTCTGGATGAATTGGGGCTGCTAAGTCAGCAATGGCGGGAACTATGGTTGCGGGCTATGAGATATGAGCAACAACTATCCGAACAGAACACCTTGTTAAAAAATGGCATTGTTAAAAGTAATCAAGAACTTGAATCTGAGAAAGAGTTATTTGGCAAGATGCTGAAAAATACTTCGGCATTTTTATTGGTCCTGGATACCCAGGGAATAATTTTTCGCTATAACCCGGCATTTGAAGAAGCCACCGGCCACCATTTCCCGGATCATCTGCACAAACCGGTATGGGAATGGCTGATACCGAAAGACGGTACACAAAAAGCCCGTAATGCATTCTTTCAAATCATCAATTCCCGCACCGACTCCAAATACGAAGACTACGTTTTAAAAAGTAATGGTGACAAACTACTGGTTACCTGGAATAACTCCTGCATCATGGATGCACATAACACTGTCCAGTTTCTGGTCGCCGTCGGTATCGACATCAGTAAACGGCTGACCATGCAAAAAGAACTGGAGGAAGCCAAAGAAACCGCAGAGCAGTCAAGCAAGGCAAAATCTGAATTCCTGTCACGCATGAGTCATGAGTTACGCACGCCCATGAACGCAATTCTCGGCTTTGGCCAGTTATTACAAATGGACAATAACAATTTGAGCGAGACGCAAATACACCATGTGGAAGAAGTCATGCAGGGAGCCGAGCACCTGTTGGAGCTGATCAATGAAGTCCTCGATCTGACCCGCATTGAGGAAGGACGCTTTGAAGTGCAGCTCGAACCGACTGACATATCTGACATCATCACCGAATCAGTTTCCATGTTATTTCCATTGGCTAACAAGAATGATATCGAATTGATCAACATGCTGCCCTCAGGGACCAGCTATATCGTGCAGGCGGATCGCTTGCGCATAAAACAGGTCTTTATCAACCTCCTCTCCAACGCGATTAAATACAACAAACCGAAGGGACAGGTCATTATCAAGCACAGCCGGCCTGATGAACACACACTGCGTATTGCGGTAAGTGACAGCAGCGGAGGAATCGAACCTTCACTGGTCAACAAGCTGTTTACCCCCTTTGAACGTCTGAACCACCAAAATAACCACACTATTGAAGGTACCGGCATCGGACTGGCACTGAGCAAACGATTGGTGGAACTCATGCATGGCCAAATCGGACTCGAAAATCGACCCGGTACAGGTTGCACCTTCTATTTTGATCTACCGTTTGTAGCACAATCATCACAGCCCCCCCCCTCAAACGGCACCAATCAAAACCAGCACAAAAGCAAACAACGTCCAACCAAACGCTATAAAGTGTTATATGTCGAAGACAACCCACCCAACCTGCGTTTGGTAAGCTCTGCACTTGAAATAAGAAGCGACATCCAGCTCATCAGCGCCCACACCGGCACCCTGGGACTGGACATGGCCATGATCCACATTCCTGATCTTATCCTGCTGGACATCAACCTGCCCGGTATGAACGGCATCGACATACTCGCAGAACTGCGACACAACGGTCAAACAAAACACATACCGGTTATCGCCATCACCGCCAACGCCATGACAAGGGACATCGAACATGGCAAACAAATCGGATTTAATGAGTATCTGATCAAACCACTGAATATCAAACTGTTCCATGACGTATTGCTTGACTATCTGCCGGAAGAAACAACTGACAGCATTGAATAGAATTAATAAAGTCTTCTCCGTGCAGACATGTCATGTAATTTTTGTATCGCCGGGCGATGTCGGCATTGCTGTTCAGTCCCGGCCTACAGGGTCTGGATGAAATATACAATTGAGTCCGGTTTCATTATTTTCCTTTTCTGTATTGCGTTCTATCTCTGATTAATTTGGTTTGTTCTGTGTTCTCTGTGCCTCTGCGAACTCTGCGTTATGCTCCATCAACGAGATATGGCAGAGCCATTCCCACGCAGAGCATGGGAACAAGTCACAGAAGTGATAACAATTTCTTTCTTTGCATTCTCTGCGCCTTTGCGTTCTTTGCGTTATGTTTACGGCAACGAGAAGAGGCACATCCGGTTCCCAAGCAAATATGGGACACAATAAAAAAGGGCAACGACTTGCGCCGTTACCCTCTTACTGCCGGTGGATGGTTGTCAGTGTTTACCCGGTGTCAGTGTTTTACCGCGCCGTTCATGGGCGATGTAGGCAAGCATGTTGGTCATCCGTGGATCATTCGCTGCCAGGTCTTTGCCTTCCAGCGGGTTGCGTATGCACCAATTGACCATTTCCCACATTTGCGCGACCTTGCCCAGTTGTTTCTGGAATTTGGGATAGGTCTCCGGGTGGGTGTTGGCGCCATTGGGATGACATTGTGCACAGACGATGCCATTGCTGCCCAGCTTTGGATCGGTGAAGACGTCGCGGCCTGCTTTTACTGCCGCCATGTATTCAGCCTGCCAGCGTTGCAGATCCTGTTTGGTGAATTCGTCGGCGGTCACCCCGCCGCCGATAAACAGCGCCAGCGTTGCGCAGGTCAGTTGCAACATTTTTTTCTTGTTCATGATTGTTGCTCCTCTTAATAGTGGTCCTGTGGGGGGATACGCTTGCCTTTGGACTGGTATTGCTTGTCCTCGGGTCGTTTGCTTTTTGTGTTGAAGGCAACGGTGCGCGTATTGTTTTCCGGTAACTGGTATTGCACGGTGCTGTTACCACTCCACACATCAATGAATTGCCAGCCGGTGGCATCCCGTTCAAAGAAGGGATCGGCGCGGTTCATTTCCACGGTGAGTTTAGGCAGATGACTGCCCGCCTGACTATAGGTGGACGGGTATGGCCAGGGCCATGCGGTTGCCATCACAGAATGGAAGCTGATATTGCCGATCTGGTTGTACTGGATTTGATGCACATGGCCGTAAAAGACATTGACCTTGCTGAAGGGTTTGAGCAAAGCCTGGATCTGTTCTGCATCGTCGGTCCAGAAGTTCCAGCCCTTGTAGATCTTTTGCAGGGGTGAATGGGAGAAGATCACCAGCGGTGTATCCTTGCTCACTTTATTCAGATCCTGCTTTAACCAGGCACGTTGCGCGGCGCCCACCATAAAGGGTGATCCCAACGGGTTATCCAGTCCCGCCATAACGCCCATACGCTCTTCGCCGCTGGACCATTTGTTTATCCACTTGTCGTCCACCAGGATACTGTTGAGCACAACGAAGTGAACACCCTTGTGATCAAAACTGTACCAGTGCGGCCCCAGTTGTGATTGCCAGTATTTACCCAGGTCCAGATAGTAATCGTGTTCACCCAGAACATAATGGACCTTGTGTTTGCAGGCGGACATGATCTCCAGACCATGATCGATTTCCGGCTTGCTGCCCAGTTGTGCCAGATCACCGCCATAGATCACGAAGTCGGGTTTGGGGTCCAGCATGTTGCACTCGGCCACGGCCCGAATCAGGCCGCGATCAAAACTGCGCACAAAGCTGTTGCCCTTGATCTGCTGGATATGTGAATCCGAGATATAGGCAAAGGTGAAGTTTTCCGTTTTGGTCTTGCCAAAGGCAACCTCGACCAGACTGACGGGCAGCACACCACCGGCCAGCAATGCGCCTGCGCCTTTAAGAAAATTTCTGCGTTGCATGGTGTGTTCCTCCTATTTTTTATGTTCGGGGCTGGTGAGAGCTTCAAGAAAGGCGACCAGATCGTCGATTTGATCATCACTCAGATCGAGCGGACGAATACCACCACTCTGAAAATCAAAGAACGGATCACTTTCTTTCACACGGCCGCCGTTGTTATAGAAGACCACCACGTCGCGCAATGTCTCCATACTGCCGTCATGCATGTAGGGTCCGGTGACAGCGACATTACGCAAGGTCGGTGTCTTGAAACCACCCAGGTCGCGCAGTTGCGTACTGACGGCAAAACGACCAAGTTCAGAGGTGTTTTTATTCGTCAGCACTTCCACATCCACATCGATACCCTTCTTGCGTGCCGCCTGATAGGCATTGGCCAGTTCCTTCACATCCTTATTGATCCGATCAAACCCGACGCCCAGGTTATGGAAGCGACTGTCTGTAAACAAAGCGTGAGTTTGCGAGATGGTATGACAGGAGACACAACGCCCCTGACCGAGAAAGACCTGCAGGCCGCGCTGCTCTTTTTCATTCAGTGCGGATTTATCACCGGTAAAGTAGAAACGATCAAAGGGTGAATTACCGGAGATGACCGTGCGTTCGAACGATGCGATGGCCTGTTGTACGTGTTTCATGGTGATCTGCTTGCCACTGGCCTTGAATACCTTCTTAAACAGCTTTTGGTATTCCGGATCGCTGCGCACGATCTGCAGGATCGGCTCATGATTCTTTAAGCCCATCTCCACCGGATTGATAAACGGTCCGGCAGACTGACCTTCCAGATCCGGTTCACGGCCGTCCCAGAATTGTTTTTCCATGTAGGCGGCATTGACCACTGTCGGCGCGTTACGGGTACCGGTCAGTTTTTTGATGCCTTCCGATACTTTTAAGGGACTGTCGGTAAAGGCCCTGGCGGGATCATGGCAGGTGGAACAACTCACCGTGCCGTCGGCACTGAAGCGTTTATCGAGAAACAGCTTCTCGCCCAGTTTGATTTTGTCGGGACTTTGCGGGTTATTTTTTGGAACCGGTACCGCCGGCAATCCCACGGGTGTTGCAGCCTGCACAACCGTGGTCAACACCATTGCCAGAATACCGGAACAGACCATGATCACTTTCATCCTGGTTTCCTCCTCATCGGGTTATTGTTGGATTGATGCCGGACCACATACACCCCAGGCAGATGACCTTGTCTGTTTATTTAATTAGACAAAGTCTAAATTAATCCTAGCCTTCTACAGTTTTTTGATCAAGTCTAAATATTTTTTTAATCTATTGTTATTATTATGTTTAATTAACACAATTTGACAGTTGGAACTTGTTGCCGGCTGCTTTTCCACAATTTAAAAGCCCTGTTCCCCCAATTGATTGATAGTTACAGTTGTTAAATACGAATTGATTGGTAACATCTATATATGAACCTCCGCGACCTCCAGTATGTCATCGCCGTGGCCGAGACCCACCATTTCGGCAAGGCCGCTGAGCGTTGCTATGTGAGCCAGCCGACCCTGAGCGGTCAGATCAAGAAACTGGAAGATGAGTTGGGCGTTACCCTGTTTGAGCGCACCAATCGCTCCGTGGAAATCACACCGATCGGAACCACCATCCTGAACCACGCCCGCCATCTGATGGATCAGGCCGAGGCGATACGTCAGGCGGCCCAGGCCTGGCAGGACCCGTTGGCCGGCCCGTTACGTATCGGCGCCATTCCCACCCTCAGTCCCTACCTGATGCCCCTGATCCTGGTCCCACTGCGTCAGCAACACCCCCAACTCAAGCTGGTCCTGTCTGAGGAGATGACCCATATCCTGCTGGATCGTCTGCGTCGACACGAAATCGATGCCGCCCTGCTCGCCACACCGGTTGAAGAGCCGGACCTGGCCGTGATGCCACTGTTCGATGAACCTTTCTGGCTGGCCCACCCGGCGGATCACCCGTTTTATCATCTGGATGAAATCAGTCAGGCCGATCTGGATAACACGCAGTTGTTGCTGCTTTCTGAAGGACATTGTCTGGCGGATCAGGCCATGGCAGTTTGTCATCTCAAGGAACGCCCCGAAACAGGCGAAATGGCCGACCTGCGTGCCGCTTCACTGGAAACCCTGCTGCAACTGGTCAGTGCCGGTTTTGGTTCCACACTCGTCCCCGCCCTGGCTCTGGGCGGCAGCTGGAGTACGGGGCGTGGCATTGTCACCCGCAAGCTGGACATCCCCAATGCATCACGCCGGGTATCGCTGGTCTATCGGCAGACCTTTCCGCGCAAGGCGGCGCTGGAGGCCTTTGCTGCCGTGATCCACAGCCACTTGCCCAATACCGTCAGGGCCATTTCCAATACATAAAAAAACCCGGCAGGTTGCCCGGCCGGGTTTGCTTTGCAACACGTTGTATCAGCGTGTTTTACAGACTGGATGCATCCGCCGGGTTGGTACCGGCGGCGATCTCATCGGCGTTATAGACACCGTCTTCATCACGATCCAGTGCCAGACGCACGCCATTACCTGGAGGTGTACAGGTGTAGGTGATTTCACTGTCTTTCTTCGACGCCTTGTCACGCAGCTCGGCATCAGTCAGCGGTGCTTTTGCTGCGGTATCGCTCTGGAACCTGCCGTTCACATAGAGATAACCGATGTCCTTGCGCGTCGCGATCAGATCGCATTCACCCAGGGCGGCGCGGGAGATCAACAGGTCGATACGCGGACCCACCACGGCACCATTGGTATCGGTCAGTGTCACCTGTTGTCCGACGATGGGATGCAGGTTGCTGTCGAACACCAGCAGGAACTGCTCCAGATTACGACGAATGGCCATACCATCCGGAGAGATATCCAGATTGGCCGGGTTACCCGGATCCAGCGGTGTCACGGCGCCGGCCGGACGCGGCAGGAAGCCCACGATGTTATGGAAGCGGAAGATGGTATCCACGCTGCCGTCATGGAACATACCGAAACCACGGATCTGATCACCATAGTGCGGGTTCTCGTTACCGAAGAACAGATGATAGAACAACTGATCCGGAGTCATCTCCGGTGCCAGACCGGTGAAAGGATCTTCAGCCAGGAAGTTGTTGTTGTTGGCCATGCCGAACATGCCCACCTTCTGGTACAGGTTACGCAGGTGCGGCACCTTGAAGAACTGGGTCTGGAAGGCAAAGGTGTT
This sequence comes from Gammaproteobacteria bacterium, assembly GCA_029880855.1. GTDB lineage: Bacteria > Pseudomonadota > Gammaproteobacteria > UBA6429 > Thiohalophilaceae > JAOUNS01. The sequence goes on from JAOUNS010000011.1 coordinate 17,647, forward strand.
TTTACCATCAGTACCGAAGAAGCCCGGTTTGTTGGTAAAGCCATCGTTGCCGTTACGATCCAGCACGTGACAGCCGTTACAGTGATGCACACTGTCCACCACCTTGGTCTGGTCCATAAAGAAGTCACGTCCTGCCGCTTGTACCGGCGTCAGTGAGTTATCCAGTGCACGGTTCGGGTTGGGCGGATAGGTGATCTCCAGGGCAAAGTCAGTGAATTCCTGCATGGCCTGCTCAGTCAGCACCACCTGACGACCAATCAAACCGTGGAAAGCGCCGTTGAAGGACTTAAAGGCGGCCTGTTCGTTATAGACGCCGCCATCCGGTTGCACGGAGGGTTCATCATTGGCACCGGTGCGATCACCGCGCCAGTGCATGGCGCCATGGTTGGCCATACCGCGCATACTCTGGGTGGTCATCGGACCCTTCATGTTCATGAAGGTGGAGATTTCTGACGGGAAACCAAAGTCACGATGGTCGATGGCAAACGGACCCGGATTGGGCAAGGGAGTCCCATCGGGATTACCCAGATCCCAGGCCAGGTTGTCCATGTCACTATAGACGTGGCACAGACCACAGGAGCTGTCACCATGGCTGGACGTCAGTTTGGCATCATATTGATAACGACGACCGGCACGGATGTGCGCCGGTTCCGGGTTATACATGGTGATATGGCGGATTTCCTGTTTGGTATCGGTATTGACCACCGAGATACCATCATCGAAACGGGTCAGGACATAGAGCTGCTTGCGCGCTTCATCCAGCACCACACCGCTGGGACCACCGGCACTCAACATGATCTGATCAGCCGCATTGGGCTGAAAACTGTCGTCTTCCAGTTTGGCGGTATCCAGCACAGCCACCTTGGCGGAACCAAAGCCGGCCACATAAAGTGTTTTACCGTCGGCACTGATAGCCATATCAGTGGGCTGGGCCAGTGATTTTTCCTTTTCCGCCGGGTTGTCGGTACAGCACACCGAGTAGTCGATGTGTTTGTTCAGGTGGCGCGGTTTAACGGTACCGTCCACTACTGTAATCCGACTTTCCACAAAGTGACCACGCACCGTGCTGCCCAGACCACCCGGTCCTTCAAAGCGGATATGGTTCAGGGCCTCCGTGTTACTGACATACAACTTGCCGGTCACCGGATTGGTGATCATATTGAACAGTACCGTACCCACGCCGGCATAACTGCCTGTTTCCACCGGCGGGTTGGCCATGGCATCAATCGTGAAAACGTCCTTATCCGGCAGGTTGAACTTCACCTTGTGATCCCAGATCTTGCCGGTCTCATCCACCCAGTGTTGACCGTTGAATTTCACAATCAAACTGGTGAGTGGCTGCAACAGGCCATTCACGTCAGCGATATGCGGTTCAGGGATACCGTCACCGTTCATATCAACCATAGTGGTCGCACCGGGTACACCGCCTTCCGGTGTGACGATCATTTCCAGCAAGCTGGTGGTTTGGTTACCGGTCTTGAATCCGGCGGCATAGACTGTCTTGCCATCCGGCGAAACGGCCAGGCCGCGTGGTGTGTCGGTAAACAATACCAGCCGGGTCAGCGGATCACCGGTAAGTGAGCCACCCAGATTATTGATATCAAACACCCAGACATCCGCACGCCCGATACCCGGTGTCGTCTGATCACTCAGCGGCACCGGTGAATTTTGGCCGCGGTGGGCGGTGGTAATAAAGGCGCGAGTCTTGCCGGGACCGGCAAAAACCAGATCACGCGGTTCATCACCCACCAGCAAGGTACGCACCACGCGCATCCGGGTGGGGTCTGTGGCATCCACGATACTGACCGAGTCAGACACATGGTTAACCACCCACACCTTATTGTCCGGGGCCACGGCCACGGTCACCGGTTCGATACCGACCACCACCGAGCCCTTGTGGACCAGTTTGTCGGCCTTGATTTCATAGACTTCCAGACGGTTGTCGGGTGTGTTGGCGGCGTATAAGTAGACACCGTTGTGGGACATGGCCAGCGGCTTGACCTGCCCTGCTTCGAACAGGGTATAGCTTTCTCCGGCGAAAACCGGTCCAGCCAGGGTGGTCATGACGATGAGTGTTGAAGAGAAGAGTTTGTTATGTAAAAAACGGAAAAAGCGGAATAAATGCCCTTTCCTCCCCGATTTAAATGAGTCTGTGCGATTCACAACTTGTCTCCATTATTGTCTTTTATCCTGCGGGGGCAGCGGTATCGTCCCCGCTGATCCCCCACCTTGCTCAGATTGAGCGTGTCAATTATCCCATATTCCCACACATTTTCAGTGCCTTCATTGACCCTACATTAGTGAATGTTTTAAAAATTGAGTACTGCATCACACTATCGGTTTTCCCTATCGCCTTACTCGTTTTAAACGATTTTATATATCGACCAGCTATCCCGATAATTCTCCCGTCAACGCAATCAACCGGGGCAACGACCCCAATTACGAGGAGAGAGCAAGATGTTTGAGAATCGCGAAGGTCAAAAGGTCCCGCAAGTGACATTCCGCACCCGCAAGAACCACGAGTGGGTGGATGTTTCAACCAATGACATATTCAAAGGCAAGACCGTGGTGGTGTTTTCACTGCCGGGCGCCTTTACCCCGACCTGTTCTTCCACCCATGTGCCACGCTACAACCAGCTGACACCGGTACTGAAGCAACACGGTGTGGATGAAGTGATCTGTGTCTCTGTTAACGATGCCTTTGTGATGAATGAATGGCAGAAAGAACAGAAGGCCTTCAATGTCACTTTCCTGCCTGATGGTAACGGTGACTTCAGCCGTGGTATGGGCATGCTGGTTTCCAAGAGTGACCTCGGATTCGGTGATCGTTCCTGGCGTTACTCCATGCTGGTGAAAGACGGTGTGGTTGAAAAGATGTTTATCGAACCCAACAAACCCGGCGACCCCTTTGAAGTCTCTGACGCCGACACCATGCTGGCACATATTGCACCGAATGCCGCCAGGCCGCTGGAAGTCACTGTCTTCACCCGTGAAGGTTGTGAGTTCTGTGTACGCGCCAAGGGCATGTTGCATGATGCCGGCATCCAGTTCGAAGAACTGGTGTTGAATCGCGATTACACCGAGGCATCACTGCGCGCCGTTTCCGGTCGCTCGACAGTACCGCAGGTGTTCATCAATGGTCAGCACATTGGTGGCTCGGAAGATCTGGAAAAACACCTGGCCGAAAAGAAGGTCGCCTGACAGTCAGTCCCCTCCCCCGATCTCCAGGGGGAATCCTTTGGTGGCTCATCCACTGAGCCACCTTTTTTTGAATAAGCCTGCGGGGTGAGCAACACCACCCTGCATTATTAACGAGGAATGATTATGAACAAGCAGCATTACGATGTAATCGCCATCGGAGGTGGCAGTGGCGGTCTGGCCGTCGCCGAGCAGGCTGCCCTGTTTGGTAAAAAGGCCGCCGTTATTGAATCCAGACGCATGGGTGGTACCTGTGTTAACAATGGCTGTGTACCCAAAAAGGTCATGTGGTATGCCGCCAATCTTGCCCATGCTGTCGACTCGGCCGGTGATTTTGGTATCCCCGCTTCGCGCGGAGAAACTGACTGGCAAAAGCTGGTCGCCGGTCGTGAACAATATATCACTAACATTAACAACTACTGGAACAGTTATGTGCAGGACAGTGGTATCGAACGCATCACTGGTCACGCCCGTTTTGTCGATGCCCATACAGTCGAAGTGAACGGCGTACAATACACGGCCGATCATATTGTCATCGCCACCGGCGGCCGGCCGATTGTCCCGCCGGTGAACGGTGCGGAGCTTGGCATCACATCGGATGGCTTCTTCGAACTGAAGGAACAGCCCAAACGGGTTGCAGTCATCGGCGGTGGCTATATCGGTGTCGAATTGAGCGGTGTGTTACACGCCCTTGGTTCCAGCGTCACCATCATCGCCCTTGAGAATCGACTCATGGAACGCTTTGATCCGTTAATCAGCCGGGTGTTACAGGATGAGATGTACAAACAGGGCATACACATTGAGACCGGCTTCCAGGTCAATGGCCTGAGCCGTTCGGCAGAAGGATTGCTGGTGCATGGCACGGATGAAAAAACCCTCGCTGCCTTTGATTGTATTATCTGGGCCGTGGGACGCCGTCCCAATACCCTTGATCTGGATTTGGCAAAGGCCGGTGTCAAACTCATGCCCAACGGTGTCATACCCGTGGATGCGTATGAGAATACCAATGTCGCAGGTATATATGCCATCGGCGACATCACCGGCAAAATGCCCTTAACTCCCGTCGCCATTGCGGCAGGACGCAAACTGGCGCGACGTCTGTTCAATGCGGAGGACGTCAAGGTGGATTATGCGAACATCCCCAGTGTGGTATTTGCCCATCCGGCGATTGGCACCGTTGGTCTAAGTGAAAACGAAGCGCGGCAACGCTATGGTAATGCAATAACGGTATACCAGAGTGAATTCACACCCATGCGTCATGCTCTGTCAGGCCATGGTATCACCACTGCCATGAAACTGATCTGCGCGGGTAAAGATGAAAAAGTGGTTGGTATACATATCATTGGTGACAACGCAGACGAAATGTTGCAGGGCTTTGCCGTGGCAATAAAAATGGGCGCCACCAAGGCTGACTTCGATAATACCATCGCCATCCATCCTTCCAGTGCGGAAGAACTGGTGACCATGAAAAAACCCGTCGAGGAAGCACCGCTGCTGCTAAAACAGGCGGGTTAACAAAAGGCCGGGGATATCCCGGCCTGTACCTGTTTACTATCCGGAACAAAACGCCACTACGTGGCTGAGGCCTGTTTGATTCTTTATTCAATGTTGTTATGTACCGCCTGCCGCTGCGCGGCTTGGGCGGGTCACTTTCTCTTGCGCGGCCAAGAAAAGGAACCCGGCTGTTTGGCCGGGTCCGAACACCAAATACAGCATCACGCAGTGATACACAATCAATAAAAATAAAACAGGCGGCGGATTATGCTGCACTAATGCGCCCTACAGGTCTGCGTAGTTTTGGAAAAGGTTTTTGTTATTCGATGTAGTTTTTTCGCCCGCCACTGCGTGGCTGTGGCGAGTGACTTTTCTTTGCGTGTCCAAAGAAAAGTCACCAAAAGAAAGGACACCCAATCGGCGATAACGTGTTTGCGATGGATTTCATCCTGTCATTGGCAGATGGTCCTTCCAAGGACCACTGCCAATGCGCGGCATCCCTGCCGCGATTAATCGATAATGAAATTCATCTCAACCACTCGCCGATAATGGGGCCCGATCCTCGCGGCAAGGTTATTGTTTATCACTAGCTCTGCTTTAAACATGATATTCGGGGGAGGATCATTCCCCTTTGGCTGGTGCGCTGTGAAATTTGGCTTTTAGAAAAAAACAAGCAGGCAGTATGGATACTGCCTTATGAGCAGCCGGGCCAGGGAGGGCCCGTCTGCGAACCTCAAGATAAAAGCCAAACTTCACAGCAAGCCGGCACCAGCCGGGGCGGCCTTCTCTTTGGTGACTTTCTCTTGGCCGCGCAAGAGAAAGTCACTTGCTGTCGGGCAACCCCCGACATAAAAATACAGCATCGCGCAGCGATACACAATCAATAAAAAAAGGCCGGGATGCGCGTATCCCGGCCTGCTTGAGTAAAGCAAACTTAATGCGATTAATTCAGGTTAACTTCCACTCTGGCCTCTTTTCGCAAGTCATCAATCGCAGTTTGCAAGGCTTCTTCCGATTTAAGTTGCAGCAGGTGTTGATGAATTCGCTCGGCCAGTTCCACTTTGGAAACTGTCCGGGCCGGCTGTTTGTCTTCCACCTTGATGATGTGATAGCCGTATTTGGTTTCGACGATCTTTGATACCTGGCCTTTTTTCAGTTTAAAAGCAGCGTCTTCAAACGCCTTGACCATTTTGCCGCGCGGGAATAAACCCAGATTGCCGCCATGTGGTGCGCTTGGTCCGGTGGAGTGCTGTTTGGCCATTTCGGCAAAGTCGGCCCCTTTGTCGATTTGTTGTTTGATTTTTTGCAATTTCTTGCGTGCGGCCTTTTTCTCCTTGTCGGCAGCACCTTCCTTCACACCAATCAGGATATGCCGCGCACTGACCATTTCCGGCGCCTTGAACTTTTCAATATTGTCGTTATAGAACTTGTCGATGTCGGCTGCTTCAACCTTTACCTTCGATAATACATTGGCATGTACCCACTTCTTGGCTGAGAGCTGGTGCTTTAACTCCTGGCGATAGGTTTTCTCATCAAAGCCTTCTATTTTCATTTTTGTTTCAAAGGCTTCCTTGCTGGGATATTGTGCCTGATATTGTTGATAAAGTTTTTCCACTTCATCATCCGTTGCCAGTTGCTTGTCTGCTTCTGCCTTTTGCCATAACAGATTCTGGCCAATCAGGATATCCAGTACTTTTTCCTGTACCTGTTGAAACTTGTTCGGGTCACGAATCGAGCCGATATTGGTGCCCTGCTGTTGCAGATAACCATCCACGGCCTTTTGCAGTTTTATGGAACTGATTTCCTTACCGTTTACCAGTGCGGCCACACCCATCGGCAATGCATGCAACATGGACGCATGGCCCAGGGCTAACAGGACAGTGACAGCTATAATAATCTTGCGCATGATGACTCCTCTTTACTACAAAGAAAACGCCTGTTACTCCAGTGCAATCCAGTCACTGACGGGTTTCAGGGTTTTATGTTGTTGATCAAGTTTAACGATATAGGCGCCACGCAAACCAATCCGGCGACTGCTGCCAAAACTGATCGGTTGGCTCAGTCCGGCATCAAATTCATACAGATGCTCGAGTGCGGTAATGAGGTTTTCCCGCCCCAGTCTTTTACCGGAACGCTTCAGACCTTCTATGGTTACGCGGGCGGCACTGTAGGCAAACAGGCGTATGGACATCCCTTCACGTCCAAAATTGTGGCGCTGCATAAAGCCATAGAAGTCATTCAGGTTTGTCGTTTTATCCGGTGTCACCTGATAGGCGAACACCAGTTTGTCGGCCAGTTCAGCCGGAGCGGTTAAGATTTGGCTGCTGACCAGCATGCCGGGCATATAGACTGACTTGACTTGCAGGCGTGATTTCAATTGGTCGTAGACCGGAATGATCTCCGTGCTGGCACCCAGAAAAAGCAGTTTGACCGGCTCAGCGGTTTTATTCAAACGTTTTACCCAATCATGTTTGTCCAGCCGGTAAGGCAGAATCGTCACATCCTTAATCCCGCTGCGTTGTAATACAGCGGACGCCTGTCGGGCATTCCCGGCATATTGACTGTTTTCCCGATGCAGAATCACATAGCGTGAACTGACCTTGTCCTTGACTGCCTGTTTTAACAGCACTTCAATCTGGGTATCAATACCGCCGTACAGGTAAAAAGTATAACGATGTTCATTGCCAAGCGCGGATAAGTGGTTGGTGAATGGTGCAATTGAAGGAATTTGTAATTTCTCGGATTGCGCAGTCAGCCGCTGATCCAGACTGCCGGAGAAAGAACCAAGCATGGCAAAGTGTTTTTCACCGGCCATGGTCTGTTTGGCAACCCTGTCAAAATCTTCCGCGTCCTTATAGGCAACTTCTTCCAGTTTCAGCTTGCGGCCATAGATTCCGCCTTGTCTGTTGACATCATCAAAACAGGCTTGCAAGGTGGTGCTGATCAGTTTACCCAGTTTGCCCTCCCAACCTTGTTGCGGTTGCAAGGTGACAAAGACGATCTCACTGTTATTGATGCCGGGGTCGTATTCGTTTTCAAGATGTTTCAGGTAGGCAATCAGATCACGCGCATCATGCCGGGAGATGTTGTAGCGCGGCATACTGGAATCCAGCGGATTACCGGCCGGGTCGACGCCCTGGGTAACGGCGCGCAGAAAACTGTCTTCATTATACTTTCCAAATTTTCGCCCGCCGGCAGAGACACCACCGTAGTCTTTGCTCAATTCCGACCAGTTTATATTGGATGGTTTGACACCGCCTTCCGGTCGGCCCTTGCCGTCACGCCCGTGACAACCGACACAGGGCAGACTGTTGGCCGGCATGGCGATGGCGGCACGTCCCACATAGGCCGTCAGGTCCACACCGCTGCTGCGCTGCCCGCTGCGATAGAGCTGTTTGCCCGCACTCAGTCCTGTTGTTTTGTCAACAGATTGGGCATGTAGCGGCCACAGACAACACAGCGCTGCCAGAATGCAATATCTAGCCTTCATCGGCCAGGGTCGTGAGCTTGATGACAATAGCAGGCAATGGTGTACCCGGTTTGATTTTGATCCAGTGACCGGTGCGGGTATTACCTGCTACCAGTAAAGAAGTATGCTCTTCATAATTTTTACTGAAGAAACCGAGTTTGCTGATGATTTTGTTAATGTCGGCCTTGTCACCGGTCAGGAATGACCAGCCTTCAGACAGGGCATGTTGTTTTTTGGCAAATTCGGTCAGGCTCTCCGGTGTATCCTTGTCGGGATTATTGCTGATGGAAACAAACTGTATTTCTTTACCAAATCGCTTGCCCAGACGTTCTTTCAACTGTGTCATCATTTTGGTGGTCAGCGGGCAGGACCCCTTACAATCCGTGTACATGACATTCATGATCACCACGCGACCATCCAGCACATCGGAATAAAAGCGCACATTTTTCCCATGCTGGTTCACCAGCACGGTATCAGTGAAGTAATTCCGCGCCCTTTCCCATTCCTGCTTGCTGATCCGCCTGCTCTTGTCCTGTATGGCGGTATCCTTGTCCGTCATGGCCGCGCTGTTCATGACCGGTAACATTATTAACGTGAGTATGCCTGCAATCAGGCCGGATTTTTTCTCAAAGAATTTCATATTACACCTGTGACTAACCTTGTTTGCGCTGCTTGAGCAGTTCCCGGACCTTGTCGGCAATCACATCCGGTGATGCAAAACCATAAAAACGATACCACTTGTTATTTTCAGCATCCCCCACCAGCACCATGGCGGGATGATCTTCAAAATTGACGGTATACGCACCAAAGGTATTCAGGGCCTGAATCACGTTGTCCTTTTTGCCGGTCAACCATGACCAGCCGTCACCCGCGCCATGTTTTTTTGAGTAGGCCAGCAGACGCGCCGGTGTATCCCGATTGGGATCAACCGTAATCGTCACCAGTTCCACATCCTTGCCCACATGGCCGGCGAGTTTTTTATTTACCTGGGAGAAAATGGCACTCACCACCGGGCAGACCGTGGTGCAGGTGGTATAGGCAAAGGTGACAACCGCAATACGTTTGCCGATGACATCATCCTTCAAGCCCACCGTCTTGCCATGCTGGTTGACCAGACTGGTGTTGCTGAGGTTAACCGTGGCCAGCGCGGCGGATTCCACCTTTTGTTTTGCATGCTGCCGATGATGCGCATGGGGATCATCTTCGGCACTCGCTGCCGTCGCAAGCACACCCAGGATCAGGCTAAACGGAATAATCCGATACAACATGGATACCTCCAGTTTGATTAACTAACGCCGTTTACGACCTGGACCGAAATATAGGGCGATGAACCAACCTTGCTATTGGCTGTATCCGAACCGACGTGGAAATAATACAGACCGGTCTTCGGCAACCGGGTTTTCAATTCGTAAACACCTTCGCTGACCTCTTTGGCGATCGCTTCCTTGCGGTCAAAGGCCGGTGCACGGTAGTAGCGGAATGTCACGTCCTTTAAGCCGATATGCGGCTGATCGGTTTCCGGATTGATCAGCTTGACGCGCACCGTGACCTCTTCATCCACCTTGACCTTGCGCTTGTCTTCCAGATAAGCAACGTTATATTTGTTCCTGCGTTCCGCCGCCAGTTTTGCGCTGGGTTCTGACTTCATGGAGAAGCAATGCAGAATGCTCGGCGATTCCATCAGGAACGCCACATCAAATGTTCCTGCGGCAGGCACCTTGACCTTGGCGCTGTACACACCCGGTTCTTTTTCCTGCAGGGTACGATCAGCGACCTGTACGGCACGGGGACGATGACCATAATTGCGGAAGTTACCCATGGGCGCGTTCATCCCTTCCATGTAGTAGTACACGGTATTGTCAGTCGGACTCACCACCAGCACGGCCGCTTCACCCGGCGCTTCATGGATGGCCTGGGCAATGCTCAGATCAGGCACCTTGCCCGGTGCACCCTGTCCCGCTGCAAAGCTGAGCACCGGTACGGTCTCTTTTTTACCCAAATGAGCCAGCTCAATCAGATTAACCCGTTCACTGCCCAGCGAGCGGATATAGACAAAGGCGCGACTGAAGGCTACCTGATAGGGTTTGTTTTCCACGGCAATGGTGTGTGCAACGGTGTTTGTGGAAACGTCAATCACATAGATTTCATCCTGGTGTGTATTGGCGGCAATCACCCACCGTCCGTCCTGTGAAACACCGATCGGACCAACCCCCTGTTTGACCTTGATGCGTTTGTTCACCTTGTTGGCGGCTGCACCGATAACCAGAATTTCACCCTGCTTGCCATCGACGGCATACAGTGATTCGCTCATCGCGGAATACGCGATGCCGATGGGTTGCTTGATGTCCTTGATGGTTTTGACTTTGCGCAGTTTCGCGGTGTCGAGTACGCTGATGGTGCCGTTATCACGATTTGTGATATAGGCATGCCGGCTGTTGTGGCTGAAGGTCAATTCATGGTGACCTGTGCCGGTTTTGATAAATTTCACCGGCTTGCGTTTCGCAATATCAATAACGGTGACGCCACTGTTGGCTGCTTTGCGGTTGTCATTGGCCACCCAGAGGTATTTTTCATCCGGTTGCAGGCTGATACGCAGCGGCATTTTGCCTGCCTTTATGTAACCCTTGACACTGAAGGTCGTCAGGTCGATCACCGCCACTTCACCAATGGTTGGCAGTGAGACATAGAGTGTTTGTTCGTCTTTGGACTTGGCCCAGTCACCACCCGGTGCTTTCATGTTGATGCTGGTATAGAGTTTGGTGATACCGGTAATGCCGATGATGGGATCAATAACCGAAATGGTTTTGTCCTGATTCATCACCAGAACAAAGTAACTGTTCAAATCCACCATGGGTCGCATACCCACGATGCCTTGTAAATAGAGACTGACGCGATCCTTGCAGTTGTTGATCTGCTTGTCGGATTTCTTGCGGTTCCAGGCCTCGGCCATGTCGATCCAGACGGCCGGATAGATACCCTTAACCGGTGCACCGGTCTGTGCATCCGAAATGCGGAATTTCAATTCAGCGTATTCACCTTCCTGGACCTGCGGGTTGTTCAAGGCGTCAGTGAAAAACTCAATGGACACACCATTTTTAACTTGCTTCTGAATGGTGTTTGCCGCTTGTTTGTCCTGCTTGCCCGGCTCTGTGCCGGTCTGCTGTGCTGCACTGCAGGTCAGGGTAATGGATAGCGCCAGCGCGGACAGGATTTTGATCAACGGCCTGTGCCGGATCAGTTTGAAATGGTCGTTAATCTTTATGGACATGGTATTCCCCCTTGCAACCGTACCCTACGCAGAAATGCCTTTCGCATAGTACTTTCGTACAGTTCTTTTTATCCAACACCCCTGAATAGAAACGGGGCGCAGACTGGAATCAATCTGTGCCCCGTGAGTTTAAAAAGCTGTGGCCGGTTTTCATACCGGCCACATGGCCAGTTTTTTCCGGACCGGTTATAAACCGGTCCGGTTTTGGTTTTATGGAGCTGCCGGCGCCTCAACGCGCAGGATACCCCAGAGACCGCTGGTCAGACCGAATGATCCCTGATCATGGAACAGGTAATCACCCGGAACTGCACCGGCACCACCGGCACCATGCTCAGGCACGATGTCGAAGTGGCCGTTTGGTGTAACGCTTTCCTGCGCACCAAGGTACATCCCGATTGGGTTGTGACCAATGGTCTGCGAAGGAACGGCACCCGCCAGGTACGGATCACGCTGCCAGATATGACCATGCAGTGTGAAGGTCGTACCACGACCTGCACCGGTCGGCTCAAGCAGACGCATATAGACGTCCTGACCGGGAGCGGCGGTGAAGACCGGTGTCACCGGATCACCCAGGTTACCATCAGCTGTTGTCGCTGTTCCGCCATTGGTACAGCAGAAGTTGCTGAAGGCTTCGTGGCTGTTGGTTACACCACCGAACCCGATAAGCCCGAAGGGTGCGTCAGCCGGGAGGCCGAAGCGGAACCACAACGGTTCGGAGCCGTAGTTGATGGCCATCTGACCGGCATCATGGCTGTCTTCCGGTATACCAATACCTTCCGAAGCGATGTTGGGCACGGCAGAACCATCACCAAAGCGGTGGTTCAGACCTTTCTGGTGCACCAGAGCCAGGTCGCGCAGTGTCGTGCCGTTGGCACGGGTCACTGTCGCACTGGTCCGGGTGGCACGCAGCGCAGCCGGATCATTCACCTGATGATCACGCTTGCGATCCAGCAAGGCCAGGTCGGTCGGCCAGGTTGCGCCCTGGGGCACAATCACACCGGCACCGATCAGACCTTTCTGGCCCTGCTTGACCTTGTCAGCCGGGTTCAGGTTGAAACCACCGAACTCAACCGGGTTGGCTATCAGGATCAGGTCATTACCGCCGACACCTTTACCGTTGGTCAACGCCACATCATCCGGATTGTTGGGATCAGCCGGACGGGTGCTCAGATCACCGGCGTACCAGGTGTAGGTCTGCGCCTTGTCCAGTGTGATTCCCACTGGCGGAGCGACTGTCTGCACCGGGTTCAGACCCACGTTGGCACCATCAGACTTGGTCACATCGGCATCCACCAATTGTGAATGCAGACCCACGTGTGATGACGGACGGATCAGGTTGTTGTTGAAGGTGGTCAGACCGGCCGGGTTGAGACGGTCACGGTTAACGACCTGCAACAGGGTGTTGTAACCCGCCAGATCCGGCGCTGTTGCAGGCAAGCGGTTAAACAGCTTGACCTTGATACAGTCACCGGCTGCGGCACGCATGACCACGGGTTCAACCGGGGCTTGCGGTTTCAGTTGCACCGCACAGGCCGGGTTGGCCACGCCGGGACGATTTTTGTTGTCACGACAGGCATTTCCACCCTGTCCCGGAACCGGTTCCAGATCACCTGCCTGGATATACAACAAGGCAGTCGGATCATGTAACGGACCGGACTGGCCGCCCAGATTCAATACCTGGCCGGTACCATCGACCACCACCTGCAACTGACGGATTTGGGTTGGACGCGGGTTATAAACCAGCGTACCACCGGCAGCATTGGGTTGCGCACCCACATGCATGGTTGCGGATGGATCGTTTGGCACCAGGGTGGCACCCACGTTATTACCCAACAGCTCATTGGCGGTTATGGCAATCACATTGAAGTTACGCACCGGCGCATCGAGCGGACAGACACCGTCAAACGAGGCCTTGTTCAGGATACGCCCCGGTGTCGGGTTGGTGTTGTTGGGCAACACTGCCAGATCAGCCTGGACGGCATTGTAGGCACGGATCGTACCCCACATACCGGACCAGAAACCGTCCTGACTGGAGTCAACGGCATACAGATAGTCAGACTGGTTACCGACACTGCCGATATCACTGCCCACCGGCATAGAGAAGGTGAACTGCTCGGAGATACCGTCATTCTGGGACCCACGCCAACCGGAGTTGGGCGCTGCACCATGAGCGGAACCGGCTTGCAGCCACTTCAGACCGTGCAGGATAGCGTTGTGCTCATGCTCGGTCGAACCGGACTGGATCTTCACCTTGATCTTGTCGTTCGGATAGGCACGCAACATCGGTGTGAAGGCATCACCCGGCTGTACACCACCGTTGATCGGCGTGACATAAGGCGTATTACCGTACTGCGTATTGAATTCCGGTATTGCACGGTCAATACGAGTTTGGGTTGCATAGGCCAAATCACCGCCCAGACCATCAGCCTGCGAACCCGGCTTGCCGTCCGGACCCAGTTTAAGCGGGTCAAATACGCGCAGACCGATTGGTTCGTTACGATAGTTCACCACCAGCATACCGACGTCATCCGCAGAGATGGCTTCCGCACACGGACGCGGCGCACCACCGGGACAGAGTACCGGGAAATGCAGGATATCCGGGAAGCTGCCACCGATCGGCTGTTGACGCCAGGACGGATTGATGGAGAAGCGGAAGGTGTCTGTACCGGCGATAACTGCACCACCCGGGCCGATACCGGCGGGGGCGACAGGCTGACCATTGGCATCCAGCGGTACACCGCCGGGTTGAATGGGTTCGCCATTGGGGCCGACACCAACAAACACGCCGGCTTCATAGGCGTGCTGGAAGTCACCGAACTCAAAATAGAACTCACGGAAGGCATCGGTAACAGCACCGTTGGCATCCGTCGTAATAATTTGCGCCTGCCAGCTGGTCGGACCACCATCGTGACGAGTATACATGGGTGTACCCGTTTCGTTGTGGAGCCAGGTGGACTTGGCGGGTTCGGTCAATACAGTGGCATACAGACCAACCTGCTGATGAGTGGACGGACCGTAGTGATCGTGGGTAAAGATGATACCCAGACCGCGATCTTCCCCGGCTGTATTCACAACAGGGTCAGCAAACCAGCGCTGAATGGTGGTACGAGCACCTTTCCAGTGTGGGTTACCCATCGCGCCAAAGTAAGGGTGATCGGCAGGATGTAAATGACCTGCTGCATCTTCCTTACCACTCAGCACCGGGGCTGCGGCTGTATCGTTAAAGGCGTTAATGGCGTGGATACGTTCCTGAACCATACCGGGGCTCAGCGTACCGTCTTCATAGTTCCAGCCATTGCCTGAACCGTCAGCGGACACCAGATCCCACTTGGGCAAGTGGATGTGCTGGCCGATGATATCGGTCGGTGTACGCACCTGATAGTCATCCAGTTCATAGTACTCGGGCACCAGGTTGGTGTGCAGGTACTTGGCACAGTCAAAGGTGTTGAGACGGATAACAAAGGGTTCAGGCGGACGCAGTTTGTTGATGGTCGGCATGACGTCATCCCACAGCGCGATAATACGCTGTTGCGGGAAGTGGTAACCGGCCTTGTTGAACACCGCATCGATCTGGATATTCGCGCCCTTGTAGACACGCGGATTATCCGCACCGTACTGCGGTGTACCGGTGACACTCATACCACCCTGTCCATCAAAGAAATTACCGGATTGACCGGTCAGGAAAGATTTCCCGGTATCATCGATACAGGGTTCCTGATAGGGCGCACTCGGCATTGGCAACGCGCCATTGGTGAGATAGTTGGCCGCAACCACGGTACCATCCATATTCAGGGCAAAGCTGGGATGTTCGCGCTGGGCGTGGAAACGCATGGCGACTTTTTCCAGATCGGTACCTGATTCAGGGAAGTACTTGGGCTTGGCAACCGTGATCACCTTGCTGAAGTCCAGACGGTTCTGGGTGGCCAGCGCGGCACTACCCGATTTATAACCTTCCAGAGAGTGACGCGGCAGACCGCCATCCCAACCACCGGCCTGTTTGGCACTCATGTTGGCCCACAACGGATCACCGGATGCCTTCAGGGCATCGGCTTCTGCTTCGGTCAACATATCCAAAGGCGGAGTCGGCGGACGCTGACCGACGATATCTTCCAGGCCGGCGATCCAGAAGGGGAAACCGGGGTTGATATTACGATCAATGACGTTGGCCTGAGATGATTCAGGAATACCGTCACCATTGGCGTCTTTGGTCTTGATGGTCACACGACCGGGGGTCGGGGCCATGGCCTTGCCGGGTAAGGGCAATACCGCCGGGATTGGGGTACCGGCCAGGATTTCACCATCCGGCAGTGCGCGAGCACCCGGCATGGGCAGACCGCTTTGCAGGGCAAAGGGCGCCGCATGGAAACCGGGCACATCGGCTGTACCACCACTGGCAGACAGTACGGTACCGGTTTCATTGGTATCATGGATACGCCACATTTCCCACATACCCTGGGCAAAGTGCGGATAGAAGTGACAGTGGAAAATCGCGTCACCGGCGGTCTTGTTACGGTTACCACTACCACCGAAGTTGATTTCGTAGGTGTAACCGGAACCAGGACCGATACCCTGGGCGTCAATGTAGTTGGAGTTATCATCATTGGCGTTAAACAGCCACTGGTGATTGTGCAGGTGGAAAATGTGTTGTTCCTTGGGACCTGCATGCAGGTTGCGGAACTTCACAAAGTCACCGGTGTAGCTGTGATGCACGTTGGCCGGATCAGCGGGATACAGGGCCTGGGTGGCCTTGGGTCCTACCGCGACGCAATTATTGAGTGCCGGATCACAGGCTTCCAGACCGGCGTTGGCGGGAATGTCCACCAATTGGGCCGGTTCACCCACTGCCGTTGCCGCCAGGAAGAACTCTTCATAGGCACAGGTCAGACAGTCGTGCATGGGGCCGACGCCCAGACGGTTGGCGATGATTTCGGAACCGATACCACCACTGCCGTAGTTGATCATGAAGCTGTCACGTACACCGTGAATGGTGTGACGCAGGACAGGATCGGCATACCAAAGCGGGAAGGCCTGGGCTGCAGCGGTTTCATCGTGGAAGACCACGGTGAATTCACGGAAGGCTTCCAGACGATTCGGTACGGTCGGGTTACGCTTGCCCTGGCTTTCCAATGGATAGGTGGAAGCCGGGAAAGAACCGTCCGCATTGGGACCGGCGATGATCGCATTGATATCGGAGTGCACGATCTGGTTGCCATCATGCATGTTGATGATGGGCAGACCCGCCTTGCCTTCCTGACACCAAACACCATCACCTGCTGCAGGTGCAGCCGGACCACCGGCACAATCCAGCGGATAGCGTGCCTCGTAGTTAATGATGGGCTGACCGGTTGCGGTTGTACCGGTGGTTGCCAAACGGCGTTCTTCTTCCGTCACCTGGCTGCGGTAGATGCGAGCCTGGGCCGGCTGCACGTTAACCACACCGAACAGACCCACACCGACGTTACCGCCACTGGCTTCACCACCAAAAGCGGCGCCATAGCTGTAGGCCATGAAGGCGCCTTCTTTCTCGGCAAAGTAAGTATAGGTACGGATTTCGCCGGGAGCCGCCAGAGCGTTGGCATTCTTGCCCACGTAGGTACCGTTATCATCAATGCTGTTTACCAGTTGCATACCAAACGGATGGAAGCCGGCGAAACGACCGGCTACCTGATTGTTGTTCTGCATCAAGGGATTTACAGCATTAAAGGGGTTGGCTATGGGTGTCAGCAGGTTATGGAAATTCACCTGTAAACACTCACCGGCCGCCACACGCAAGGTGAGCGGGCGTGGCCGTTTGTCCGGCCGCAAAGCGACCTGGCCTGGCACTGCCGCGCCCCCGCGCGTCAATGGCAGATTTGTTACAGTATTGACCACGTCGCGACGCAGTGCATATACCATATAATTGACGTTCTGCGCCCCAAGGCGATTGAACATCAGGGATTGATCGATTGCGACAACATCGGCTGTCACGGTTCGACTACAGGCAACTGCCGCCTGCGCCGAATCCGAATAGCCAATACTGACGGCAACACCAAACAATCCCAGTGCAGTTACAGAAAAATTCTGTATCCATGCAATGAGCTTGTTTTTGTCTTTCATCTCATGCCTCCCGGGTTAAAGTCTGTGCTTATAAAAACACGCCTGTATTGATAGACCGCACCCGCAACGCAGACGCAGTACTACTGACGGCAGATTATCGGAAGGATTGGTAATTTGTTACTGACCGCGAGATTGGTTTTAGACTACGCTCTTGGTCAGGATAGTGCTGAGCCAAGGGACAGTGCGCGCCTGTACTTTGGTTCAGAATTTCTAAAAAATTGATTTGGACCTGTAATATCTGGCAGTTAATTGGATAAAAATCAAACAAATAAGAACTATCCTTATTGTCACGTACCTGATAGTTATGATAGCTTGTCTACATAATATGTCGGGTTTAAAATGATCCAAATCAAGTAAAATAAAAAAACTGTTACAATATTTATAATAATTCTAAATAAACAGATAAAAAATATAAATATTAGAAACAGTATAAGTTACAGAGATCAGGAAGATTGGTAACGTCGGACGCTGTCGGGTGATTTCGTACTACATGTAAAACTGTACGTCCTGGAAAGAGGAAGCCAATGAATACGACGAAAGAAATCAAGGTCGCAATCTGCGACGATCATCCTGTTATCCGCTATGGATTGTCACAAATCATCAACAATGAACCGGATATTCACGTTGTTGTTGAAGCATCAACACCTGAAGAACTAATCAGCAACTTCGAGAAATCAAAACCGGATATCACCATCCTGGACCTGGAATTAAATGATGCCTCAGGTATTGATTGCCTGTATGAACTTCGCCAGAGTAATCCGAATGCCAAAGTCATCATCTATACCGCACACGGTGAAAGTGATCAGATTATGGAAGCCATCGACCTGGGCATTCAGGGTTATTTATTGAAACAATCCGAGTGCTCCGACATCATTAAAAGCATCAGGGTGGTATTCGACGGTGGCACCAGTCTTGAACCCGGCATCGCAACCAAGTTGCTGGCCAGGATGCGCGATGATCAGGTCAAGGTTGAAAATGTCCTGAGCAAACGCGAGGTTCAGGTGCTGGATTTGCTGGCCATGGGCAAAACCAATCGGGATATCGCTCGCACACTGTTCATCAGCGAGCGCACCGTCAAATTTCATGTCAGCTCCATCCTGGATAAACTACATGTCCGCAACCGGACAGAAGCTGCGCTCTACGCCAGAAAACAATCCCCGCACGACGAGCATCGTTACAAAGCGGTTTAACAATACTTACAGCGGCTCCGTCAGGGGCCGCTGTTCCCTATCCAGTTCAAGGATCAGTCGATCAAACTCTTCAATAAAGTGGCTCATGGCTCTTTTGGTCTCGTTATAACTCTGATTTCTGGCCATATTGCTTAATATTTCACAATACTTCGCCATTCTGCGTGCGCCAATATGCAAACAGCCGGACTTGAATGAGTGGACACTGCGAGCCAGTCCGGTATAGTCGCCGCCTTCCAGTTGGTCCCTGATTTTATCTATTCGTTCGAAACTGTCATTAATAAAGATTTCCACAATACGATTAAAAAATTCCGGATTACCTGTACTCCGCTTCTTTAAATTATCAACCACATTTTTATCCAAAATCGGTGCACTAAACAAACTGACAACTGTAGTCTGGTTTTCAATCTGTTCCTGACGGATATTACCAAAATAAGGCAACCAGGCGGCCAGTGTGTCAGACAGGTTTTCCAGCTTGATGGGTTTATGCAAAAACCCGTCAACACCCGTTTCATAACAAAGCTGCTGGCTTTGCAATGAATCATCGGAGCTGGTCACGACAATAACAGGTTGTCTGCCTTTTAATTTCATATTCCTGACCTTTGCTGTCACAGTATGGCCATCCATATCCGGCAATCGATAATCAAGCAGAATTAATTCAAAGGTTTCCTCCATCAGCGCATCAAAAACACCGGCGCCATTTTCAACAGCCCTGGCGCGTATGTTGAGTTCTCCGAGCATCTCCAGTAACAACTCGCGGTTAACCGGGTTATCTTCCACCACAAGCACACGGCAGGCATCCTTGGGGAGGTTGGCAAAATAGCGTAAATCGCCGGGTATTTTTTTCAAATCCGGCACCAGAAATTTATCGTAGTTGAGTCTGGCGTTGCCAAAGACATTATATAAAAGTTTTTTCAGTTTACCGGCCAGAACGGGTTTGTTAATACAAACGGTGTTTCTGATGCCGCTGACCAGCCCTTCCTGCAAGTTGTGCGAAATCGGCACCATAAGCACAATCAGCGAATTGTTGAATGCAGCATGCTTGCGGATTTTTCTCGCCAACTCAATGCCGCAACCATCATCAAGCACGGCATCAAGAATAAATAAATTATAGGGTTTTATATTTATGAATGACTTTTCGATATAGATATCTGAAATCGCTCTGGAAGCAGCCAAATCACATTCAATACCCCAACACGAGAGGAGATTCTCAACACTTTGTCCTTTTTGGCGATGAGGTATCAGAGCCAGACATCTGACACCATTGAATAGGATTGTATTTTCTGTGTTTTCGACAACACTTTCCGTGTGCAACGGCAGTTTAAACCAAAATGTTGCCCCCTGCCCTTCTGCACTGTCCACACCTATTACACCGTTCATGGCTTCGATCAAGCGTTTGGTAATGGCCAGCCCCAAACCGGTATGGTCACTACCGGTCTTTGAACTTTTGTCTAAATGACAATAGGCGGCAAAAATCCTGCCCTGATCTTCCTTGTTTATACCTATACCGGTATCTATTACCTCAAAGCGATAATGATGTGCGCCAAAGCTGCCTTTAACATGTTTTACGTGGATTTTAATATATCCCTGATCGGTATATTTGATCGCATTGCCGATTAGATTTAACAGAATCTGGCGCAATCTGGACGGATCACCCACGACAATGTTTTCAAGTTCCGGGGTAAAATCGCAAAACAATTCCAGTCCCTTGCGATAAGCCCGATTACCCATCACCTCAAGGACATTTTCGATCACTTCGCTGATCGTGTATGGTTGCTCCTTGATTTCAAGATAACCGGTCTCAAGTCGTCCGATAGTGAGTATTTCATCCGTAATATCCAGCAGGATGTTGCCACTGCTTTGGATAGCATTGATATAGCCGCGTTGTTTATCTGACAAATTGGTCCGCATAATCAAATCTGTCAGGCCAATAACAGCATTCATCGGGGTGCGTAAATCATGGCTGATTCTTGCTATAAATGCCGAACGCTCTGCCGAGATTTTTTCCGTTCTTTCCTGTGTAGCGGTCACCTCTTTGGTCAGATGCACCAGTTCACGGTTTTTATTTTTGATCATTTGCAGGTATTTTTCGCGGTCAATTTCCCGTCTGATTGTTATTCTTTCATTACGCCAGATCAAATGACCGATAAGCAGGAATAGCACAACACCGGTCAAAAACAGAGTCATCCAGGAAAAAATAATATTTCGATTATATTCATTAACAATATTTGAAACATCGTAATATATTTCAACAACCCCGGCGACACTCTCCTTGTCAGGCATATAGGCAGGCATGTAGATGGAAATAATATATTTATTGAAATATATTCGCTCGCCGGCATCAAATTCTTTTCTGAAACGGTAACTGGAAAAGGGAACATTGCTTTTAATCACATCCAGCGCGGCAAGATTGATCTTGTTCTCTACGCGCAAATCGTCACCGTCGCCATAAATAATATCTTTTTTGTTACTGGAATAACGCATACGCCCGATTGTATCAAACAATTTCAGTTTTAATGCAGGCGTACCTTCCAGAATACTGTCGATATCACGGGAAATATGTTTATAATTCGCCCTGTTTAGTACATCGGCAAAAACCCGGCTGTTTTCCTGTCGATATTTATTCCAGATCTTTCTGCTGATGGTCAGCGTCAATGCCAACCCCTGCTCATAAATCTGTTGCTTCAACATCATTTCTGATGTATGCATTTGGACCCTGGCAATAAAAAACATGGCAATGCCCAAAAAAATAGCAACGCCCGCCAACAGAACACCGAGTCGTTTATACAGCGGATTTCCAAAAAAACTCATCATCATTTTCCATTAAACAAATTCTGGAACTTTTCCTTGTATTCTTTCAGAACACGATTATTTTCTTCACTGTTTCTGATGACTTTTGGCGTGAGCACAATAATAAGTTCGGTGCGCTGTTCTGTTGTTATCGTTTTACCGAACAATGATCCAAACAGGGGAATATCTTTAAATCCAGGCACACCGCTGTTGGTTTCTGCCTTGTTGGAGCGAATCAGACCACCCAAAACAATAGTCTCTCCATCCGCTACTGAGACTGCACTTTTGAGACTGCGACGGAGAAATGCCCGCTGTCCGGTGGCATCATCGATATCACCGATGTCGGTCACTTCCTGTGAGATATCCACGTTCACCGTCCCGCTGGTGTTCACTGTCGGTTTGATTTCAAGAATGACACCGGTATCCTTGAACTGAACCGATGTAGCAATAAATTTTCCATCCGTTCCGACGATTGCAGTATTAATAGGTTGTTGATCACCAACCCGTATAGATGCCTTCTCGTTGTTTTTCACCAGGATACTGGGCGATGACAGTACATTCACCTTACCCTCTGATGCCAACATACCGATCAGGCCGGAGACATTGCCGGTCTGTTTAACTGCAGAATAACTGAATGTTTGTGGGAAGTTGAGATTATCTCCGACAGTTGTTTGAGTATTGAATTTTCCGGAATCATTGAAAAACCATTGCATACCGTAACTCAAATCATCAGACAACCGTATATCCATGATCGACACTTCGATAAGTACTTGTAACGGCGGAATATCCAGCAATTCCAGTGCCTCTTCAATCCTGGCAAATTCACCGGGCGTAGACATGATCAACAGCGAGTTTGAATCACCGGCCGGAATTATTCTGACATTGCTCACTGCCGTTTTTTGAGGCTCCGCCTGTTGCACAGCTGTCGGTGGGTTTTGCTGTGCAGTTGCCGTGTTTTGCACCAGATTCAGTGTCACAGGTTGTGCTCCGGGCGCCAGAGTCTCAACCTTGTCAGTGGCGGGACCGCCGGTTTTTCCGGAGAAGAGTTCCATTAATGTCGCCGCCAGTGCTTCCGCATTGGAATGACGAACCTGATAAACGTACAACCTGTTTCCCTCACCAACTTCCGGAATATCAAGTTTATTGATCCATTCCTTCACTTTTGCTACGTACTCGGTGTTTTTACCGATAATCATAATTGAGTTTAATCGGTCAATGGATTCAAACGAGACCACACCCTGCATTTTTGCAGCGGCACTGTCTGTTTTAAACATTTTGTGAAGATCATCCACAATATCCTTTACCTTTGAATAGCGTATTCTGACCAAACCGACACTGGTTCCCTTCATCCAGTCAGTATCAAACAGGGCAATTGTATCCAGGATATTGTTCACTTCCGAACCGGTGCCGCCGACAATCAGAATATTGCGTTTTTCATCAAGACGGATAATGGTATTCTTGTTTGTGACAGACTCCAGTATTTTTACCATTTCCGATGCCGCGATATAATCCAGCTCCACCACTCGGAAACCGTAACCCATCTGATTCCGGGATTCATCATCGGCCAGCCCCACCATACCGGATACCGGTTTGTTTTTCGGCAAAATGCGGTAATGGCCGTCATGGCGCACGATGCGTGCGCCGTGTACATCAAGAATATTTTCCAGAATATAAAATGCAGCGTTCTTGTTTACGTTTTTAACCGTCCGCAGATTAACCATACCTTTGACAGCCGGATCGATCAGGTAATTATCCTTGAGAATTTTACCAATAATGATGGATACAACTTCACTGATCTCGGCATTTTCAAAATTAAGGGTAATGCCTTCGCCTTTGCTGTCTGCTTCGACACGGCGACGGAATTTCTTTACATTCAGATAATTTCCGTCACCCTTGTTGATAAATTCAAAATTCCCGCTGACCTCAGGATGCTCGCTCACAAATTTCTTTTTCTTGACCAGCGCGCCGGTTTTATCATAGTACTCGACCGTGACCTCTTTCTGTTCCTGCACGGGCTTTACAGAGCAGGCGGAGACCAGTCCGGCCATAACCGAAATGAGCAGAATTCTATAGTACAGCTTTTTCATTTTCTTTCCTGTCACCAGATCATTTTTGATCTGCTTTGATCAATAGTTCATGGACGTTTCCACCTGATTCCAGCATTACTCTGTCATTCTGGATCGTACCGACTGTCCAGTTGTTAACGATCTCACCTTCATTTACCACGATCGATTTGTTTTGCGAAACATCGACAATCACCGCGAATTTCTGCTCCGGCGTAATTGTGATACCGCGCAGATCAAGCATCAGACCGGGTGACTTAATTGCCGTGTTTGTTGGTTCCGCCGCCGTTTTTTCCGATGGGTAAAAAATATTATTTTCGACGACATTTTGATATTTCACCGGGCTGGTCTTTGGGAAGAATTTTTCCAGCATGCCGGCAGACTTGTACGTCACGGCTTGCGCAGATTGTGTGCCGTTAGTAAAAAAGATGCTGTAATCGAGCATGCTGCCGGCAAGACACAAAAGCACAGGTAATGGCAAACTCCAAAGCATTTTATTTGACATACGCGGTAACCTCGAAGGATGCAGTTAACATATTCTTGCTTGCCGAATGACGGTAGGCGGCCTGAGTACCTGACAAATTGACATTAGCCACAATCATTACCGGCATGGAATTTTCTATCTCGTGAAATATTTTATAGGTCGATTCTACGCTGCCTGTCATGGCTACATGTAACGTGATTGACCCTGTTTTTTCTTCAGATTCTTTTTTAATTGACGATTGAGTCAAAACACTGCCGTGTTTTTCAACCAGACGTCTGACCATGCCCTGTAAGCGCGCACCGGCAATCACACCGTTGCCCTTGTTAATATATATGGCATCCAGACTGCGATTATTCATAATCGAACGGTATTGGCCGGCGATTTTATCTTTGCTTTGTTCCAGATTTTGCAATGTCGAAAGTTTACGCTGCAAGCGTTCAATATCCCGGTATTTTTCCATTATACTGGAATGATATGGCAACACGACTATCAGCCACACAAACATAATAACCAGCAAAAGTATGCCGATTGCCACCGGTTTGCTGTAACGTTCAATTTTTTCCATTTTGTTTCACCATAAACGTGACCAGCATGGATTCAAATTTTCCCTGTTCCAGACTCTTTACCGGTGCATCAATACTGATTTTGTAAAACAGTGCATTTTTTTCCAGCGCCTTGACGACTTTTTCGACGGAAACAGCCTTGCCTTCAATAGTCACCCGATCACCGTGCATTCTAATGGAAGACAACATACCATTCCCTGTCATTACTTCCGTAATTGCCGACCAGATGCGATTGAATTGCGGTTTGTTATTCTTTTCCTCTGTAACCCTGTGCAAGTTCTGTTCAATCTCCAGGATCTTGTTTCGCAAAGCGATGGTATCCTTCACTCTGGTGGTGAGATCGCCAATCCCGGCGTTAACCTGTTGCCGGTAAAGATCCAGTTTATACAACGGAATATAGGCTGCCGGCAGCAGCAGACCGGGCAGCAATATCGTGACCGGCCAATTGGAGCGGTTTTTATCCACCCTGGCTGTGCGTCCGGCAGCCGTGTTACCAGGACGCAGCGTGAAGCTGTCCCCATTAGCCGTAATCTGCAATTCCACCGGCCGTAACGAATACTGCTCTTCAATTGTACGCAATACCGGGGCAAGCAATGATTTTCGGATTGCACGAATTTTTATCTCGATACTGTCATGGTCGGCAGCAGGCAAAACTTCGTGCACACACATGACGTCCTTGAACGGTATGGGAAAATACTTTTCGAATTCGAATTCAATTACCCGCCCGGCCTCGCCGGCTGCCGTACCGGGCAATCTGATTACCCGCTGCATGATATTAATTTCAGGTATCTCAATCTTAATCAGCCGCTTGTTTGTTTTTCCCGAGTCAAATTCCGCTGCCAAATGTACCTCACCTGCACTATCCAGCCTGAATTCCGCAATCTCGCTTTTGCCAAAAGAGAGCGTTGCTGAAAATATCTGCTGCAGTTCAGACAACCACCAGGTAAAGAATGAACCGATTGCTGATTTATACATAATGGCCTGTTGTGGATTAATCATACTTCGCCCCGCGACCACTTCAGCACCCGGTATGGTTTATACGGCTGATTGGTAAGCTGGATCACCGCATCTATCGCGACGGCTTTATCGGCGTTACGATCCCGCGCAACAGATCGAATCCGATAGATATTTTGCAGGCGATCCGAATACAGGCTGAATATATCCGCGAATAACGGAAATATTTCCGCATCCACACCGGCCACCAGTCGCAGTTCTTCCAGATCGCTGTACATGGCATCTTTCGCGCCATATTTGTATCCCGCTGCGTTATAATCGGCATCCTCCATACCACCGGGTTGACGCAATTTGTCGCTGTCACGCCAGTCCACAATACGGGCGGCCAGTGTCGCCGCCTGATTCTGTTCTATGCCGCTGAATTCAAGCACAGTTCTGATTTGCGCCACCGAGGCGGTGTTAACCGAGACTTTGTCTGATTCCGCTTTTATGCTCACTGTGACTTGCACATCTTCCAGCACGAAGCTGTGCCCGGTTGCCTTTTTATTAGTATGTTGTAAGTATCCATCAGTGGTACTTCCCAATAACTGCTGCAGAGTAATATAGATTCCGGAGCGGGCGGCATATTTCAGCACTACCGCATCCTGTGTATTTTTCACTGCCGCAACAGCCATCCTTGTATTCGCGGCATAACTGCCGGCCACCACCAAACAGATCACAATCACCCACAGGACGACCGGCAGGATTGCGCCCCGTTGGCGGGATATTTTGTACTGTTTCACCCTTTGTTTCATACGCCGGCCGTTTCCACATAGATAATTGATTCACCCACACTGCCGTCGGTTAGTGTGTACCGATATTTGATCAGTTTCGGCAGGCTGTTGCTCGCTTGCCAATCGTCATACCAGCGTTCCTGTCCGCTGTCCCTGCTGCCAAAATACCAAAACCGGAGCATACTGACACCGCTCATTATTTCTGTCATGCGGGTATTGTGAGGTGCATCAAAACCACCGTTTTCCGGGTGGTAAAGACCATAGCGCAGCTCAATCCGCTTGTGTTGCTTATGCGCACTAACCAGACAGGTATAAAGTCCGCCTTGTCGTGTATTTTCAAAACGACTGATAAATTTTATCGAGTCACTCAAACCCTGGAAGGCCAACAGGTTTTGACCGTTTTTTTCATAGCCCAGTCTCTCCAGAGCAGACAATTTTGTTCTGAGCATACTGCCGGCCTGATAACGCTCCATGGCACGGGCGGTCTTTTCCTCACCCTTGTGCCACTGTTGCACATCAAAACCGATCCCTTGATAACCGATAATGGTAATCATGGACAACAGCAACAGCGCCACCATCATTTCGACCAGCGTGAACCCCTGTTGGCTGATATTTTGGGCAGCGATCATCGGACTATTTACCCGGCACTACAGTTGTCAACTGCATAAGCGATTTGTTTTCTTTACCATGCAGGATTTCCAGATGAATCTTCCATAACGGCAATGCGCCATTGTCGTGCTTGCCGGACACTGCCGGGTATGGTTCGACGGCAGCCACCCAGTGATAGCCTTGCGATAACTCAGCGGTATACTTGTCGACAGGTGTGCCCGTCATCAACCTCGCATTCACATCCGCCAGTGCAGTTTCAGTCATCTCCAGCAAGGTCAGTTTTTTTGACAGTTTGTCAACACGCAGCGAGTTCTGCGTAACAACACCGACACTGACGATGGTGACTATGGACAGCATAGTAAAGGCAATCACTGCCTCAATAACGGTAAAACCCTGTTGTCTGCCTGTTAATCTCATTTTCTTGCCAGTTGTATCTTGCCGTTAAACCACCCCGCAGTCACAGTCATGACTGTATTGCCCTTGCTCATGGCGACGATCCCGCCGCTGCTGGAACCATCCGGATAAAAAATGATTCTGCCCTGTTGCACTGTTATATCCGCCATATCCAAAGTCAGACTCAAGTCTATATCGCCCGGCAAGGTTATCTTTTCTGTCCTGTCTGCCACCCGGTAGTGCCGACCGTTAAAATCAAACTCGATCGGTTGTTTTTTGCCTTTGCTTATCGCCAGACTTCTGGCATAACGCATGTCAGCCGCC
Organism: Gammaproteobacteria bacterium; assembly: GCA_029880855.1. Classification (GTDB taxonomy): domain Bacteria; phylum Pseudomonadota; class Gammaproteobacteria; order UBA6429; family Thiohalophilaceae; genus JAOUNS01. Next base: position 45,312 of record JAOUNS010000011.1, read on the forward strand.
AGTTTTCTCGCCACAACATTGATATCATCCTTGCGCCCGCCCTTGTAGGCAGGCCCTGCCAGCGTCAGAACCAACGACAGGATCATGATCACTGTCAGTAATTCGATTAACGTGAACCCGTTCCGGCTGTACATGTTTGTCTTTGGCTAACCCCAGATGCTCAGGTCACTGTTTTCCTTGTCACCACCCGGTTTCCCGTCCTGACCCAGTGTATGCAGGTCATATTCATTTTTTTGTCCGGGTATGGAGTAGATGTAGTCTCGTCCCCAGGGATCTTTCGGCAGTTTGTTTTTACGCAAATAGGGTCCGTTCCAGCCCGGAATAGTACCCGATGATTCAATCAGTACCTGCAAGCCTTCATTACTGTTTGGATAGCGGCCGACGTCCAGCTTAAACAGATCCAGGCCGGCGGCCAGATCTTCCAGTTGTACCCTGGCTACTTCGGTTCTGGATGAACCGGCATATTTCATCACCCTCGGTCCGACCAACCCGGCCAGCATACCGAGGATAACCAGCACCACCAGCAATTCGATCAGGGTAAACCCTGTCACACGACTAAATTGATTGCGAATATTCATTTGATTCCCCATTGCTTATATCACCACCAGGTCATTCATGCTTAACACCGCCACCATAATGGAGCCGATCACCGCAGCAACCACCAGCCCCAGCAAGACAATGATTAAGGGTTCAAGCAGTCCCAGTACGCGTTTGATACTTCGTTCCACTTCCTGCTGCGCCACCTCTGCCACATAGAGCAGGGTGTTTTCCAGTTCGCTCGCTTCTTCACCGATACGAATCATCTCTCTGGTCAACAGAGGAAAACACTGCCCCACCGTATTACTGAAAGACGCGCCTTCACTTAATTCCTGTTCCCGATTTCTGATATCCGCCTCAATATATCGGTTACTCAATACACCACGGCTGATACGAATACTGTTCTGGATCGAAACCCCGTTTTTCAACAGCAATGCCAAGGTCTGGGCAAAACGGGTCATTTGCAGTTTTTCCTGCAATTTCCCATACCATGGCAAGGCAAGGATTTTTCGATCCAGCCAGATCGAGGAGGCTTCGCTTTTTTTCACCGCATTCACAATCAGCAGCAAGATCAGGACTATACCCAGTCCCGTCATACCATGATTTGCCAACAGATCACTAATATCAATGAACAGCTGGGTAACGGCCGGCACCTCGCCACCCATTTCCTGAAACAACTGTTTAAAGCGCGGCATGACCATCACCATCAGCAGTATGATGGATATCGCGGTCACCACCAGCAGGACCAGGGGATAGACCATGGCGGTAACCAGATCCTCGCGCAATGCTCTGGACTGCTCCAGATGTTTGGCCAGATGTGTCATGCATTCCGCCAGTTTACCGGTAACTTCTCCGGCTCTGACCATGCTGATGTACAAATCACCAACGATGTCCCTACGTTTTTCCAGTGCGCTGGAGAAACTCCGTCCCTCACGAATTTCCGCTTCGATATCCAGCAAGAAGGCCCTGGCCTGTTTGTTTTGGGTTGCCCTGGCCATGGATTTCAAGGCCCGGTCCAGGGATAAACCTGCACGCAACAACATGGCAATCCCATTGGTGATATCAATAATGGGCGGTTTTTTGCCTGCAGTACGTTTGCTGATTAATGTGGATAACGTTGCGTATTGGAATATCCCGGCGCGTTTCTCATTAATCGCGACGGGGATCATATTTAACTCTTCCAGGTAAGTGAGCACTTCCTGTTTGTCAGCCAGTTCAACGGTTCCGCTGTCCATCTTCCCGTCACGAAGGATCACCTTGTAGTCATACAATGGCATATCATACCTCGCTCGCGACCTTGAGCACTTCCTGGCGACTGGTGATCCCGGCCTTGACCAGTTGCATACCGCTTTCATACAAGGTCACCATACCGGCCTGTTTCGCCGCTTCCTTGAGTGAGGCTCGATCCGAACGGGTCAGGATCAGTTCCCGAAACGCATCATTTACCAACAGAAATTCTGTGATGGCAATCCGACCGTGATAGCCGCTGCCGCCACATTGTTCACAGCCGGTTGCCGTATATTCCTGCTCTGTATCTGCCTGTGGCTGTTTACAGGCCGGACACAGGCGCCGCAACAAACGTTGCGCCAGTACGCCATTCAATGTTGAAGCGACCAGATAGTCATCCACACCCATATCCAGCAAACGGGTAATCCCGGTCACGGCGTCATTGGTATGCAGGGTTGATAACACCAGATGACCGGTCAAGGCGGCCTGCACGGCAATGCGTGCCGTCTCGGTATCACGCATTTCACCCACCATGATCACATCGGGGTCCTGACGCAGAATGGCGCGCAGTACCTTGTCGAAGGTCAGGCCGATTTTGGGCTGAATGGCGATCTGGTTAATTCCGGCCAACTGATATTCCACCGGATCTTCCACGGTGATCAATTTTCTTTCGATGGTGTTGATCTTGTTCAACGCGGTATACAGTGTGGTCGTCTTGCCGCAACCGGTAGGGCCGGTGACCAGAAAAATACCGTCCGGCGCCGACAGGACGCGTGAAAATTTTTGCAGGGTTGCTGCATCAAATCCCAGGTGTGCGAAATCCAGCACCACACTGGATTTATCCAGCAGACGGATAACAATATTTTCACCGAACAGGGTTGGAATGGTGGAGACACGGATATCCAGTTCCTTGCCGGACACCTTGATTTGTATGCGTCCATCCTGCGGGATACGACGCTCTGCAATATCCAGCCGCGCCATGATTTTGATTCGCGAGTTGATTGCCGCCGCATTTTTTAACAGTTTGGCACTGCCGATTCTTAACACACCGTCAACGCGAAACCTGATCCGCAAACCATCCACGCCCGGTTCAAAATGAATATCAGAGGCCCGCAGCTGTATGGCTTCTTGTAAAATGCTGTTTACCGTACGGATTGTTGGTGCTTCACTGGCCAGATCGCGCAGCTGGGCGACATCCAGATTTTCATCATGACCGGATTCGATATCCATCCCGGCATCACTCTGCTCGGCCGCAGCCTCACCATCACGCAGCGATGCGTGTTGTGCCAGTTTGTCAATGGCCGCCAGGATGTGGGAGCTCAAACCGAGTCTGGGTATGACTACCGCACCGGTTGTCACGCCGACTGATCGGATGGTTTCGATATCACGCGGGTCAGCCATGATCAGTTCCAGTTTACCGTCATACTCGGCAACCGGAACCACATAGGCGTTTTTCATAAAGCGGAGTGACAGCGTGTCGGGTGCAAGGTCGTTTTCCGGATAGGCATCCTCGGTCAAGCAGTCAAGACCGGTCAAGCGGGACATTGCGTCCGCCAAATCTGTTTCAGATAGCAAGCCATAGCGGATGAGCGCAATGCTCAACGCTTCGTTTCTCACACTGGAAATATTTTGCAATTGGCGGAATTCGTGCTCTTTGAGCTTGCCTTGCTCGATCAACAATCCGGAAAGCGGATCATTCTCCCAATCCACCACCCCGCTATAGAGATACGGTATATTTACAGCGGCCTGTTTTTCGACGGCTGACTCCATCCAATTCGCCCCGGTGGTCCCAATAAATCTTCAATGCGATAAAATATAAAGACTTTCTGACAGTACTTCCCCGTACAAAAGGACGGTTAGTTTTCAACCAGTCAGAAACTGTACCCAAGTACAGGAGGGATGACGATGTATATATATAGAATGCGGCAAGGTGGTTCAGCTGCGCAGGCTGCCACCGGATATTTTGTACACAAATCATCCATTGATGTAGAAACGCATAAAAAAAGGGGCGAAACGCCCCTTTTGTGTGCGGTTGAACAGACCAGAGACCTATTGTTTGATGGCTCGCTGGATATTGCGTAATTGCCTGACCCAGGGTGAGCTCTTCTGAAACTCTTCCGGTAGTTTGGCAATATCTTCAGTCGCCTTGTCCGGGTTTTCATAGGCGCCATAGATCAGGAAATACCAGGTTGTCCCGTCACGTTCCCGTTTATAATAGCCGCCTTTACCCTGCAAACTGTTCTCTTCGAAAGTGCGTTTTATGCGCTTTTCACTCTGGCTGCTGGCCAGTTGCAAGGTGTAGTGTCCGGGGTTTTGTGACATAACCCAACCCACCGGATCGCTGGGGTCCGTTGAAGTGACAGCAGGTGCTGATGTGGTGACAGGCGCCGGTCTCACCACCTGACTGGTCACCATATAGGTATTAATCACCTTGTCGACCTGATGCTTGCTGGCCGGTTGAATACTGCCGGATTTAATCGAAGTGGAAGCCTCAACCAGGCCGCCGCGATTGACTGCTGTTTTCAGGTAGTTTTGCGATTTGTTGCTGTTGGGGTTGGTGCCATACCCCTCTCGATAAAACAGCGCCAGATTATACATGGCAACCGGATCACCCTGGTGTGCCAGTTTTTGCCAGAGTTCCATGGCGCGTGAATAATCTTCCGCCGCCGTTGCCAGTACCGCTTCGCGATATTGACTTGCACCCGCCAGTGACGGGACGATGACTGATGACAGAATGCCTGCCACAATGAGTGTCATTCTTAATACATGCTTCATGCCCATTGTGATACCTCTCGTTCATAAGGCCAACGTCATTACAACGTCAGGTTTACCACTGTATGAACGGTGTGATGTCTATTGTGCCGGGCAATCTGTCTCGGCAAGCGACTGGTTCTGTTCTTTCTGAATGGCAACCAGCCAATCATGCAGCAACAGATTGATATGACGTTTCTCTTCCAGCGGGGTAAACGTGCTGTTACCCAGATCAAGGACACCCGGCAGGAGCCGGCTGGCTCCCTGGTATGCCAAAACTTCTGCGACATTGGCATCTATATAAAGCCTGACCTGCATTCGAATCTCAGGTACCAGCCTGTCCCTGTAGGCCTCGGTCATTACCGCTGAAAGCGTATATCGACACCGTTCGACGACCCTGATCTGCATTTCACCACTTTGACTGCTGTAAGAGAGGGAACCGGTACTCTGTTCCCCCGACCACAGTGTCGGAAACAGGCCCATAAGCAAACGGTAGTTTCGCTCATATACCCACATGGGATTGCGGGCCCGGATTGTCGAAATGGTATGGCTCATGGCCGTCCTTTACCTAACCTGCCGGTTCACCGACATTACTTTGGTTATCGGCTTAAATATTGGCTACTTAATAAAAATACAGACTAACAGCGGGAATAATTATCCAGCCATTATGGAGAAATACCCATCAGAGGCAAGCAATTTCAACATATTTCGGGTAATTAACCCTTATTTTTATTATTATTTAATATTAATTTTTGTTAACGAATACAAACCCTACCATACAGGTAGGGTTTGTAAGGATTACAGTTACTCGTTAAACATTGGCTCCAGTCGTTCCAAATCATTGATGACCCGCCACTTGCCACCCCCGGATGTTACCCGCTTTTCCCAGTCTTCCAGGCGCTTCATATACTCACGGGGATCGACATTATCACTGCGCAGTTTGGTCACATTCAGGGCCACCACCCGAAAACCGTCCAGCTGGAACGGAATATCACGGACAAAGCCCGGTTTTACTTCTTCCTTCAGATCGGAAAAGATAATAATGGTCTTCCTGCCGGAACCCACTTCATTCAGGTACTCAGCCGCCTGCAAAATACCACCGGTAATATCAGTGTATTTACTGCCCTGAACGGACTTAACAAACGCATCAATCTTTTCCCGAAACTGCCGTTTTTGTTCGTTGGCCATACTGGGACGGTCTTCGAAGGTCTGCTTATAGATAATATCTTTCTCACTGAAGCTGCCTGTATCAACTCGCGCTACAGCAAAAGTATCACCGGGATTCAATTGCGATAAACTGTAATTGATCACCTTCTGTGCCTGCTTCAGTTCCTGAGTATAGGTACCCGACGTATCCAGCAACATATACAAACCGTGTGTGTGCGGTCCCTTCTCGGCACAGGAACTCAGAGAGAAGGCCATGAGCACCAGCAGCAGTTTGGGGATGAGGTTTATTTTCATTTTTATTTACCTTTTAGAATGCAGATGTCGCCGCATCGCGGTGGTGAGGTTTAGATCCGTCCTTTTTTGCGGCACGCCCCTTGACCATGTTCTCGATAAACAAAGGAGCGAAGATGATTAAATCGTAAATACTGATCAGTGATTTGCTGGTAAAGCGGGCAAGGTCACCTATCAGGCGCAGTGTCCAGGCCAGGAAATGCAGGAAGCCGACGCCGCTGACGCCGATCACGGTGCGTGTGGAATGAACAAAGGATTCCAGCGGAATCGCCACAAAGGTCAGCGCGAACGGCAGGATAAAGCCCAGCCCCATCTGTGCTGCAGTGGTAATCCAGAGGTGTGAGTTTTTTACTTCCTCGACCACATTACCGCGCAATACAGCACGGGTTGCCTCATTGTCCTGAGCCAGCAAGTCACGCATAAAGGCCAAACCCGCTTCTACAGTTGCCAGGATGGTCAACAGTGTCAGGGTGATCCAGACCATTCGCACGCGCAGCTTGTCGTTTAAGGCGCCAATCACCGGGAACAGCCGGGTAATACGCATGGACTCCATCAGGAACAGGCCCATCGCCACCTCAACCAGAATGATTACCATGGCCGCAATACTGGAGGTCTTGAAGCCCATAATATAGCTGCCTGCACCCACCATTTCGGACATGGGCAGGGCGATCAGGTTAAAGTTGATCAACGCACCACCGATGGCCACCAACAAGACAAAGGCCGAGATAAAGAACTGGGTCATGGATGAGGAAGACAGTTCACGCAGAGCGCTATCGGTTTTCTGCTGAATGCTTTCATACTTATCCATATGGCGGTCTATGACCTTGGCGCGATCCAGCAGACTGTTCACATTCTTGTCGACATGGTTCAGCGCAGTCAGTACCTTGCGCCAATGGGGCATCATGTCTTTCAGATACATGTGCCGTTTGTGGCTGGACTTGCGGTACTCTTCCACCGCTGTATTGTTCGCCTTCACCAATGAAGAGTGAATATCGTCCAGTATACCACCCACCATGGGATCATCCTTGGCGGGAATATTGGCAACGGCCTCAACCGCCTTGATCCAGCCGGGGGGCGCAGGCGGTACTTCAGTGCTCTGCTTGTAATCTTCGTCAATCCGGGTGATCTCTTCGCTTAATTCGCGATGCAGGGCCGGATATTCAGCCAGATCGCGTCTTACAGTGGCATCCACGCGTTCAAATTCACGTTCAATGATACGCTCCACCGCATCACGCCCCTGGGCTGCCAATACTTCCCGATTTCGTTCCGCCAGCTTCTTTTCACCACGCATCACTGCACGGGCGGTCAGCCGCATGGCATTATGAATCACACGGCAGAGCGCCTGGATTGCCATGTGGGCGGGAGTTCTGGCCAGATACATCACCGATATGATGACAAAGAACCAGATCAGACCCGATAAAAACGGATTGGGTACAATCAGGAAGATGTTAGACGCCATACAGAGACCTCCTCGGTCATATATCGTTCTTGAGCAACTAATTTTATAAAACTGATTTGATTTGTCGGCTGATGGTAACGTTTTATAAAGTTGAAAAACCGCCTAACGGTTCACAGAACATCCGTGGCTTTGCAAAATCGCCACATACAGCACATTTTAGCTTAGAAGAGAAACAGCAATTTTGCCTGTTTATTTGTCAATATCACTTAATTTCGTACGGATACGCAGATGGGCCTGACTCAACAGTTGACTCACCCGCGACTCACTCACCCCGAGAACCTGACCGATCTCCTTGAGGTTCAGTTCATCATCGTAATACATACTGACAACAAAACACTCTCGTTCAGGCAGGCTGGAGATGGCTTCAACCAATTGGCGCTTAAACTCATCCCGCTGCACGGTTTGCAAGGGTTCAGGTTGAGTGGACTGCATCCCGTCTCCCATCAGGTCCTCACTGATCCCCATATCGACAAAGTTCATAACCCGACAGTTGCTGGTTTCCTGCAGTATCTGATGATACTCATCGAGCGTGATATCCAGTGCATCGGCAATTTCCTGGCCACGGGCATCGCGCCCGGTTTCACCTTCAATCTTGCGAATGGCCGCCATCAGTTCACGTTCCTTGCGATGGACCGATTTGGGCGCCCAGTCATTACGACGCAATTCATCCAGCATGGAACCACGGATACGAATCGTGGCATAGGTTTCAAAACTGGCCCCCTGAGTGGGGTCATAAAGCTGGGCGGCATCAAGCAAGCCAATCATGCCTGCCTGGATCAGATCATCCACCATTACGCTGGCGGGCAATCTGGCAGAAAGATGGTAAGCAATTCTGTGTACCATACCGGCGTGCTTCTTCACCAGCTCATCAGCACTGCACAGTTGGGTATCGTTATATTTTCGAGCGTTACGCATGGCCATCGGTTCAATCCTGCCGTTCAAACGTGGAACACCCGGGGCCTGATATCTTCAGTTCAAACATCATTTCCTCAACCCCTCATTACAAGTCGGTAGCGACGATAGAATCTTTAGTGCAATCCCTGTTCCATTTACTCGCCACATAACGCACGGTTATTACTTATCCTTTATAATCAATAATTTAAAATCCTTTAAACTTTTTTACACATTTTTTGAAAGGGTTAACAATTTGCCTGCAATCTTGCCGAGCGGCAATTGTGTGTCAGCTGCGCCAATTTTTACCGCCTCACCCGGCATACCCCAGACCACACTGCTCTTTTCGTCCTGGGCAATGGTCACCGCGCCCTGCTCTTTCATCTCCAGCATGCCCCTGGCGCCGTCATCACCCATGCCGGTCAAAATCACCCCGATGGCATTGGGACCGACATTTTGTGCAACGGAGCGGAATAACACATCAACGCTGGGTATATGTCGATTCACCGGCGGGCCGTCATTCAAACGACAGTAATAACGCGCCCCACTGCGCTCAACGATCAAATGTCGGTCACCCGGTGCGATAAAGGCATGACCCGGGATGATTTGATCACCGTCACTGGCCTCCACCACTTTCAATGCAGAGACGCTGTCAACGCGCTTGGCGAAGGATTTGCTGAACGCGGCGGGAATGTGCTGGGTGACCACCACGCCGGGAGAGTTGGCCGGCAACTGTTCCAGCACCGCACGGATTGCTTCCGTACCCCCGGTAGAAGCACCGATGGCAATAATTTTTTCCGTTGTCTTTAGATGTTTGCCGCCGATGGTTTTTTCGATAATCGCATCCGCACTCAGTTTCGGTTCAACTTTATCCATCCTGGGGCGATCAGTGATGGCCCGTACGTGCGCCTTTGATGCCATTTTTACTTTTTCAATGATTTCCGCCGCATAGTCTTCCATGGACTCAACCACATTGAGATTGGGCTTGGTCACATAATCGACCGCGCCCAGTTCCAGCGCTTCCAGCGTGACATCCGCGCCTTGCTCTGTCATGGTGGAGACCATCACAACCGGCATGGGACGCAGGCGCATCAAATTACGCAAAAACGTGATGCCGTCCATTTTCGGCATCTCCACATCCAGCGTCAGCACATCCGGATTCAGTTTCTTGATTTTTTCACGTGCGATAAGCGGATCTGCCGCCGTATCCAGGACTTCTATGTGCGGATCCTTGTTTAATATTTCGGTTAAAACCCGGCGTATCAATGCAGAGTCATCAATAACCAGCACACCAATCTTGCTCATGTTCTGCAACCTCAGTCAAAAAGTTCGATATCGCCAGAGACCGGTTGTCTTTCAAGTTCGGTACGATAATCAATTTCGCGTTTGGCAATCGTGTCGTTATGCATTTTACGCAGCTTCTTGACCTGTACTTTACCGCTGATGGGGTCATACACCACTTTACGCGGATAGATGTCACCCAGATCCTCTGCGGCAATTCTGAATCCTTCTGTCGCCAGAAATTCCCTGACAAACTTGATATTACGCCCGCCAATGTCTGTTTCAGTCATATGTTGAATCACCTTGCCGCCGCCAAATACCTTGACTTCAAGATGTTCACGCCTTCCCCCGTTCTTTAAAATATCATTGATCAGCTTTTCCATGGCGAAGTTACCATAGCGGGTTGCATCGCTGTTACGGGACATTATCCGCCCCGATTCCTCACCCAGTGGTAACATAAAATGGTTCATCCCGCCGATGCCCATGGCGGGATCACGAATACATGCAGACACACATGATCCCAGTACTGTTACAATAATTTCCTGATTGGTTGTAACGTAATATTGACCAGGCAGTATTTTCGCAGCGTAGAGATTTCTCTGCCTGTCCCAATAACGATTAATCTCGGTGAACCCGCGCAGCGCCTTGTCCGGCCTTGGCAAATCTTCTTTTGAGATATATCCGGACATGGTTCACCGCTGTTTGTGATAGATGGTCTTGCCGATCAACTTGAATCTGTCTGTTACTTTGTGCAACGACTCGGAATGTCCGACAAACAGATAGCCGTCATCAGCAAGGATATCTGCATAGCGGTCAAATAATTCGCGCTGGGTTTCCTTGTTAAAATAAATAACTACGTTGCGACAAAATATCACATCAAACGGTCCCTGCATGGGCCAGTCATGCATCAGGTTAAGCTGTTTGAATGTGATCATGTTTTGCAGTTCGGCCGCCACTTTCATCTGTCCGTTGTGGTCAGTTCCGCGTCCCTTGCGAAAGAACTTCTGTTGCCGTTTTTGATCAACACCATTGACCTTGTCGATGCTGTAGACACCCGCTTTGGCGCGCGCCACAACATTCGAATCCAGGTCTGTGGCAAGAATTTTAACGTCTGTTCCGCTATGCACGCCCATTGTTTCCTTCACAGTCATGGCAATGGTGTAGGGTTCTTCACCCGTTGAACAGCCGGCCGACCAGATACGGATGCGACTATTAGCCTTGTGTTTCAGCAATGCCGGCAACGCGGTCCCTTTCAGGTATTCAAAGTGATGCGGCTCACGAAAAAAAGAGGTCAGATTTGTGGTTAAGGCATTGGTAAACTCAATCAGCTCCTGATCACTGTTTTTGAGCATGCCAAGATAATCGGAAAATTTCCTCAACCCCAGCTGTCGCAAACGCCGTGACAAACGGCCATAGACCATGTCAATTTTGTGATCCGAAAGCACAATCCCTGTGCGTTCGCCGATCAGGTCCCGGATGAATTCGAAATCAGAGCGCTTGAATTCAAACTCACGTTCGTATACTGAAACCATAATATTTCGATTCGATTAGAATTCCGCCCATTCATCGTCTTCATCTTCCTGGACAGATGGGCGCGATCTGCGTGCCGGTGGTGCTTCACTGCGACGCGTTGCCCTGGCCGGTTGAGGTTGATGGCCGGTGCGCCGCTTGGCCATCCCGCCGCCGATCCCCGAATCAACACTGTCACCCACGCTGAAGAACTCCATGAGCTTGATCAAGCCCTTGGCCTGTTCTTCCATGGATTCACTCGCCGACGCGGCCTGCTCAACCAGGGCGGCGTTTTGCTGGGTCATTTCATCCATCTGCATGACGGCCTTGTTGACCTGCTCAATACCGGATGACTGTTCCTGACCGGCAGCGGCTATTTCGGCAATAATATCGCTGACCTTCTGTACTGCATTGACGATTTCATCAAGGGTTGCGCCGGATTCATCGACAAGGCGTGAACCTTCTTCAACCTTCTCAACACTGTCTTTGATCAGGGTCTTGATCTCTTTCGCCGCACCGGCTGAACGTTGTGCCAGATTCCGCACTTCTCCGGCCACTACCGCAAAGCCGCGACCCTGCTCACCGGCCCGCGCCGCTTCCACCGCCGCATTCAGAGCCAGCAGGTTGGTCTGGAAGGCGATCTCATCGATCACACTGATGATATCGGCAATCTTCTTGCTGCTGCTGTTGATTTCAGACATGGCAGAGACCGCATTGCGTACCACATCGCCGCCTTTTTCAGCCTGATTGCGTGCTTCAGAAGCCAACTGGTTGGCCTGACGGGCATTGTCGGCATTTTGTTTTACGGTACTGGTCATCTCTTCCATACTGGAAGCGGTTTCTTCCAGCGAAGAGGCCTGTTCTTCTGTTCGTTGACTCAGGTCCGCATTACCCTGGGCGATCTCACTGGCGCCGGAGGCGATATTGGTTGAAGCACCGCGGATCTCGTTCACCATATTAAACAGATTGGAGACTGAGTCATTGATGGCATCACGCAGTTCGGCAAATTCACCCTTGAATTCACCATCCATCTTCTTGGTCAGATCACCATCCGCCAGGGATGTCATGACACGCTTGCCTTCCTTGATAGGTCTCACCACCGCATCCATCAGACTGTTAATGGCGCCACCCAGATCCTTCATAAAGCCTTCATAGTTGGCGGCGTTAATTCGTGAGTCCAGTTGACCTTCCGCCGCCGCATGGATCAGGGATTCAATCTGCCGTTCGGCATCTTTCTGTTCCGTCAGATCCAGCCACTGCACCATGTTCCCCATATATTCGCCTTTGGGTCCCTTGACCATGGTGGCGTTGACTTCAAAGTGCAGGTCGCCGACCTGAATATCGGCCCTGGCAGGCAAACGCGAGGCATCCGCCAACAGTGAACGCTGGTGTGCCGGATTCTTGTGGAACTGGTCAATACACTGGCCCAACAGATTACTCGCATCAAGCGACGGCCAAATCTTGCGCAAGTCCGCCTGTCGAGCTGCCAGCATGCGAATCACCGCCGGGTTGGCATAAGTAATGTTCAGGTTTTCGTCACACAACATCAGGTTGGTATTGGCGCCATCAATCGCCGATTTGAGTCGGGCGATCTCCAGTTCACCTTTCCGCAAGTCTGTTACATCCGACCATTCGAGGGTATTACCGATATAGTTTCCATCCAGGTCGTTCATGGCGCCGACGCGAATGTGGAAAATCAGCGGGCCTACATGAATATCTGTTTCGTAGGGCAGGTTGCGCGGATCTTCCAGCAAGCGCCGCTGGTGAGCCGGATTCTTGTGGAACATATCGATACAGGAACCGAGCACTTTATCCGCATTAAAGCCGGGATAAATGCTGCGCAGGGTATCCTCATTGGTCTTCAGAATTTTTTTGGTCGATTCGTTGGCATAGGTAATAACCAGATCACGGTCGATCATCATAATCGCAGTCTGTGCACCGTCAATCGCACGTTGCAGGCGGAACGCATCCTCTTCCTGTTTGCGACGCTCGGTTACATCATGCCACTGAACGATGTATCCGCGCTTGTTACCCGCCTTGTCCATCAGAACACGGGTCTCGTGCTCAAAGACAAAGTGACCGGGTGTAATCAGGCCGTTACGCTTGTCCCCTGGTCGCAGGTTATTCAATATCTGTTTGATGGCATTCGGATCCTTATGGTAGCGATGAATACTGCCACCCAAAACATCCGCCACCTTAAATCCCGGCAGATACTTTGCCAAATCCGACTCAACAGCGAGCAGGACATCTTTTGCCCGTTTATTGATATAGACAATGTTCTCATTTTCATCGGCAATCATGACATTGACAGGGACAAATTCCAGCATGTCTTTCAACATATCCATGTCGTCCATCAAGGTTACATTACCCAAACCACTTATTGCTTCTTTACTGGCCGCCATTGTTTTTTCCTCTTGTTCAGTATATGCGCCGAGCATCACCTCAGCGATTACATTTAATGCCTTTTCCCACGCATCATGGACGACAGGTGTCCATAAAGCGCCTGCGAATTCTTTCATCACTCCCAATAAAACTCCGGCAACAGCGCCGTAATGAGCGGCGACGGCACCGTAGCTTTGGTGTCTAGCCCCCAGATCAGTCAGCGCCTTACCCAGCACATCCGGTTTACGCAGATTGTTGACTACAAGTTTTAATGCAGCCAACAACTTTGCCTCCTGTTTCTTTCTGCTTGTATTGGCAAATAACGGTTGCACCTGCGGGTACTGCTTGAACAACTCTTCATAGAATTGTTCAACCATGGCGTCTGCATGGGGCGCAAGTGCGTTAAAAGATGTCTCCAGGGATATCACGTCCAGCCCCAGGGGATGGGGTTCCGGTGTTGGTGCAACATCCGGCTGCTGCGACACCACTGCTGCATTATGTGCGGTATTATTGGCCAGTTCCGCCTCGATCTGATCCAGGGCATTATCAGCGGCCGGTTCATCGGCCTCTGGTTGTGTTACATAGGCATCCAGCATCACTTTGGCGACAACATTCAGCGCATCTTCCCAGGCAGTTGCGACTTCCGCTGTCCATACCTCACCGGCAAATTCCTGCATGGCGCCGATGAGTGTTTGCGCAACCGCCGGGTAATGTTCAGGCAAGGCACCGTAACCCTGATGTTTGCCTCCCAATGCAGTTAGTGCCCGCGCCAGGCTATCCACATCTTCCAGGTTATTGATCACCAGTTTTAAGGCGGCCAGCAGTTTTTTCTCCTGCTCCGCCTGGGTGGTACCGGCAAACAACGGTTGGACACCCGGGAATTGTTTAAACAAATCCGTATAAAATTTTTCCACTACATCACCGGCCCAGGGGGTCAGTGCGGCAAAACTCTGTTTCAGTGCAGCAACATTCAACCCCAGCGGGTGTGCAGCGGCCGGAGTCTGTGCTTCTTCCTGCGTTGGATAGGCATCCAGCATGACCTTGGCGATCACCTCCAGCGCCTTGCTCCAGGCAAGCTGAAACTCGTCAGTCCAGGCATCACCGGCAATCTCTTTCATCACGTCAATCAGGGTTGATGCCACCGCGCCATAATGTCCGGGTTCGGCGCCGTAACCGGCGTGGCGTCGACCAAGCTCGGTCAACGTAGAGGCCAGGACCTCAACATTCTCCAGATTGGCCACCACCAGCTTCAGGGCGGCAAGTAATTTCTGCTTCTGCTTTTCCGGAGTGGTATTGGCGAACATGGGTTTGACGTCAGGATAACGGCGGAACAACTCCGAATAAAACCGCGCCACCAGTTCTTCACCTCGCGGCGCAACGGCCTCAAAACTGGTACGCAGAGCGGCAACATTCAACCCCAGCGGATGCTCATTCGTTTGGGCATCACCCTTCATCCACGCCAGTGGATCGAATCCCAGTTTTCCGTCACCTGAAGTCATTGCTCACCTGATCGCTTCTCTGTTCCTAATGAATAACCTGTTCCAGCACAATATCGCTTGCCAGATTCATGTAATCTTCCGCGCCGCGATTTCGCGCACGATAATCAAAAATGGTTTTGCCATAGGCCGGACTCTCGGCCAGCGCCACCGTTTCCCGAATCGGTGTATTCAGCACCTGCTGCGGGAAATAGTGCACGATCTGATCACGCACATTGCGTGCCATTTTGCGCCGTTCGTTATAGCGGGTCAGTACAAACCACTTGCGGGTCCGGCGCTGTAATTTGGATTCCACGTAGTTGAAGATTTGCATCAAACGGGAAACACCCTGCAATGAATAAAAATCACTGGCCACCGGCACCATTACTTCATCCGCCGCCAACAGGGCATTCATACCCAACATACCGGATGTCGGCGCACAATCAATGAGGATAAAATCACTGTCCAGTTGTTCACGGGTAAACAGACTCTGTAACATGAAACCACGTTTGGCGCCGCCTTCCGTCAGATACTCAAATTCACCCAGACGATCACCCGCCGGCAACAGATTCAATTTGTCTCTGACCGGCTTGATCAATTCAATCAAAGGTATGTTATCCATCAATGCATTACCGATACCGGCCTGCGGTCTGACCAATGCACCGAACCCAACCGTCAGGTTGGCCTGCGGATCAAAATCAATCGTGGTCACACGATAACCTTTTTTGGCCAGCGCATGGGCGAGGTTCATGGTCGTGGTGGTCTTGCCCACCCCGCCTTTTTGATTGATTACCGCGATGACTCGCATCATGTTACTCCACCGCCGAATCCATGGAGGCCAACTCGGCGGAATTACACATGTGATCGATATCCAGCAGGATCACCATCTTTTCATTCACTGTCGTCATGCTGCTGACGAATTTTGTATCCACCGCTGTGCCGAAGTCCGGGGCCTCTTTCATCTCTTCCCGACTGATGTTATAGACATCAGAGACACCATCGACGATGATGCCCATAATCCGGCTCCGGCCGCCTGGGGCAATCACCTTGAGGACAATCACCACTGTCGTGACGCCGTATTCCAGAAAGGGCAAGCCAAAGCGGAGTCGCATGTCGATGATCGGGACTATCGTGCCGCGTAAATTAATCACACCGCGAATATATTCAGGGGTATTCGGTATTTTGGTAACGTTATCCCAGCCCTTGATCTCCTGCACACGCAGGATATCAACACCGTATTCTTCGCCGGCCAACATAAATGTTAAAAACTGCTGACCATCGCCGCCGACTGCCACCAGGTCATTCACATCCACTTTTTGCGCCACTCCTTCCATTTCATTACACTCCGGATGCCGCGATACCCGGTTCATCGCTGCTGTCGTCAGCCCGATTACGGGTACTGTTGCGGAAGACGAACTCGGGACGGGTTGCTACTTTTGAGTTAAGATCAAACAGTCCTTTCACATCCAGGATCAGTGCGACGGTACCGTCACCCAAAATTGTTGCGCCGGACAAACCTTCCACTTTTCGGAAATTTGTCTCCAGACTTTTGATCACGACTTGCTGTTGACCAAGCAATTCATCAACAAACAGGGCAATCTTTTCACCTTCCGCCTCAACCACAACCAGCAAGCCGCGTTCTTCATCCTGCATGTTGAAAGGGATGGCAAAAATATGATACAGGCGCACAATCGGGATATAGTCATCGCGGAGTTTGTATACTTCACCCCGACCACTGACGATATTGATGCGCTTTTCATCCAGTTGAACTGACTCGACAATGGAGACCAGCGGGATGATATAGGTCTCGTTACCCACCCTGATCAATTGACCGTCGAGAATGGCCAGTGTCAACGGCAATCGAATGGTAAAAGTTGTCCCCTGACCTTCGATGGATTTCACATCCACTGTACCACCCAGGGATCGGATATTTTTGCGCACCACATCCATACCGACACCGCGACCGGATACATCGCTGATGGTATCTGCCGTGGAAAATCCGGGCTGGAAAATCAGATCACCGATCTGTTCTTCAGTCAGTGTTTCATTTTCCTGTATCAAATGCTGTTTTCTGGCCTTGGCAAGAATTTTTTCCCGGTTCAGACCGGCGCCGTCATCAATGATCTCAATGACAATGTTGCCACCCTGATGATAGGCATTCAGATGCAGGACACCCATTTCGGACTTGCCGATGGAGCGCCGCACATCGGGTGCTTCAATACCATGATCCATGGAGTTGCGGACCAGATGCACCAGTGGGTCACCGATTTTTTCCATGACGGTTTTGTCCAGCTCGGTCCCTTCACCGGACATTTTCAGTTCGACTTTCTTGCCCAGTTGCGCACTCAGATCATGTACCAGCCGCGGGAAACGCTGGAAAGCAAAACTGATCGGTAACATGCGGATCCGCATCACCGCTTCCTGTAACTCACGGGTATTTCGTTCCAGTTGCGCCAGACCGTCACGCAACTTTTCCAGATGCGAACTGTTCAATTCTTCCATTTCACCGAATTGACCCAACATGGACTGGGTGATGACCAGTTCACCCACGGTGTTAATTAACTCATCCACCTTGTCGATGGATACACGTATTGAAGATGCCTCACCACCGGCAGACTTGCGTTTCTCTACCGGTTGACGTGCCGCAGCAGCGGCAGGCAATTTCTCTGCCGCAGGCAGGGATTCCGCCGGCATGACGGCAGCATCAGGCAAATAGCTGTCCTGCATGACCCGGGCAATAATGGTCAGGGCGTCAAACCAGGCGGTTTCCGCTTCATCATTCCAGGTGTCGCCGGCCACTTCACGGAAGACATCTATAAAGGTGCTGATCACTGCGTCATAATGCACCGGCTCGGCGCCATATTCCTGATGTCGCAAACCAAGTTCTGTCAGGGTTTTGATCAGTTTGTCAGGGTTACGAACATTTTCGACAACCAGCCGCAGCGCACCCAGCAATTTGGCTTGCTGGTGTTCCGGTGTGGTATTGGTGAACATGGACTGGATACGTGGAAAGCGTCTGAACAATTCTGCATAAAAACGCTTGACCAGCACATCACCTTTGGCAGAGATGGCGTTGAAGGTTTTTTCCAGCACATCGGCCCGCAGCTCCGGTGCACCCGCTGTTGTCGTTTCCGACATTGCCGTGTTAATGATCTGCAAGTCACACTCATCTTCAACCCAGGCAAAGACTTCGCGTATGTCGTTTTCCGTGACATCCGCCTGTAAGGTAATATCCCAGGCGCAATAACTGTTTTCCGGTTGCAAATCGTCAAGATCAGGCAAGGCTGACGTATCCACCTCAACCGCAATTTGACCCATCTCGCTCAATTCACGGATCATACGTACCGGATCATTACCTGATTTGAACATATCAGTATGGGGTTTAAATCTGATTCGCCAGGCCCCGCCCTGTTGTTGCGGCGGCTCGCCGGATAAGGTGGTCTGCGGCTGTTTGGCGGATGCTGCGGCAGCATGGCCGCCGTTGGCCATCAAATCATCAAGTTCTTTTTGTGCTGAGGCAATCGCGTCATGATCCAGCGAATGTTCATTCTTCAGAGCTGAAAGCATCTCACGCAATACATCGACTGAACGCAACAGGATTTCCACCGCCTGCTGGGTTACGTCGCGGCGTCCATCACGCATTTCATCCAGCAGGGTTTCCATCACATGGGTAAACGCAGCAACGGCTGACAAACCGAATGTACCGCTGCCGCCTTTTATTGAGTGTGCTGCACGGAAAATGGTATTTATTGTCTCGGGATCGGCGGCGCCCACATCGAGGTTGAGCAACTCCGATTCCATGATTTCCAGACCTTCAAAACTTTCTTCATAAAAGGTCGCAAGAAATTGAGACATATCAACTGTCATGATTTATCCTCAGCCCAGGACTTTCTTAATCGTGGCCAACAGCTGGTCCGGGTTAAACGGCTTGACAATCCAGCCGGTGGCGCCGGCTGATTTACCCTGCTGTTTTTTGTCATCACCACTTTCAGTGGTGAGCATTAGTAAAGGTGTGAATTTGTATTCACTCAAGGCCCGTAATTCCTTAATCAGCGAAATACCATCCATCACCGGCATGTTCACATCGGAAATCACCAGATTGAATTGTTGCGCCTTGGCTTTTTCCAGAGCCTCTTTGCCATCACATGCTTCAACAACATCATACCCTGCACCTTTCAGGGTAAACGTTACCATTTGACGCATTGATGCAGAGTCATCGACTGCGAGTATTGTTGCCATGTATCTGTCCTCTTCGCTCTATGTCTCTCCGGAAATCTATCCGGCAGTCAAATTCAGTTTGTCGGTTAACCCCAGTAACCCGGCAGACCGGAGCACGACATCACTGGGTTCGATCCAGCGCGCCCGAACTTTTTTCGCAGCCGCTGCTTTGAAAAAGGCGGTAAACAATTGCAATACCGCAGCATCAATTCTTTCTACATTGGCGGCATGTAGTTCTATCTCACCACCCTTGCCCAATGACTCCCGGAGACGGGTGTGTAAATTCGCGGCAAGTGAAATATTCATCACTTCTTCACACTCGATGTGAATCACATCAGTGCCACTGCTCTTGTCCTTGCTCAAAAAGCCCATAAGTACATCCTGAATTATTAATATCTAACAAAAAATCAAGCACTTCTCGTGTCTTATCGTCCTGTTAAGTAGGAGCTTTAATAATCTGAAATTGTGCTGTTAAACGTAAGCTCTTATACCCATGCGGGTTATCTAACAATTCATTCAGTACTGGCCGGCGAAGGTTTAAAACGGAAAGTTTTGGTGCATTATGCATAGGCATCGAGCATGCCATCGACACTGCGGCGACTCATTAATGACTCAATCTGATCGATTTCCACATTGCCTCTGTCAGACGCAAAACCACTGCCGCCATTTTGCCGGCCATTCTCACCCTCACCACCCTGTTGTGCATGCCGGTGATCCGCCATGGAGTGGTGTGAAACATCAACATCCCCCAGATTCAAACCGTTTGCGCCAAACATTTCTCTCAACCGCGGCATGGCATTTTCCAGCGCATCTCTGACTTGCGAATGGGGTGAACTGAATGTCACATTGGTTTGCTGGTCCTGGCCGATCTGGATACGGACTTCCAGCATCCCGAGTTCGGGTGGGTTAAGACGAATTTGCGCCTCCTGGATGCGTTGGTTCGCCATCCAGTGCACACGATTGCCGATGATGTCACCCCAGGCAGGGCTGTCCGGCGGAACGGTCATATTGGCGATCACATTGGCCGCGTTCTGAGACTGGCCTGCAGCGCCTGACTGGCCGGAAACAGCGTTATAGGCATTAATGCCGCTACCCATACCGGCTACAGACTGGACCCGCGCAATGCCGTTTTCCTGTCCGGCCGCATTGGCCAATGAATCGGCTTGCAGGTTTTTCAGCTCGGTCTGAAAGAGTGAAGCCTGTTGCACCGGCACCTTGGCAGCCGCATCCAGACCTTTCATGCCTTCCTGCAGATCACTGTTAAATTGCTGTTCCGGTTCAGAGACTTTTTTCTGATCCAGCTGCGCTGCGAGCAAATTGCGAATTCGGAATTGGTCGTCCAGCGAGGTTTCCATGCCACCGGCAGTATCCGGCGAGATCAGTTGTGCGGCTGCCTGTTTCGCGAGTTGGTCGGCATGTTGCAATGCCGTCACCGATTCCAGTCCGCCGATTTGCCGCGCCTGTCCTTGCAACGCTGTTTGAAGACGAAGGTGATCCAGACGCTCCTGCAACAAAGCCGCTGCCTGTTGGTTGTCATGCACGGGTATAGCCTGGATAGGCATCTCTGCGAAGAGAGCCTGATTCTCCAGCAGTTCGTCCGGTCCCAATTCGTTGATCAGATAGCCGTTATTATCACCTTCCATGGCGAGCACGTATGGTGTCTCTGGATCAGTGGAATCAAAATAACTGAACAGGCTTTGCCAACTGACATCCACATCCTCCGGCGGCAAGATGTTGCCGTCCGGCAGGAGCAAATCAGCCAGTTGTTCCGGATCCTGTTGCAAACCGGCATCTGCACCGGACAGTTTGGTGAGGAGTAATTGATTGGCGAGTAACTGCTCCGGGCTCAGTAGATTCGCCGATTCCTTGCCCGGCATGGATTGTAATGCTGCACCCAGTACACCGGCAAAACCGTTGCCATTGGCCGGTTCCAGCCCGACAGACGGCGTGGCGGACGGCATCACGGGTGTGACATCCGCGCCCAGGTTCATCATTATTGGTGTACTGTCTGACATCTTGCGCCTATCTCATACTCACTGCAGAAACAAAGACTCACGGTATAAATTGCAAAGGCTGTGCCACATAGTTCACAGAAAACATCCGGTTTATGGCAATCACAGAGACAGTGAAGACAGGCAGGATTTATGCCGGATAAGATATGCCGGACGTTCGCTGTCTACACGAACGTAAATATGTTCTCAATCAATACCACGGTATACTGGGGATATAGTCCGGAATTTAAATCAGCATATCTGCATGGATAATTTTAAAAAAACACCTATTCCGTCCTTTAAGGAACTGGAACAGACCGGTTGGGAACAAAAAGCAGCCGATTATCATGCATTGATTGGCGGCATCACCCGGAGCGCCGCTGCATCCATGTTGGCCGGCGACACTATTACACCGACAACGCGATTGCTGGATGTGGCCTGTGGACCGGGATATATCGCCGGTATGGCCCACAGTTACGGCGCCAATGTCACCGGTCTGGACTTTGCGCCGGCGATGGTAAAACTGGCGCAACAGCAGTATCCCGACTGTGAGTTTATGTGTGGTGATGCCGAGGAGTTGCCTTTTACTGCTGAGAGTTTTGACATCGTGACTTGCGCCTTCGGTTTGTTACATCTGGCCGAACCGGAACGCGCCCTGAGGGAAGCCCTGCGAATATTAAAACCGGGTGGTCGCTATCTATTTACTGTCTGGGATACCCCGGAGAAACACGATTTTTTTCGGATTGTGCTGGATGCCATCCAAACCCACGGCACACTGGACCTGCCCCTGCCGCCGGCCCCGCCCTTTTTTCGGTTCAGCGATCCGGTGGAATGCCGATCGGCACTTGGCGATGCAGGCTTTGTTGATATGGAGGTAAAAGAGATATTGCTGTACCAACATGCACAAGATGCGACTGAGTTGCTCACCATGCTGGAAAAGAGTTCCGTCAGGGCCGCCATGTTGCTGGAGGCACAGTCAGCTGGGGCGCAAATTAAAATCAAACAGGCAATCCTGCATGAGGCCGCACATTTCAAACAGGCAACAGGTTATCAGTTGGCCTGGCCGGTGATTATGATCAGCGCGGTAAAACCCGATAAATATTGAAAGAATGATCCCTGTCTGCACACAGTGCCGAGGCAGATCGATCTCTTCAGCAACAATGTGTCGAGCAGCATCGTTGCACGGTGGACGCCGTTATACCTTGCGAATATTCAGGTCATCACCTGATCCACCGTGATCAATTATGTCGTGAAAGTATAAAAATTTTGCTGATTCAGGTAATCTCTTTTGCGGCAAGATTATCCAGTGAATATGCAGTCTGGTCCTCTCATCATCTATTTCTGGAGACAGACATGTTCGACAAACCCTCAATCATCGTTCGCTTTGAAGTCGGCAAGGCCCTGGGGCTGGTGTTTGGTCTGGCCGCTTTTTTTCTATTACCGTATGCCCTGCCCGATGCCGGTTTGTTACTGCGCTGGGGTGCTTTGTTCTGGTATGTCACACTGGGCGGGCTGGTTGGCATCTTTGGAGTACTGACCTATTATCCAAAACCGGACATGTGGCCCTTCCCCTGGTGGGCCGGTGCGGCATTTGTAGGGAGCTGGATGAATTTTGTGTTAACCCTGTTGGCCTATGACACATTGCAGGCGATCATGCTCGGCGTCTTCGGCAAGGATGGTCTGCTCACCTCCCCTTTCTGGTTTGTGGCAGAAGGTATTGTGGTAGCGGTGATTATCGGTTATTTCTCCACCCGACTGGGTGGTGAAGGCAAGGCAACAGTGTACAGATGATACATTTCAGGCACAGCATGCTGCCTGCTGTGCCGAGTGTGACTGATATAGCCGTGGAATATCAACCCAGAAGCGGGTGAGTTCCCCCGGCTTGCTCTCAACACCCAACCGACCACCGAGACACTCCACCAGTCCTTTGGTCAGCACCAGCCCGATTCCACGTCCGTCATTGGCTTGCATATTATTTGCATTGGCAAATGGTTTGAATAATTTGGCAATATCCTGTGTATCAATACCTGCACCGGTATTACTTACTTCGATGTGAATCATGTCATTGGTAAGCTCATTTGCTGTTACCATTACAGTACCATCCGGTACATTATATTTAATGGCATTGGACACCAGGTTTTCAATAATCTGGCTGATTCTGGAGCAATCTGTTTCGAGCATATCCACATTTGAGTCGAGAAACAGGTATTCAAGTTTAACCCTGTTGTTTTTGGCCATGCGCGACATTGAGGTGGCGCAATTTTCAATCACACTGCGCAAACTGACTGACTCAATATTGAGTGTTATCTTTTGCGCGGTAATCCGTGTCAGATCCATAATATTGTCCAGCAGCGCCAATAATTGCCAGCCGGACTGTTCAATATGTTTGAAATAGACAGCGTGCTCCTTCGGCAATCTGTTGTCTGTATCCATATTGATGACCTGTGCAAACCCCAGGATGGCATTCAGCGGTGTGCGCAATTCATGACTGGCCCGGGCCATGAATTCATTTTTATATTCATTTTCCATTTTTTCTTTTTCATGCGCTATGACCAGGGCGCGTTCGGTCCGCATGATATAACGGTAGGCCAACAGGTAGGCAATCAAAAAAACAAGGAAGGCCATACCACTGCTCAGCATAACCAGAGTCAGATAGTCTTCGCGCGATTCTTCCGTCCGTCTGACAATCGCAATCATCTCGTCATTCTTGTCAGACAGAATAGTATCAAAGCCGGTAATAAACGCATCCTGTACAAGTAATGATTGTTTTTGTAATAACCTGACAGCCATTGCATCGTTTTCATCGACGAGATGATCGACAATCTTCCTGTGCAACTCCCCACCGGCATTGACTTTGTCTTTCAGCGCATCCCATGCCTGCTTATCATTATGATTGAACGCGGCATGAGTTAACAGTTGCTCCCTGGCACCGAGAAATTTGCTGCCCAGATAGTTGAAGTTCACCTCTTCCTCATAGCGCTGCAGTTGATCGTCCATGAGTAACATGCGATGTGCAGACAAGGCACGTAACCGCGAGGTGTCGGACATGGTATGAATCAGGCGGGAAATGGTAAATCTATCCTGCATTTCAGCCAGACTTTTCTTCATCTCTTGTGTGCTGACATACCAAAACAGGTTCAGCACCAGTGTCACAACAGTGACAGCGATGAAACCGGCGATCAGAATGTGTCTGGTGAATGATGGTTGCATGATGTCCTCACAATCAGCCCCCGGGCCTGAAGCTTGTATCGGACAAAGTGTGATGGCATTGACAAAATCTCACAAATATTACAGTTAAATTCACTTGTATTTCATCAGAGTATGTACTATCAAACCGAGTCAATCCTGCGGCAATAATTCATAACACATTGTTTTATTTGATATTCACTGACAATAACCGGCCCATTCCAGGCTCAAGCCGGTGCGTGGCACACCATCGCGTCAGTGGCTGGTACGGCAGGCAGTGGAGTGTAGTTGGCAGGAACCGATCTTATAAACGACTTGGACACGACCAGTTCATCTTGCCGCCTTTCACCACGGTTACGGACAGATTGTTGCTGATGTAATTGCTCATCAGTCACACCACGCCGAGCCCAGCTTGTTATTCCGTCTATTTCCACAAAAACCAATTAAGTTTTGCCGCAAGATTGTGATTGATAAGTTATTACTTATGCCGGTTCTGCCAGAATCTGGCATTGCTCAGGTCATCCAGTTCGCGTTGTTCTTTTTTATCGGCCTGGTGTTGTTCTTGTGATTTGAGGCGATTGACGGTTTTGTCCAGTGCCTGGGTGCGGGTGTGACGTGTCTGCCACTCTTCCCGTTTAATATCCCGCTCCTGATTGGCGCGGATAATGGCCGCTTCCTGCTGTTTGATGGCCAGATCGATTTGGCCGATGAAGGTCTGATAGGCCTGCAATTGAGAACCGTCCATGCCGCGACTGCCGTGTTCCTGAAACAGGCGGGCATATTCTGCACGGTAGTTTTTCAGTTGTTGCAGTTTCAGTTCATGTTCGGTCAGGGCACGCTGTGAATTGCCCAGCGCCGCAGCGGCATCCTGTTCATGGTTGGCGGCGATCTGTTTGATCGGTTCGAGACGCTCTGACTTTTTCATCACACCTCTCCTGCCTGTACGGCGGCACCTGTTTTAAGCATAGTTTACTGAATCAACAATTGTGGAACCTTGTCCGGTTTTTTCTGGCTTTGCAACAAGGCTCCCAGATCATGCAGACTTTGTTCCAGATTCACAGCATTGCGATGGTCCTGTCTGATAAAGTCCTGAATGCGTGGATAGGCGCGGATGGCTTCATCAATGCGGGGATCGCTGCCGTGCGCATAGGCCCCGACACTGATTAGATCACGGTTCTGTTGATATGTTGAATTCATTTGCCGGAAACGGACGGCAGCGGCAATGTGTTCCGGCGAGGCGATCTCGTTCATTAAACGGCTGATCGACAGTTCTACATTGATCGCAGGATAGAGTCCCGCCTCCGCCAGTTCACGCGACAAGACAATGTGGCCATCAAGGATGGCGCGGGATGAATCGCCAATCGGATCCTGATTATCATCCCCTTCCACCAATACCGTATAAAAGGCAGTAATCGAGCCTTTGCCGTTTTCGCCATTACCGGCCCGCTCCACCAGTTGTGGTATGCGTGCAAAAACTGAAGGTGGATAGCCCTTGGTGGCCGGTGGTTCACCGATGGCCAGGGCGATCTCCCGTTGTGCCTGGGCAAAGCGGGTCAGTGAGTCCATAAGTAACAGGACATGCCGGCCCTTGTCACGAAAATATTCCGCAATCGCCGTGGCCAGATAGGCGCCGTGCATGCGCATCACCGGGGCATGATCGGCGGGGACCGCCACCACCACAGCGCGCGCCATGCCTGCTTCACCCAGGATGTTTTCGATAAATTCTTTTACTTCGCGGCCACGTTCACCGATCAAACCAACGACAATCACATCGGCACTGGAGAAACGGGTCATCATACCCAATAACACACTCTTACCCACGCCGCTGCCGGCCACCAGTCCCATGCGTTGACCGCGCCCGACTGAGAACAATGCATTGATGGCGCGCACGCCCACATCCAGCGGTTGCTTGATCGGATCACGCGCCAATGGATTAATATGACGACCGTTTAACGGGACTTTTTCACTGGCACGGATCGGTCCCTTGCCATCCAGCGGACGACCTGAACCATCCAGTACCCGCCCCAGCAGATCATCACTGACCGAAATGGTATAGGCGCTGCCGGTTGGGATCACCCTGGCGTTGGGACGAATACCGTGCATTTCGCCGGTGGGCATTAAATAGAGATATTCACCGGAGAAACCCACCACCTCTGCTTCCACCGGGTTACCGTCAATACTTTCAACCAGACAGCGTGCACCAATCGCGGCCTGACAGCCAATCGCTTCCAGAGTCAGCCCCACCATACGGGTCAGACGCCCTTCCACGATCAAGGGCGGACTGTCTTTCAGTCGCCGGCTGATGCCTTGCAGTTGATGCGCCCACAATGCCGAATGCGGGGCGTGTGGAAAAGCATCTTTGGCGGAATCATTCGGCGCTTGTGTCATCACCGCGTTCCCCGCCCATCAGGGTGGCAACCACCTGATTAATACGATGCTCCACCGTGGCATCGATCTTTGAATTTTCCGAATGCACGCGACAACCGCCACGGGTCAGGGCCGGATCTTCGATAATCTTCCAGATCTGCTCCCGTTCTTCATTAATGGCAAATACTTCACGGACCAGTTCAGCATCATTCGGATGCAAAAAAATTCGCACATCCCTGGAACCGGCAGGCAAGGCAGTGGTGGCTTCACGCACCACGGCAATCACTTGTCCCGGATCAGTATGCAATTCACGACGAATGATCTGTTTTGCAATAATGACGGTCATGTCAGTCAACTGTTCCACTACCGCCTGGTCCAGGTCTTCCAGTGGTTGTGACAGAAAGGTCATCACCGAAACCAGTCGTTGCAGTTTTTCCTTTAACTGACCTTCCAGTTTTTTATGTCCGGCATTGAAGCCATCCTGGTGCCCCTGTTCAACACCGATCTCATAGCCCTGGGCATAGCCTTCTGCATAGGCCTGTTGTTGAATGGCCTCAATCTGGGCGGCGGTAACCAGTTCCTCAGGTTCAGGAACATCTTCTTCAACCAGTGGTGCTTCCCAGCGCTCGTATGCCGACATCCCGTCTTTGGATAAAACCTTGGATATAGTCATCGCTAGATATACTCATCACTGCTCTTCAGGTTAATCTCACCGGAATCCGCCAGACGTCTTGCAATGGAGAGGACTTCTTTTTGGGCGTTTTCCACATCGCTGATCTTGACCGGACCTTTGGATTCCAGATCGTCACGCAGCATTTCACCGGCGCGCTTCGACATATTCTTGAAAACTTTTTCTTTCACATCCTCATCCGCACCTTTTAATGCGGTGATCAGGATGTCAGATGATGTTTCACGCAACAACACCTGAATGCCGCGGTCATCTATATCAATCAGGTTATCGAAGACAAACATCAGATCCTGGATGCCTTCCGCCATTTCAATATCGGATTCCTTGACGTATTCCATGATCTCGCTTTCGGTGCCCGGTTCGAGATAATTCATAATGTTGGCTGCTGTTTTCAAACCGCCCACCGAACTGGTCTTGATGTTTTCCGAGTTACCGGAGAACTGTTGTTCCAGCATGTCATCCAGCTCATTGATGGCGCTGGGCTGAATACCATCCAGCGAAGCAATACGCATGACTACATCCACGCGCATGTTTTCCGGTAATGCCGAAAGCACATCAGCGGCACGATCCGGTTCCAGATAGGAAAGTACAATGGCAATAATTTGTGGATGCTCAAGTCGGATAATATCGGCAACGGCACGCGGCTCCATCCACTTCAGGGCATCCAGCCCCTTGGAGTTTCGCCCCATCAGGATGCGATCGATTAGTGCACCGGCCTTTTCTTCACCCAGTGCATTGGTCAAGACCTTGCGCAGATAGTCTTCACTGCCCACACCAAGGGAGGTCTGTTCTTCAATACTTTCTGCGAAATTCTCCAGGATTTCGGCGACCTGTTCCTTGCTGACACCGCCGATTGTGGCCATGGCCTCACCCACCGCCTGTACCTCTTTGGGTGACATGTGGCGCATGATTTCACCGGCATCTTCTTCACCGATGGTCAGCAGCAGAACGGCTGACCGCTCAATACCGGAAAGTTTCTTTGGTTTTTTTTCAGCCATAATTACCCGTTAACTGGATGCAATACGTTTCTTGTCACCCTGAATCCAGGAACGCACCACTTGCGCCACCATCTTGGGATCGTCCGCTGCCACTGCCTTGGCCAGCTGCAGGTTGGATTGATAAATCGGCGGAGCCAGCTGTGGCGTCTCATCCAAATCAATTTTCTGCAATTCCTCTTCCTCAGCCTCCAGTTCACGATCCAGTTTGGCCTTGGCGATCAGGTTCTTCATCATGGGTTTCAATACACCAACCATGAGGAAGACCAGCATCATTACCACGGCAATCTGCTTGAAGGCAGACCAGAACCACGGCTTCTCCCAGAACGGTGTATCAACCAGGACCGCTTCCGGCACAGGAGAAAAGGCCACGTTGGTCACATTTACCGTATCACCACGCACCGTATTAAAACCAACCGCCTCTTTCACAATGGCGGTAAACCGGCCCAGATCTTCCGGGGTATAGGGAATACTGATGGGTTCCCCTTCAGCATTCACCCCGGTCTTGTTATCGACCACCACGGCAATAGATAAACGTTTTATTGTGCCGGGATTCTTGCGGGTATAGCTGATGGTCTTGTCCAGCTCATAGTTACGGGTGGACTGGCGTTTGGTCTTGCTCGGCGACTGTGTTGTCTGATTGGCATCATTGGCCTGTTCCGGGACGGTTGCCGTTCCCGGTGGTTGATTGGTCAACGCGCCTGGAATACCCCCGTCGGACTGTCCCCGGCTTTGTTCTTCCATACTCTGTTCACTGCGCACAGCAGGCAAATCAGGGTTAAACCGCTCCTGGGTCAGTTCGGTTTCAGTAAAATCCATATCTGCGGTGACCTGGGCGCGGATCTTTTCCTGGCCGACAATGGGTCCCAATAATTGCTCGATACGACCGGTATAGAGTGCCTCGATCCGGCGGGTATAGTCGAATTGTAAACTTTTTTGTTTCATGCCTTTTGGCTGCAAGCCATCCGACAACAAACGTCCCTTGGCATCCACCACCGTTACCTGTTTTGGATCCAGTTTCGGTACGCTGGAGGCAACCAGATGGCGGATTGCTTCGATTTGTTCTTCTTCCAGGCGTGCGCCCGAAATCAGGTTCAGCATGACGGAGGCACTGGGTTTGCGCTCATCGCGGATAAAGGCCGATTCTTTCGGCAAGGCGAGATGCACACGAGCATTGTCTACCGCGGCCATGGTCTTGATAGTGCGTGATAACTCACCTTCCAGGGCCCGTTGATAGCGTGCGTTCTGAATCAGGTTACTGGCACCAAAGCCCTGCTCCTTCTCAATCAATTCAAAACCAATACTGGTGTCCTGCGGCAGGTTGTGTTCCGCCAGCATCATTCTGGCATGGTGTAGACGATCTGACAGGACCAGCACCATTCCGGAATCCGGTTCGACCTTATACGGCAGATCCGCCGCCTCGAACACTTCAATAATGGCGCTGGTGTCTTTTGGAGAAAGATTGGTATACAGCACACTGTAGTCCGGTTCGTTTGACCACATGATGATCGCGACCGACAAACCGATACTCAACGCCAGACCAAACATGATGACCAACTGGCGGGTGATCGGCATTGCCGCCATACCCCGCAATGACTCAGCAAATTGCTCTGACTTGGTCAATTCTTTACTTTCTTCAGCCATATTGCCTGTTCCTGCCGGTGTTTAATCTGTTAGACCTGCATGTTCATGATTTCCTGGTATGCAGATACCAGTTTATTGCGAACCTCGATCATGGCCTGAAAAGAAACATTGGCCTTTTGCAGGGAAACCATGACTTCAGACATTTGCACATTCGGATCACCTTTCTGAAAAGCTGTCGCCAGTTGATTTCCCTCTTGCTGCAGGTTATTCACCTGATTGATGGACTGTTTAAGTAATTCCGAAAAGCTGTCGGCCTTGTCGACACTTTCCGGCGCGGCAGCCTGCTTCTGTTGTATCTGAGCCGCCATGGCCCGCATCTGGATCAAGAGCGTATCCGGATTGATCGTGTTATTCGCCATACTTGCCCCCTGTTAATCTGTTAACTGAGCCCTAGACTGCTTCCACATCCACCGAACCCGGGATAGCAATGCCCGCTTCACGCATCCGCGCCAGCTTGTAGCGCAAGGTCCGCTGGCTGATACCAAGCCGTTCTGCCGTGCGTTTGCGGCTGCCGCCGGCGTCACGAATCGCCTTAATGATCAGATCCCATTCACGTTGTTTCAGATCGCTGTTCAGGGAATCGCTCTGTGCTGTTGTGGCCGGCGCCGTCTGCGTCGGCATCTCGACTGTTGTTATTGTGCGTTTGGGTGTGGATGTGAACTCAAACTGGATATCAGAGCTGTCAATCACATCACCCGATTGCAGGATTAGGCAACGCTGGATGACGTTATCCAGTTCGCGAACGTTACCCGGCCAGTCATATTCTGTCAGACGTGCAGCAGCTGACTGGTTTAGAGCGGGAATTGACCGATTAAAGGATTGCGCATGCTTTTCCAGCAAGCGATTGGCCAGTGGTACAATATCACCGCGACGCTCTGCCAATGATTTGACATGCATGGGAAAGACATTCAATCGATAATAAAGATCTTCACGGAACTCGCCGTTTTCCACCGCTGTGCGCATATCACGGTTGGAGGTGGCGAGGACTCTGACATCCAGTTGAATCATGCTGTTACCGCCCAGCCTTTCCACTTCCCGTTCCTGTAACACACGCAACAGTTTCGCCTGCAAGCCCAGATCCATTTCGGATATTTCATCCAGTAACAGGGTGCCGCCATTGGCCAATTCAAATTTACCCGGCGAAGCCTTGTAGGCGCCGGTATAGGCGCCTTTGTCATATCCGAACAGGGTGGCCTCCAGCATATTCTCCGGAATGGCTGCACAGTTGATGGCGACAAAGGGTTTGTTGGCACGGGAAGAATTCATATGGATGTATCTGGCCAGAACTTCTTTACCGGCACCGCTTTCACCGGTGATCAGCACCGTCGCATCACTGTCCGCTACACGTTTGGCAATTTGTACCAGTTCGCGACTGGCCGGGTCTTCGGCAATCATGTCGCTGAAGTTCTCTTCCGGATGACCTACATAACGGCTGACCATATTGGCCAGGACTTCCGCTTCAAATGGTTTTACCATGTAGTCTGATGCACCATCACGCATGGCATCAACAGCCTGCTGGATGGTACCGTAAGCCGTCATCAGAATAATCGGTACATCAAGGCCCTGCTGGCGGATCTGTTTCAGCAGTTGCCGACCATCCATATTCGGCATCTGGATATCACTCACGACCAGATTGATTTTGTTTTCTGCCAATACAGTCAGTGCATGCTGACCGTCACTGGCGGTGACAACCCGATACCCGGCGATTTGCAAGGTTTCCCGCAGGGCTTCCAGCAATTCATGATCATCTTCGACTACCAGTATTGTTGCGTTATTCATACTCACCTCGAACTCATTGATATCCTGTTTGGATCAGGCATAGGTGCCTGAGCTGATATAGACCTGCGCATGCGAAATGTCCGCCTGCGGCTGTGTAATAATCGGTAATTGCATAATGAAGGTGCTGCCCTTGCCGATAGTTGACTCCAGAGTGATTTCACCCTTGTGTGCATTAACGATGGCTGCAACGACCGCCAGCCCCAGGCCGGTGCCGTCACTGCGCGTGGTAAAAAACGGATGAAAGGCGCGTTCCCGGCCTTCTTCAGTAAATCCGGGGCCGTTATCGCTGATCAACAGTTGCAGGTTGTGTCCATCGCAACCGGCGCTGATCGTGATTTCCACGCCCTGACCACCGGCCTGGATGGCATTGACAATCAGATTAATCATGGCGCTGAGCAACATCTGGCGGTTACCTGCCACAACGATGTTCTGTGTCATATCGTTGATGCGGAGTTTTGAATGACTGATCGTCAGTTGTTGTTCAACGGTATTCTCCAGCTCGGTTAATAAGTCGGAGACACCGAATTGTTCCCCGCCGCTGCTGCCGCCACCCCGTGCATAGAGCAACATGTCGTTGACAATATGTTCCAGATGACGCAGGCGTTGCAGGATCTTTTCGCTGGTTTGACGATGCTGTTCCTGTGTCAGGGTGCCGCGTTTCAGATTGGATGAATAGAGAATGGCGGATGACAGCGGTGTGCGTATTTGATGTGCCAGTGATGCCGCCATTTCACCCATGGCGGCAAGACGTTGGTGTTGACTGAGCCGGTCCTGCAACTTGCGCATTTCCGAAACATCGGTGATCAATAAAATCTGGCCCGGTTCGGTTCCGAGCGGGCAGGTGGAAATATTGACGCGGCGTCCGTCTGACAGTGACATATCATGGCCGTCGTCATTTCGCGGTGCAAAGGCGCGCCGGATCACATCCGCCCAGACTTCACCGTGCAGGGGTTCACCCAGCAAATTAATGGCGACCGGATTATGTTCCTGCACTCGTCCAAATTGATCCAGTACAACCACACCACCCGGCAAAGCGCTTAACAATGCCTCGAGCCGACTGGCCAGTTTTTCCTTGGCAGTCAGTTCCTTGATGCGTTCGTCCTGGGTATTGGCCAGTTCAGAATTGAGTTGCGCTACCCGATTTTCCAGGGCTTGATAGGATTCGGCCAGCTGTCCTGATAACTGGTTAAAGGTTTGAAATGCCTGCTCAAGGGCGGCGGGATAGTTGGCACCGGACTGACTCATCTCTTCCTGCTCCACTTACTCTGACATCAACGCTGATGGCAGTAGACTGGAGCAAGAAGCGTGCCTGATTTATTATTCTTTTAAATCAACAAGATAACTTTCATCTGTCAATGTTCAGTCAAATTTCCGTCGCCTGATCATGACGCTGCAAGCCATATTTCCGCATCTTTTCCACCAGGGTGGTGCGACGCATGCACAATTTCTTCGCCGCATGGGCCACCACACCGTTGGCTTCATCCAGTGCCTGCTTGATCAGGGAGAACTCCAGATTGGTGAGATGCTCTTTCAGATCGATGCCTTTGGATGGCAAGCGTTGCGGTATTTCCAACCCACCGACGTCGCTGCTGCCGGCGGCGGCTTCCTTTACATGGGCAAGATGACGACCGGGATCGATATCCGTCACCGTGGTATGGCCGCGAAATTTTTCCGGTAAATCGCGCACATCCACCACGCCATAGGGAAACATAATCACCAGGCGTTCGATCAGGTTGGACAATTCGCGGACATTGCCCGGCCACGGGTACTGGCAGAGCGCCGTGATCCCTGCCGGGGTAATGCGCACCGAACCCCGTTGTTCATGTTCCATGCGCGTAATCAGTTCGTTGATCAACAACGGGATGTCTTCCACCCGATCCTGCAGGGGCGGCATCTCGATAGGAAAAACATTTAATCGGTAGTAGAGGTCTTCACGAAAATGTCCTTCCCGGATGTGATCTTCCAGGTCACGATGAGTGGCCGCGACAATACGTACATCAACCTTGATGCTTTTATTGCTGCCGACCCGTTCGAAGACACGTTCCTGTATCACCCGTAATAACTTGACCTGCATGTTCAAGGGCATGTCACCGATCTCATCCAGAAACAGTGTCCCGCCCTGGGCCAGTTCAAACCGACCCTGCCGGGCACTGATGGCGCCGGTAAAGGCCCCCTTCTCATGTCCGAACAGTTCGCTTTCCAGCAGATCAGCGGGAATGGCGCCGCAATTCACCGGCACAAAGGGTTGCTCACGGCGTGAAGAATAATAATGCAGATTGCGCGCCACCACTTCCTTGCCGGTACCCGATTCTCCCAGAATCAGAACATTGGCTTCGGTATCGGCCACCTGTTCGATCAGTTTGCGTACCTGGATGATGGCCCGACTGTTACCCACCAGACTGCGAAACAACATGGGCGAGGTTCCGCCACCGCTGATCTTGCTCTCACGATAGACTTCAGCCAGGTGCAGGGCATGGACAAATTGCCGGTATTTAATCGGGATGTTGATTGCAGTAACGATTAAGGAGGTGATTTCCTGCGGAAACTGTGACTTGTCACCATCGATCAACAGCAGTATCGGCATATTTTCACCGAGTTCGGTTTTGATCTTTTGTAACTGTGTCAGGGTTTTATTATGCTCAGGTGCGGCGGCCAGGATAACCGCCTGGGGTTTGTCAGAACCGACAGTCCACTCATCGTAGAGAAACACATTGGGGTCATAGTCAATAAAGTTGAGAATCAGGCTTAAAGTGTCACACTGTTCTTTATCTTGGCCTATCACCAGCACATGCATAGAATCTATCCACCACCAAATCTAAGAGTAAACTTATTAACAGTCGTACAAAACCGGAAACTTGTCCTGATTGCCCTGTCTGGTTATGGGAATAGACCAGTGAGAAATATCAGACACGAAAAAATACTAGACGTGTATCCCGGGCATGTCAAAATTTCGACGGTTAAAAATTCCGGTATTCAAACTATTTATTTAATGAGGATATTCTAATTATATATAAAGAGCATCCCTGCCAATCAGTTCCCAAACCTTTATATTCCGGTTAAAAACCGGTGGCGCTGCTGTCCAGATAGGCATCAACTGCCCGCTTGCCCTGTCTGAGCAGTTTCATCTCACTCTTTAAAACCTGTTGCACTTCCTTGCCCAGGGCGATGGTTTCCTGATCCATTTCAATTATCCGGCGTAACAAACCGGCAATCTTGCCCAACTCCAGCGTAATGTCCGGGTGTTGAAACAATTTCTCCATCACCAGCGCACGTCGTTGTTCCAGTACGGTCAACTGTTCCCAATCCTTTTGTTCAGCGCACTGTCGCATGGCAATCGTAAAGTTCAGGGATTGCTCGGCATAACTTTGCGGGTTATGCAGTTCCACAATTGCGGCGCTGTTGCTCATTTAGCCTTCCTGAATATCAACGGATTGTGTTTGTATGGCAACATCGCCGCTTTTACCCAGTTGTTGTGGTAATTCGTCCCAGGCGCCCTTGATAGTTACCATCAAGGAGCTGACTTCATCAAGGATATCAATGTTGTTTTCGATATTGGCGCGTAACAACCGGCGAATCATATAATCATATAAATCATCAAGATTTTGCGCCAATTCGCCACCGGCGTCCTTGTTCAGACTGGTTCGCAGACCTTCGATAATGGAAATTGCCCAGCTGATATGCGCACCTTTATTGGCAACATCACTGCGTTCCATATAGCCTTTGGCAATGGCCACCTTCTCCATCGCCCCCTGCATCAACATCTGTATCAGGCGATGAGGATCTGCAGCTTCGACACTGGAGGCAACACTCACCTTGTTGTACTCTTTCACTGCATCATTTAATTTTGCTGTACTCATAAAACACCCTCTTGCACAATCATCCAGCGTTAGAAATATAAATTACTTCTTGCCCGACCTGCCGGCGCCAGGCAAAGCGCTTAGCTGGTTAGTCAGGAAATTACCTGTTGAGCTCATCTTTCCGATAAGAGCGTCCAGCTCGGTAAATTGCTTTAGGTATCTTTCCTCGGTTTTTTCCAGTTTTCTGGTCAATCTGTCCCTCTGGTCGTTAATATCGTCAATCCGGTTATTAAACCCATCCAGACGCGGTTTCAGCGGACCTTGTGAATCCAGTATCTGCTGTAACAGGTTATTGAGTTGCGAAGCGACACCGCGGGAGAAAATCACTTTGCCTGCATCGCCCTCTACACCACCGGACACTTCGATTTTCAGCCCTTCAATATCCTGTCGTCCCGCCAGGACCTTGCCGATACCAAAGGTCTTGAAGTTGCCAATCATTCCTTCCACATCCTTGCCTGCCAGACCGCCACCCTTGGCCAGCCCCAAATCCCTGACAGCACCGAAGTCTGACGCCGTGATCTCCACTTTTGAACCACTGCCGAAACGTTCAGAAATAATAATCAGGCGGTCATCATAGTAGGTCACCTTGACCTTGCCGCCATTTGCTTTCAGTTTGCCGTCAATGTTAATTTGTGTTTCCAGTTCCTTGGCCAGTTCATGCCCTGCATAATATGTACGATGAGTCAATTTGATCGGCGCAAGCTCGATGCCATCAACATTCAGGGAAAATTCGTCGTTCACTTCATTTATTGTGACCGGGATTTCATCCACTTCCAGACCGGCATAACCGCCCAGCGTGGGTTTCTGCGAAATATTGACATCCCAGGCCCCCATAATGGTGCGATCACCGGCTTCAAGAAATTGTAACTGGGGGTCGGTCACGGAGCCGGCTGTTGCGAACAGGTTAATCACCTCACCGATATTCTCTTCGACAGCTTCGTTCAATGTATCGTGATCGAGAGTAAGCTTGCCGTCATAATCAGTTTTCAAACCGATGCCGGCCAGGGAGACATAATCCTCGTTGATATTGGAAAACGCAGTGCCAATGATACGGCGTATTTGATTTGTTACACCACGTATGGTTGCATCACCGTTTAACGGCCCGGCCTGTCTGGTTTCCGGGTCATAACCGGTCAACGAATCGATCACATCAACAAACTTGTTGTACTGTTCAACAAATTTCCAGATCTTGTCCAGCACTGCGCCCTTGTTGACGAAGATGCGGATATCTGCATCACCGGTATCTTTCAGATCCAGGGTAATGCCTTCCAGCGCCTTGTTGATCGTGTTGGTCGGACTGGAGACCGGTATGCCATCGATTTCCACTTCCGCATCCATCGCGGCCTGCATCTCAACCATATTACGTCCTTCACCATCATCGGCTTCGGGTGTATACGAGATCAGGGACAATCCCGCCAAATCGTTATTCATCACATCGTTGTCTTCAACGGATATGCGCAAACTGTTTTCAGCTCCGGTCTTTTCCGAACTCAGGACCAGACGAAAGCCATCACCATCGTTGATAATGGAGGCGCGCACACCGAAATCCGCCTTGTTGATGGTCTGCTGAATATTCCGCAAGGTACTGCGGTCTTCGGTAATTTCTATGGTTTTGGGTGCGGCACCGGGATTGGGTTTGAAGATGTTTTCATCTTCATCATAGGTACCGAACTGAAACTTGAGAACTCCGCCACCAAGCGGTTCCTGTAGTGAATCAAACAATACAGAGGTCAATCGTTGTGATTCAGCCAGTTGATTTACTTCTATTTCATACTCGCCAGCCTGAGCCTTGTCATTGGCGGTAACGGTCAGCACGTCTTCATCGTCTGAGCCGGCAGACATCGTCTGAAAGTTTTGCGGTTCTTGCAATCCCTTCAGCGATGTCTGCAGCTCAGCCAGGGCACTTTTAAAGGCACCCATTGCTGATAGCCCCGCCTGGGCTTTGGCCTCATTTCGATCCAATCGAGCTGTTACCGGGCTGCCTTCTGCAGCAACCAGCTTTTCCACAATCCCTTGCACATCGAGTCCTGATCCTATTCCTGGTGAATTTATGGACGTCATTGATACCTCTCAATCCACGTTTTTCATCGCCAATGCCGCCTGCGCCATCGGCTGTCCAGGGTACGTTGCAAATCCTGTACCAGGGTCAGGCTTCTCCCTCAAGAAGCATGCCTTTGGGGCTGTCCTCGAGCATATCGCTTAATCGTCGAGCCAACGCCAGCACCTCTTCCTGCGGGATTTGCCGAATCACTTCGTCCGTAGTGCCATCCACAACCCGGATGACCACCCGACCGGTGATATCGTCTACATGAAAGTTCAAATCACGATGCATGTTCTGTGCAAAATCCTTTAGTTCGCTGGTCACCCGTTGCAGGGTTTCCTGTGTAACCTCGATCTGCTCTGCTGTTGCCTCCTGGGACTCGGCAAATTCTTGCCGCATCTCGATGGTGGTAACAACAATATCTGCAGTCTGTTTCGTATTGGCCTCACCTTTGGTGGTACCGCCAGCGATGACTAGCGAGGTAATACTCGCCATACTATCTGTAGCCATTTCGCCACCTCATACGGTGAAAGGTTAAGCGGGAAGGGCTTGCGCCCTCCCCACTGTCACGCTTATTGCAGTAAGGACAATACGTTCTGCGGAATCTGGTTGGCCTGGGCCAACATTGCCGTACCAGCCTGCTGGAGGATCTGGGTACGGGTCAGTTCCGAAGTTTCGACCGCAAAGTCCGCGTCACGGATACGTGAACGCGCAGCACTAAGGTTTTCAGAGTTCGTGGTCAGGTTCGCAATGGTTGAACCGAACCGGCTCTGAATCGCACCGAACTTCGCACGTTGTCCACTCACTGTAGAGAGGGCTGCGTCAACAATGGCCAGGGCCTTGTTGGCACCATCCACAGAACTGATATCCATTTCAGATACGGACATCAGTGAAGAGGCTTCGGTACCCAATGTCAGGGCTTCACCTTCGTTACCTGTGACACTGAAGGATTTCACGGAGTCAAAGATAACCTGACCGGTGATCACCATTTCATCAATCGAGCTGTCCGCACTCAGTACTTCGCCGCCTACCATGATGTCACCGGAGTTGGCGTTTTCACCGTCACGCAGAGCGATGTTGTTACCGGCCGCATTGCGCAGAATGATACCGGTGGCATCATCGGAAACACGGGCGGTTACACCAGTCAAGCTGGCTACGTCGTTGAATGCGGTGACCGCAGCTGACAGACCATCTGTGGTACTGATATCACTGACCGTGAAAGCGATGTTCTTATAGCTGGTGTTATCGGACATGATGTCCATAACATACGCACCGGTAGTGGAGAAATCCATCTTGATTTCGGTGTTGGCAAATGCACGAATACCGGTATCGTCACCCTTGGCGCTGACCAGTTCGGCCACACGCTTGGCGCTGTCGCCTTCCACAACATTGATGAATTCCTGCCCCAGATAACCGTTCAGGGTCATGTTCTGTTCAGCGATACGAGGACCACTGGAAGCTGAACTCTCGGCACCATACACACGGTTATTACCATACTGGTTGGTACGGAAGTTGGCCGTGGTGGTCGCGATGGTCTGGTTGGCATTCGCACCAACCTGATAAACCGCTGTACCGAAGGTACCATCCAGCAGTTTCTGACCGTTGAACTCGGCGCTGGTCGCGATACGATCCAATTCTGATACCAGCTGACCTACTTCAGCCTGCAGGGCCAGACGGTCAGATGCAGAGTTGGTGGCGTTCGCAGACTGGATGGCCAGCTCACGAATACGTTGCAAGTTGTTACCGGCTTCACCAAGCGCACCTTCAGCAGTTTGCGACAGCGAAATCGCGTCGTTTGCGTTACGGGCTGCCTGGTTCAGACCACGGATCTGCGCAGTAAAACGTTCAGAAATCGCCAAACCTGCAGCATCGTCTTTCGCGCTGTTAATACGCAGACCAGACGACAAACGCTGCAGAGAGACTCGCATGGATTCCTGAGACGTATTCAGGTTACGCTGCGAGTTCAGCGACATGATATTAGTGTTAATAATCTGAGGCATGACGCACTCTCCTATTTCAATCTAGCCCTACGCAGTCGCTAATATTGCTGCGGCTAGGGACTGTACATAGCGGATATACGTCCAAACCGGACATATTCACCGCTCCCGCAAAGATTAGCGTTCCGGACTATGGGAACTTTAGAGGGGGTGAGGAAAAAAGATGCCGCCATGCCAAATCATAACTTATTGTTTTTGCTGGCATTATTTTTCTTAAATAAATGTATTTACCGGGACCGGCAAGATTTCCCGCCTGGCGGGCACGAAGCGCCACCGGCCGGCCCATGCTATATATGTACGCACAAATCGAGGCGTGTCCGGCATTGGTGATAGCACTGTTGGTCTTTTTTAATCAATCTGGTGGCAGGATGATGCCGTGATTTTTGACTGCCGCTACGCGGCTTGGGTGAGTATTGCTTTTCATTCAAAGCTGCTGTATTTCGCCCGCCACTGCGTGGCTGAGGCGAGTGACTTTCTCTTGCGTAATCTCCAAGGGTGTTCTTAGCGGAGAGGTTGCTTTAGTTTCGCCCGCCACTACGTGGCTGAGGCGAGTGACTTTCATTTGCATGTCCAAATGAAAGTCACCAAAGCAAAGGACACCCCATCGGCTGAAGCGTGGTTGAGCTGTATTTCATCCTGTCATTGGCAGATGGTCCCTCCGTGGACCACTGCCAATGCGCGGCATCCCTGCCGCGATTGATTGATGATGAAATGCATCTCAACCACTCGCCGATGATGGGGCTGATCCTCGCGGCAAGGTTCTTGTTTATCGAAAAGCCTGCTTTATACATTATATTCGGGGAGGGGATCATTCCCCATTGGCTGGTGCGCGGTGAAGTCTGGCTTTTAGAATAACGTGAGCAGCCGGGCCAGGGAGGTACCGTTGCCGGGCAACATGCCGAAGTCAGTGTTCACAACAGTCTTGCCTGTGGGGGAAACATTTTTGGTGACTTTTGATGTTTTGTTTCAAAAGTCACTCGCTCCCGGCAGGGAGTGAAATCCGGGGATCAGCACAAAATTCAATGCCGCTCAGTGATTAAGCGAGTATCGCTTATTCATTCAAGGTTGCTGTGTTTCGCCCGCCACTACGTGGCTGAGGCGAGTGACTTTCTCTTGCGTAATCTCCAAGGGTGTTCTTAGCGGAGAGGTCGCTTTATTTCGCCCGCCGCTGTGCGGCTTTCGCAAGTGAGTTGCGCAATTCCATGTTGGTGTATTCCGCCTGCCGCTACGCGGCTTGGGCGGGTCACTTTCTCTAGCGTGACTGGTGTGCGTTACCTGAGAGGTTGCTTTAGTTTCGCCCGCCGCTACGCGGCTGAGGCGAGTGACTTTCATTTGCTTGTCCAAATGAAAGTCACCAAAGCAAAGGACACCCCATCGGCTGAAGCGTGGTTGAGCTGTATTTCATCCTGTCATTGGCAGATGGTCCCTCCGTGGACCACTGCCAATGCGCGGCATCCCTGCCGCGATTGATTGATGATGAAATGCATCTCAACCACTCGCCGATGATGGGGCTGATCCTCGCGGCAAGGTTCTTGTTTATCGAAAAGCCTGCTTTATACATTATATTCGGGGAGGGGATCATTCCCCTTTGGCTGGTGCGCTGTGAAATTTGGCTTTTAGCATAAAACAAACAGGCAGTATGGATACTGCCTTGTGAGCAGCCGGGCCAGGGAAGGCCCGTCTGCGAACCACACGATGAAAGCCAAACTTCACAGCAAGCTTGCACCAGCCGGGGCGGCCTTCTTTTCGGTTCCTTTTCTTGGCCGCGCAAGAAAAGGAATCCGGCTGTTCGGCCGGGTCCGAACATCAATGTCAGCATCGCGCAGCGATTCACATTTAAAGTCACGCCACCCCGTCAGGAGAAGATCATCAAAAATAAAGAAACCCGTTAATACAAGTGATTAAACAAAGAAATATCCTGCACCTTAACGAAAGCCTTTTGCGATGCCTCCAGCCCCACTTTTCGCCCGTTCAATTCACTCACTGCCTGACCAAAGTCCAGGTCTTCAATCTTGGAGATGAGTTCCTTGAGCTGGATGGAGAAGGCTTCGTTGATGCTGCGCTGGCTCTCAAGGGCGTTCAGCCGTGTACCTATACTGGCGCGGACATCAAGGATATTACCCATAGCGGTGTCGATGGAAGCAAGCGCCCGGTTGACTTCATTATGCAGGAAGCCATGATCAGCTGCACTGTTGCGTGAGTCTTTAAG
This sequence comes from Gammaproteobacteria bacterium, assembly GCA_029880855.1. Classification (GTDB taxonomy): domain Bacteria; phylum Pseudomonadota; class Gammaproteobacteria; order UBA6429; family Thiohalophilaceae; genus JAOUNS01. The sequence continues at coordinate 87,254 of JAOUNS010000011.1, forward strand.
TGCATTGGTGAGTTTTTGCAGTGTGGTGAAGATGTCCTGATGCTGGCTGGGACGAATTACATAAAAATCACCCGGTTCTGGTTCACCAAGCATAAACAGCTGCACACCTTCAAAGGTAATGGCGTTGCCTTCCGAGAAGGGCGTGCTGTCCACCACTATCTTGCCTTTATCGTCGATCACTTTGTAGGTCAGGGGAGCATTGGGATTAATCGGGTCACGGTCCTCCATGATCAGGGCATAGACACCAAAATCATAGTGACCTTTGGAAGATCCCTGATCCAACACGCCAGATCCGGTATTGTTTTTACTTTCGGTAATGATGAATGTGCCGTTACCTTCCCGAATCTTGCGAAACACCTGGGTGCCGGTATCGTTAATCGCCACAGTACGGCGCGGACCGACCCGCACGTAGCGTTGTGTGTCATCGCCATAGTAGAGGAAGTTACTGTTTTCATCCTTGGAGAAGGGACGAAAGCGGCCCTTGGAACCGGCAAACAGAAACTCACCGTCAGAATCCATGGTGTTGGCCAAGCCTACCAGCTCATCGTTGAGCTGGGCAATTTCCTCCGCAATATAGCTGCGAGTGTCATTGGTCTGGGTGGCGTTATTGGCTGCCACGGTTAATTCACGCACGCGCTGCAAGATCGTGGTGACTCCATCCAGTACACCTTCTTCCAGGCTGAGACGGCCCTGGGCGTTATCAATATTACGCTGTAGTTGTTCTGTGCGTCGCAAGGCGTCCTGCAGATTGATGGATTGGGCGACAGCAACCGGATCATCGGACGGCGCCAGAACCCGCTTGCCGGTAGCTACCTGTTGTTGCACCCTGGCCAAACTATCCTGCTGATCAAGCATGGCGTTGATCGCGCCCATCTGGATCTGATTGGTTGATACCCGGATACCCATTATCGGAAGGCCGCCATTAGTACGTCGAGCATTTTTTGTGAGACCGAAATGATCTGCGCATTGGCCTGGAACAATTTCTGGAAGCGCACCAGGTTGGCCGCTTCTTCATCCATATTAACGCCGGAGATGGATTCACGCTTGGCAACGATCTGGTTTAACAAGAGTTTTTGTGCATTCTTGTTGATCTCCAGTTCATGCGTCTTGGTCCCCACGCGGGTAATCAGATCAGCGTAGACATCAGTAAAGCTGGATGTACCTTTTTCAAGCACCGCCTCTTCCTGTAACATGGAAAGCGCCACGATATTCTGGTTGTCCGTGGTGCCGTCTTCATTATATTCAACACGGAAGGTGTCACCGGCCACCGGTTCACCGGTGATCATCACCCGAAAACCTGGGTCCACGCCATTCGGTGAGGGGAACAGGTTAATACCGGTTTTTTGATTATAACGAATACGTGTTTCCACCGCCGGTATACCACCGGTACGTTTGTAATCGTCGTCCATTTCAAAACTTTCACCGGCCTTCTCTTCATCCAGTAAATGCCGACCGTCTTTCTTTTCCAGCGCTTTTGATTCCTCCGGCAAGGCCAGCCGGGTTATCGGCACAGGCATCCCGGTATTATCAAGAATCTCAAAGTGTTCCTCATCCACAAAACGGATAGCAAATGGCGGACTCATGGTGCCTTGCTGCATGGTAAAGGATGGTGTGTTGGTATTCAGCACCTTGCCCATGACGATCTTGCCATTCCCGATATTGTCGATAGATGCCTCGACACGGACCGGTGATGCGGCAGCGATCTTGTTGACATCATCTGTCAGAACATCAATCCGTTTTGCGCCCATTCGCGTGGGCCGGATAATGAAGGTATCCAGGTTTTCCATCGACCCTTTATCAAGCTGAAGGGTGAAGCCTTCCTCGGAAAAATCCTGCGGCATATCGTGAAATTCACGAATCAGGGTATTATCATCACGTCGGATCAGGCGATATGTGCCCTCAAAGTACGAGAGCTCATATTCACTGGGAGCCAGATTATCAATACTGGTAATGGTTGCCGACACCACGGCATCACCCTTGTTATCCTTGTTGGGCAGAACCTGTGGTGACAGTTTTTCTGTCTCGGTAAAGAAGTTCTCGCCCAACGCGCTGTGGACGTCCATACCCAGTTTGTGTTGATCATTAAAGGCCTTGCTGATACCAATGGCGATACGCCCCAGTTCATTTTGCGCACGATCCAGGATTGTACGCTGGAAATCCAGCATCCCGCCCAGTCTACCGCCGGTGACAAAACGGGTCACATAGGCCGAACTGTCCGGCCCCTGGAAAATGATATCCATCTGTTGTGGATCGGCGGGAGTGCTTTCCACCTTGATCTCTGATGCGCGTTGTCCCACCACCAACAATTGGCCGTTACCGATATAAACATTCATGGTGCCGTCGCTTTGATAGGAAACCCGCACGCCAATCAATTCTGATAATTGTTGCAGCAAGTGATCACGTTGATCCAGCAAGTCATTGGGCGGATCGCCACCCACTTCACTGGCCGTGATAATACGTTTATTGGTTTCGGCGATCGAATATGCGACTTCGTTGATTTCAACTGCCACGGTTTTCATATTTTTGTTGGCGGCTGAACGGATCACTTCAAAGCGTTCATCCAGATAGGCAAAACGGTCGGTCAGGGAACGTGCCGATCCCAGCATCACCTGGCGAGATGAAGTGGAAGATGGATTGTTGGCGACACCGTTCACCGCACTGAAAAATTCCTGCATTGCCGGCGCCAGACCGGCTTTGGGATCAGCCAGCATGTTATCCACTTGTACTGTATAGTCATGGTTAATATCCATGGATTTGGACAGCGCAGTAATGCTGCGCACCTGCCCCGTGACAAAGTCATCATAAATACGGTGTACGTCGTTAACCACCACACCATTACCAATACCGCCCCGCCCCACCGCAGAGGGAGGCCTGGCTTCCATGGTAATACGCTGCCTTGAATACCCTTCCGAGTTGGCGTTGGCAATATTGTGGCCTGTGGTGCTGAGGGCGCGTTGCGCCGCCATTACACCGGAGACACTGATTCCAAGCATATCACCGGTAGACATCTAGCCCTCCTCGCCTGCGATTTCAGGTCTATACATCACGGTTTTTCCCTTCAGTCACTGCACCGTATTTATCGAAGGTCGGTGCTTCACGCTGCATGATGCGGATGACTTTCTTTGCGTAATTTGGATCGGTGGCATAGCCGGCTTTTTGCAACTCATTGATGTATTCAACCGGTTTGTCTGCCGACTCCAGTGCCTCCTGATAACGTTTTCTTGACTTGAGGAAATCCACATAATCCTTGAAGCTCTCAGCATAGGAGTCATAGGCACGGAAGCGGGCCACTTCGGTAACCGCCTTGCCGTGTTTAAATTCCACGGTTTTCTTTTCGATATATTTACCATCCCAGTCACTGCCGGCTTTGATATTGAACAGATTATGACTGCTCTGTCCCTTGCTGTTTTTACTGATGTGTTTACCCCAGCCGGTTTCCAGTGCGGCCTGCGCCAGTAATATCTCCGGGGTGGTATTTAATTCTTCGGCTGCCTTTTCCGCCATAGGCCGGAGGGTACGCACAAATTTCTCCACACTGCCGAGACGGGGTTGCGTCGGTACTGTAGCGGACACGACTTTCTTCGCACGGATTGCCGGGGCAACCGGCTGGGCATTGGGTTGCGGTGCCGGTTGTGCCGGGACAAAAGTTTGCGGCGTCATTTTCGGCATTAAATCCTGCGGCATGGGCATGGAGACCGGTTTGGCGATCGGTTGGGTGATTGGAGGCGGCAAGGCCCGGCTGGTTTCATCTGCCGATTCAGTGGATACCGGCAAATTTTGGCCGAGTTGCCGGGCCAATACATCAGCCAGCCCCAGACCTTTACCCTGCGACAGGGACAACGCCAGCTGATTGTCGTACATGTCCCGGTAGAAGGTACTCTGATTATTATCAAAAATGGGGTCACCAAAACTGGCGTCACGCATACTCTTCAGCATCATTTTCATGAACAATCCTTCAAACTGACGTGCGACATCCCGCAGTGCAGCTTGCTGGTCCGTTCTGGCCTGGCGTTTCAGATCATTCAGTCCTGAAATATCGGTGTAGGTATATGATGGCGTCGCCTTTAACATGAGTTGATCTACTCCAGTCTCTTTACCTGTATTAGGCAAGAATCAGGCCGGCTGCCCGGTTAGATAATAATTAATTCCGCCCTTAAGGCCCCGGCTTCCTTGAGGGCTTCGAGGATGGCGACCAAATCTCCCGGCGCGGCACCAACGGTATTGACTGCCCGCACAATCTCATCCAGGGTAATACCGGGATCAAACTTGAACATGCGATTGTTTTCCTGCTTGGCATTTATATCTGTTCGGGGCACAACCACCGTATTACCGCCCCCCAGTCCGGGCTGATTGACTTCCGGTCGTTGGGTGATGGTAACAATCAGATTACCGTGAGATACCGCCGCCGGTTTAACCCTGACATGTTGGCCGATCACAACCGTACCTGTCCGCGAGTTAACAATCACGCGGGCCGGAGCATCACCGGGATTGACCTGTATATTTTCCAATAATGATATAAACGCGACACGCTGCGCCAGATCTCGCGGTGCATTGACATTGACCGATCCGGCATCGATCGAATAGGCCGTGCCGGGGCCGATAAATTCATTGATTGCCTTGGCTACGGTATTCGAGGTGGTAAAGTCGGGTTGACGCAGATTCAGTGTCAGTTCATTGGCTTCACCAAACGGTGTTTCAACCGCCCGTTCAACAGTGGCGCCATTGGGTATACGCCCCACACTGGGGACATTGACTGTGATGCGTGATCCATCGCCACCTTCAATACCAAAACCACTCACCACGACATTACCCTGGGCGATGGCATAGACATTACCGTCCACACCTTTGAGCGGCGTCATGAGCAGACTGCCGCCACGTAAACTTTTGGCATCACCAATGGATGAGACGGTGATATCCAGCGTCTGCCCCGGCTTGGAAAAGGCGGGCAGTTCGGCATGGATGGATACTGCGGCAACATTTTTTGATTGCAGGTTTATATCTGTCGGCAGTATCACACCCAGCCTGTTCAACATACTCTTCAGGCTTTGCGAGGTAAAAACCGACCCGCCGTCACCTGAACCATCCAAACCAACCACCAGGCCGTAACCCACCAGTTGGTTGTTCCTCACCCCTGCAACCTTTGCGATATCCTTGATGCGTTCCGCAAAGGCCTGCATCGGCAACAGCAGGCACATCCCGATCAAACAGAGGACTGTGCGAAAATTACGTGATTTCACTGTATAGGTTTTCATTAGAATGGATACGCCTTGCTTTGGAAGAATTTACCCAGCGGTCCCATGGTGTTGGCGGAAGACAAATCGCCGCTGTCACCATAGATAATGTTCGCATCCGCGACCCGGCTGGAGAGTACGGTATTATCCGGCCGAATATCCTCCTGCCGCACAATACCTGAAAAACGGATATATTCACTGGCCTGATTCATGGTCAGCAGTTTTTGGCCCTTCACCACCAGATTGCGATTCGGCAACACCTCGGCCACTGTCACGGTGATCTTGCCGTTTAATGAATGGCTTTGTGAGGTATCACCCGAGCCGGAGAAATCACGTCCGGCGTCCACACTGTTGCTCAACACGTCACGGCCTTCCTTGGTAACCTTGTCACCGGCCACTGTCGGTGAAGGCATATCCACCGAGTTTTCCTTCTTGGTTTTGGTGCTGGACTTGGCGCTGGCGTTCGCTGTCTCCACCAGTTCAATAGTCAAAATGTCACCTATATCCCGTGCGGTTCGATTATCAAACAGACCGACCGTCATACCCTGTTGATAGATTGCACCATTGTTCTTGCGGGGAATATCCACAATCTGTGGTTTGGATGGCGCATAAGGATCTTTCTTGACCCTGAACAAAGGGCCATCCACACAGGCCGCCTGCAACAGCAGACTTGTCAGCAATAACAGCAGTCCGGCATAACGTGTCAATCTATTCTGTGTGTTACTCATATCACTCACCATCAGGTATTGTTGTTCAGGTATTGCAACATCTGGTCCATCGTGGCAATCGCTTTCGAATTCATTTCATATGCGCGCTGGGTTTCGATCATGCTGACCAGTTCTTCCACCACATTCACATTGGAACCTTCCAGCGAACCCTGGTGCAGGGTACCCAGACCGTTGGTGCCCGGCACACCGATCTGGGGTGCGCCACTGGCGGCGGATTCGAGAAACAGGTTTTCACCGACCGGGGTCAGACCTGATGGATTCTGGAATGTTGCCAACTGGATCTGGCCGATCTGGTTCAGTTCCGGCTGGCCCGGCAATGTAATGGATACCGTACCGTCCTTGCCGATGGAGACCGACATGGCATTGGGTGGAACCGTAATGGCCGGCTGCACAGGATAACCGGATGAGGTGACTATCTGCCCCTGACCATTAATCTGAAACTCACCATTGCGTGAGTAGCTGATACTGCCGTTGGGATGCATGACCTGGAAAAAACCAAATCCCTGAATGGCAATGTCATACGGGTTTTGGGTTTGCAATACATTACCCTGTTGATGCAGTTTTTGGGTCGCCACGGTTTGCACACCCGTACCCAGAGACAAACCGGAGGGTAATTCTGTATCCTGGCTGGTCTGCCCGCCGGCTTGTTTCACATTCTGGTACAACAGATCTTCAAACAGGATACGATCCCGCTTAAATCCGGTTGTACTGGCGTTCGCCAGGTTGTTACTGATCACAGACAGTCTGTTCTGCTGTGCTTCAAGACCTGTTTTACCTACCCATAATGCCTGTGCCATTGCTTAACTCCGCTTGCGATTATCCCAGTCTGACAAATTGCATTTCTCTTTCTGCATGTTCATCTGCTGTTTTCATCAGTTTCACATGCAGTTCAAATTCACGCGCCGAATTGATCATATTGACCAGTGCTTCGGCAATATTCACATTACTCATTTCCAGTGCGCCGGAAACCAGATTGACATTGGCATTGGCTACCGGTATTTCACCGCTCTTCAAGCGCAACAAACCGTCATTGCCCTTGTAAATTTCCGATGCCGGCGGATTAACCAGCTTGATGCGCCCAACCACTTGTATATCCGTGGCCGGTTGCCCCTGCGGAATAATGGAAACTGTGCCATCTTTGGCAATCTCAACCGCATTGGCCGGCGGCAGGCTGATGGGACCGGCATCACCCATCACCGGCACACCGGATGCATTGATCAACAAACCGGTCGAGGTCAGGCGCAGATTACCGGCCCGGGTAAAGGCCTCGCTGCCGTCTTTGGCTTGCACAGCAATGTAGCCATCACCATCGACAGCAATATCCAGAGGATTACCGGTGGTGTTAAGACCACCGGGATTGAGATCGATGCCGGGGCGTTCCGCCATGGCATAGGCACGGGTCGGATGACCCAGCCCGAACACGGGCATACTGCGAAAGCCGGCAAAGTCAGCCCGAAAACCGGTGGTGCTGACATTTGCCAGGTTATTTGTATTTGCGGTTTGCGCCAGCATATTCTGCTTGGCGCCGTTCATCGCAATATACAACATCCGATCCATATCTATACTCCTGTCACGTTACCTGTTATCAGTTATTACCTGATGTTAATCACCGTCTGTGTCACGGTATCCGCTGTTCTGACGATCTGTGCACTGGCCTGGAAGTTACGCTGCGCAATGATCATCTTCACCAACTCACCGGTAAGATCCACGTTGGAGTCTTCCAGTGCACCCGGCTGGATCAAACCCACCGTACCGGTGCCCGGTGAACCCACCAGTACCTCACCGGAGGCAAAGCTTTCCGCCCAGGCGGTATCACCCAACTGGCGCAACCCTTCCGCATTGGCAAAGTCGGCCAGACTGACCAGTCCCAACTGACGGGATTGACCATTGCTGTATCGAGTGGTGATATAGCCGGTTTCATCCACGTCCACACTGATCACGCGACCGGTGGTATAACCATCCTGCACCAGGGCATTCACATCAAACTTGCCACCGTACTGTGTCGTGGGTGTCGCCCCCAGCAGGTCCATTGACATTTTCATGGGAGCGGAACCGGTATCAGTAACATAATCGGGATAATTGATCTTGCCCGGCGGCACCGGACCACCATTGATCATTTGCAGACGACCGGCACCGTCAAAGGTGACAAAATCCGGTTCAAAGGGAGGCTGTAATCCGCCCTTCACATCCTTGCCGTCAACCGTGGTATAGACTTCCCAGGTATTCGGCTCGGTACCTTTCACAAAATAGATCGTGGACAGATGTTCCACACCCAGTGAATCATACAGAGTCAATGAAGTGGAATGGTTGAATGAAGAAGGGGTATTGGGATCAAACGGTACAGACAAGGGACGATCCTGACCACTGTCCAGGTTGACACCCACTTCGATATTACCGGTTGCCTGGGGACTGATATTGGATTTATCGATACGCAATGGACCGACACCGCCGGTCAGATTACCTTCTGGGTCGGTTTCACTGATCACGAGTTTTTGATCACTGGAGTTTACCACCCAACCTTCACGGTCCACCGAGAAGATACCGTTACGGGTATAGGCACGCCCGCCGTTATCATCCAGGATAAAAAAGCCCCGCCCGTTGATAGCCAGGTCGAGTTTGTTATCGGTAAAACCGATATTCCCCTGACCGAACTGCTGCCGTACTGACGCCAAACGCACACCGGAACCGATACTGTTGGCCGATGCACCTTCCGCCGCGTTGGCATAAACATCCACGAACTCGGCACGCGAGCCTTTAAAGCCCGTGGTGCTGGCGTTCGCTACGTTATGGCCGATGACCTTGAGGTCATTGCCCGCAACGTTAATTCCACTTAGTGCTGCACGAAATGGCATGGTTATTCCTCCTCTGCCTGACTACATGACTTCTTTAACATTGGATAGTGTCGTTGAACCGGAATTTCCCAGATTCAATGTTACTGACTTCACACCCTTGCCCAACGACACACTTTCCACCTTGTCCAGAACCATGGTACCAACCGGTTCCGGCTTTCCATCCACAATCACTTCGGCGCGTATGCGATACTTGCCGGCAGTCGCCTGTTGTTTGGCGGCATCCGGATCATTCACGCCACGATCAATCTCACCATTCCAGCTGAAGTTGACCATGCCCGGCGCCTGTCGCCCCAGATTGATCTTCTTCAACACCTGACCGGCATCATCCAGCACACTGACCACCAGTTCGGGTGCGCCGGTTTTCAAATCCACTTTACCTTTTAACTCGCCACCTTCAGGCAAAACAGCGGTATTACCCGGCACCAGCACAGTACGACCCACCATACTTGATGCCTGCAAGGCCTGGCTGGATTGCAAAGCCTCAGCCAGAGAGGTGAAAGAATCCTTGATCTCTTTCATCCCCTTGGCGGCACTGAACTGCGCCATTTGGCTGATGAACTCACCATTCTCCATGGGCTTCATGGGATCCTGGTTACTCATCTGCGCCACCATAAGAGACAAAAACTCATCCTGCCCAAGATTTTTCTCTTTCAGCCCTTCCTTGGGACGCGCCAGACCCAGTTCTTCATAGGTCGCCTCACTGCTCTTGACACCACCCGGCTGGTTTGCGGCCGGGTTGAGTGATTTATCGATGGTATTCATTGCTCATCCGCTCCTTGCTGTTACTGACCGAGAGAAATGGTCCGTAACAACATCTGTTTCGCACTATTCATGATTTCGATATTTGACTGGTATGAACGGGATGCCGAAATCATATTCGCCATCTCTTCCGCCACGTTGACATTTGGCAAGTTGATGTAACCTTCTTTATCCGCCAGGGGATGATTCGGATTAAATTCCTTTTTCAGTGGTGCATTGCTTTCCACAATGCCCAACACCTGCACACCCACACCGGTTTGCGGTTCATCGAAGGCATCCAGCATGGGGGCAAACACCGGGTGACGTGCACGATAGGTTTTATCGATACTGCTGCTCGCGGTATTGGCGTTGGCCATGTTGCTCGCTGTGGTATTCAGACGCAGAGTCTGTGCATGCAGCGCGGTTCCGGAGACATCAAAAACATTAAACAGAGACATGATTATTGCCCTTTAATTGCTGCCTGGAGTGATTGCAGTTTGCCGCCCAGAAAACGCAGGCTGGCCATATAGCGCACCGAGTTTTCCGTGAATTCTGACATTTCGGTTTCGGTTTCCACCGTGTTGCCATCAATCGCCGCTTGCTGAGGATGACGATAGAGCACCTCATAGCCATAGTGATAACCGGGCGGCTGGATATGACGGAGGTTGGTGGCCTGCAGTGGTTGATGACCTTTTGGGTGTTGCATGGCCATTTCCAGTGCCGCATTGAAATCGATATCCCGCGCCTTGTATTTCGGCGTGTCGGCATTGGCGATATTGGCCGCCAGCAACTGGGCGCGCCGACTCTGGGTATGCAGAGCGGGTTCATGAACACCGAATACTTTCTCAAAACTGAATCGCATGGCATCTACCTGAATGTTGTCTGCATTCAGAAGTGCAACTGCTGTGCCAGTTTTTAACTAATTGATTTTTATTGAATTATTGTTTTTTAATGCGGCAATTGGGGGGGCGGCAGGCGGCAAATCCAAGCCGGATGAAGAAGCGGACTCAACTCCCTTCCTTGAGTTTGTAGATCACTCCCTGGGGAAAACGGATCATTTCAAAATAAGGGCTATAACCGGTGGGTGACTCCGATCCGCCCAGAATAAGGATCCCGCCGGGATTGAGTACCTTGGCCATGCGGTTGAGGATATCGGTCTTGCTGTCGGTAGAAAAATAGATCAGGACATTACGACAGAAAATAATATCGAACCGGCCCAGCAGGCCGTAACTGCTGAGCAGATTGAGATCCGCAAAGCGCGCCAGGTTCTTTATCGCCGGACGCAAGGTCCACTTACCGTTTTCGTGGGTAAAATACCGTTCCCGCCGCTCCTGAGACAGACCTCGCATCACATTGATTTCATCATAGATACCATCACGGGCGATTTTCAGTACAGTCGGCGAGATATCGGTACCCACAATTTCAATAAAGCCGGGCAAGGCGCCGGGATTGGCGATTTGATATTCCGAGATGGTCATACTGATGGAGTAGGCCTCCTGACCGGTGGAACAGGCCGCCGACCAGATCCGCAAGGCGCCGAGCTTTCGTTTTGCCATGGTTGGCAATAATTCATGGCGCAGGATTTCGTAGGGATAATTATCACGAAACCAGCTGGTCTCATTAGTGGTCATGGCATCGATGATGCGTTCCTTTAAGACCTTATTGGTACCCAGCTTAAGGGTATCGAGCATGGCGCTGATACTTTGAAAGGAAAACTCCTGGGTCAGACGATTCAGGCGACTGGTCACCAGATAGTGTTTATTCTCACCAAGGACGATCCCACAAGCCTCCTCCAGGAAACTGCGGAATTCATCATACTGAGTTTTGGCAAGAACCTCGTCTTTCACGCTGGTATTCTTAAGATAATTTGTTATTCGTATAGTTATGTTGATTTTGCCGTAAATAAGCCCGGTTTTCCATTACCTTTCAGGACCTTAGCCGACAGGGGTCAGATACGACTTTACTTCTGCGCCCAGTTGTTCGGCACTGAATTTGGGGATAAAACTGTTTGCGCCGACCTGTTTTACCATATTTGAATTAAATTGTCCGCTCAGTGAGGTATGTAATATTATAGGTATGGACTTCAATCGTTCATCCTTGCGAATTTCCGTAGTAAGGGTATAGCCATCCATTTCGGGCATTTCAACATCAGAAATGACAAGATCAATTTTTTCTTTAATATGTCCACATTCGCCGGCAAGCTGCTTTAAGGTGTCAAGTCCTTCCCGACCATTATTGGCCATGATAGATTCTATGCCCATTTGGTCCAGTGTGCGTTTGATCTGTTTGCGGGCAATCACCGAATCATCCACGATCATGACACACCAGGCCCGCTCCGCCTTTTTGGTGACATTGGCGGTCTCTGCGCTGATATTTATTTTCACACCAACCAGATTGGAAAGCACCTTTTCCACATCGATGATTTCCACCAGCTTGTCGTCGACTTTGGTAACTGCGGTCATGTAGTTATCCTTGCCCAGACCTTTGGGTGGCGGTTGAATATCCTCCCACTTCATATTCACGATGCGATCCACACCTTCCACCAGAAAGCCCTGCACACTCTGGTTAAATTCGGACACGATCACATAACTGTTCTCAACATCCTCAATACGACCCTTGCCGATGGCGCTGGCCAGATCCATAACCGGGATGGTTTTACCGCGAATGTTGGTGATACCACGCACCATTTTGTTTGAATGGGCGACCTTGGTCAGCTTGGGACACTGTATTACTTCCTGAACCTTGAAGACGTTAATACCAAACCGTTGCGAGCCACCAAGGGAAAACAGCAACAGTTCCATACGATTCTCGCCGGCAAGGCGAGTCCGTTGATCAACCCCATCAAGTACACCTGCCATATCCTTCTCCATATGAAGGTACTGAATTTGCTTCAACACATATCGGCTGAAACAGGTCCGGCCTTGAACCGGCATCATCTGGCATGCCTCTTGCAATTTTGCGTAATACTATCGCCGGAATCGGCTTGTCCGCTTGAAAAATGACACATCAGGCAACAGCCGGCAGAAAAAATTAACTTTACTATCATTAAGTTAGCTTTACTTCCGGAGAGTTAATGCACACAGTCAAAGAATTGACTGAAGGAGCGCAACATGCACAGCAGGTTTATTAAATTGTTGCCAAACGTAATAAATCATATCCGTCCGGTGCATTTGTTCCAGGCGGCAATACTTTGCCTCACCGGCCTGCTTTGTTTGCCGCTCTCCGCACGCGTGTTGGAACCGATCCAGCCTCACGGCGCGCTGGTTGATTCGGTCACGCAATTCGTGAAACAACAATTTTCATCAGGCTTTCAGGTCTACACCCAGGTGGGAAAAATCGATCCCCATCTGCGCTTGTCTGCCTGCACAAAACCGCCGGAAGCATTCTACCCGGTCGGTGCCCGGAAAATGGGTATTACCAATATCGGCATACGCTGTCTGGGCGAAAAAACCTGGACTATTTACTTGCCGGTGCACATCAAGGTTTATGGCGATGCGGTGGTGAGCAAACACTCACTGCCGCGTGGCAGTGTCTTGCAAGCGAGCGATCTGGGCATGGCAAAACAGGAACTGTCCCGTGCCATGAACGGCTATTACACCGATATCGAACAACTGGTCGGCATGAGTCTGAAACGCAACCTTGCACAGGGTACAATTTTACAACCCTCCATCGTCAATCAGCGCCACATGGTGAAACGCGGTGATTTGATTACCATACTGGCGGAAACCAACGGTCTTGCCATTCGCGTCAAGGGCAAGGCCATGATGGACGGTTTTCGGGGTCAATCGATTCGGGTCAGGAACTTCCGCAGCAAGCGGGAATTGCAGGGCGAGGTCATCGCCCCCGGGACAGTGAAAATAAATTTATAGGAATCAGTCAGATACCCCTATAGGTTAAAGATAGTCAGATTAACGCCGCTATATAAGAGTGGCCAAGGTCAGGAGTGAAGTATATGGCTAATGACATCTCAAGCGTAAATTCATCACGGGCTCAACAGTCCGGTGAACGTAGTGTCAATCGCGCCAAAAAAGACAGCAGCGATACCGGCAGCACAGGTTCGTCCGGTTCCTCAGCAGGCAGTTCTGACAAGGTCAGCCTGACGGATACCGCCGCACGTCTAAAAGCGCTGGAACAGCAGCTGACCAGTCAACCTGAGGTAAATTCAATCAAGGTTGATGAAGTCAAGGACGCCTTGTCGAATGGCAATTACAAGGTCAACCCCGAACGAATCGCAGATAAAATGCTTTCCTTTGAGTCTGGATTTCAAAAATAACAGACGATAATTACAAACGATGTGGAGGAAACAACATGAACCTGTCCCGGCTGGCTGATCTTGAATTATTACTGCGTGATATGTATGAGGCGCTGTCTGAACTCGCCATGGTGCTGGAGAATGAACATCATGCGCTGGAAACCACGGATGTGGACAAATTACATCAGGCGGCAGTCCGCAAGGAAGGTCTCAGTGATAAACTGGAAAAACTGGAACAGCAACGCGTTGCATTGTTAAGCAGGGCGAATAAGACCCCGGACAAGGAATCCATGTTGTTGTTTATTGATGAAGCCGCCGGCAACAGAAGCGAATCCATGCACAGCATCTGGCAAATGGTTGAAGAACTCGCAGTCCGCTGTGACACACAAAACCGAATCAACGGTATAGTGATTGAAAATTCCAAGCGGCAAACCCAGGCAGCCCTGGCGATATTGCGCGGACATCTGACTGCCGAAGATAAACTGTATGGCGCCGATGGCGGCACTGTTTCACAGGTACAGAACTCTTCGCTGGCGCGCGCCTGATCACCGGAAACATGCCTGACCGTGACGGAGCGACGACCTGATCACATCATTACCCGCCCGGAGATACTGGGCATCCTGAAACGTATCTTTGAAAATCGCTCTTTGTTGAGCATCAAGCTTGAGCAGCACCCCCAACCCTGCAACAGCACTATTCTGGGTATAGACAGTCGTAAAGGCCTGTTGTTGATCGATGATCTCTTCCCTGCGCCACCTGTGGATCCGGAACGCAACACCCCGTTGCATATCTTCACACGTCTGAATGGGATATGTGTCAATTTCAGTTGTGTGCTGAAAGCCGCCGGCCAGAGCCAGAATCATCGCCAGTATCAATTAGCCTTGCCAAATCGGGTGCATTATCATCAACGACGACGTCACTACCGGATCCCATTGGGCTGGACGGCTGCCGGTCTGCACTGGCAAGCCGGAAAAAACGCGACAAACGCAATTCTTACCGACATCTCTGCATCCGGGATCGGGGCCCGCATTGAAAATTCACTGGGAATGGATCTGGAATCAGAACATGTTCTGGAACCATGTACACTGACCATTCCGGGTTTTATGCAAATGGATCTCGCCTTACGGGTGCGCTCTGTACGCAGCAACCTGCCGGAAAGAAATGTCTACTTTGGCGCTGAATTCATTCGACTGGATCATCATCAGCAAAAGCTGTTGCAACAACTCATGCCACATCTGGATCGGGAAGCCTGTCAAATCCGCACCCAGGCGCCGCAACCCGGCCAACGCGGTTCTCTGGGCTGAGCGGCCAACTGGCATCCCTTTGGTCGCAATGCTAAACTGCCGTGAAATTATGCCCCGGTAGCTCAGCGGATAGAGCAGCCGCCTCCTAAGCGGCAGGTCGGACGTTCAACTCGTCTCCGGGGCACCATATAAATCAATGCTTATCCGGTTTGCGCTCACTAACTATTGTCGCTCATAGCCCATTTAAGGGATGGTTAGAGGGACGGTTAAGATTCATTTGCTGTACTATTAATTTGGATATAAAAGGTATCTGGGTACAGGGTCTCAAGAGAGACCTTACATGAGTTCTAATTTTTTTGTGTCTCCAGTTACGCCCTTTCCCCTCTTCTGTCCGATACCGTCTCACATCACGTGTCCTTGTTGTGTAACTCACACCCCTGATTACTTGTACCCTAATACTATCTATATCTACGCGTAATTTTAGATCAGCAAAGTTTTCATCAATATCAAATTCATCACCAGACGTGTCCACGATTCCAAGTCTTGCAATTCCGATAACCAGAACCCTCTCATGTTAACTTTGGTTTGATTGTTCATCTGGAATAGATTCAAATATCGTGATACTGTCATCGAAGCCGTTCTCACTCGCCCGCCCAATATTGATATCAATATTTGTCCCGGTAGGGAGGTTATAATGCTCAACAACAGAGGCATGATTGAAGAGCACAATATTTCGCCCTTCTTCATCTGTCTGCGATGAATGGAAAATGATACTTGGCCTGCCCGAATACAGGTTCCTGGTAACCGTGCCCGTTTGTGGTGCAAGAAGGATGTACACAGTTGGTTAGAACAGTTCAAAAAAACTGGTTGATTCAATTTATTTCACATTTGGATACGCACTAAATTCAGGTTTGTCTTGATAACTCAATTTGGCTTGACTACGCACCTTACCACCCAGATGTGGTAGTGCAATATATTAGCCTGGTCAGGGGCGTCGGAAGGGTTTTTGCTTGTAAAATCGAATTTAGACGAAGGAGACTGTCTAACGTACAGGATTAGGATTGTGTGACAACAATAATGACTCTTGATCTACCCCTCGCCCAGTTTCAAGCGGCATGTTGTATATGCGTATTACTTCAGGATCGCTCGATGAGTCAATGAGTTCTCTATCTGATTTTGATTTGAGTTTACTTGTGTCACCATGTTTTCGTAGTAGAAGTGTCCCATGGTCAACAGGGCCACCCTTGCCAGCTTCGAATATTTCGACCATGAGTATCCACTCCATGGATAGTAAATTTAGGTAAGTTTTTGGTTGCATAATGGGA
Source organism: Gammaproteobacteria bacterium (assembly GCA_029880855.1). Classification (GTDB taxonomy): domain Bacteria; phylum Pseudomonadota; class Gammaproteobacteria; order UBA6429; family Thiohalophilaceae; genus JAOUNS01. The sequence goes on from JAOUNS010000011.1 coordinate 103,624, forward strand.
AGTGTAGTATAAACTCAGCGCCCTGCCCTTGCTTGCTTTTACAGGTGATGTCACCACCCATGGCGGTCATGACGCGTTTACAAAATGGCAGGCCCAGTCCGGTGCCGCCGACTGTGTTGTAGCTGGCAAAGTTATCGAAGATGTGGGGGAGTTGTTGAAGCGAGATACCCGCGCCATTGTCTTTAATGTGGAGGCGGTTTTCTTGCTCACCCTGTTGTGGTGTGATGGTGATCTTGCCACCCTCTGCCGGTAGATAGTACAGGGCGTTTTTGATCAGGTTAAACAGGACAAAAACCAGCAGGTCTTTATCACCAAGGATATGAAAATCCTCACCTGCCTCATGTTGCACGATGTCGGTTTCGCGGTCCTGGAATGGATAGGCCTTGAGGGCGTCAGTGATAATGGGATTAATGGTAAGTTCCTTGAATTGTGCGGGGTCGATTTTCTCTTCACGGATGTTTTTCAAAATCATACTGATCACCACATCGCCGCGATTGAGCACCTCATAGGCGGAACGGGTGCTGTTTTTGAACATGGCGATGCGCTTTTCGATCTTCGCCATATCCAGTTCTTTAAGGGCCTGTTGCAGGATTTCCACACCGATTTCGAGATTAATGATGCACTGCTTGCCTGCGCTGACAGGGTTTCGGACTTCGTGGGCAATGCTGCCAGAGAGTGCCTGGAACATTTCGGCGCGGTGTTTTTCTGTATTTACTTTACGCTCAATTAATTTTGACTCTCGAAGTGCTAAATGCATAAATGGAATGCAAATTACTAGCGCAAACAACATAACAGGTATGTATTCTATATTGATGTCTAAAACCGCCAGAGTTCCACCATCTAGAACAAATAGAATGGTTCCAGCTATTGAACCAAGTATTAGCAATATCCAAAACCAAATCAACTCAATTATTAATAAAATCATGAGAAAAATCATGCCTAGGTGACACAAAGTCCACACAAAATTAAAATTGTTTTTTAAAGCAAGGAATGTAAAAGTCACAGGTAAAATTATGAACAAGAATACGTGCCAATAGAATGGAATATATTTTTTAAATGAAATTGGCCATCTATTTCTTAAAATTAAACCTATTGACAGCAGGGCCGAGCCAAAGCGCAGTAATACGCTGTCATGTGGTTGTGGAAGCAGGTAGGTCCAAATTACCCAGTAAATTGGATGTCCGGCTAGTGTTGCCCATGAAGCGAATGTAATGTTTGTTTCAGAGTATCTGGTTCCTCTGACCATTGTTTTGCTTAGGTAATCCCACGTTTTAGTCATCATATAATAGACCCCGCCACTAAATTTAATATTTAAAATTTGTGGCATTGAACGCCATTCCTGCACTTCCTACCCATAACGCCAATTCATCGCCACGACTTATTAAATTATTAATTTTTGCGTTGTATATTGATGTTGGAACTGAAGCAGAGACCAGATTGCCAGTTTCCGGATAAATCTGATGTATTTTATCAGTAAGCCCTAGCTCATTACCAAAGCGGTCCCACTCTTTTTTTGATGAGGCATGAACGAAGACCTTATCAATAACTCGACCTTTAGTCAGTTTTTTAAATACTTCGATTATTTCATTAAATCCTTCTTTATGGAGTTCTTGTCCAAACGATGTAAATCTTAATATGTCATTTTTTCCCATTTTTTCTGATGGGTGACAAAAGTTTTTATAACCTGCCATGGGGATTGTGCAAAGATCTGATAGATCGGGCCGTGATGTAAAATGAAATTCGAAGTTATCAGGTTCCTGCGGTGTCAGGAGGGTAGCTGTGGCTGCCTCGCCAATAGTAAAAGTTGGAAAAGTATAGGCAAGTTGCTCAGCATTTCTTAACACAAAATTATCAGGATAGAGCGGGCCATTTTCATGCATATTAAACTCGGCATTGATCACCAGCGCATTTTTATAGCTGCCACTCTTAAACAGGCTGTCCACCAGTTGCAGTGCCCGCACCCAACTCATACAGGCATCCACTACGTCAAAGCACTGGGCATTCTCAAAGCCCAGCGTATTGGCAATTACATGACTGTTACCCGGCTCGATAAATCCGCGACCTATTCCCACATAAATCAGCAATTCGATATGGTTGCGGCGCAGATAGGAGTCCTCCAATACTTTGCGCACGGCTTTGGCCACATGGTCAATCGGTGATTCATGGCGGTCACACCAGCGGCGCTCTTTGAGGCCGGTCCGCTTGAGCAGGTTTAACACCATCTTAAGGCGGCGATCCAGATCGCCATCATAGTGTCCTGTGGAGTGCTGCCGGATGATTTCGATTATCTCTTCATTACTGACCCGTCGCTCGGGCAGGCTGGCGGCGATACTTTTTATTATCATGGCTTAACGCCCTTAAACATCTGAGATTAGGGAGGGCAACACTATACCGCCAGATTATGGCCTTGCATAACGGCTGATCAGTACTCTGGCCTGGTCCAGTTGCAACGGCTTGGTGATGAAGTCATCCATACCAGCCAGCAGACCCTTGTTATGGTCGCTTTCAAGCGGGCTGGCGGTGAGGCCAATGATGGGTGTTTTGGTCTCTGTTTCCTGCTCTCTTATGCGTCGGGTGGTCTCAAAGCCATCCAGTTGGGGCATACGACAATCCATCAGCACCAGGTTAAACCGGTCTTTAGCCATGAGTGACAGAGCCTGCTCGCCGGAATTGGCTGTGCTGACCTCACACTCCAGACACTCGAACAAATCGACAAATGCCTCCTGAAAGACGGGTTCATCATCGACCACCAGTACACGGCATTTTATCGACTCTTCCGGTCTGCCTATGTGCTGGTCTGTACTATTATTTACTGCGGTGTGCTGACCGCCCTGTTCCATGACCAGCTTATCCAGCGTCTCCCAGAACTCCTGGTGCAAGTAAGACAGTTTGGCGGCAGTATCAGGCAAGCCGCTTTGTATGTGCTTCAGGCGCGCCTGATCCCGTTGTGTAAAGGGTTCAGTTATGCCCGCCGAGACTGCTGTCTCATGGACCTGGAGCAGTCGCGGCAGCAGTGTTTCCAGCATGCCGGCAATGCCGTTTATGTTGAGCAGTTGTGCCGCCGCATCGTGACAGAGGTCAGCACCCAGTTTGTGAGCCTTTTCCAGCAGCTGTTTGTCGTCTTTCTCTGCCCTGTTGGTATTTTTATTCATGTTGATCCAGCAGGGCCTGATCTAACAAACTGATATAGTCACTATAGCGACTGATCGCCTCGGTGGTTTCAATACCGGTTTCATCAATCAGGGCATAGTAGTAATCAGTATAGGCCAGCCGACTGTAGGGGATGAGAAACCGGGATGTGTTATTGGCTGGTTGTGAAATTTCCTCCTGCCTGACGATGATGAGACGCATGTGCTGTTGTTCTGACAGCATAAAATAACCGCCGGGTGATGCAGCCAGATAGTATTCAATGACTTTATATTTGGCACAAAGTGTGTCAAACACTGCCTGAAATTCAGCCATGTTCATATAGGCGTAGTCGTCGGCGTCAAGCTGTTTTAATAAAGGTTTGCCAAGCTCGGCAAAGTAACTGTATTGACATTGTCGAATATGGTGATTGAGTTTTTCTATCCAGTCTGGTTCGTGTTTGGAAATGAATCTATCGATCAAGCCGCTATTAAAGGCCTGAATGGCGGCGCCCTGTTCCATCGTAGCGGTGAGTAAGATTTTTTTTATCTCGGTTTGTTGTAGATTACGGCAAAAAGTCAGACCATCCATGGATGGCATACTGTAATCAACGACCACTACAGGGCAGGACTTGAAACGTCGAGGCTGGGTGAGATGCGTTTTTAAGGTAGCGATGTCTGCGTATGGCAGGCTGATTTCATAGTCGTCTTCACCAGGATTTTGCTTAGCAGTAGAGTTGATATATTGCAGTGCTTCAAGTGGCGAGGTGAAAAGTTTAAATGCCAAATCGTCATCAATCTGCAAAGTCAGATTATACAAAAAGCTCTCGTTATCATCTATCAAAACAGCGGTAACAGGATGATACCAGGGTAGCGCCGGGGGCGCTGTGTGTGTGATGTCTTGTTCTATTCTGGTTTCCATATTGATGAGTCTGAACCTGCGAGATCCCTAAATATATCAGCATTTATTAAACATAGACAATTGGTTTTAATGAAACACGCGTCAGCTATCATAATTGTTAGTCTGGTAATTTTCTCTGCCTGTTATGCAGTAATCACGTTTTCCATTATAAACCACTCATTGTCCGCATGAATCATACCCATATTTGACAGGTGTTTTATTGGGCAGGTTTGGAATATATTTTGGATAATTTTCAAAGAAAAAATACCTGACCGGTTTGAGATACACAATGATAGGACATGCACCGATCTTTTTTCCAACAAAAATTGCGATTATTGATGATGATCCTGATTATCTCACACAGGTAGAAATGCTACTGGAAGATGAACCGGTTTGCCAACTATTTACATCACCATTAAAGGCACTGGAGGAAATAGAAAAAAATCGACTAACAAATAGCCAATTTGCTGAACAATGTGCTGCTTATGTAACAACAAACCTGACGATGAAACAGCCAGGAAATGGAACCTGTCATTTACACAGGTTTTCTAACGATAAACTGCGTTTTGAACGGTTTTCGATCATTGTGCTGGACTATCAGATGCCCGAGATAGATGGCCTGGAAATGTGTCGTCGCATTTATGATCCGTTGGTAAAAAAGATCATGCTTACCGGTGAGGCAAGTAACGACATAGCGGTTAAGGCCCTGAATAGGGGTATGATTGACTATTTTATCCGTAAAGATGATCCCGGTGTTGCCTCGAAACTGAATCGAGCCATCCGGGATCTATCAAATCGGTATTTTGATGAAATCAGTTCCAGCAAAAAAACCGAGTTAAAAAAACAGATCCCTTTTTTGTTTGATCCTCAATTCATGCTTAACTTTAGAATATTGCGTCAAAAACATAATATTATAGAATTTTATCTAAAGAAAAATGAATTTGTTAATGTGTTCAAGCTAGTTAATAAAACCGGCGACCTCAAATACATGCTGGTGCAGACCAAAGATCAGGCCAAAGCGCAATATGAGAGTCTCCTGAATGATAAACATGAGTATATGGCCCGTGCATTGCGGCAAATAGACAGAAAAGATGTGACTGATCAGTCAGTTGAAAAATTATTGGTTAATCTCGGCGTGTCTATTATCATAAGAAACGAGATATTGAAAAGCATTGAGAGTCGCAGGACTATCGCCTGGTTTGCAGGGCATGGCCACTATGATGACCGGTTTAAAAACAACTGGCATGACCATGTTTATTCAGCTGAAGTATGTGGTAACTATAGCTATGCACTGGTTAACACAGACGCTCTCGCGGGTATGGATGGCGAACAGGTGACTTTTTCATACGAGCACTTTTTGCAAGAGTGCAATTGAACAAGTTTGCACTTACGCATACCCAACCTCCTGCAATACAAAAGGTAAATACCTCCTATCAGATATTAGAAGCGGTCTCAAAATTACTGCGCTTGGTGCTACGGCGTTAAAATTGAACTCAAAATACTCATTTACTATTTGTAAACTCCGTTTTTTCGTTCAATTTTTCCTTGTATCTCCTGCGCTCGTGACATTTTTAGACCGCTTCTATATAAAATAATTAGTTTGGCCCGCCCTTGCGATTGTACACAAACATTAATGTTCCATATAAAACTTATTCAAAAACTCTTTGTAAGAATAAGGCATGATTTCCAAGGCAAGTTCGGGGATATCCTTCGCTTCTATCAAAGAATAGATATATGTTTTATACTTCTCCGCCTTGTAGACATGATTTTTCCAGCTATCTTTATAGCTTGATTCATAAACACAGCGCCCTGCAAAGTAAGGGATAATTTCTCTATTACACACCAGCTTAAACAATGCTTCCGGCATTAGACTCTCTTCTTCAACCGCTATTTCCATCTGTGCTTTTATTTGGTCTTCCGTTTGAACCAAAAGGTATTTAACATCACCGGTTTTGGTAATTAGCATAAACTCGCTGACCAAAATATTTCTTTTCAGGTAGTATTCTGCAACATCATTCATTTCACAGATTTTCTGAAACCGCTCATAAAAACCGTCGTCAAACAGATATGGTGCATGTTTTTTGACAAAAAACATACTGTGCGAACACAAATCTTTAAAATACTTATGAGACAAACGTTTTATCGTCGAGTTTAAAATACTATTAAAGTCAGCATTTTGCTTTTGTACAAAAAAATCTATTACACCATCATTAAATGCCTGGATAGCAATACCCATATCCGCCTTTCCGGTAATTAATATTTTCTTGACTCCGGCATCCTTGATATTTCTGCATAGCTCAAGTCCATCCATTTCCGGCATAGAGTAGTCTACTAACACTACAGAGTATTTGTTAAATCTTTTTGGATCATCGGCGAAACGAAAGAAATTATTATCAACATTTTCGTAATCAATCTCCAGGTTAGTCTGATAGGAGCATTCCTGATACAAATTGACAGTATCAATTTGATTGTAGTTAATTGACTTTAAGGCCTGGATTGGTGATGTATATAAATCACAAGCGTAGTCATCACTCAGGGACAAGCCAATCTGGGAAAGACACTCACGCTCATCATCAATTATCGCTACTTTCGTTGGGAAGTAGAATGGATCAAAAACGGGAATCGCTGTATTCATAACATACCTCACAATAAATAATGGATATCGACAATATAAGTGTTAGAGTCAAAAGATTATTGCTTTGCACAATACAGCCATCTTAATCATGCAAAAATAGCGCTACGTGGAGATAGTAAACTTTTCTTACTATACCTTATATTCTTATTTGTGACATGTTATACTGACATTTCAAAGAATCAAATACCATGCCCGTCATACTCCCGTGTATTTTTCATTACAACGCCCTTTAAGCCTACCTCTGCCAACGCTGAATAGATTCTTTCGTGCAGAATGATCAGAGTTCCATCTTCATGCAAGCGAAATATTTCTGCCCCCATTGTACGGGACTCATCAATACAAAATGATTTAAAATCATATCCAGTACCAAAAACATCTTCTTCAGCATCTGAATTTTCTACATCCAAACAACTTATACGGCCACAGATATTTGCAAACCAATAATCTGAATTAATCCTATTATTTTTTGCATTAATCAATTTAACGGGATAGTAATCAATATTATCTATACCGCATTTATCAAGGCGTGTTTTGACTTTGTTTGAAAAAAGGGTAATTAAAACATTAAAAACATCAGGAAATAAATCACCGCCAGATTCTGAGATTTTAATATTGATATAACTTGGTTCAGGAGTAAGTTTTGCGCCATTCAATAAATTAACTGGTTCAAGTGGATGATCAGACTCAATAGAGCCTAAAGATACCAAATTATCAAATGTTACAACACCTTGATTAAGGAAATAGTATTCAGACATATTTAAACACCATATCAACCATTTCTTTCATAATTTTTAGCCCAAATCGAAACGAAATATGGATAGCTATCCTTAGGCTTATTTTTAAATAAATTAAGTGCAGTTTCTATATCCTTGCATAGCTTATCCAACGCAGATTGAATTTTATTCTGGTCTTTTGTATCACAAAGATTTGATGATACGGCTTTATCGGCAATTTTCAGTAATTTGCTCAATACAACTTCATCATAGGGATGATGATCCAGTTCTCCCTCATCTTCCATATCCTCTGTTGTATCTTCTTTTTTCGGTATATCGTAGTGATGATTACCCACATGCCATTGGGCACCTGTTGTCTTCATAGCATCGTTTCGGATTTTATCCTTGACTTCTTCGTCTTCGATATCACCAAAATTAATTGGTTCCGGTAGACCATCCACTTTGTATTTATTCCAGGCTGTCGGCAAGGGTATTCCGTTTTGTGATCCGTTAATGTTATAACCAACCGACTGTCCCATTGCGGCAATACGTCGCAGTCGAGTGTAACATTGATGCACGGGTATCATGTGGTGCCTTGCCCTGCCATATTTACCTTTGCTCTGTTTTGGAGTTAAATTGCCACAACCCAGACTTCTCGGCTTGCTCTCGATTTTACTAATATCAATTTCCTTCTTTTCCGGCCATGGGTGCTCTGGTTGATTGCAAAATGGACAGGTGTCCTTGATAAATTCCTCGTTTGACTTGTCTACTTTTTCACCAATTTGTGACACATCACCCTCCTAACTAAATCTTATTTTTCAACGCACACGGCTGACCGGTATAGTCCATCCGAAGAACAATATGCCAGCCCGGTCCCTGTTATGTTTTTACTCATTATACCCAACAGAACCGGGCCAAATGCCGCACCGATATCACCGATACAATCCGCCGGATGTTCGAGTTTGATGTTGTCCGCAAATACATTATTATTTCGTGTCATAGCTACACCATATTCTTTGGCCCAGTGATTTTCACCATTCATGCTGGAGTAAATAACATCTATGGGTACATGTGGCCTCTGAGCAATGGCGTTTTGAAATGCCTCAGCCAGTCCATCTCCCTTATAGGGCTCATTACTATACCGATGCCCCGCCTCTGTACCAAACCCTGACTGATACACAGTTAGATGGCTGGGCAGGCGATATTTTGCCTGAGCTTCTTCGGAAACGAGTAACAAAAATCCCGCTGCCTCACCGGGAGCGAACCCATCCATGACACCTTCAGCCAATATGCGATCTTCCCTATCAAGGTTGCTGAGTCGCTGGAGGTTGAATTTGCAGGTATCGACGCCGCCTATCAGAGCAAAGCCCTTACCTGTGGCCTGAAAATATTTAAAGGCGATATCAATCGCCTGCAGGCCACCCGCACGACCGGTAGCCAACAAGCGGCTATTTCTTCTATCAATTTTGACGCCCGACTGTAATATCAGACAATCAAGTAATGATGCCGGGATCTTCTCGGCCGAATTCGGTAAAGATTCAGATAGAGCCAAGAAGAGTGGAACAGGTTCATCCGATGTATATATGGACAAACATTCCTTTAGTGGTAAATCAGACAGGCGAACCACATGTTGATAACGTGGGGTAAAACCGGGAACAGACAAAAGTTTTTTATTTAGAGGTGGTAGTGCTTCTTCGGGGACACACGCCATTTTCATGGGTTTTCGGTCTTTGTTGTAGTAACTTGATTCTTGATATCGGTTGAGTCCTGCACGCACGATGGCCGCCGTCATTGGCGTATTGGCCCCACCTGCCGTCATCATGCCTGTGCCTGCTAAATATACTTTTATGTTTTTATTCATGCTCAGTAAAAAATCAATCTGCCGTAATAAATACAAGACTGCTCACAAAGTCATAGATTCACAATGACAGCAACTCGGTTGCAAAAAATCCTGGAAACCCTGATATATTTTTGTCCAAATCACTGCGCCAGTTGTATACGCATTAATGGCATAATATGCAGAATAATACATGAAGCATTGAGTTTGCGGTACCTGTAATAATCAGGTACAGAGAACATGCTCCAATCAAGTATTACCACTATTGCTATGGGTATACTGTTCAAAGTATCATCAGTACCATTCTTGTGGTGGTATTGTTCGTAAGGCATTTTGACTACAATAACGCAAAATCAGCACCGGGCGATGTGTCCAAAGTAACTGGCCTTTATAACTATTCTAAAATCAACATCTCCCCACCGGCTGCCATGACAGGTGACCGATGCTGACATTGCTATATACCTCATCCACAGGACAAAATGAGTAGGGTAACACATGATTAAATACATCGACGCAACTCAATACATCAGACACAGTTTTCTAACCCTTGCAGGTCTTTCACTCATGCTGTTTGCCGCTTGTAGCGGTGGAGGTGGTGGTACATCCAATCAGGATGCCGGCGGGATCTATACCGGGACAGGTACGCTCGGCGGCACAGGTTATAGCGACCTAAAGGGGATCATCCATAATAACAAGTTGATGATTTTCAGTGTTAATGCCCAGGTCCTGTACGATGGCACCGTCACCAGCATTACCGGCGATAGCTTTACTGCTTCGGTAAATGTCTATGACAACGGCGCACTCGATTCCCAGTCCCCGGTGACACTCACCGGCAAGGTGATGAGTGAATCTCATTTTAATGGCACCTTTGCCAACTCAGGTACTGGCAAGGCAAGTGGGAGTTTTGATCTGACCTATAACGCGGCTTACAAAAACAAAACTGCCACGTTTAATCGGATAGATACGGATGCAAACGGTATTTTAACAGGCACACTGTATGGAAGTCAGAACCAGGCTTCAACCTTCTTGTTTAGAACAGCTATTCAGTTTGGGTTTGGTAACGATTTAACAACCTGTGGTACCTCAGACGTCCCCGTCACCTACTCCAGTCAGGTTAATGTATATTTATTGTCGACCAGTTTTACGATTACCGATAGTGGAGGACCGGTCTGCAGTTACAGTGGCACATCAGGATTAACAGGCATGGCTACGCTGGTAAATGGCAGTGGTACGGACAATGAATTATGGATCGCCTTCAGCAACGGCAGTGCCGCCTTTTTCAGCGTGGCAACCCGATGAACACATAGATATTTTTAAAAACAATTCACAAGAACATAAACCAAAATAATTATTCAGTGGGTGCAAGATAATAACAATAACAAATGCAATAAGTTAATCAAACAATAACCAACAACAGGGGCTGGAACATGAACAAAACCGTAGCGGGACAATTCCGTTATGTGTTGGTGTGGTCGCAGACTATCTTATTTATCGTGTTGTTTATCCACCATGCCGGTACTCATGCCGCCCCGCAGGGTGGCGCCGTTACCGGTGGTACCGGCAGCATCAGCCAGTCGGGTGCTCAGACCACCATTAACCAGACCAGCCAGAACATGGCCATCGACTGGCAAAGTTATAACGTCAACACCAATGAACGTGTGCAGTACATCCAGCCCAATGCAGGATCACTCTCCCTGAATCGTATTCTGGATAACAGCCCCTCCCAGATCCGGGGCCGTATCGACGCCAACGGCCAGATCATCCTGGTCAACCCGAACGGGATCTTCTTCTCCCCTGATTCGGTCGTGAATGTCGGCGGCATCGTCGCCACCGGGCTGGTCATCAATCCCGCTGATTTTATGAACGGCCATTACATCTTTCGTGATATACCGGGTACCGACGGCGTGGTGATCAACAGCGGCCTGATCAACGCCTCGACAGGTGGTTATGTCACCCTGCTCGGTAAACAAGTTAAAAATGACGGTTTGATCTCGGCCCGGCTGGGCAGGGTCAATCTGGCTGCCGGGAAAGAGGTGGTATTAAAGTTCGACAACCACGGGCTGATCGGGATCGAGGTGACCAAAGAAGTCCTGCAAAACGAAATCGGTGTAGATCCGGCGGTGCTCAACAGCGGCACCATCCAGGCCGAAGGGGGCCAGGTGCTGCTCACCGCCAGCACCAGCCGGGATATCTTTTCCCGCCTGACCAATGTGGATCAGATCCAGGCCACCAGTGTGGTGGTGCATGAGAATGGCAGCTTTACCCTGGGCGGCGGGGCCGATGTGGAGAACAGCGGCACCATTGATGTCAGCAATTATGCCGAGAATGCCGTGCAACCGACCGAAATGCGTGTTGTCCTTGTCGGGGAAAACGTCAGCCAAAGCAGCACCATCCGGGCCGATAATGTGAATGGCAATGGCGGCGAGATCGAACTGACTGCACGCGACACCGTGCTGTTGAATAGCGACAGCCAAACCACGGCCCGCAGCGAGGCGAATGGCACGGGTGGTCTGATCAAGGTATTGGGTGACAAGGTCGGCTTGATCGATGACGCCACGGTGGATGCCTCTGGCGCCCACGGCGGCGGGACGGTCCTGATCGGCGGTGACCAAGAGGGACATAACCCCTTTATCCCCAATGCCAACTTTCTCTACCTCGGTGAACACACGCAGGTCCGTGCCGATGCCCTGGACAACGGGGATGGCGGTACGGTGATCGCCTTTGCCGAGAATACAGCGCGGATCTACAGTTCGCTTTCTGCGCGAGGCGGGATCAACGGGGGCAATGGCGGGTTTATCGAGACCTCCGGACTGATAGGCTTTGATCTCATCGGTGCGCCGGATGTGTCGGCCCCGGCCGGGATCGGTGGTGAGTGGCTGATCGATCCCTACAACATCACTATATCCGGCAGCAATACCAACGAGGAGATCCAGCAGCCCGATGCCTTCACTTTCGAGGCCATTGCCACGGGGGCCAACGTGAATGTTGCCGATATCTATACGGCATTAAAAAGTGGTGATGTCACCATCCGCACCAGCGCACCCGGCGATGCGGGGACTGAGGCGGGTGATATCACATGGCTTGCATTCTTTAACTATCACGGTATCGGGAATGAAACGGCGAACCGGACCCTGACCCTGCAGGCCGATGGCAATATCAACTTTGCCCTCAACAGATACATTCATGACGGATCAAACGACAATGAAAATCTCTCCGTCAACCTGTTTGCCATAGGTAACATCACATTAGGCCAGGGTGTCGAAATCGAAACCCGTGGCGGCGATTTTACGGTGGGCGGTATCGTTAATAATGTCAATTATTATCCCACCTATTTTGAGCAGGGCAGCAATACCGCCTTTATTGACACCCGTGGCAGTGGCACCACTGGCGACGGCGACGGCCACGTCACTATCACGACGAACGGTGCAGATATTGGTGTGGGCGTTAACCTGGGCCGGATCGATACCGGTAATGGTAACCTGACCATCACCGCCAACGGTGGCACCATTATGCAATCGGGTAATACAACTCGACGCCTGAACGTGAACGGCCTGACCACGCTCACCGCTTTGGGACAAGATGTCACTCTGTCCAATACCTCAAACAACTTCAACCAGGTGAACATCAACGCGGCGAGTGCCACACTCTATGATACAGATACTATCCGGCTTGGTGATTCGATCCTGACCGGCACGGCGGGGAACGTGCTGACAGTGACCACCAATAACGGAAATATGACACAGGCAGCCAATACCACGCTCACTGCCAGTGGTACAGGCGCCAATGTGCGACTGACCGCCGGTGGGAATAACAACATTACCCAGGGCAGTAATGCCGCACTCATTAATAACGGCAGTGGTTCACTCACCACTCTTACCGCCACCGGCGGTAACATTGTCCTGGATAACACAGGCAATGACTTTACTCGTGTATCAGCAAACTCGGATGCGATCACCCTGCGCGATGCCAACGCCATTGAACTGGGCGCGTTTTCCAACACCCAGAACAGCGCCACCCTTACCGTCACCACCGATAACGGCTCAATTACCCAAACGGGACTCATTAGCTATACGGGTGATGGTACGCTGATTCGATTGACGGCCAATGGCACCGGTAGTGACATCCTGCAAAACACCAGACTGATCAACAACGGCAATAACGCCCTGACCGATCTGACCGCAGCCAACGCCATCACCTTAACGAACAACAATAATGATTTTACCCAAGTCGCCATTAACAGCGCTTCAGCAATACTGAGTGACAGCAATGATGTTGACATGGCGACAACGACCATCACCGGCAGTGGTACCAGTTTACAGATAACGGCGCTGGGTGACGGCAACATCACCCAGTCAGGCCGGATCAGTAATGTGAATGGCACCACCACCCTGCAGGCTGTTGGTAACGACATTACCCTGACCGACGGTCTGAATGACTTCGCCACGGTATCATTTGTCGATGCGCGGAATGTCAACCTGCATGACACCAATGACATTGTCCTGGCCGGGTCCAATGTGAGCGGCACTCTGGACATCACCACAAACGGCAGTGGCAATATCTCTCAATCCGGCACATTGAATATCAGTGGTATCACCACCTTAAATGCAGGCAACACCGTCACGCTGGATGATCTCAATAACAACTTTCAGCAGCAGGTCAATGTGACTGCCGTCAATGCCACCCTGGTGGATACCAATGCCATAGAACTGGGTTCGATCAGTATCAGCGGTAGCGGCAACAGCCTGAACGTCACTGCGAACAATGGCGATATTACCCAGACCACCGGCACCCTAATCAACAACAGTAACGGCACGACTATCCTGACTGCCAACGGCAATGCGGTGACTCTGACCAATGCAGGAAATAATTTCGGCAGCCTCAGTATTGGCCAGGCCGATACTGTTTCCATATTTGATACCAATAGCATTAACCTCGGCAGTATCAATATCACCACCAGCTTAAACATCAGCACCAACGGCAATATCACCAATACCGGCGGTGCAATCGTACTGGCCGATACCGCGACGGCTGCCTTCATAGCCGGGAACAACGGTTCCATCAGCCTCACCGACGCAGGTAACCGCTTTACCCTGCCGGTCGCCCTCTCCAGTTCCGGCACCCTGACCGATGTGGCAGTGACCAATACCGTGGCGACCGAGGTTAACGTGGGGGATCGCATCACCGGTGATCTCGATATCATCTCCGGCGGGGACATTACCTCGACGAATGCCCTGACGGTGGATGGCGCGACGACGCTCTCCGCGTCCGGTGCGGCGGTCACGCTGACAGATCCCAACCATAACTTCACTCTCCTGAATGTGACGTCAGCCAACAGCGTGGAGGTCACGGACACCAATGTCATAACCATTGGTACAGTGAATGCCGGTACCGTTGCCGTGGAAGCGAACCAGATCGCCCTGGGCCGGGTGAACGCCACGACAACCACCCTCACCGCCCGCAATGGTCAGATCACGGATGCCAACGGCGATAATCTGAATCTTGTCGGCGACACTGCCACCCTCAGCGCCACGGACGGTGTGGGGGTGAACGATCCGCTGGAAACCCAATTGAATCAACTCACCGTCACCAGTGGCAGCGGCGCAATCGGGATCAACAATACCGGCACCCTCACCGTCAAGCTCGCCACCAGTGGTGATATCAGCCTGACCAACAACGGCGATGTCTATCTGGATCTGATCGATGCCGAGGCCAATGGCGATACCCACAGTCTGATCGAATTGACAATAATCAATGGCTCGGTATTCAGTGCTGTCCCCCAGACCATACCGGACATCCGGGGTCATGATGTGACGGTGATTGTCAATGACGGCTCCGGTGACTTCGGGGGACCGGGCAGCCCCATCACCATTGACATCCATGGCGTATTCACCCTGCTGGCCAATATCAGTAACTATGACTTTTACAACAGCATCCCCAGCGACATCGTGGACAACTCCACTATCCGGCTCTCCATCGGTTCGTTGTTTTCGTTGTTGTCCGGCCAGAAGCTGATCGAGGTGGAATCCATGTTTGATATTGATCCGGCGATCTTCACGGCGGTGCGAAACTTTTACCATGATGACATCGCCATCCTGTTGCCACCGGATCAACGCTATACGGAAGATGACGACGTAAAATATCGTCAGACCTCCGTGAGATAGTCTGGACCCGCCTTTACATAATTCCTGCTGATCATGAAGACGATAACCGTCAGCCAGGCGTGAGGACCATACACCGTACAATATAATACAAGCCTGTCGTCTATGAATTGTTTAAAGCGATCAAGTCAAATCTCCCGTGTCTTCTTTCTTGTGCTGTGTCTGACATACAGCCATGTGACACGGGCAGGTTTTCTCGACATGCCGGAAATCATCGAGTCGATGCCGCTGCGGGGCAAGACCATGGTGCGCGACCTGGATATCCCCAATGTGCGGGAACGCAACCCCGATCCCAAATCCGGGCCACGGCTGGCGGTGAAGGAATTCCGCATCCAGGGATTGGTCGAGTACCCCGAGCTGGGCATCACCCGCGAGGCGATCAGCAAGGTGGTGGAGAAGATCCGCTATGAACTGATGGGCGAAGGCAAGCTGTTATCCTCCGGTTATACCAGTGATGAAATCAGTCAGATATCCGATCTGCTGGTGGATATCGAGGACGAGACCCGTAACCGCCACGTCACACCGCTGGAGTTGCAAAAGCTGGTCTGGCTGATCCGCGAACAGCGCGCCAATCGCGGCATCCACCTGGGTCAGATTGAGGCCATTGCCGATCAGATCACGACCTTTTACCGCGAGCGGGGCTTCTTCCTCGCCAAGGCTTTTATCCCCAAACAGGACGTCCGGGAGGGGATCGTCACCCTGACCCTGCTGCTGGGGGTGCTGGGTGAAGTGGATGTGGTGGGTAACCAACTCTATGCCAAGGCCCACATCCGGGCCGTGTTTGATGACCTGCTGATCAAACCGGTGACCAGTTCCGATATCGAGGAGCATCTCTATCTGGTGAATGACTTTCCGGGGTTGAGTGTGGAGGGTTATTTCGCGCCGGGTTATCAGGTGGGTGACAGTAAACTGAATCTCAACGTCAGAAAGGAAGAGCGCTTTAATTACAACCTGCGGCTGGATAATCACGGCACCGAAGAGACCGGCCGGTACCGGTCCTATGCCGATGTGCAGATGAATAACCCGCTGGGGTTGGCCGACAGACTGAACCTGGCGGGCCTGTTCGCCTCATCACCGGCGAACACCACCTACTGGCGCGCCCTCTATGAAACCAATGTCCTCAGCCCCCGCTGGAAGGTCGCCATCAGTTCGTCCACCAACCAGTATCTTGTCGATGAATCCCTCTCCTCCGCCCCCCTCAAGGTCGAGGGTGAAGTTAAACAGGACCGCTTGACCACGCGCTACTTGTTCCGGCGTGGCCGGGTCGGGAACGATTCGCTGGAACTGGGTGTTGAAACGGTCACCTCCGATATCAATATCAACGATTCCAACAGCAACTTTCTTGATGAAAAGGTCAGGAATACACTGCTGACCTACCACTTCGATCGGCTCGATGAAAAGAACAATATACTCCATGAAGGTCACCTTAAATATACGCTGGGTGAGTTTGTCTATGGGCAAGGGGGAAGACAAAACAGGGACTTCGACCTGTTCAATCTGGATTACACCTACCTGTCCTTCGTCAAGGTCCCCCTGTTTGACGCCGGCTCCCGACTCATCCTGCGCACTAACCTGCAATATGCCGGTGAAACCAATCTCAGTTCCATCATGCGCTTTCAGTTGGGCGGGCCAAGTCGGGCCAGGGCCTACAGTCCCAGTTTGTTCAGTGCCGATGATGCGGTTTATCTTGGCCTGGACTGGGCCTTTAATAGTCCCGACTTTCTGGATATTACGGTATGGGATGACATCAATCTCAAAAAAACCATCAAGCCTTTTGTCTTTCTTGATTATTCGTATGGGAAGCAACAGGCCATTGCCGGCAGCCTTGATCCCACCCCCATTACAGCGAGGCTCTCGAACTGGGGGTTGGGATTACAGTTTTCTCACCGGAACCGGTTTAACGGTAATCTGATGCTGGCCTTTCCCATCAAGCCTGTTGCCTCGGACCCGGAAGTCATACCGGATAAGCCGGACAATCGGATCATCTTTGATTTTCAGGTCAGTTTTTGACTACATGATATTTTAATATTTAAAAGCAATTTTCTATGACACGATATCTGGAAGACATAAATTTCCTGCTGTAATGATGTTCAGGATTATTTCATTAATTATTGTCGGCTTTCGTTGCAACAGTGCACTCTCCTGTTGACTTACATGTTGACGTTTCGAAATTTCAGCTGATAAATTTTCCTATCAGACAATTTAACCAAAATCTACATATATCCAACAACCCTGAAATAAATAATATTTCTTCTTAAAATAGTCAATAAATATCATACCTCTCGATCCCACCTTGAACTTTCCTCTGCATACTCTTGATTATCAGAGTTTTAATCCTACCAACACTATTGGTTATATTTAACCACATATACTATGACAACTACTCCATAACATAGCAGTTACGCCAGTTTTAAAACACATGTATAATTATGAAAACAGAATGTCTGTAAGCAAGCACTGAATCGATATATTGTATTGTTTCATATTATTACACCGTAAAAGCTCTATTTAGAAAGGAGTATGATTTTATCTTTAACCTGCATTTATAAAGCAGGCAGCATTTTTCGCATTAATCATGTTCCAATAAAACAAACAAAACAAACAAAACAAACAAAACAAACAAAACAAACAAAACAAACAAAACAAACAAAACAAACAAAACAAACAAAACAAACAAAACAAACAAAACAAACAAAACAAACTGGCATAACATATTCAAGCAATACATATAACTGTTTTTTCTCTCCAAAAACAGTTTAAAAAGGGGTTAACCCTGATAACGTATTTATGGATATTATTATATTATGTCGGAATATCACTGGATTTCCTGCACCACTGCTCAACATCGAGTTGAACTTTATGGCGAGGTTATTGAAGATGAAATTTTTTCGACAAATAATGCTGAATCACCAGATCCTATTCCTGTCTTCAAATTAGTCTCCCTGGCTGCATTACGTGTCCGCAATTACACGGACCAACATGTTAATGAAACCGTTTATATCGATCTGGAAGAACTGTTTCCAGAAGACCCTCTTATCTTAGCCAGTGTCGCCACACCCGAGGAAACAGATAATCAGTCAGTGGATGACGATTCCCTCCCTCCACCCTATAGACTGCAAACCATATTTTCCGATGAACTTATACTGGAAGGTGTTGAAGCGCCGGAGTCCCATTTTCTGGATGTCATGCCGGTTTCTGGCTGGAAACTGGTGATTCGCCAAAACCTGGATAAACACATAATCAAATGTGAGGCAGATCTCTATCTGTTGGCCGAATGGGAAATGGATACCCACCCCGATTATTATCCCGGATCGACCTTCGGTGAAATTTCAATGACGGGACGAGGTACATCAGAAACCGATACTGATCTGCAGATCGAGATCCCCTGGCCCATGGCCATTAATGGCCGTTTGGGCTTGCTGGCCCCGGAGCGCATAGATGGGGAATGGCGCTCTACCATTGATCTCGAACGCACTGTTTCGATCTTTGATGGGGCTGGTCTTGCACTCAGGGATTTCAAGTTTGGTGCTATAGATCTGTCTTTCCTGACAGAGCAACTTAAAACTTTGCCTGGATCTGTCAAAGACTATCTACGCTTTGAAACCGGCCTCCGTTTAAACGGGGATCTCTTTTTCCGACTAAAAGTCGTTGCACCTGATCGATTACCACTGGCAGAGCTATCCGGACTTTCTCTAGTATTGAAGTCAGGTGTCGCATTTGTCCTGGAAGGGACCTTCACAGACACACACCTGGAATTACAAGTATATCTTTCCCTTCTATCGGGATCGGGCTTTGTATTGGAAGGGCCACTTCTCGCACAAATTGAGTCAGCCACTGAATCAGCACTCGAAGCAGTTTCTTTTTTACCCTCAAATGTTATCCCTAATGTGTCGGATATCCCCAAAATAGAATTGTCCCTGGTGACCTCGCAAACCATGCGCTACGATTTGGCTCAAGTCAATTTACCGCTGCGCTGGGATGTCGTACCGGATTTTCCAGATTTTATTAACGATCTCAGCACCATTAGCCTAACTGATCTCATTGGTGATAATTTAATTGGCTATAGTATCGCACTTCTGGACGGTGATACCCCGAAGGTACAACTCATCGTTCAGGACTTCGATCCCATAATCAGTGGAGATGAACTCGGTGCAACCCTAAGTATTCGGATCCGGGTTGAAGCTTCTCCTGGAGAGCCCCCCTTCGAATTGACCGGGACCTGGGGTTTCCGTTTCGAACTGGAAACATTTTCGTTTATTCCCGGACGATCCATACAATTCACCTCTTCAGGTCTCAATTTTCGCGCAGGGGGGCTGCACATTACCGGGTTGCAATCATTTGCAGTAGATTGGCAAAGCGGACAGTTATCCCTATCAGCAAACAATATTAGCGCCTATTATGACGGCCTCACCGCTCCCGGCGATGACTCACCGGGATTTGCTTTGAATATTTCCAATATCAGTATTTCCTCTGGCGGTCTGGATCTTGATATTGAGGCCAAAGGTGGCGTAACAAAAGTTGTCGGTGTTGGCGAATCATTTAAAGGAGCAAAAGGATCAGCAGTGATCCGCAACAGTCGCATACAGAACGCCCAATTGACCGTCGAAGGCCCCCTACCCTGGCTGGATAACGCCACAGGAAGCATGACCATCCTTTTCAAGGAGGGATTTCGCCCCGATCAGGTAAAATCGGAATTTCAACTTGGCCTGCATAAAAAAACCGACTGGTGGCTGGAACTGGAACTAAATGCAGTCGCCATTGATATCTCCTTCAACGATGGTCGTCCCGCACTTGTCATAAAAATTACCGGGGCGATCATGATCGTGCCGCCCAACGGTGCGGGCAACTTCCTGGCGACGTATTTGAAAAAAGCTCGTATGGAATTCCACGAACTGCCCCTGACAAGGGATTTTGCCGCCATCCCTGCGCACTTGTCGCTCTACGTGGAACTCAACAAACCCGACAAGGTAAAACTGCTGGAGGTATTTGGCTTCGAAATACGGGGAATAGGCATAGGCCCGGGAAGCGATCCGGGAGAAGCAGCCCTCGTCATCTCCGGCCAGATTTTTTTCAGCAGCGCTGATCTGTTAAGTCTGGAGATCGATTTTCACAAACTCAAAATGCAAAAACCCGCGCAGGATTCCATCCTTCCCCGCATCAGTCTGGAGAGATTAGGTCTTCGTTTCCAAAAAAAACCCGCCATTGATATCAGCGGGTTCGTCTCCTTCCTGGACGAAGATACCCGCCGCGGATTTACTGGACGAGGGCATATTAGCGTCGGAGATACCTTCGGGATGGACGTAATCATGGAATTCGTTGTTGTAGAGCGACCTGCAGATGGGAAAAAACTCCGCGTCTGGATGATTTACATCGACGTTTTAAACCTCAATCAACCTTTTATTGCGCCTTTTATACTACGCGACGCGGGACTTGGATTCGGTTGGCGAAAAACCATCCATATCATGGATGATCCGAACCTCTTTACAGCCGAACCGGATAAGAGTTCACGCACAGTGGGACCGCATCTACCCTCTTCATGGGAGGATGATCTTGACGGCGAGGAGGCGAACTGGACACTCTGCATGTCGGCGGCAATAACGCTGGGCCCAACCCCGAGAAGCACTCCCTCGATATTAGCAGGGGATATCCTGCTAGGCCTGCGAAGCGATTTAACGATTTTCATCGGAGCCAGGGCCTGGCCCTTCATGTCCCTCGATAGCGTCAAATCCGGAAGCCAGTCGAATCGTCCTATTATGTACGGCTTTATTTATTATTCCCTGCGTCGCAAGCACCTGCTCACCACACTGGTCACAGACCCTGCGGGAGCGGCGCCCGAGGGTGTTCCACCACAGTTGATCCAGGCGCTGGTCGGTGATCCCTTTTCCATCACTCTGGAAACAAGACCGGGACTGTTTCGCTTCGAACTGGGCTTGCCACGTCAGTTGAAAATCAACTTGCAGCCTTGGACCGGATGGGCAGGTATGCTCATTCGCCAGACGGGCAACTCGCTTACCGTGGGGCTCGGTTTTGAAATCGGCTTGGAGTTCAGCTTCAGTTCCGGAGTCAATCTCGGTTTCTTCGGCTTCAGCATATCAGTGTACGGACGCATCAGCGTTTTCGGCGATATCTACGCGCGCGTCGGCAATAGTCCCGCCCTCTACGGAACAGTGGGTGTCAATGCGATCCTGCTCCTTACGATCGCCGCCTGGGTGGCCATCAAGATCGGCTGGTTCAAAATATCCTTTCGTTTTTCCTTCGGTTTCCAATTGATGATGACAGCACGTGTCAGTTTCGGTATCGCTGCCAGCTTCGGTGTAGAAGGCTATACCGCTGTTTCGCTACGCATCTGGAAATTCTCCATCGGGGCGAGTGTAGCTATTGCTATTAACCGCGGGGCATTGAACGAAGCCCGCAGACGCGTATTCGAGGGTACGAATTTCGCGGGTGCGGGTGACGCCCCGACACACAGGCGTTATCTCCCCAATGGCATGGGTGAAATTCCTGCCGTAATCGAATCCGAAAGCGGACGCAAATGGTCGGCCATGCATATCCAAAAAATCGATCCTGCTACAGGTAATACACTTATATATACACTTCTCCTGCCTGAAGATGACTCTTGGCTGGCTTGCCCATCCGCACCCACCGGTCCCGATTGGGAAATAGATGGTGAAGACTATCGCTTCCGCTTCGAATTGAAAAACACAGCATGTCGAACACATCTGGGCAGTACCACGACCTTCGATCCTCAGGCGACTGTGATAGAAGCGAGTTATCGCTGCCCCTGGAACAATAGCGTGCACTCCCCGGGATTGGAAAAAGAAAACGATCACGCACCGGACATTCGCCTGGGAGATATCCTTTATGAACCGGAGGCGGTAAAAGAACAACTCAAAGTCATCCAGACGATCCTCGAAGATGATCACTATCGACCCGAACTTTTGACCGACTGGCGTGTGCGTGCGGAAAAAGAGGCCACTGATAATGCCCCAGGCATAAGACCCGACGTGCGCAGCCCGCAGTTTTCCGCCGACGGTAGTTTTTACGACATGGCCCTGGAAGAGGCCTTCGGTTACGGCGAAGATAATCTCTCATGGCACCGGATCGCTTTGGGGCTCACGCGCTGGCCGCAGGAAGTTCTAAATAACGAGGCATTTCTGGATTTCGTTTGCGAAAAGGGTGAAGACGGTGCATATCTTAACATCAACGAGGAGACAATTATCGGCGGCGCGGAACGGCTCAGCTCCAATCGCGCTTCGCTGGTCAACATGTTGCTGGATGAGTTCCGTGACTGGGCGGTGAACGGCACGACCCCTGAGGACGGCCTGCTGTTCCAGTCGGGCCTGGCCTTCCAATTTGAAAGTGCTTCCTCGGATTGGGAAATCAAAGCAACACACATTGAGGCAAATCAGGGATTCGGTGTGAAACACTCGCTCAGCTGTGCAAATGCTCAAATTGAAAACTTCCACATCACCCCCGGCGCCGGCGGTATCGGTTTCAGACGTAACGAATATCGCTACCGCATCAAAGATATTCTGGAATTCCAGGAATCAAGCGGCATCCATTTTTCCTGGATACTGGAGTGTCTGGACCCGGACAATGTTTCCTCAATCATGACCCATGAAGAACTTTCCGGGCTCGGCCAAAAAGGCCATTTTGAATATTTTCACCATTACGAAATTGAGCGCATTAATCTGACCCGCGACTCACGAAGCGAGAACACCGATGTGCATTTCAAGGTGAGCATCGCCTACATCCCCTCCTTGTTGGACATCGGTGCTGGTCAGGCAGAATTTTTCATCTGTGCCCCACGTTTCGAATTCTCGGATCTGTTTGAAAGCCCGGCGGACATTGGCGACCTGCTGCTTTATCGCATTACCGCTGTGGATGTTTTCGGAAATCGTTCCCAGACGGCTGAATACATCACCGCTCGTAAGCAATTGGCGGCCCCACCACCTCCCAACAAGGGCAGCGTTGCCTATACGGTCCGCCTGAGTACCGAGTCTATAGAGGAAGAGACCCTGGATATCCAAATCGAAGCCGGGGATCTCGCCGCCTGGTCGGACGAACCCGTCTACCATGAGATATGGGTACGTTCGTTTCCTCTCGCCCAGAGCGGTTTTTACGGCTTGGGCGACGATCTCGAAGATGATCCCGACGACATCGACAACGAACCATTGCTCGAACCAAAGGGTATGTCGCTTGTTTCCGCCATGCAGGAAAATTCATTGCAAGGAGGCAACGAGCTGGTTGAAAAACTGGCCCGGGGTTTCGTCTATGAATTCTATGTGCGGACCGTCTCTGCCTCTGGTAATGCATCACGACTGGTGCGCGCGGAGATTCTCAATTATATCCACGGGCCGGCAGGCGCGGCCAAAGAGGATGAAACAGAGAAACCACAAGCATTACTGGAACGCATTCCCCCGCCAACCAACATGGCAGAACAATGGCTGCAACCCGATGCCGTGCGTGCTGAAATCCAACTGGCCGCAGAACCTGTTGTCCATTTTAATACGGATAGTAAAACAGAGATTTCCTACCGCCCCATGGCGAACCCTGCTGAGCGTGAGTTAACCCTGCGTTTAATGCATGAGGCATACCTGGATGAAAATCACATTCACCCGACTGGTGGTTACGAAGTGTATTGCCGTGACCGCGACGTTTCAACTATCGACGATGCTCAGCATTACCAAAAGTTAGCTGAAGTTGAGGTGATAAGCATGGAGCGCTATCTGTCTAACCCGGAAAATACCGATCTCCTTTCCGCCTGGAGGGCAAATTATAAGGGGCCGGGTCAGATCCCGGCCTATGAGCAGATCAACCAAACCGAGGGGCATGATCTGGGTTACCTGGATTGGGAAGATAACAGCCCCGCCACTTCCGGAGCGGCCCTGGAAAACTTCCCGGAGGGCGCGCTGGTCAATGCAAAACTGGAGAACCTACTGGTCCGTTTGCAGGAAAAGACCCGGGATCGCGGTTACGCCATCGCCTACACAAACGTGCTACCGCAAAAAGAGGAGTTGGAACAGCTTTCCTTTGCATCACTGCTGGAGGACTTTAATGACGAAAAGGACAAAAACGGCACTGGATTATTGAAAAAACTGGGTCGATCCGTCGATATCGAATTGCGCCGAGAAACGGAAACCATAAGGTCAAACGAGCTACTCTCCATACTGCGGGAAATCGACGTCGGCCGCACCGATCATGTCTACCTCGAACTGCTTTTCCAGAGCGACCGCAACTCACCCATGCAGCGCTATCGCCTGAGCCTTCTGCCCGTGATCAAAGCCTTGCCGACGCCGGCTGATATCGAACGCGATTTTCCCCTGTTGCCCGAAACGGATCGCCCGGCTAAATTACAGGAAGAAATCGACAAACTGCGCGATCACGCCTTCGCCGGATTCCGCAACTGTCTGGAACTCGCATTGATTAGTCTGGCGGGGGCACTGGAAGAAGGTGCCCGCGAGAGTTATGAGGGTCTGATGCGCCGCTTCCTGCGACAAAGGCCGATCATGCCGCCTCAGACTCGGGTCCTGCCGGGTGCCGCTTATTATTCAGACAATGGTGCTATTTCTCGTCCTGTTAATGCTGATCACACCCTATCAATCCAACTCTATTATCAGCTGGCTCTGGCCAAACGTTTTGCTTATCGTATCAAGCGGGTCAGTCGTTATTTGCCGCTATATAAGAAATTGGGGATCTGGTCTGAGAATCTCTGGTCTACAGAGGATACAGCGATGCAAGTTCGTTTCGCACGTATTAAAGAACCCGCCCCGCCCATTATTCAGTTTTTGGGTGTTAAACAGCGAAACGGCATTCCATTTGCCGAATGGCTCATCGAAGAACACGACGAAGAACTACTAACCCAATCCAATGAAACCCTGCGTAACAGACTCGGTTACCGGGGGATCGCCTGGAGTCTTTTCACAGAAAGAAACTTTGATTGGGAACGCTGGTCAGGTTGGGAAAACGATGCCTGGAAAGCACGTTCGCTGACGCCGGATGACGGCGGACTAGCGGGGCTGAATGCCGAAGAAAAGGCACTACTGGCAAAAGACGCCGCCTGGAAAAACGGCGATCCAAATAACTTCCCGCCAGCGGGCCTGCAGGGACACCCCTTCACCGGGCAACTTGAACCCAAGGGTTCCGTGATCAGGACCCCCGAGTTGCCCTATTACTATCGTTACCGCCTGGGGGCATTCACCCGATGTGACGATCTTGATTCGCCAGTAAAAATGGTCGATGCCGCCGAAGTCTTTGCCGCCAAAACCCCCGAGGTCGATCAGACCAGCGCCGGCTTCAGACTGAATGATGCCGGCGAGATCGAATTTATCTGGCGTATCCCCTCGGCATGGCAAAGCCTGAGCGAAAAAGAGCAAGCGCTATGGCCCAACGAAAAACCCTATGCCACACGACTCTGGGATTTTGATCTCTGTTATACGCTACAACTTCGACGTCAGGGCATTCTGCGCCCCCTGTTTCATCTGCGACTCATCGCGGATGAAAATACCCGGCCTGACGATGGCCCCTGGTTTTCAGTACAAACCATGGCGAGTTACCTCTATAAAGATCCGGTAAAAAAGGGCCGAGTGGAATTCCTCGATCCAGTGACGATACCATCACCCTTCCTGCCGAAACTCTCTGTCAGACTGCGCGGCACCGATAAACTCATAAGCTGGATCAAACGTGAGGATGATTTTGTCTTTGAATTGCATTGCTCTCGTGCTCGTGGCGATTCTCCCCCTACCCGTAATCGGATAGGGAGGCTCAATGAGAATGAAATGGAGGCGAAAACGTCGTGAAAGAGAGTCCATTCATTTTCGAAATCTTTAGTCTCACCAACGGTTGGCGCGGCGAAGCATATCCTTTCGAAAAAAATAAACGACCCAAGGGCAAGCAGACTGAATTTCTTCTGCCCCTGCGTCGTCCTCGCATCCAGGCAGAGGCCGTCAACTATTCTGTCATGCCAAGAACCTGGCAAAGCCGATTGCGTTTTTCCTGGCTGGAGATCGATCTGCCCTCCATCGGAGAGGAACCCCGATTTCTGCGTTTTGAATTTACGACAGATGCCCCCGAGTTACCCGTTATCCTGGGTCATCCCCTCCCAACAGTGGAAGAAAATCCTGAGTTAGAACATTTTCCTGCCCTCGCCGTTTGCCTGGAATTAGTCATCCCCATAACGGACACCCTCCGCTGGCCAGCCTGGATAAAAAAAGCTGCAATCTACAGCGGTGCTACCGGGACAAACGCAACACTTTTAGAAGACGCCCCACCTGCCGTGCTTTTCGTTAATGTCTTTGGAATGGCCCCTGTCGCGGCAGGCAATCACCTCCGCATTGATCCGGATGGATTGCTCCTGGCAGGTAGCAGGGAAATCCCCTGGCGGGATCAGGACGGCATTCAACGTGGCTTGTTCCGATACCTCAGAAGAAAATATGAGGCAGACATATTCAGACACGAATTGATTCTCGAGCAATCACCGCACTGGATGGAAAGTCTGCGGATATATCAGGATCAAATCATTGATGCCTGCCTCAACACACCTGATGAAAAAGGTATGCCGCCGGAAAATATGAAATCCGTGGGCCTCACGCCGGCACCTTTGCCCGAGGAGATCACCTGGCACTGGACAATAGAACAAGGCTGGGTATTCAGTCCTGAGAAATCGCTTTTCGAGTTGGCATTGCGAGGCATCGCGGGTGGTACAGCAATTTGGAAACCCAACAGTATCACCATCGAAAACCAGGGGCTGCAAATCAAGTGCCGTTCACTACCCATAGACCAAAACAACCTGCAATCAATGCAGTACCGTTATTCCAATGACACAACACAACGCGAAAGTGTATGGAGCGGTAGTTTTCATGTGCGACTGAATCATAAGGATCGTGACTATATCGTACAGCAAATGGCCGACGGGTTAGAGGGTGAACAACAAGGTTGGTTGCTCACCGAAACGGGCCCACTGAGTCTCCCGTTGCAAAGTGTAGATGAAATCGATCTTTCCGCCAAGGACAACAGGAATCTGCAAGGCCTCATGACCCTTGGCGAAGTTCCCTGGAAAACATCTCCCGATGATGAATCCGTACTGAGTCCTGATCTCAGTAGCGGGTTTGCAGGCAATTTGCTCCTGCTCGATTTTGAGTCAGCCTCAGCAATTTTCACCTTTGCCCAAGATGAGGAAGGGAATCTCCGGTGTACTCACATTCTCGCCTCTCTGAACAACCCAATATTTCGTATGGAGGAATACCTGCCCTTCTATCTCCACCCCGAGATGAAACGTTATGATGTCAATTTCGGACCTCCCCGCTTGCCGGATATCAAACAAGATACCGCTGAACACGAATTTTCCTTCATCGCGATATCACTGATTCATGCCGAAAGTACACCGCCTGGCCCAAATGAACCCCATTGGCTGTTACAGATCAAATTCCAGACTGGTCGCCGAGGCGCCGAATACATAGAAGGCAACTGGCTGGACACCAACTTGTCAGTAAGCATGCCGGAACAATTCGCCACACGAGCCATCTACTGGTATCGACCAAAAAACCTGCACTGGTTCCCCACATACCCACTATTCGGCGACCCGCGTCAGGACGAGTCCTTGCAACTGTGTGCAGAAAGGACTTTGATGCCGCTACGCCCGGTTACTAATCAACCCATAACCCTAAAAACGGGAAGCAAGCGCGAGACACCTGTACTCCAATCGGGGCAGTTTGTACAACCTGTTCTGGAAACTGTTAACGGAACAGACTTTTTATTTTCCTGGCTCATCCCGGAGATTCCTGGTAACGAGTTTCGTCTGAAGCCCCATGAAGTGGTAACCATTACTGCAGGCAGACCATCATCCGGACTAATCGACTGGGTCTGTCGCTATGAATTACCCATGATGGATGAACCCTTTACCTTAATGGTCGGAGACAAACCTGGCGACCAGAAAAATCAGGAGACAGACCTGCAATTACCATCCAATGCGGATGACCGACGAGTAGCCAACCCGGACTGGTGGCATAAACTTCATCAGTCCGCGCAACTATCACAGTCCCGGGATAATCTGCTCTTCACCAGCACTATCCATTTCAACGATTTGGAAGTACTGAAAGAAACGGATCTGCCGGTGACGATTAACAAGCCTGTCGCCCATACCAGCTTTGCCGGCAAGGCAGATATCAGTCTAAACCCACCGCAGATGAGCCTCTCCCTTAACGGCAGCGATGGAACAGCGATCCCTTTTATCGCGGCAGAACAGATGTTGAAAGGTCCCTCTGCAAAATTCTCCATTATCGAACAGGCAGGAAGTCCCTTTCCACTACTCATACCTGAGGTGACCGATCTCACCGATCTGATTCTGGAAGCAGGGTGTTTTGTCCCGCAACTGATCAGTAAAAATGTCAGCGGGACACAACCCGTCTTTATGGACCAGAATGGTCGACTGACACAAACACTAACATCAGAGACCACTGGTCGCGCATCGATCATATCTGATCCCGATGATCCCGCCATCTGGCGAGACTGTTTTCAATGGTCCCTCCCTGAGCTGGATCTAAGTGACACCTATCATCTGTTGCGCTGCTTCTTTAACGGTCTGCCACTCTACCGTGAAAACACACTCTGGGTTTATGATGCTACAGGCCCCACCGAGATTGACCCTATCCTTCGCGACTTTAACTGGGGCACGGTTGGTGCAACCAATCTCTGGGGTTTTGACTTTCAGATATTCCAGCTGGATCGTCTTGAAGTGATTCCCGGTGCAAATGGTGAACCGGAACAGCCAATACTGATCCGTTTTTCCGGGGTGCTGCACTACAAGGCTGGGGAAAATGCACGAATACGAATGGCCGATCCCGCACGGCAACGAGTACAAGCCACCTTCGCCTATTCAGGTGAAAGATGGCAATTAAAGGAATTCGACGGGCGGTTCCTCTGGCCCCTCTATCAGAATACACCTGATTATGCCGAGGCCACCGAAAAGAATATCAGCGATCCCCTGCCCTGGCTGGAAGGTCCTGTTTCGCTGCCATCGAATTCAGAGCATTCACTCCCGGTATTCGGCACAGAAGAAGAACCGGTGCAACTATCCTTCCAGTTCCTTGATCGGATCTGGCGCATACCCATGGTGTTTAGTCCCGGCCTGGAAGATATATACGGAAATGCCCCTGTACTGAAATGGATACCCATACCCGATTCGGCCACAACAAACGCCGTGCTGCGCGTAAAAAATGGCATGATTAACTTGACCGGGAACATGGATGATCTTTCGAGTCAAATACTTTTTGAAACCCAACTTGCACATGCCGGCTCACCGAATGATGCACTGTTAAGTATGGAACTGCTGCTGACGATCACTCGTTATCAATCAAGTGTTAACATCACCGGTGCGAAACTACTCTCCATGGGTGGAACAAACCATCTGGCCGAGATCGTCCCGCACGAGGACCAGGCAATCAGGATCACTGATACGGGCATAACCCTGGCTATAAACAAACCCGCCGCATTTCGCTCCACCGCAAGTTTCGCGCCCTTTGAACTTTTACCCGGCTGGCCCATTGACGATGAAGCCCCCCTGCTTTCGTATATCACTCTGGGTTTTGAACAACCTCCTGCCGGGCAACGAGTACAGTCAGCCCTCATAGAAAGTTTTCAACTCATCATGGAAACCAGGATCAAAACGCCGGAACCGGTATCAGTTCTCCTCTCGTTTGCTCGAAGTACAGGTCGAAACCCCTCACTGTCCGTCAAACTCACTGGCCAAATTCGCGCCCAAAACGATATTTCCTGGCAATCCAAAGACGGTCAATCGAACTACCGTCATGAGGTTACTTTCCTCTTACGCCAAGCCGAACTTCAGGGCCAACGCCTGATCAGTTCACCGGACTCACCTGCGTTTTTCGAACCGCTTTACCTTCCTGTTGCAGAGGATCCAACCGGTCTTGCAGGTATGTCGGAACTGCCATGCATCGCCGCTCATGCCCTTTATCGAACCAATGGTGAAACGCAGGAACCACTTTTCTCCTGGACCAGCCCGCAGAGACTGCGGATATCCTCGGTGCAAAGTTTTGTGGAAGAGATCCTGCTACGTGGTGACAAGCTGATTAAAACCCCGAATTATAACTCGCATGGCAACACCGCCTTTTCCTTTGTCCCCGCCATTGAGACGGAATCAGGTTTCAGCGGAGCCATCGGAGAACGGCTGGCTCAGATCCTGCTGACCGCAGGCGGCAATTTTATGCTCCTCGAATCGACAGAGGCCTTCTGGGTGCAAGAGGCGAACCAGGCAATTCTGCTCCGACCGGCACGGGAATTGTGGAAAAATCAGACTCAAACTCTCTGGGGGATATTCAGTGCTGCGACCGATTTTTGTCCTGCAGACGAGAACCAGGCTGGCGAATGGTTACGCTTACCTTTCCCATTTCTCACCGATACAGGTGGAGTGATTCAAAACACGCTTGTAGATGATGAGGAATTGGCAGCCCTGATGCAGAATCCCTTCCCGGCCGACACGAACGACGATCCAAAAGAAAACAACGATAAAGACGATGATGATGACGATCACAAAGATAAAGACAAGCATGATCGGGATGAGGATGAAGATGAGGACGACCACAAGGTCAAAAAAGAGAAAAAACGGAAAAAGGATTTCACTCCTCTGAACATAATATTCACCCGAAACCGTCTGGATCGTTTCTCTCTGGAAAAC
Organism: Gammaproteobacteria bacterium; assembly: GCA_029880855.1. Lineage (GTDB taxonomy): Bacteria > Pseudomonadota > Gammaproteobacteria > UBA6429 > Thiohalophilaceae > JAOUNS01. The sequence goes on from JAOUNS010000011.1 coordinate 134,684, forward strand.
AGTCCATCCCACCCCGGTTATGGTGCCCCTATCGACCAGGTTATCCTGCAACCAGAGGCATATGAGCATATCCTCCCATACACCCTGCCTGTTGGAGGATTTGAACCCGGCTGGCTGATATTCCGTAAGGCAAGCTCCGCCACTCCCTTTGCCGAAACTGGCCTCGCGATTGAGTACCTGGTCAGTCACAACAAACCCGGCAAACTCCTCTGCGCACTGGAAACCATCCCTGCAAGCAGAGAGAGCACAACGTTATCCGAGCGCATTACCGACGAGCAAGGCCGACCCCGGCCATACCTGCTGACAGGAACCCTCGTCGAAACGGGGATAACAACACGAACAGAAGCAGAAGACAGCCGGAGTGATTTTCAGATTCTGCTGGAGATCTATCTCCCCCCCGCCACCTTTGCCTCGCAAGATACCGGTCCCCTGCTGACATCCAGAAAAGTCTTCCGTCTGGGTATCAAACCCGGGGAAACCTGGCGAGATATTCTATTCGGCAAGACAAACCAAAACCCGGAACAGGATGAAGAAAATCCGGTACGCGAAAAAATCCACCAGTGGACACGCACCGAAATCCATCGGTACGCGAAACACCAAGTGCCGTTACTACGCGCCTCGCTGTTAACACCAGTTCAAGGTCTCGAAAACCGGATCTACTTCCTCGCCAGTGCTGTGGATTTTTCCACCGCTCCCAATGCCGCCAAAAGTCGGCGCGATCCACTCTCCGCCAAAATCCTGTTCCGCCTTGACCCCCGCCTCGAACCAAGGGCAGAACCACCGCTCCCCGATCCTCTGATCAATGGCATCGACTACCTGGGCGGCAGGACCTATTACGAAGAAGAAGCGTTTTATACACCACCCCGGCCCATTGCCGACACAGTTACCCCAGCCGGTGTAGTGCTGGAATTCAGCGCTCACCCCGAGAAAATAAAATGGGGTGAACCTCTCATTTTACGTTGGCAAATCGCCACTGAGTGTCGGCTATTTCTCAGTGTGAAAAACGGCCCCGCCGGAGATGAGGTTTTCGGTAATGAGACGATCCTCTACCCGGAGCGTAGCGCCATATACACCCTCCTGGCCCTGGCGGAAAACGGTGATTCCATTGGTCGGCGTGAGATCGTTGTCGAAGTTGAAGTCCCGGCCTCCGGCAGTGCAGCGGGCCTTGCTTACAAGCTTGCAGGTTGTGCAGCGGGTCGGGACCACGCTTCGCGGGCTGCCTGGGCTCGCAAACAGGGTGGATTCCACCGCTGGGTTGAAGCAACACGGGACCTGATCTTCAATGATCTCACCCGCCGGGACGCGGTTTCACGTTTTGAACCCGGCTGGTTCCTCCCCGCAGCACGAAAAATCAAATGGCCCAGCGATGAAATGCGCCTTCAGTCAGAACCCTTTTTACCCCTCGAAGCCATCCATATCTATACCCATGGCCGCCCCGGCAGCTACATGCGTCTGCGCTCCGCCTTCCTTCGCGAGGAAAGTGACGGTATGCTCAACCGAAGTGCCTCATCAGGCTTTGAACTTCGCCATCCTCGGCCTGTGCCCATCCCCCGGGAACTCTGGGCCTTCAACCCATTTGATTCAAGGGACATTGCTCACCGCAAACAACGCGCTACCTGCTTTGTTCAACTACTGGGAGAACAAACACCTTTTCTTGGCGCTTCCCTTGAATGGCAGGATCCGTTGTTTAATCGCCGACTCCTGGCAGCGGCAAAAGACGTCCAGGTCGACGATTTAAAACTGACCCTGGACCGCTCCATCTACGCCGGACGCGACGTGTTCTATCCAGAGCTGCGTTTCAAACCAGCCACATTAAACGGCACCTGGATCATTGAACTGTCGCTGAGTATCTCGCGAAAGATCCGCTATCGGCCCCAGACCATCGACCAACGCATCTACCGCATATATGGCAGAGAAAACGGTGCGGTACACCAGATCCACAACGGCACCCCTGCCATCGACACCCTGCCCCGTATCAAAGAGAACAATCCGGCACTGAGCGCCAAAGGCGTGCAGCGCTGGATCTGGGAACTGGGTCTGGACCAGAGCGAGGCCAAAGACGACTCCTTTAATTTGTCGCTGCAAAACCACGATAAGATCTATGCGACCGCACGCCTGCTGACACCCACGGCAGAAGGTCGGGAGGATGAGCGCTTTCGCCTAAAACTCGACGCGACCATCCGCACTGACCTGAAGGTCTGGCCCCAGCCCCAAAGTGGATTCGCAGTGATCCGAACCGAACATGGGCAAGAAGCAATTAAAAGTGAGACCGCCGCTTTCGGCTGGTTCCCTGTCCCGGTAGTCGTCAAAAGACGGGATCGTTTTCTGGCCGAAAGCTGGGAGGGAACCTTCCGCTACCGCGATGTCTTCATCCCCGAGCCGGGCCACTTCATGCAAGTGCTGGAAACAGTCCATGCAGACGAACTGCAGGCGGAACTCAACCAGGGCATCCTGCCACAAAAGATCACGGCCCTCTTCTCGGGACAAAACACCCCACCTGTCGATCTAACGACAGTGGTTGAGGCACAAACAGTGATCCCGGGTCATCTCTGGTTCTTCCGCAAAGCACATTACCAGCTGGTGATCCAGGCCAAACTGGAAGAAGACCAGCCCGCAGTATTCAGCATCAGTTCAATCCATTATCGAATTGCAAGCTTTACTGCCTACGGTGAACAGGTGATGGAGTGGTGAACCCGGCGCAAATTTAACACAGGTGCATAGATCATGATCTCGAATGAAAACAGAACCAAGGTGGCGATCCACGAGGACAACGGGAATTATTTTCGTCTGGAATTGCGAAACAACCTTTTCTGGGATTACGAAAGAAATGAGGGTGCGGATCTGCGAGGTGAAACCAAACTGGAAAGAAAGTGGTTCGAGCCCGTCGCCCGATTCCAGATCCTCGACATAGCAAACACCGTTGAACAAGCCGCAGTTGACAGCAAGACCTACCAGACCCTGCTGGTGGTTTTCGATGAGGATCGAGACAATCTGGAGATGGGCGTGATCAAGGACGATATCCGCGTCGACGCCGACTATTTCAAACGCCTGGAACGGGCAGGCGTCCCGGAAGCCCTGATAGCCAACCTGAAAACACAACCATTATTACAGGAACCCATAACAGATTTTCCTGACTTTCTGGATCGCTATTATCAAATCATGGAAAACCTGGAAACTGAAAACCCCGACCTGCATGAATTCTATGAACGGCACGAGGATGAGGTACAGCTTGGTCTGATCAGCGGTTATTTGTGGAACATCTATCAGGATACACCCTATGCCTTTCCCGAGGTCCCGGATGTGAAAGCTGATGAAGCGGGGATCAACGTGGTGAATTTGCAGTTGTGGTTGAAACTACTGGGTTATAACCCCGGCGAACATGACGGCATCATGGGGCCGCTAACCGTTGCGGCAACAAACGAGTTTCGTGCCAAAATGGCACATAAAGGCGCCATCATCAACGAGCCTGAGGGCATCTTCCTCACACGTCGCACTTGGTATCTGATGGAAGCGCTTTTGCAAAAGAAACTGCCGCCGGATCCGGTGACGCTTGAGCGGATCCCGTTTCCCTGTAAAAGAGACTTTGAAAATGATGCAGCGTATTACCGGGCCGTTTACGAAGGCTTAAAGGGGTTCGGCTTTCCCATAGAGACAACCAGCGAATCGGTGCAATATGAACTTGACGTCATCGACGGAAAGGCTTACCTGGATAATATCCCGCAGGATGATTATGAGATCGTGCTTGATGATATCAACGTGGACTATCCCCAGGCCATAAAAACGCCATCGGCAACAGGAGATGGCGGCTCACTCGACATCCAAATTGAAAATGAGACAGGCGAACCTTATACAGGCAAGGTTTTTCTGGTGAAGGATGTTCCAGATCGGGAATCACTGGCGAAAGCGGTACGATTATTCAAGGCCATTGTGCGGAATGTGGACAGGTTTGAGAATCAGGATGGAGAAAATCAATACTCGCAGCCATTATCCGGCGAGTTAGGGGAAAACAGTTTTATGGAAGAGGCATGGGATGATTTTTCCGATACCTGGGGGATGTTTTATGGGGCTCCGTGGAAGGGAATTATTCTTGATCCAGGGGATGGACTGAATCCGGCGGAATGGAGTTGGGGGCGTAATAAAGTTGTAAATCAATTAGTGATACTTGGCAACGGCTTCATTTCTAACGGCTCATATTCGCAATGCACCGCTGCGCTCAATAAACCGATAGCCCTCAGGCATATATCCAAACCACTTGAAGCAATTCTGGAAAAAATTGATTTCTCACAAACAGGAACACAGGTCTCCTATCAGGTCCCCAGTACAGAAACAAACGGTATATCTGGAAAATATTACGGTAATTCAGATTATAAAAGCGAAAACTTCGATCGAGATTATTTAAATTCGATCATTGAATGCCACAAAGCCAATTCTATTTTTGTAGGACGCATTTTATGCCCTGATGATTTCATTGTAAATGAACACAACTCAAATCAATTCAATAAAGTGTTCAAAAATGCAGCGCCCGAGTCGGTAACAAACAACGCAAAATTTGATTATCGGGAAGGAAAGCATCTTAAGCATATTAATGGTCTGGAGCTAAAAAGCGAAATTAGTGAGCTAAAATCCTTAATTAAAGACTATTACGAAGGGAACGTAAAGGAAGATGGTAAGGTGGTAGAATTCGCTCCTGACATTAAAAACAAGTTAACAGATCCAGTAAAGATACAGCAGGCAAAAACAGAAAGGTATAATCTTCTGATAAAAGCAATCGATCTCGGAAATGCCAATCTTAAAGATATTGGATTTCCCTTAAAAAGTAGATTTAGTGGACCATGGCCGTATTACATCGCACACGTAAAAATGAGCGGAAGCGCTGTTCATAAAGGAATTGATATGGTCACGTGGGCTGAGGAAATGAAGTCCCTGGCCGGCTACAAATTATTCCGTTTAAATGACTTTTATATCATCGGAATAAATATTGAAAAAAGCAATTATGTTGTTCTAAGAGTTAATCTTTCGTTTAACTATAGGCCGTTTTTGAAAGAGGAAAAAAGCGGCAAACTTCCAGCCAAATTCGTCGAAAATGCAGGCACTATTTTTTTCGTAGAAAATGACCTTTGCTGCATTAATAGGGCGAATGGGATTTTTGGCAATCAATTGTTCAGATGGGAGTTTTCATTATCAGACAACGAATGGGATAGCTTGCAATCCCTTAAATTTCCAGACAATGCCCTGAAAAATAACAACTGGGGTAAAATCGTAAATTTTTATGTCGCATGGCACCCGAAAGACGGATTAAAACAAAAACGAATTATTGCATGGATCAAGGAACCTTTTTCTTATATGCAATTCAATTATAATATAGGAAGTTTTCGTTATTTTGACAGCCTGAAATGGGATGAGAATATAATTGTGCCATTTAGTGCTAAAAAAGAAATCAATAACTCTTATATCAACATAGTTTCTGATGTCAATCCAGACAAAATAGATTATGTCGGTAAAAACCACGCCATCCTGCGCAATGAAAGCACCGGGTTGACCTGCGCCATAGATATGACAAACCTGACAACGTCAATGAAGAAACAATGGACAAGTATAAAAAAAAACTATCAACTACTTTACCTTGGGGACAACCAAGTCTTGGCATGGAATTACAAAAATGCAGATTATGCTATTTACAAATACGAAAGAAATAAAGCTAATGATCCGACAAAAAATAAAGACAGTGATTCGCTTAAGGAGAAAATTTTCGGAAGGATAGGGTCAACTACTCATCACCGTCCTGTCGCATCCGTTAATGATGGTCAAGCTAAAAAATTTACTGGAGGAGCCTATGGAAACCACGTCAAAGTTTATTTTTTTCAATTTAGAAAAATCAAATTTTACACATTATACGCGCACTTAGATAAAATACCCGCCAAAATTTCTTTAAATAAATTAACTACAGTCAAAAGAGGAGAATTTATTGGGGTAACAGGAAAATCTGGTCCTCCCAATACACCGGTGCATCTACATTACGGTATATACTTTGAGGGTGGAAAAGACGCTAAAGATGCAATTCATGCCTATCTGGATAAAAGGAAAGTCGAATCGAGTGAGAGTAAATTTTATATAAACGAAGACAGTCTTAACCCCTTTTACTTCGATTTGGATAGTCTTAAAGAGTCGCTGGATTCTTATTTTTCTATTAAAACTAAGCGTATAGGAAAATCAATAAAAAAATTTACCTCCCGTACTTAATTGTCTCAGATGCGTACTCTCATAAACACATTGCTCCAACGGACATCAATCATGGCCCAAAAAATCAAAATACACAAAGACCGGACGACCTCAGAACGCATCCAATACGAGGTGCGAACAATAAAAATTACCGCGGTCAAGGTAATCCGTCGCCTCCATGCCCTGGGCTGGAACAAGCTCTACTCCACGCTCTACGCCTATGCACTCACCTATCACCCTGATAGTAATGCATGGGATTGGACAAGGGAAAAACTGATCAAGTTGAGCAATATATCCGGGGTTCACCCTGAAATTCTCACCCTTGAAGACCTCGATTACCTGTTGGAACTCGACATAAATGAGAAACTCAAGGAAACCAGATTTCGTGACTCGATTGAAAAACGCCTGGCCTACTTTGAAGCAATGAAGTGGGACCTGAGTGACGCGGATACTGAAAAAAATGTAGATACAAGCAAGGAAGCTAATCCCGGTTATTATCGCAAAAATTATTTTCAGGATACCCGGGATGCAGATGATTCATATAAAGGGTGGTGGCTGCCAAAAGATGACACCCATTATTCACCACACGAGAGCTACATTAACACGTCTGTGCCTGCCAAAGATGAACTGCGATCTCAACATTTCAACGAGAAATATATTACCGCACTGGCCGACGATTCACACTCGGACACCGATCCATCACAAATTCAGAAAAAAGACTATTTTTTGGCTGTCATTTCTGGAAAGACCTGTATGCTCCGCGGCAATCACGGTATTCATATTAAATTCTTACAGGAAGCGCTTGTGGAATTGGGCTTTAATCTGTTTCGTTATGAAACCGACGTAGAACCCGTCATCATAGATGCCAAGCTGTCCTCAGATCCCATAATGACCTATTCTTCCGGCACCGAAAGGGCCGTGAGAGCGTTCCAACGTTCTAACGGTTTAATAGGCGATGGTGTGGTAAATTCCGAGACATTGGAAATACTCGACTCTTTCATGTATACCCGCGAAAACATATACTCCGGGGTTCACCTGGATAACGGCGATATCAAGACCCCCGATGACATAAGCAAGGCGACCGAGGAGGATATCAATAATTCAAAACTATTTATTGAAAAGGCATACGACACCTTTGATACCACTGGTTTTTTAAGCTGGTTAACATCCGGCGCAAATACAGATAAAGCAATACGCTTCATGCAGACTCAACTGTCCTCAAATTGGGATGACTTCCTCAGCGAGCTCCAGGATATAAAACCATTGGCATTCCAGCAAAAATATAACCTGAAGCGCCTTTTTATAAATACGAAGAATTTTGATGACAAGCAAAAGATATTTGAATACCGATTCAATAAAACAGTAGACACCAAAGAAGGCGCCGTCTGGAAGGATTCTTTATTAAATCTCATTTATTCACAGCTTGACAGCTTACCCGACATGGTGACAATGGAAAATGAAGCCTTAAAGGGCATCATCCTGCGGCCGGAATTGAAAAGCAATAAAGGAGAATCGCTCAAAGGTGTGTATATATGGAGACAGAACTGGTTTTATGAATTAATCGACGACATTGGAAACCTGATCCCCTGGACGGATCTAATGGGATATCAAGGCTATATTTTCATATCAGAAAAGGCAGCAAACTTAACTGACCTGGACATCATTTACCATGAGTTGGGGCATGCGATAGATAATAATCTAACAGCCGAAAAATGGTATAAAAACAGGTTTTTTTACCAGATCAATTGGCAAAGCTGGAATATTGATAAACTTGAATCCTGGTTAACGGATATGGACATAGAGCATGAAACACCTCTTGTGCAAGAAAGAATAAGAGATTTTTATAGCAAACGAATAAATGATCCCACATCGACAACATCACTAAATCTGGACGGCATCGAGAATACCGAAACACCAATATTAGTCACAGCATTCATTAATAGCGCTCCTAACCCTTACCAACATGTTCAACACTTACCTTCGATTAATGGACGGTCATACTTGTTTGGGCTAAAAGATACCAAGCTTTATTCCTTCAATGCTGAACTCCTCGAGTTCCCGGCCTTTATAGACAGAAATGAACCAAATTCTTATTGTATGCACACCCCGTTCGACTGGTTTGCAGAACAATTCACATGCCACGCATTGGGAGGAATAGTTGCACCCTGGGTGGAGGAATGGTTTTATAAAAAATTCAAACCCGGCACTTGAAAAATGCCCCTCCTGATCCACATCCCCTCCCCCACCCTGGACCAAAAAACCCGCCCGGCGGCCCACCTGACCCGGCTCGCGGCCATCATCCAGGGACACGGCGCCGCCACAAGCACCCCGCCCGGTGTAACTCCCATCCTCATAAAAACTGCACAAAGCAGACAGGAACTCCGTCGCGCCCTCCAAAACGGCGCAGACATCCTCTACCTCTTCGCCCATTCGACCCAACGCGGCCTGGTCTTCCCGGACGAGACCACCGCGAACGGCCCGGACTTCGCCTCCCTGCTCCCCGCCCGCTTAAGCCGCCGCCCGCAACTCATCTTCTTCAATACCTGCTACGCCGCAAGCAACGGCCTCGCCCAATCGGCCCTGGATGCAGGTGTGAAGAAAGTCATCGCACCAAATGAATCCATCCCCTTGCAACACATCACCGGATACGCGGAAACCTTTTTCGAAAGGTATGTCGAAACCCGATCAAAACAACAGGCACTACACACCGCGAACCGTCAATATGAAGAAAATGGTATTAAATTTCATCTATTAAAATAAATATAACTAGCTTTATCCAAGATTTCATAGCAATCGTATGCTTAAGACTACGTTCTATCCATATAAGACTGCATGTTGTCTTAAAACAACGACCAAACTCGTGCTTAACGTGAACCGCATCCTATGTATGGCATCCCATAGATTGGCGACATATGTGCTATGTATTGGACATTATACAAACACAAAGTGTTAGCGACATATACAACCATCTATTAGATTCTTTTACATTTATAAAAATATTTCAATGACATATCAGAGTTTGCGATAAATCCGTCTAAATAATTCGTCTCTTACAACAGACCTGAAAATGTAATTCCTTGCCTGAAAGCAGATGCTGGCAGTGTCAACAGCGAAGCGGATAATTCACTTCTGAGCACAAATACTATCAGTGGCAGCAGATTGGGAAAAATGGTAATGTTTTGAGTGAAAGTGCTGACACTGTCAGCAGACTCACATCACACTTTTTGAAATCTCGCCCCTTGGGTTGAGTTATCCCACTGGTTTACGTTTTGTGCCTGCATTATGGTGATGTTGCAAAACCCGTCATCACTGCGGTTTATCAGCGATAACCTTGCCGAGTCATCGGCTCCCCGCACTGCTTCGGCCTTTTCAGTGCGACAGTCACTTTAGGTGGGCGTTCACCAAATGAGTTGTTTATGGGGCGGCGTGTGGATTTACTCGCTGCATAATTTGATTGCATTTATTACTTGAAACCGCGATTAATTATTTTCATAATTGAAAAATTTTCTGTTGATTTTACTTCACTTTCTAAACTAGCCTGTTAACAATACTCTCCACTGTGTAATCAGTGGTTCCCTTGCTGGCTTGACCAGCTCCTTGACGCCAACGCCGAACCGTGAAACAGGCGTACCGGTCCTATGACCGTCGGTTCATTCTTAAGTAAGCCTTATGGCTTTTTCTCAACCCTGCCAGGGATGTTTCCCTGTCGGGTGACCTCCTTGTGCTTTTTTTGTTACCAGGAGGTAATCCATGAATATTGATGGCGTATTATCCATTAAAACAATTCACGGTCGTAACGGACCGTTCAATGTTGGCCGACTCATCACCGATTTAGGTGAATTTGCTGTCAAAGACACCTTGCTCGAACAATATGATGAAGGACGGTATGAGGGTAATTTTGCTATTACTCAGATTTTTCCCTCATCGTATTTTGCTGGTGGTCGCTTTGTTGTCGAGGTCAGAGCCACGCTCAAAAGTCTGAATCTCATCGGGATCGACGAACTCAAACCCGACGACAAAGCCGCCAACACGGAACCCGATCCTGCCGATGAACAATCACAGACAGTTGTTGAAGCTTCTGATTCTTCAGTACAAACCATCCAGTCTTCTGAAATCGCAGCGGAAACTGATGACATAACGCTGTTTGGATCATTATGGCCATTGGGAGATCAGGTCAAACTGGACCCCACCGTAGACCGTAAAAGGTTCCGTGATCAACGGAACCGGCTTAGAACGCTTGATTATATCTTCGATGCACTTGACCAGGTCTGGAATAAAACAGGCTCGATTTGCGAAAGTCAATAACGTCTCACCTCAACCCCCACCTCCCCTTAGCCGGAAAACACGCTCGCCCTCCGGGCGTGATTTTTCCGGCATTTTTTAATTCTATTTTTTCTAAACGAAGGAGAAACCTATGTTTGAATCATATCTGATGCCATTAGACGAAGCACCTGATCTCTTTGCCGATGCCGCACTGATGGATGCCGCTGATAATTTATTGTTTCTGTCTCTCTGGGGACGTGACACGGCTCTCCAGGAATTTCTGGCCCGCTTGTCACTCCCACAGGATGAGGGCGGGTTAAAGAGTTTTTCACTGCTGATTGACAGCGGGGAAAACAGGCGAACCCGTCGAAAACTTATCCAAATCGGCGACAGCAGTGTTCTTAATCATTTCACAGGCCGATTACGACAAAATATTCTTGGTGACATTGCCCATCTGTGGGTATTCAACCGACTCACTATCGAGCCGGATCTGGCCAATCGCCGTACTTTTGTCCTATTCAAGCCGGATGAAATTGCGACAGAGTCAGGTCGTCAGACTGTGCATGATCGGATCTGGCACGTAACAAAAGCAATCTGTCACCTGCCCATGCTTGACCACTGGGCCGAACCAATCATCTGTATGTTTCGTTCTCATGAATGGATCAGGGACTTCGAGGGTCATGGCATGCATGCCACCCTCATCGATCTCAACCTGAGTGACGATGTCGAAGCGGTGATCACAGGCCTTATTCGGCAAGGTACGCTCACCCTTGCCACATAGCCCTCGTACCGGGGGCTTCCCTGATTATCAGGATTTCCGGGTCATCAGGGAAATCTCTGGTAACGTTTTTCACCCTGGCTGCCAGGTTAAAAGCAGCACCCTTACCAACCTCGGTTGGTATCCTTTGCGTCTTCGTCGAACCAGAAACAGACGCAACGGTCATTTGACCGTCGGTTCATTCCATTAACCCGCAGGGTAATCATTTACCCCAAGGGTCATGATGCACCCTGCTTTTCACTCAAATGAGAAGGAGGTACACCATGGGCTGGCTTTTTACCAAGCACGCATCAAAGTCGGACATAATCCGGCATTTAATTTCACCGGAGGAGAATGAAACACGTCGCAGAGAGATATTGGCTCATTGTGTGCGTGGTAAAGTTCTTTGGCTCGTCATTGAAATCACTCAAAAACAAACACATAACACCCAACGTTTTATCGGCTGTTGTCTGCTCGCTACTGAAAAAGGGTTTGGCTGGGGATACAAGGACATGCAAGAGTCCGAGCATCCATTCTATTACTCTTGTCCATTAAAGTATTTGGAGATGGTGCCGGAGGCTAACGCTGAATGGCGTACAAAAGTCCGAAAACACCATCGACAGCAAAATCGTAAAGTCGAGATTGGTCAGAAAATCGGCATTATAAATTCGACAATACCCTGGGTGGTCATCATGTCCCGACGACCTTTAGTCGGTGAATACGATGGTAAACGCTATCGGGTTCCCCGCCGGATGCTCGGTGATGTGTTGAACTGAAAACCTAAACCATTCCAACCCTGCCGGGGCTTCACCTTCCCCAGTGGGGGTGTCTCCGGCGTCACTTTGAACAAGCAGGAGACATCTTATGGCTTTAATGTTTCAGCGCCTGGCGCGCAATTTTATTAAAAACGGTTATTTCCCAACGGATAGCGAAACCACAGCACGAGTGTTGTCCGCGCTCATACCTGCCACATCAGGGACTCTACGGATACTTGATCCGTGTGTTGGAGAAGGTGTCGCACTCGCTGAGTGCAAACACCATCTTGATGATCATCGTGTCCAGACTTTTGGTGTGGAGTATGACCTGGAACGGGCCTGGCACGCCAAAGAGATACTGGACCATTGTATACATGGCGATATCCAGGATTGTAATCTGGGTCAACGGCAATTCGGTCTGGTGTGGCTCAATCCGCCTTATGGTGATCTTGTTGCCGACAAGGGCAGCACCGGGGATCGTCTCGGTGGCAAGGGTCGCAAACGCCTTGAAAAGTTGTTTTATCGAATGTCATTTCCGGCACTCCAGTACGGCGGAATCATGGTGTTGATCATACCCCGTTATTCACTGGACAAGGAGTTGGCTATCTGGTTCACAACCCATTTTCAACGTATCCAGGTGTTTGATGCACCGGAACAACGCTTCAAGCAAATCGTATTGTTCGGTGTCCGCTGTCACACGCAGGATACTCCAGTCCGTAATGACAAGATACGTCAACACTTGATCGCAATCGGTCTGGGTGAACAGGAAGCGGCAATACTGCCCGAGGTATGGGAAGAAACGCCCTATGTCGTACCGGCTGCACCGGGTGGCGAGGTCAAATTCCACTACGCCAAACTCGACACAGCACAATTGCAAGCCGAGATCCAACGCCATCGCTGTTTGTGGGATCAATTTGATCTGAAGTTTCGACATCCAGCCCTGGAACATCACCGCAGACCCTTGTGTCAGTTATCGAACTGGCATCTGGCATTGGCACTGGCCGCCGGACAAGTCTCCGATGTTGTGCACTCAAAAGATGGCCGTATGTTCCTGATTAAAGGCGGGACGCACAAGGAAAAGTTGCGTGAGGCCAAATCGGAAATCCAGGCGGATGATTCGGTTGTCAATACGACCGTCCTCACCGACAAATTTGTGCCGACCATTCGAGCGATCGATTTTACACCGGGGCCGGAGTTTTCCCGCGTTATCGAAATCAAATAATTCATTTTCTTACTTTAACCCACCTGGGGAGACATTTACCCCGGTGGGGAATGGTGTGCTCTCCGTTTCACTCAACACCTTTCAGGAGAGTCACCATGCAAGAGAATAATTACATCGTTCAATTTACATCACCTGATGATCATCGAGTCATGTTCTGTATTCAGGCCAACAACTTGAAAAACACGATTATCAAAGCAATACAATCCTACGAACAAAGTGAAGATTGTGGAAACACTCAACGAGACCAACTCCAGCTTGATATTTTTCGAGAAACGATGGATGACGGTATACCGCTAATCTTCACTACCACACTTCAATAAACATCGCCCCGTTTCATACGGGGCCATCTCAAAGCGCAGATCAAACTGTGCTTTGAGATGGCTGTTTTATCACCGTTGTCACTGCGGATTCAGTGACACCCTTGGTTGATGATGCCTGCATGATCAACTCCCCTTGCGCTTTCGTCGGACCTCTACAAAGCGCAACGATCCTCTGATCGAAGGTCCATTTTCTTTAACCCTACGAGGGCAAATGTCCCTTGTCGGGACAGTGCTGCCCTTTCTTTCTACTCATAAAGGAGCACATATTATGAATACAGTTGTTAAAAATCAGAAACGAAAAGACGCTGATCTTTTCGGTGAGATTATCTATAGCTACACCCGCGCCCAGGCTATCGAGGACGGGATGCTGGTCGATGTCTCTGATACGGCATGTGAAGCCGGTTTTCTGTGGCCCGTGGCCGTGACCTCCGCCGTCTGGGATGATTGTGTCGCCTGGTCAAAGGATGACAACAAGCGCAAGGAAGTTTATCAGGATGAGGCAGGTCGTCTGTGGGATGTCATTTGGATGGCATTCGATGCAATACGTCGAAGCTCTGGTGGTACTCAGTTAGTGTATCAACTCTATCGGGTGCCGCGTAATGGTAAGGGCATCAAGGCGCGACTGACCACCTTAAAGCTTGTGATAGGACCGGGCGATGACGGCGAACCCGTGGTGACGATTATGCTGCCACAGGAGAGCTAAGCATAACTTTCCGCCATATCATGTTATTCAAATCCTCGTTTCACTTTCCATCCTATGAATTGAATTCATAGTCAATCCCACTGGGGAGACTTCACTCCCCTCCGGGGTTGATGGTCTCTCCTTTTTGCTTAATTAACAGGAGAATCATCATGCAAGATAATCAAACGGTTTCCAAACCGTTAGGCGAAGCGATTTCAAATTACACTCGTACACAGGCTATCAACGATGGCCTGCTGATCGATGTATCCGATACAGCGAGAAAGGCGGGCTTCTGTTGGCCGGTGGCCATGACTTCCAGGGCATGGGCGGATTGTGTCGCCTGGACAGCGGCTGATAACCATCGAAAAACCTGGCAGGATGAAAACTGTCGGTTATGGGAAGTGCTGGTGATGGCATATAAGGCTATCCAGTGCAGTCCTGACAAACCGCAGATCAAGTACAACCTTGAGCGCATCCCACGTTTTAGCCGGAACAGCGTTGCACGGCTGACTACTTTGAAGGTGGTGAGTGAATCGAGTGATGATGGCAAGTCCGTTGTGACGATCATGCTGCCACAGGAGGATAGTCTATGACCTTGGGTGATCAAATCCAGCGTCGCTATCCCCGCCTGATCCGCAGTATGTGTTGTGATGGTCGGCTCAGAAAACCGGATGCCATCAGTGCCCTTGTTGAGTATCAAGTCTTTGGAATTTGCGAAGGCTTTACGACTCAGGCAGTGACCCACTTGGGCGGACAACTCGCAGTCATCCGGCAAGGTATCAAGAACCGGCATCTTACTTCTGACACACTCTGAAGTAATGCCATATCAAAACCCACTGGGGAGACTGAACCTCGGTAGGGCGAGGTCTCCCTTATATAATTTTGGAGACATTTCATGAAATATATTATTCAGTATACATTGCCATATGAACATCATGTTCAGGTTGGTATTGAGTCAGATACACAGGAACTGGCCATTGGCAAGGCTGAGGATCTGTTTAACAACGGCGACATCTGGGACGACACAAAAGAAATTCCCCTGCTCCTCGACATTTATGAAGAAACCGGGAATACCAATGTAAAAATGATGTTCACGATTGAAGGTGAGATCACTGGCGACTGGCCGGAACCCGATACCAGTGTATTTGAAATTCGCCGCCAGGACGCCGCATTTGAAGCAGCCCGTTTGTTACGTGAAGCTATTCAGCCCAATTCAGAAAGCGGTAACCTGATCAATTGGGGATTATTGAACAAAGCCTATGAAGCAGCGATCAAAGCATCACGGTTCACAGTTCAGCCAACGTGCACTACCCCATTCGCACCCTGTCAACAACTGGTTATGGAAATGAAGAATGGATTAGTGCAATCCGTTATGGCCGACCGGCCGGATATGGCCCCGGCAGTAGCGGTGATCGACCACGACGTTGATGGTGTAGAATCAGAAGTGTTGTGTCAAATCACTCAATCTGATGGTTCTAACACGAATGTAGTGATCGAGCAACATCCGGTACAAATCCCCGATATAAATTTCAATGCAGTCTTTCAAAAAGACAAGTAATCAA
Organism: Gammaproteobacteria bacterium; assembly: GCA_029880855.1. GTDB lineage: Bacteria > Pseudomonadota > Gammaproteobacteria > UBA6429 > Thiohalophilaceae > JAOUNS01. The sequence continues at coordinate 150,464 of JAOUNS010000011.1, forward strand.
CTTTGCCCCGCCTCCTGCGGGGCCATTTAAAAGGATAGGTAACCCTGTACTTTTAAATGGCTGTTTTTTTACCGTGGTCACTGCGGATCTAGTGACACCCTTGGTTGATGATATTTGCATTATCAACCTCCCCTGCGCTTTCGTCGGATCGATTTTAAGCGCAACAATCTTCTGATTGACGATCCATCTTTTAACCCCACATAGGGCAGACTTCCCTAGTGGGGACAGTGCTGCCCTTTCTTTTAACTTTTTGAAAGGAGCACATGCTATGAATGCTGTCATCAAACTTCCTCAAACCGAGTTCAACGCACCTGCTACGATGTCATTAACTGAATTCGTCACTGACTTTGGTGACGATCTGTTAAACGCAGTCTCACGACAAAATCCCCCCATCTATGAAGGTCAGCCTGATCCTTACCGTGAAGCGATCATGGCAATGTTGAGCCGTCAGCCTTTCCCGGCACAGCGCGGCGTGGTTCAGGCCATCTCACGTTTATTGATCGATGAAGGTGAAAAATCCGCCATCATCAACGCCGAGATGGGCACGGGCAAAACCATGATGGCGATCGCTGCGGCTGCCGTAATGCACGCCGAGGGCTATCGCCGCTCACTGGTCATCGCCCCACCCCATCTTGTCTACAAGTGGCGGCGCGAGATCCTGGAGACCATCTCCGGTGCACGCGTCTGGGTACTGAATGGTCCTGACACGATCCGTAAGTTACTGCAACTGCGGACCATGCTGGATCAGACGTTATCACACAGTGGCCCTGAATTTTTCATTTTAGGACGCGTGCGAATGCGGATGGGCTTGCACTGGCAACCGGCCTTTGCCGTCCGCAAGCAATACCAGCGGCGCAATGAAGAAGAGGGCAATAAAGCATCCCCCTCGTTCATGGCGACGCTGGAATATGCCAGTTGTCCTTGCTGTGGTGAAGTGGTGAAAGACAGTGATGGTGAGCCGGTGACGCCGTTGCACTTCAAATATGAAAGGCAGCAGTATTGCCAAGCCTGTGACGAACCGCTCTGGAACTATATCCGGCCCGGTCGAAAACAAAAAAATCGTCAGGAGTTGGTGATCGAAGCGATGTGCCAACTCCCGACGATAGGTCGCAAGACCGCAGAAAAGCTCGTTAAGGCCTTCGGTGAAAATCTGCTCTCGGGGATGCTTGAGGACAACCTGTATGAATTCATCAATTTGATGGATGAGAACGGGGAACTGGTCTTTACCGATCGACAGGCCAAGCGCATGGAACGCGCCATGGCGGGGCTTGAAATCTCGTTTGGCCAAGGCGGTTATCAACCTACTGAGTTCATCAAACGTTACCTGCCGGATAACTATTTTGATCTCCTGATCGTGGATGAAGGCCACGAGTATAAAAATGACGGTTCGGCCCAGGGTCAGGCCATGGGTGTGCTGGCCAACAAGGTCCGCAAGGTCCTGTTGTTGACCGGCACCTTGATGGGTGGTTATGCCGATGATCTGTTCTTCCTGTTGTGGCGCATCTTGCCTCAGCGGATGATCGAGGATGGTTATCACTATAACCTGAAAAGCGGCAGTCTGGGTACCGCCGCGATGGCCTTCATACGCAGGCATGGGGTACTCAAGGACATCTACAAAGAGGTCAATGAAAAGAACCATCGCACGGCCCGAGGCAAACGGATCAGCGTGCGTACTCAAAAGGCGCCAGGATTCGGGCCATTGGGTATCGCCCGTTATGTCTTGCCGTATACCGTCTTTCTCAAACTCAAGGACATCGGCGGTAATGTATTACCGCCCTACCAGGAATACTTCAAGGAAGTGGCCATGTCGGCGGTACAGGCAGAACGCTATGAAAAGCTGGCAGCGACACTAACCGGACACCTCAAAGAGGCGCTACGTTCGGGTGACACGAGTTTGTTAGGCGTGGTGTTAAATTGTCTGCTGGCCTGGCCGGAAACCTGTTTTCGTGAAGAAGTGGTCAAACACCCCAGGACACGAAAATTACTGGCCTTCGTACCCGCCGTCATCAAAGATAAACCCTCGCCAAAAGAGTCTGCACTGATTCGACTGTGCAAGAAAGAGAAAGATCGCGGTCGCCGGGTGCTGGTCTATACCACCTATACCGGCACACGTGATACTACGGCTCGGCTCAAGGGGTTGCTGGAAAAAGAAGGTCTGAAGACCGCTGTGCTCCGCGCCAGTGTGGAAACAAGCCGCCGTGAAGACTGGATCTGTGATCAGGTCGAACGCGGCATGGATGTGATCGTCTGCAATCCCGAGCTGGTCAAAACCGGTTTGGATTTGCTGGACTTTCCAACCATTGTCTTTATGCAGACAGGTTATAACGTTTACACTCTGCAACAGGCTGCTCGGCGCTCCTGGCGTATAGGTCAGAAAGTACCGGTGGACGTGTACTTTCTTGGCTATGCTGGGACAGCGCAAATGGAGTGTTTATCGCTGATGGCCAAAAAAATCACGGTGAGTCAGTCCACCTCCGGCGACATGCCGGAGACCGGACTGGAGGTTCTCAATCAGGAAAGTGATTCCATTGAAATTGCCCTGGCCAAAAAGCTGGCCGCCTAAATCCAATCGCCATATACCCCGTATATGGCGATCTTTTTCCTGCCCAAAAACATCTTTTAAAGTCACCCCAAGCGTCGCGTTATTCATGATTTTTTCCTGGTTGTTTCTCGTTACTATGACAACACATACAATTAATTTGTACGAGAGAGATCCCCTTGATGAAGAAGAGCTGTACCACAATCTGGGAAAACACACCAATTCACTCAATAATTTTTTGCTATTTTTTAGTACTTTTTGGCTTGTTTTATACTACACCTGTGATTTCTGTGGTTTTTTGTGAACTTATCCTTTCACTCTATCTCTCTGCTTTTATAGACTTTTGTTGTCCTGTTCGACGAATTTGTCTGTCGACAGGTAAGTTTTAGTTGTAAAAGGAGTTAAGACCAATGGAACTGAAGAACCCAGATTATGATTTTTCTGATATCAACCTGCAATACCTGTTACGTGCCCGCGATCTGGCAATACATGATCCGGCAGTTGTTGCCGCCCTGCTCGGTATCCCCACCGCACTTGCGCAAACTCTGGCGCAAACCACGCCGAATGAACTGGTACTGATCACCAAAATCAAACTTCCGCTGCTGGTGCCTCGTCAGGATAACTGGTGGTGGACACGATTACTCACCGCCCTACGACTCGGCGAAGCCGCTGAAATAGATGTTGTACTGGAGCATGGGATTGTCACCTCGCAGGTAGCTGAGGGTTAACCTATGTCGGCGGCTTGTGGTAGTAACAATGATTGCACATCGTGTGCTATCACATCCTGTGTCGAAGCGAGCAGAACCCAGGACGCTGTGCGACTGATTCAGGCTGGTGCACGAGTGGCACTGGTCTGTCAGTTGACGGATTTGCCAAAAAAACGGGTCAAACGGATCTACAGTCAACTGAAAGGGCAACCCTCCCCCCAGGGTCAAATGCCTTTCACTGATGTGTGGTATCTCGCCACTGATCTGCGCATGTTACACGCCTCTTTAGTCTGGCACTTGTATCGCCGCATAGCCAGAGAGGATCGGAGTGAGGCCGATACGCTCTTGAAAGTTTATGAGTCGTATTTGCATTTGGTAAATAAACCCGAGCTGGACCTGACGCGCACCTTTTTCGTGTTACGCCTGATGACCATGTCGCTATGGGAAACCAGGCAATGTCGTCATTGCGATAACACATTCCTCGCACCCACCGATGAAAAGCACGATATCGCCTGTCCCGGATGTCGGCTCTATCATCGTTATCGCTGTGCCCGGTGTGGTGGCACATTAAATGCGGGCAATGTGGGCCGACCGGTCACGATCTGTCCTCACTGCACTGAAAATCATACACACGAGACCCACTGTTCCTCGTGCAAACATTAAATGTAATTTAGTTGGAGAATATGATGGCACTTAAAGTAACAATCACCAGCACAAAGGGTGGCGTGGGCAAAACCACACTCACGGCAAACCTGGGCGCCCTCCTGGCCGACCTTGGCCAGCGCGTCTTGCTGGTTGACGCCGATGTCCAGCCCACCCTGTCGAGTTTTTACCCACTGGTATCCCTTGCGGAGAAGGGACTCTGTGGTCTGATCACCGAAGCTACTCTGGACGATGTGGTGAGCCTGACACAGATCAAAAATCTGGATCTGATCGTCTCGGATGATCCGCAAGGTGCATTGCAGAATTGGATCTTGCACTCGCCCGATGGGCGAGTGCGATTGAAGCACCTATTATGCATGTTTGATAACTCCTACGATGTGATCCTGATCGACACACAAGGTGCCGTGGGTCCGCTCCAGGATGCCGCCGTACTGGCCGCCGATCTCTTGCTTTCCCCCATCCCCCCCGAAATTCTGTCGGCGCGTGAATTTACACGCGGCACGTTGGGGATGTTGGAACGGCTGCAACCGATGCGATTCCTCGGGGCTTCAGTCGGCCCCCTCTATGGCGTGATTTATCGAATCGATCGCACCATTGATGCCCGGCGGATCGAACGGGAATTGCGCAAGGAATCAGCGGCCAGTCAGGGGCAGATTCAGATCATGAAAACTGTCGTACCGGCGACGGTCGCTTATCGTGAGTCAGCCACGGCACAGACCCCCGTTCATCGCTGGGAAGTCAAACGTTCCGGCCCGACCGCACCAGCACGTGACACAATGCTCGCTCTTGCTCATGAATTCTTTCCCCATCTGACTGACGCGGTGCTGCCATGACGGCAAAACAGCGTCCTTCTGAGGAACAACTGAGTAATTTGCTGAAGACCCCTCATTTCGGTCAGGGGGGGAGTCTGCCACAGGCCGATCCGATTTGTCCCACCCCCATGGTCCTCACCCTTGAGCAAATACGCAAGTATGAACATAACCCGCGTCACGAACGTAATCCCTGCTATGACGAAATCAAGGATTCGATTCGGGAACGTCGTGGTTTGAATAACCCACTGACAGTAACACGTCGCCCTGGAGATGAACATTTCATTCTGGATGCCGGAGGAAACACACGTCTCGATATTCTCCAGGAATTGTACAATGAAACCGGCGATGACGCATTCTTTCGTCTTCTGGTGACATTTCATCCTTGGCAATCCGAAAGCCACGTCCTTTCAGCACATTTAATTGAGAATGAAAAACGTGGCGACATGATCTTTATCGACAAAGCCCTTGCCATTACTGAACTCAAAACCATGTTTGAGAAGGAAGGAAGTGGATCGTATACGCTTCGCGCCATGGCGCAACGACTTCGTGAAGTCGGCTATTCCGTGGATTACAGTTTTCTCTCACGTATGAATTATGCCGTTGAATTCTTGCTGCCGCTTATCCCAACCGCATTACGCGCCGGTATTGGACGTCCCCAGATCACGCGAATCCGACAAATCGAGAATGCGTTCAAAAGTTACTGGATTGATCATGCCGGCCAGCATGAGTCTGATTTCATCAGTTTATTTGAAGAGTGTCTTGTTGTAGTGGATAACCCGGAATGGGATAGCGATACGCTCATCCGTCAACTGGAAAAACGCGTTGCGGAATTGTTGAATATTCCAGAAATTTCAATAAGACAACATATTGATGCCTTATTGCATGGCACAGAATCCGAATTTCCATTATCTCAGCCTGTTCGCACATCTGGTGATGATTCTGATAATACGACAACGAGTGGAGACCAAGCATACCGTGATTCACAATCTGATGTATCAGAAACTCTTCCATTTACACAATCTGATATAACCGACCCCTTGCAACTTGAACAGATAGGCACGGAGCAGGCACTATCAAATCCAGATGATGACAATCGAACTAGCGACGATGAGGAGACCACCCCTGTCGAAAAATCACCATTTGACATCAAGCGGGCACGAAAAACTATCTATAATGCAGCATCTCGTCTGGCTACACGCTATCAATTGGAACAGTGTATTCTGCCGTCATCTAACTGGGGACTGGGTTTTCTGGTGGACCTTCCGAATGAACCGCTGATTCCGGACAATACACAATCAGAAACTACCGATCCACTACAACCCGAAACACAAAGACAGTGGATTTGGTGGCTGCTCTATATCTGCTCGGAAGAAACAGCACAGTCTGAACGTATAAACAATCTGCCAAAGTCAATGGCTGTACGCCACCTGTATGTTGACCATGATCATCCACCCCGCTTTCAGTTCACTGGCCAGCCATCCCTGGAGCTGCTTAACGATCAACTCCTGGCCAACCCCTTGTTTCCTGATCAAGACTTTGAGTTTCTCATCACATTGATCCGTCAATGCCGTCAATTAAGAACAAAAATGGACACAAACAATAATAGACCGCTGTGGGAACCTGGAGGCCAATATGCCCAGGCATGATTCAGACCTGGCCTATCATGTATTGATGTATGCCATTCATGCCTTGGCAGAAGGCGATTTAAAATCAATAACAAAAATGGGTTTCACGATTGACGAAATTCAACAAATTTCTCAACTTCCGGCCAAGTCCATAAAACACCTGGCCCGCCTGAGTGACCATTTTCTTGTTGTCACCCCCAATCACGATTCTTTTACCAGGATCATGGCACACGTAAAACAGGAATTAGCCCAGGATCAACTCCAGGATGAATTGCTCCGGCTCGAAGCCCCTATAACGATGATGCAAACTCTCTATGGTATGTCTACCGCCGAATACCTTCAGCGACATACATTACTGGGTCTCTCCAGTCGCGGTGCTGGTCGTCCCAGACACCCCTCTGAGGAGGATCAAGTCAGTATTTGGGAAAGCTGGCTCAGATCTGAAGGTAAACTCTTGCCCGAACGATACATTCAAGTTGCAGAGGAAACAAAACAACCGCTGCGCGCATTGTGGTCTTTACTCCAGGCCTGGGAATCAGAACGTGTACAACGAAACACAAAATCTACAACAAATAAATTTCTGACACCCTGAATATGTTGTCACTGACAACACACCGGTACCCCCCCAATGAGCCTGGCCGGATTTGTTGTCACTGACAACACGCCGGTACCCCCCACGATGAGCCTGGCCGGATTTGTTGTCACTGACAACACGCCGGTAC
>JAOUNS010000012.1 GCA_029880855.1 Gammaproteobacteria bacterium
CGCTGTTGAGGTTATAGCCGGACCAGTTGATGGCCATGTTCTGACTGGTCTGGTTGATGGTGGTGTTGCTGCCGCTCTGGTTGATGCTGCCGGTGCCGCCGACTACTTCACCGCCGACAGGAGCGGCGTGTACACAGGGCAGCACGATGAGATTGGAAACAATCAATGATAATGTTGCCGACTGTAACCAGGTACCTTTCCTGATCACACGCGCATGATTGTTTACTGTTTCACCATATATCAAAGCGTTATGTTTTCCACTCATTACCTATCCCTCGATAGAGAAATTATTAATCCTGCCAGGCAAGATCATGTGTATTCTTGAGGGATAAATTAACGCTATAGATATACAGCAATGCCACGCAAAAGCAGTGCATGTAATGAACTTCAACGGTGAGATGTGCTATGGCATGTATGGCACAACTACCTGCGTTTTATCCCTCAAACCGTCACCTGTAAGTGACGATGCTTTCCTTGCTCTTCGGTAGTCCTGCCACAGTTTGATTAACCGAGTCTTTCAGTCAAATACTGTCAGTAACTTTGCGTACCGGTAATTTCCCGGTTTGCCTTTATCGGAGCATCCGGTGACTTCCAGCCACCACAACTTCTCAGAACTCTTGATTGGTTAAAATTTGAGCTAATGTTAATGGAGCCCAAAAACAGATGCAATTAATTCCTTAGTATTTAGAATTATTTTAAGCTCCCGGTGTAGGAATAGTCCTACAAAACCAGCCTGTTATGCCAATTTGCGACTGATTTTTGCTTGAAGCGGGATTTTATTACAGATTCAGCGTACATGCCATGCAACATCGCTACCGACTGTCAGTAACACGCGGCCTTTTATCTATACCGACAAAGACATGTGCATTTCTGCAGCATGGATGCAGGTAATCTGCATATATATTAAGGAATAATATTTGAACCGGACTTTTAGTCGCTGTTGCCATCCGGTATTAACCGGTAAAAAGGATGCCAACCCAGGCTCCTGTCATCATGGTGGCCATCGTACCGGCCATGATGGATTTCATTCCCAATGCGGCTATTTCGGCCCGACGTTCCGGCACCATCGTCCCCATCCCGCCCAGCATGATACCCAGACTGCCAAAATTGGCAAAACCGCACATGGCGTAAATCATGATTAGTTCGCTGCGTTGTGACAAAGCCTGGGCCGGCAAGGAGACCATGTTGAGATAGGCCAGAAACTCATTGAGGATGGTCTTGGTGCCCATCAGGGCGCCCGCTGTCACGGCCTCATCCAGGGGTATCCCCATTAACCAGACCAGCGGGGCAAATACCCAACCCAAACAACGTTGCAGGGTAATCGGTTCACCGCTGACAGTTGGTAAAAAGGCCAACAAAATATTTGCCAAGGCAACCAGCGCGACAAAGACGATTAACATCGCAATGATATTGATGAGGAGCTTGACCCCGTCCAACGTACCACGGGTAATGGCATCCATGGAACCGGTGGCTTCACTTTGCAGTGATGCCTCGCCCGCTGTCACCGTTTCATCCCCCGGCACCATGATCTGTGCGATCAAAATAGCCGCAGGCACACTGATAACTGAAGCTGCCAGAATTTGTCCCAGGGCATCACTACGCACGCCTGACAGAATGCCGGCGTACAACACCATCATGGTCCCGGCAATTGTCGCCATACCGGTTGTCATAAGGGAAAAAATCTCCGCCCGACTCATCCTGGCCAGATAGGGTCGAACAAATAATGGCGCCTCAATCATGCCAACAAAAATATTGGCCGCCGCTCCCAGCCCCAGGGCCCCGCCAATTCCCATACTGCGAGACAGCAGACGGGCCAGTTGGCCGACTATCCACGGCAAGATGCGCCAATAAAACAGCAGGGCTGACAAGGCACTGACCACAATGACCAGCGGCAGGGCCTGAAAGGCAAGAATAAAACTGTTAGCCGGATTTTTGACCTCGAACGGCGGCTGCCCGCCCCCGATATATCCAAATAAAAAACGCGTCCCGGCGGCCGTGGCTTCATTCAGGACCAGTACCACATGGTTGAGACCGGTAAAAACAGTCTGGATAACCGGCAGTTTCAGGAGCAACAGGGCCGTCACCAATTGTATTCCCAGACCGATCATCACCTGTTTCCAGGAAACCCGTTGCCGGTTTTCACTTAACAGCCAGGCAATACCGATAAAAATGAAGAGACCAAACAGGCTTTGCAGCATCAGCATCCCCGACCCCCGTCGTAATTTGTGGCCGGTGTGTTGATTATTTATTACCCCCGGCGCGAGCAATTATATGCAAAAGTTATAGCATAAATGTTACTTGTCATGGCTGATATGCTGCCTATAATAGACTGAAATATCCATTAAAGTCGGTTACAGAGACAGTCGATACACTCTCCCATGCACAAACTCTTCACCAGCCTGTTTCGTGATGGGGTACTCAGTTTACTGCTGCCTGCCCTGCTCCTCATACCGTTATTTGGTTTGCATTTTCATTTGCCGACAGCTCACTCTGATCAGACACCACATACGCATCAAGCTGAAACGCACCTTTTTCATCTGCATAAGTCTGCACATGACAATATTGATGTAGAGGAGGCGGTTGATCATGCCAATGATGGTAAAGAGGTAAATCTGGACCAGGATACCCGATATACCAAGTTATTCCAGTTTCTCTGCTGTATTGCTCTGTTCTTTTGTCTGCTCATTGTCTTGCAGTTGAGCGGCACACAGCACCACGCCCACTACTTTGTCTCGTTCAAACCTCGCTTCGAAATTTTTCGCAATCTGCTGCGCGGCCCTCCGCTTACCTGACTTAATGACAGGTTAGTTTCAATCGGACACCGGTTTTGCCCGGTGCTCCAACGCGCAATCCTGATTATTATATTAAGGAAGCAGTTTTATGTATATGAAGAAAAGTTTCTCGTTTTTACTGTTGTTATTGTTCTTTTTGGCCGGCAGTGGTTTGGTGTTCGGTCATGGGATGTCTGAAGCCGAAAAACAATCCATCCTGGATGGTGGGAACCTGAGCTATCTCTGGCTGGGTGCAACACACATGTTGACCGGTTATGACCACTTGCTGTTTGTGTTCGGTATCATATTTTTTCTGACCACGTTCAGGGATATCGTGAAATATATTACAGCGTTTACCGTGGGGCATAGTATTACCCTGATACTCGCTACTTTTGCCGGCATGCAGATTAATTACTTTTTGATTGATGCTGTCATCGGTTTGAGTGTTTGTTATATCGCCTTTGCCAATTTGGATGGTTTCAGGAAACACTTACAGATTCAGCCACCCAATTTATTGGTAATGATTACCGGGCTGGGTTTAATCCATGGACTCGGTCTGTCCACTCGTTTGCAACAATTACCCCTCAACCATGACCAGCTGTTGTTGAATATTATCTCCTTTAACATTGGTATAGAGCTGGGCCAGGTTCTGGCATTAGCGGTAATGCTGTTGCTGTTGACCGGCTGGCGCAAAGCGGCCTCATTTCAAGCCTTCAGCAAACTTTCCAACCAGGCGCTGATCTTTGCCGGGATATTACTGTTCAGTATGCAGATACATGGTTACTGGCATGTCACCGCCCCTGATGAATTTGGTTTCAGCTCGGATAATCACTATCACGATCATCTGCGCATGAATGAAACACAACGTCCAGTATCAACTCACGAATCAATTGACTAATTGGAGATTCACCATGAAAACATTCTACAGCGCCCTGTTTTGCAGCATGTTGTTACTCACAACGCCGGTTATCGCCGGTCCCGGCCACGGTCACTCGCACGGTCCTATCAGCCGGGATAAAGCGGTTATCAAAGCGGAAAAACGTCTGCAGCGACTTGTTACGCAGGGTAAAGTTGATAAAAGCTGGGCAGACAAAAAGGTAAGCACAATCGAAAAGAAAACATATAATGGCAAAGAAGAATGGGTGGTTATATTTACCAACCCTGATTTGTCCGACAAATCGAAACAAACCCTGTATATGTTCTTTAAGCTGGATGGTCACTATTTGGCAACCAACTATACCGGCAAATAAATCAGCTTAAACTCACAACCGCCGCCGGTACACTCCGGCGGCAATCCTTCAGGCGGGAATTGAATCGTGTCTTTCTGCCAGAATACGTCCGTAGGCATCGACCTCCGCCAGAATAGCCAGTTTGGCTTCATCACCGGCGCACTCGGCCCGGGCAGTATCCAGTTCTGACTGAAATATCGCAAAACTCCGATGCCCGCTTTCACCCTTGACCAGGCGTGCCTGACAGTGCTCCCGCCACTGCGCCTGTTCATCGGGGCTTAGCGTCTCGGGGAAATTACGCGCCCGATATCTGAACAACATCTCCGGCAGGCGTTTGTCCTCAAATGACCATGTCTGATTACCCAGCTCATTTGCAACGGTGTTATGGATGGTGTTCATCAAGGCTTTATCCTTGTCACCAAAAAAACCACCTGAGTAAATTTGCAAATCGGGATCAGTCACCTCCTCAAATTCCCGAGGTGCAAAGATCTCGGCGATCTTCTTCTGGATATCCTTGCGTGAGGCCAGCAGGGTCTGGCGATTTTTCTGGCAGCGCATCAGATCAATATCCAGCCGTTTTGCGGTTGCGCCGGTCAGTGTGGATGATGGCGCCAGTACCGGGCATTTATTGATCAAAAGCTGCTTTAACGCCGGACGTTCCGCGCCTTCCGGTAGATCCTCGACAGAGGTATAAAGTCGGTCGCGCAGCTTTTTGGCATTCATTTCCAGCAGGATATTCGGTTCAACAGACAGATCATAAACGATGATACTGTTTTTGTTGGTCGGGTGCGCGGCGATGGGGACCACCATGCGGGTATTGCCATGATCACTGCCATACATACCCGAGGTATGCAGGAAGGGCGTCATCTCCTTCATGTCTATATGTTTGAGCACTTCCTGTTTGCGACGCAACTTGTACAGAAAATCGAACAGCTTGGGTTGTTTGTCCTTGATGAGTTTCGCCATGGCAATCGTGGCATAAACATCGGACAACGCATCATGGGCCTGTTCATGTCCGATACCATTTGCAACGGTCAGTTCCTCGAGTTTAAAACTGCTGCGTTCCACATCCGCCCGTTGCGGCCAGATGATCCCCTCCGGTCGCAAATCGCGACAGGCACGGACCATATCGATGATGTCCCAGCGGGTGTTACCATTTTGCCATTCCCGGGCATAGGGGTCATACAAATTGCGATACAGGGTGTTGCGGGTCACCTCGTCATCAAAACGCAGGGAATTGTAACCAACACCACAGGTTCCCGGTTGTGACAACTCGGCCAGAATCAGGGCGATAAATTCCGCTTCCGGCAGTCCTTGTTCAGCGGCCCGCTGCGGAGTTATACCGGTAATGGTGGTCGAAACGGGGTTAGGCAGGTAATCTGCAGCCGGTTTGGCGAAAATATTCAGCGGTTCTCCAATGATATTTAACGCTTCATCGGTCCTCACTCCGGCAAACTGGACCGGCCTATCCCTGACTGGATCGATACCGAATGTTTCATAGTCATGCCAGTAAAGGGTGTTTTGCGCCATGCTGCAACTCCGCGAACAAATTGGGCGACCATACCACAGAGTGGCCGGGAGTTATACTTCAATCAGGAATGACGTCTGTGTACCGTTCAGTGTTCCTCCACACTGCTGATCAGTTCCTCATTTTCCGGTAATGCGATTGCCATATTCTGACAAGGGTCGTCTGTCACCCATTCGAAATCAATACTAACCCTGTCACCGGCGACAGGCCGAAACAGATTGTCGGCAAAGGCAACGTGCGCCGGGTTGTCACGATAACTGTCGATAACGGTTCGGTGACAAAAACGAATCAACCATGTGTACTGATATTTGGCATCCGCTTTTACCGCACGACCGGTGACAACCTGTCGGACACCCGGGATTTGGCTGAGGTTTTTTCTGCCCTCTGCCATCATGTGATCGGCCTGAGCGGCATCTATCCCCCGGACGTTATAGATAATCAGATGTTCCACCGGTAGCCAGGCCTCACACACAGCAAGGATCGCAGCGGAGCGTCCCGCACTGTTCGACAATTCCAGGCATGTGATCGCCTTTGTTTTGACTGCCTCGACAACATCACACATCAGTCCTCGACCTCGGCCTTCCGCTTGCAGCACATTGCGGTGTATTTGTGCAGCCCTTGCCTCATTCAACACAGCACCGAAATTAATCAGTGCTATGCCGTCATCTATCATTTGCCGGCATTGTTCCTTGCTGATGCCGGCATCTGCCTGAATGGATAAGGGTAGATGCACGCGGCGATTGACTTCATGAAGTTTCAGGTAGTCCGGCAACATATCCTGTTCACGCCGGCCATACACGGTAACCGGCACGACGCGCAGAAAATCCATACCGATCACATCAACATAATCTTCCAGCACAGACATATCCGATTTTGCAGTCAAGACCACTTCTGCCGGTACACCACAACGGTGGGCGGTAACGGTTAAATCCCTGCATAGTTGCAAATTTTCCATGTCATGCCGGGTACGACAATCCAGCATGACGGCATTACATCCGCCATTGATCGCCGCGATCAAACTTTCATAATCAGACACCTTCTGCGCCTGCACAGCAACAGGAATGCTCGCTTCCTGCGCCGCCTGTTCAATCACAGGCAGTAACAATGACGGATCGTCACCATTCGTGGCAGCGGTATTTATCCCCAGTACGACAGGCGCACGGATTTGTTCCGCCGCCTGTAGTACGCCCTTGACGACTTCTGGACTGCCAACTTCAAACACCGCCACCGCATACTCATTATGACGGGCATGCTGCAGCATATCGGTTATGGAAATAAGCGGCATAATAGATTGCCTTTTCTGTGTGTCAGTTGATTCGTCGATTGATTACGGCAAGGTCCTAATCATCTCCCCCCAATACACCCAGCAGATGCAACAAGCTGGTAAACAGATTGAAGATCGCCACATACAAACTGACTGTTGCCATGATGTAGTTGGTTTCACCACCGTGGATTAGATTGCTGGTTTCGTACAGGATCAAACCGGCCATCAGCAGAATAAACATGGCGGAGACAGCCAGTGACAACCCCGGCATTTGCAGGAATACCGCACCAAGCCCGGCCAGGAAGGCCACCAGGATCCCCACCATCAGGAAACCGCCCATAAAGCTGAAGTCCTTGCGTGAGGTCAGTGCATACATCGACAGGCCAAGGAAGATCGCACCGGTACCGCCCATGGCAGTCATCACTATCTGCGCGCCATTACTCATGGCCAGATATTTATTCAGGATCGGTCCAAGGGTGTAGCCAAGAAAGCCGGTCAGGGCAAAGACGAAGACCAGACCCAGAGCCTGTTCACGGAACCGGTAGGTTAAATACAGCAGGCCGAAATAACCCACCAACGTGAGTAATATGCCCGGATGCGGCAAATTCATGACCATTGAGATACCCGCTGTGACGGCACTGAATATCAGCGTCATGGCCAGCAGTGAATAAGTATTTCGTATGACTTTGTTCGTCTCAAGTACAGCCGTCCGGCTGCGTTCGAACACGGAATTGACTGGTGTATTCATGGAATTATCTCCGTCGTAAAAAACTGGTGTGTTAGAGTGAAAAATGGCATCCCTGCCGCAAGGCACAGCTCTCAGGGTTAAACAGTGATCATATTTGCCCGCAGGTGATCACGCTGACGTGATATTTTTCTGCTGACAGTTCGACCGGCACGGTCTGTGGCCCGATCAATGGCCACATACATATCCTCTTCGGTGTCTTCAATAACTACATCGGGTAACTGGTCCAATACGATCTGCAGCCGACACAGCTTGTCTGCGCCGCCGCGCGGGCCATTGATATCTTCCAGGCGGACAACAATCCGCTGGATATAGTCGTCTCGCGTTCCAAGGGTAAAACCAATACGGCGATTGACGTGTTCACGCAAGGCGTCGGTTAGGGAAAAACTGCGGGTTTGAATATCGATTTGCATCGCTGACCTCTCCGTTATTTTGGGCAGTACACGCGAGCAAGGTTAGCCCCCTTCCAAACCAAGAAAAAGTCGAATAATATTTGCTGATTATTCGTAATTTTCGAACTATTGAGGTTAGCGATGTTAAACCACAAGCATTTGTACTATTTCTGGACAGTTGCCCGGCAGGGCGGCATTGCCCGTGCCGGCGAACAGCTCCACCTGACCCCTCAAACGATCAGCAGCCAGCTCAGTCTGTTGGAGGAACAACTGGGAACGGCCCTGTTTGATCGAGTTGGCCGCGGTCTGCAATTGACCGAGGCGGGTCGTCTGGCCATGAGTTACGCTGATGAAATCTTCTCCCTGAGTGGTGAAATGCAGGAGATGATCCGCAACCGGCCGGGGGAAAGGAGCATACTATTTCGGGTGGGTGTTGCTGACGTGGTCCCCAAATCCATCGCGCACCGCCTGCTCACACCGGCTCTGGGCCTGCAGGAACAGGTCAGAATCGTTTGTCGTGAAGGGGATCTGGAATCACTGTTGGCCGAGTTATCGGTACATCGTATCGATCTGGTCATCGCTGACGGTCCGATCCCGCCTCACCTGCATGTCCGGGGCTTCAATCACCCCCTGGGTGATTGCGGGATCAGTTTTTTTGCCGCACCCGGCTTGGCCAAATCCGTGAATAAACCCTTTCCCGAGTGCCTGTCGGGCCTGCCCTTTCTGATCCCGGGTGAGGGTTCGGTATTACGTACCCAATTGCTGAATTGGTTTGATCGCCTGCACCTGCATCCCCGCATTGCCGGCGAATTTGATGACAGCGCATTGATGAAGGCTTTTGGCCGTGGCGGTGCCGGCATCTTCATCGCCCCCAGCCCAATCAGCCGGGAAGTGGAACAACAATATGGGGTAAAGGAGATCGGGCGCACCACAGAGATTCGCGACAAATTCTATGCCATCTCGGTGGAACGAAAAATCTCCCATCCTGCGGTTGCTGTGATAACAGAGAGCGCCAGGGAATGGCTGCTGGATCAGTAATTTCCCCCTTCACTCAGGCGGCATGCGCCAACGGATAATGGGCCACCATGAATTTTATCCATGTTGGATAGGACAATTTATGGCTTCAGCAGCAGGGCAATACCACTGGCAATCAACAGCCAGCCAATCAATTGATTAAAGGTCTGTTGTTTGATGGTGGTGTGAATATGCCCGCCGGCATACATCGCAACCGCCACAAGGGGCAGCGCACACAGGGCAAGATAGAGAGCTTGCAAGGGCATAAAACCGGTCACCACATATCCCAGGATACGGCTGGTTCCATCCATCAGGAACATCACCGCGATAGAGGCGCGAAAGGCCTGCTTTTCCAGTCCGCGCAGATGCAGATAGATGACGGTCATGGGGCCACCGGTGCCAAACAGGGTGCTCACCAGCCCACCCATGGTACCGGTCGGCACAGCCCACCATGCGGATGAACGGTCATGGGGATTAAAACCGGACAACATATAAACCGCATAGAGCAGGATAAACCCGCCCAGCAGCTTGCGCAGCAAGACCGCATCCAGCGTCGAAAAGAGATAGAGGGCCAGCCCCACACCGAGCAACATGAAAGGGATAAAGGGCCACACCACCCGCCAGTTGACATGGGAACGATGCCTGCCGCTGTGCGCCATGGACGCAGCATAATCCAGCAAGGCCACCACCGGCACCACCATGGTCACCGGTAAAAACAGCGCCAGCAACGGGATGCCAATGAGTCCGGAACCGAAGCCGACGATCCCGCGAACAAAAAACGCGATCAATAAAATGGCCGCAGACAAAAGCATCTGCCCTGCCGTCATACTTTCAAACATGCAAAATAATCCTGCGGCAAACCGGTTGGTCTGCACTATTGGGGTAATTAAGGGAAACGAGGTGGCGAGACATACGCTTCACAACACAGTGAGTATGCAAGCTTATTCCTGTTTTGCCAACAGGACAGAATGACAGACACCCTGTATCATGCAGCGGCATGTTTCCCGTTGATGAACTTCTGCCACAACTCATCGCCGTCCTGGCCAAACACCCCAATGTGGTGTTACAGGCGCCGCCCGGTGCCGGCAAAACCACCCGTGTCCCGCTCGCACTGCTGGACTGCGATTGGTTGCAACAAAAAAAGATCATCATGCTGGAGCCACGGCGGATTGCGGCCCGTGCGGCCGCACGGTTTATGGCCCACAGTCTGAATGAACAAGTCGGCGGGACCATCGGTTATCGGGTTCGCCAGGACAGCAAGGTCAGCTCGCAGACCCGCGTTGAAGTGGTTACAGAAGGTATCCTCACCCGGATGTTGCAGGACGACCCGGCCCTTGAACAGGTCGGTCTGGTGATCTTTGATGAATTCCACGAGCGTAACCTCAATGCCGACCTTGGTCTGGCACTCTGCCTGGATGCTCAGCAGGGTTTACGCGATGATCTGCGCCTGCTGGTGATGTCAGCCACCCTGGACGGCAAGGCAGTGGCGACATTACTGAATGACGCACCAATCCTGACCAGCGAAGGCCGCAGTTATCCGGTAACGATTCGTCATTTCCCCATCCAGATACCCTATCATCGCGACCGTCACGCCTTCCTGCAGGCCGTCACACGGCAGGTGCTGACTGCGCTGGATGAAGAAACCGGCAGCCTGCTCGTCTTCCTGCCCGGTGCGGCCGAGATCAATCAGGTGCATGACGCCTTGCAACGGCAGATCACAGCCGATGACATCCTCCTTACCCCCCTCTTCGGTCAGCTGACCGGCGATCAACAGGATGCGGCCATCCAGCCGGCGCCACCGGGTAAACGCAAAATCGTGCTGGCCACCTCGATTGCCGAAACCAGTTTGACCATTGATGGTATTCGCATCGTCATTGACGCCGGTCTGCAGCGCCTGTCCCGGTTTGATCCCAACACCGGAATGAGCCGTCTGGTCACGCAACCGGTCTCACAGGCCGCAGCTGACCAGCGGGCCGGCCGGGCCGGCCGCCTGGAAGCGGGTATCTGTTACCGACTCTGGGCCGCGTCGTCCCACCTCCTCCCTCACACCGCACCGGAAATGGTCGATGCCGATTTGGCCCCACTGGTGCTGGAGCTGGCGCAATGGGGCGTCAACGATGTCCACAGGCTGAAATGGCTGGACACCCCACCCGCCGCTCATCTGGCCCAGGCCGGGGAATTATTGCAACAACTGGGCGCGCTGGATGAGAAAGGCATGATCACGGCACACGGCAAGGCCATGGCAACCTGGGGTCTGCACCCGCGCCTGGCGCACATGCTGATCTGCGGCAAGGCACTTGGCGCGGGCGGCACGGCCTGTGATATCGCCGCATTGCTCAGTGAGCGTGACATCCTGCGCGGCAGGCAGCGCGACAGTGATCTGCATCTGCGCTTGCAGGCATTACACAACGCAGGAACGGATGTCGACAAAGCCGCCTTGCGTCAGGTTCGCCAATCTTCCCAACAGTGGCAACAGCAACTTCAGGCCAAACACACTGAGGCCGGTCCAGAGGATCTGACCGGTGTCTTGCTGGCCTTTGCCTACCCGGATCGCATCGGTCAACAACGGGATGCTCAGGGTCTGCGCTATCGCCTGAGCAACGGCCGGGGCGCAACGCTGACAGAGGGTGATCTGCTCAGTGGAAGCCCGTTTATTGTCGCTGCCCATCTGGACGGGACAACGGATGCACGGATCTTTCTCGCCGCCGCCATCAGCGCCGCACAACTGGAAAAATATCATGCCGATCTGATTACCACTCATGAGTTTGTCAGTTGGGATGATCGCAAGGGCGGTGTACAGGCCAGACAACAACAGGTCATTGGCCGGATTATTCTGGATGACCGGGAATGGACGGACGCCGATACTGCACAAATTGAACAGGCTATGTTGCAAGGCATTCAGCAACGCGGCATGGATTGTCTGCCCTGGCGTGATAACGGGCGGGATCTACAAGCCAGAATCAACTTTTTACACAAGTGGTTCGAGGCGGACTGGCCGGATATGAGCGACGCGGCCCTGCTGGAATCACTTGCCGAATGGTTATCGCCCTGGCTGTCAGGCATGTCGCGACTCGCCCATCTGGAAAAACTGGATATGTACAACATCCTGTTGTCTCGCCTGAGCTGGGAACAGCAGACTCAACTCAATGTACTGGCGCCGACCCACCTTGCCGTTCCCAGCGGTTCACAGATTCGCATCGACTACAGTCAGACACCACCGGTGCTGGCCGTGCGACTGCAGGAGATGTTCGGTCTGGCCGACACCCCGCGTATCGCCAATGGCAAGGTTGCCGTACTGTTACACCTGCTCTCGCCTGCCCGGCGTCCGGTGCAAATCACCCAGGACCTGGCCGGCTTCTGGCGCAACGCCTACTTTGAGGTGAAAAAAGATTTGAAAGGTCGCTATCCCAAACACTATTGGCCCGATGACCCCATGCAGGCGGAACCCACCGCACGGGCCAAACGGCGCAAGGAATAGCAAAAGTTATCGGCTAGTGTGTGGTCCCGGCCGGATCCATGACAGCGATCCCTTCATTCATGCCAACGAAAACCCGTTTGCAATCCTGAGTCGGGATCACATCACCAATGAATTCAGGCATCACGAATTTCTGTTTCACCTGCGGTTTGTCCGCCTCATGAATATCAATGATGTACACCGTTTTGTAGATATCCGGGAGATACAGCAAGTTGTGTTGCGTACTGATATGCGCGATCTTTCCGGAACTGAATTTTCCCTTTAATCTGCCGCTCTCCTGCAACACGGGCAATCCGGTTCGCACCACCAGATCGGTGTTTTCGATGGTATAGAGTCTCTCACTGGTTGCCCTGACCGATGAGAAACCGAAATTGTGCCTGGTTTTGCTGATGACCGGCCTGGCCGGCGCACTGATATCATGCACCTGAATCTTTCTGGCCCCCAGATTCAACAGTAAATGTTTGCCATCCGGATGCGTGAAAAAATTCTCCACGCGCGTGCCGGGATTTATCACTTTGTTTACCGGCTGTGGAATGTTTGTATCAGATAAACTGAAAACGCTGTACTGATAGCCGTTTGGTTGACGTTGCCGCCTGCTGCGCTCCCGCACCAGCAGCATTTTTTCATCTTCAGACAACACGGCATGGGCGATATCCAGCTCACGCCGCCAGATTTCAGTGATCTGTGCCGGGTTGGCAAGATTCAGTTTACGCACACCGTACCAAGCGTTTTTATCCTGTGAATTGAACCAGGCGCTATAGAGGTAGACACTCTTGCCATCCTCCGCCGTCTCCATGCCGATCGGACTGACTACCGGGAAGTAGCCCAGCTGCTCGGGATGATTCACGTCGGCAATATTAAAAACATACAATCCGGTTTTGTTCTCCGGTTTGAATTCCGCGTAGTCCTGCACCAGAACATACAGCAACGCCGGGCGGCCCCTGGGTATGGCGAGGTGTTTGGCATAACCGGCCAACGGGATGTGTTGCAGGATATGTGATTTCGCATTTTCCGCCAGACAGGCTGTCGACAGAAATAAAAGCGGTATGCTTAACAGATACTTCAGCATCGTCGTCATACATGAATAAAAACTGCATTTCCACATTGGCTGACTC
The DNA here is from genome assembly GCA_029880855.1 of Gammaproteobacteria bacterium. Classification (GTDB taxonomy): domain Bacteria; phylum Pseudomonadota; class Gammaproteobacteria; order UBA6429; family Thiohalophilaceae; genus JAOUNS01. The sequence continues at coordinate 13,534 of JAOUNS010000012.1, forward strand.
CTCTCCTGCCGGGAAACTCTCGTGGTAAAAAATAATAGCAAGATATGCCGACATTTAAAGGCAGAGCATCGATTCCGGAATCAGCATATTGCCCTTCGTGGTAATGGAAAACACCAGCGTCCCAATCACATGAACCTTTTCACCATTTGCAGTCAGCGCCTCTTCTGTCACAGTGAAAGTACATTGACGGGTGTCGATCAAACCCACCGGTGTTTCACGTTTGTCGGGCCGGCAGGAGGAATGGATAAAATGGGTATGCTTCTGTTCGGCCGCAGGCATGGACAAAAACCCCGCCACCAACTGACCAACCGTCCGGTCACCTTGCGGGTTCATGTAGAATTCACAGCCGCTTTGTTTCGGCAGCGGCAGCTCCGGTTTGGCCAGCAGCGCGATAAATGCCGTCCGATCCGGCATTCTGTCCTTCTCCTCCCCCATGGCGGGCAGGACAAGCGTCAAACTGCAGACCAACACCAACAAATGTAATTTTTGCATGAAATGCTCCTGTCGATACGGCACTGATTATTCAACAAGTTTTCTGCTGGTTTTGTCACCTGATACCAATCAGGGCCGGATAACTGAAGAAGAGAATATGTACTGTATTAAGCATAAAGTGCAACAGGACAGCCGCCTCAATACGTCCGGTTTTATGATACGCCAGACCATAACCCAGACCGGCCACTGTTGCCAGGAACACATAGGTCAATCCGCCACCGATATGGGCGAGACCAAACAAGGCGGCGCAAATCGTAATTGCAATCAGCGGACCATATTTATACGGCAGCAACAAGCGGATTAATTGTTGTTGTAAAAAACCGCGAAACAGGGCCTCTTCCGCCAGGCAGGTGATGAATAAATTGATCCACAACCAGTACAACAGGAAGTCAGGCCATTTTGGATCAAACCGAATATAACCCACGGCCATGGATACAAGAATGACGATGCTGATCGTTATGCCGGCCATGGGCAACAACTGTCGAATCATATCCCGCCATTGCAGACTTGTATTTATCAATGGCTGCATGAACGCAAGTATGAACAGACCCACCATGGCCTTATCGAAATTCAGGTACAGGCTATAGGGAATGGAATCAGGTGAAAGCTGTACCTTGTCAAGAATCTGCGGGTTATGGAATCCCGGTAACAGGTGCAACCCCAATCCCAGCGCCATGAGCAAAACGCCCGTTCCCAACAGCCACCGACCGGCACCTTTGCTTTTTGTGAATCCGTAACAGGCGCCGCCAAATAACAGCGCAACCGGCAGCACCGGCCAGGAAAGTCGCCCTACATACAGACCGGCGGCGATCGCCAGGAAAAACAGGCCGATCCAGTAGACAGTGATTACTTGACCGTTTTTAACCGGTGAAAACCATAATATGACGATGGCCGCAGTCAGTAAGATCAAGTCAGGAAACATCATCACTTACCATCCAATCAGGTTAAATGCCTGGATGTTGGCCGGCGCCTGCCTGCGCCCTGCGGGTTTTATCGCCGGCAAAACAGTCAATCTGCGCATTCGCAGCAACACCCGGCATGCATGATGCAGGCGATTCATTTAAGACTTGCCGAGATATTTCCCCAGCCTGGCCACCCCTTCCTGCAACCGTTCCATCGACGTGGTATAGGCAAAGCGCAAATGTTTTTCCGGCTGGTTATGACCAAAATCCTTGCCCGGCGTGATCGCCACACCGGCTTGTTCCAGCAATTCCTCTGCAAAGGCATAGCTGTCATCGGTAAACGCACTGCAATCGGCATAGAGATAAAACGCGCCTTGCGGTTCCACCGGAATTTTAAAACCCAATTGACGCAAGGCCGGTAACAAAAAATCCCGCCGCTGTTGAAACGCCTCGCGGCGCTGTTCAAGGACAGCGATGGTTTCCGGTTGAAATGCCGCCAGTGCAGCATATTGCGCCGGTGTCGGCGCAGCCAGAAACAGATTTTGCGCCAGCTTATCCAGTGATTCAACATAAGCCTCTGGTGCAACCACCCAGCCCAAACGCCAACCGGTCATACCAAAATACTTGGAGAAGCTGTTTATAACAAAGACTTCATCACTCAAGGCCAGGGCCGTTTTCGCCTGCCCGCCATAAACCAGGCCGTGATAAATCTCGTCCACGATCACCGCACCACCCAACTGTTGGGTTTGCCGGATGATTCCCTGCATGGTATCCGGATCAATCAGTGTGCCGGTGGGATTGGATGGGCTGGCCAACAATACCGCCCGAGTCTCTGCCTGCCAGTGATGCTTAACCTGTTCCGCCGTCAATTGATAACCGCTTTCGGCCCCGACATTCACCGCTGTGGTTCTGCCTTCCAAAAAACGGACGAAGTTTCGATTACACGGATAGCCGGGATCGGCCATCAACACCGCCTGATCCCGTTCCAGTAACACCCCAAGCGTCAGCAATAAGGCGCCGGACGCCCCCGGTGTGACGATGATCCGATCAGCCGAAACGGTGACAGCATAATGCTGCGCATAAAAATCAGCGATAGCCTGGCGCAGTACCGGTAACCCGGACGCCGGGGTGTAATGCACCTCGCCGTCTTTGATCGCGTCCAACCCGGCCGCAACCACCTGTGGCGGGCTGGGAAAATCCGGCTCCCCGATTTCCATGTGCACGATATCCCGTCCCTCTGCTTCAAGCTGTCGGGCACGGGCCAACAGCGCCATTACATGGAAGGGCTGAATGTCATGAATACGACGGGTTTCAGACATTGGCGGTTCGGCAGTAGGCGGCATGCAGGTTACGCAGCAAATCGATAGTGACATAACTGTCACCATTCACCGTGCCCTGCAGAACATGAAACGGCTGATTCGGCTCGCCCAATTGATCGAGCACCAGTACCGCATCAGAAAAATCATCCTCAGCGGTGTAGTCATTGATGGTGATGATCGTCGCCAGATCCGCATCCCGGGTTGACTTGATACCATTGGCCGAATCTTCAAAGGCCAGACACTGCATCGGCGCCAAGTTCATCTCTTGCATGGCGTAAAGATAGATATCCGGTGCGGGCTTCTTGGCCGGGACAATATCACCCGCAGCAATAACTTCAAACCAGTCCATACTTTCCCGCCCCAGGGTATTCACTAACAAGGCCTCCACATTGGCCGGCGTGGTAGTGGTGGCAATCGCCAGACGCAAGCCGGCCGCCCGCGCCTCGTGCAAGAGTCGTTCAACACCCGGCCGCAGCGGAATACCGCCACCGGCCAGCAAGGCGGTATAGTGATCGGTCTTGGCGCGATGCAGACCGGCGATAAATTCATCCAGATTATCAGGACGCGAGAAACTTCTATTAAATTCATCCAGATAGTAACGAATACGTTCCTTGCCGCCTGTCACTTTCAGTAGTTTTCCATAGAGTTCCACGGACCAGTTCCAATCCAGCCCCGCATCGACAAACGCCAGATTAAATGCCACCCGGTGGCCGTCCCGCTCAGTATCTGCAAGGGTGCCGTCAACGTCGAATAACAATGCTTCAAGACTCAAGATTTTTTCCTCATTTGGATAAAATTGCGCCAAGCTTAACCCACTCAATGCGGTGAATCACCCCTTGTGATTTTTTTTCACTTTATCCTTGATTTTCAAGCCTGTAACCACCATAACTTCCTATCATATCGATTTTGCAATGTGAAATTGTCTGATTTGACCACTGATTTATTGCGCCGCTGTGCTGAATCTGGTATAGAAGCGCGTTGATTTATTTACCGGAATTTTGACAGGCAGGAGATACCGCAACATGGCCGCGAAGAAAAAAACCGCCAAGAAGAAAACCACAGCGAAAAAGAAAACGACCGCCAAGAAAAAAGCGGTTGCCAAAACTAAACCTGCCGCGAAAAAGAAAACGGTTGCCAAGAAGAGCAGCAGCGCACCCAAGAAAACCAAATCTTCAAGCGCATCCGGTGAATTTAAGGAATTTGTCCCTTATGAAGCCGGCTCAAACGAAGAATATATGAATGATGCCCAGCGTCAGCACTTCCGTGAAATTCTGCTGGCATGGAAACGCGAGTTGATGGAGGAAGTGGACCGTACCGTGCATCACATGCAGGATGAAGCGGCCAATTTCCCGGATCCCAATGATCGTGCCACCCAGGAATCCGAATTCACCATGGAATTGCGTACACGGGATCGTGAACGCAAGCTCATCAAAAAAATTGACGAATCACTCGAGAATATCGACAACGGCGAATATGGCTATTGCGAGCAGTGTGGTATCGAAATCGGCGTCAAACGCCTGGAAGCCCGCCCCACAGCCAATCTCTGTATCGACTGCAAGAGTCTGGATGAAATCCGCGAAAAACAGATGATTTAAGCAGGTAGGTCCCGGTCGAAACCCGGCCGGGATGTCTGTTACTCCACTTTCAGGGCGCGCTCACCCTGACGGCGATCAGTCATGATAGTCAGTTGATTACTGCGGGCAAACCCCATGATAAAGTCATAGGCGATTGGGTCGATTTTTTCCAGATTTCGGGCCACGACCAGACATTTTTCACCATCTATAATGCAAGGCTGAACACTGGCGCAATAGCGAAGTTTTTTTTGGGCACAAAAGCCCGCCAGGGTTGATGAAATGCGTTCTATCCAGTCACCGGGACGTAATTTTTTTCCATCTTCGGTCACACCACGGATGACAAATTTTTCATTTTGCACCGCTTCAGCCCACCCTGTGAAAACTCTTGAATTGAACACTTCACATCGGCTGACCGGGGGTTTACTTTAGATAACAAATGCAAACACATCTGGAAAATTGTGAGGTATTTAATGGATATTATTGACGCCATCACCTCTCGCCATGCCTGCCGTGCTTTCCTCGACACGCCGGTCGACCATAAGCTGGTACAAAAAATACTGGATACAGCCCGCTGGTCGCCATCCGGGACCAATATGCAACCCTGGCAGGTGGCCGTGGTCAGCGGTGGATCCCGCCGGTCGCTCACCGACAAGCTCATCGCCGCCCGTGAAACCGGTCAGCAGGAAAACCCCGATTATCCATATTACCCGCTCGACTGGTATGAACCCTACAAATCACGGCGCAGGGCCACCGGACTGGCGCTGTATAGTGCGCTGAATATTCAGCGTGGCGACACTGAACGCCAGAAGCAGGCCTGGTATGACAACTACCGGTTTTTTGGCGCGCCCATCGGTTTGATGTTTTTTATTGAAGAACGTCTCTCGCAGGGTTCCTGGGTCGATATGGGGATGTTTATTCAGTCGGTCATGCTGGCGGCCACCGGCCTGGGACTGGCCACTTGTCCCCAATTTGCACTGGCGGAATACCCCGATATCGTCCGTGCCGAATTGGCCATCCCGCCAGAGCTTAAGCTGGTTACCGGTATGTCATTGGGTTATGCCGATCCGGCACACCCGCTGAACAGCTATCGCCTGGAGAGAGTCCCGGTCGAGGATTTTACGCGTTGGTATGAATAACCCGGATGTGCGATATCGAGGTCGCTTTGCCCCCTCCCCAACCGGTCCGCTCCACTTCGGTTCGTTAATCGCAGCGGTGGGCAGTTATCTGCAGGCCCGCAGTCAAAATGGCGAGTGGCTGGTGCGGATTGATGACATCGATCCGCCACGCGAGGCAGCCGGTGCGGCCGATCACATCATCCACTCATTACAAGTGTTTGGTTTTGAGTGGGACCAGCCGGTGAGTTATCAGAGCCGCCACAGTGATCGCTATCTGCAGGCACTGGCACAGTTACAAGCCCAGGGTGATGTCTACCCTTGTGGGTGCAGCCGCAAGGATATCCTCGAGTCTGAACAACTGCCGGGTATTTATCCCGGCACCTGTCGCAACGGTCTGTCTGCCGGCAAGATACCCCGCCAGTTACGCCTGCGCGTGGATAATGAATTGATAGAATTTGCAGACGGATTGCAAGGTCTGCAACAATTCTCTGCCATGACAGATATCGGCGACTTCGTGATCCGCCGCGCTGATGGCTTGTTTGCCTACCAACTGGCCACCGCTGTCGATGATGCAGACCAGGGTATGACTGAAGTGGTACGCGGCTGCGACCTGCTCGATTCCACACCGCGTCAGATCCTCATCCGGCAGCGTCTGGGGCTGCCCAACCCCCGTTATATACACCTCCCTGTTGCCATAAATCCAAATGGCCAAAAACTCAGCAAACAAAACTTTGCGACCGGCCTGGATCTGAGTAACCCGGTTCCCCAACTGTGCAATGCCCTGATTTTTTTAGGTCAGGCCGTGCCAACTGCACTGCAAACGGTATCACTGCCTGAATTGTGGTCATGGGCCATAACAAACTGGCAGCTGACATCGGTACCGCCCCGTGCCGCCATCCCGATTTGACTCATTGCACACGGCCTGGAAGCAAACTACAGTTTTTAAACATACCTCCGATATAAATAGAGTAAAACAGGGCAACGCGGGTTTATCAGGATTGCCGGTTTTTCAAAGGGTGTTTCCTGATAACCACAAACTGCAGGAACTTTCATGAGTAACGATATATTCAAGATCAAGCCGACCAAAGCGGCCGCCATTCAGGAAGCTGAAAACTTTACGATCTATTCTCCTAGCGAGATCATGCAAAAAATGCGCATGCTCGCCAAGGGACGCTGCCTCGTAACGGCCTACTTTGAGGATGGCAACCAGTCGTTCATGACCGCTATCATTGATATCCTGCCCGAGAAAAAAATGATCGTGGTTGATTACGGACCGGATGAAGGTATGAACAAACGGATCATGTCTGAGCCACGGGTGATTTTTAAATCGGATCTGGCCGGCATTTCTGCCCAATGGTCAGTTCACCATGTCCGCAAGGCCCGCTTTAAAGATCAGCTTGTATTCGCCTTTGAAGTACCGGATGAAATGCTTTGGATACAGCGTCGTGACACCTATCGGGTCGCCATTCCATTAAGCGTCAATGCCCAGTGCCAATTTACCCATTCAGATGATACCCAGGGCCAATATCGGATCCTGGATATCAGTGCCGGCGGTCTGGCGCTGGAAGACAAGGGTATGCACGAGGATTTTCAGATGGATCAGGTTCTAAAGGCCAGCCATATCAACCTGCCGGAACATGGCGGCGGCATTGTAACGTTGAAAATCTGCAATATATTACCGTTGAGAAAAGACAAACCCGAAGAGGGACAACGCATCGGGTGCGTGTTTCAAAATCTGCCCAGTGATCTGGATGCCACCATACAGCGCTTTATTCTCTCCATCGACAGCATGCGCAAACGGGTCTCCGATTAACCACTGGAAGCAAATGGTTAATTGATCTACATCAATAACACGCTGTAGTCACCCCGTTCTGATTAAGCTATAACTATTCAACTTATTCGATAGCGGCTTTGTTAAATTAACAAACCGTGCATTTTCAGTCTGTTGTGCTATATAAAACAGATTACGTCTGATCGTTCATTAGTATATTAATAACCTGTAAAGGGGACAGAGGATGCATATACACACCCGATATATTCGCGCCCGTCATACGGGTTTCAGCACTGTCAGCGCTTCGTATTCCATCTGAATGTTTTCAAACCGGTGACACCTCAGCGTGCTGCCGACAAACCTAAAACATTGTCTGACATGAATAACGAATTTCTGTTACAGCATGTTCCGTTTAATCAGATGAAGCCCGAACATTTGCAATTTCTGTCAGATCGATTGCAGGAAACCACCTTTCCCGGTGGCGCGATCATTACCGGTCCGGATGCCGGCATACCCGATAAACTCTTCATTATCAAACAAGGTCGCGTGCGTGGCTTTACCCGACAAGACGCCGCCAATGATGCCGGCATCTGGGAACTGGTCAGTGGTGAGGCCTTTCCCATTGGTGCCCTGTTGTCACAACGCCCGGTACACACCTGGCATAAAGCCATGGAAGAGACACACTGCTATGAACTGGCGCAGGACGATTTTGCAACGTTGATGGCAGAGAGCAGTATCTTTAATGATTTTTGCACCCGACGACTGGCCAACCTGCTGGAACAGGCCGTGGGAAATATTCAGGCCCACACTGCCTCCACCATCTCGCATGACAATTCACTTAATACCTCGCTGCGTAACCTGCTCGCCCCCAATCCCATCAGTTGTTCACCTGACACGCCGGTTCGGCAAGCACTGGAAAAAGTGGAGGCCGCACAACGGCGCAGCATTGCGGTATTGAATGACAATGGCCTGCCGATCGGTATCCTGACCCTGCGTGATGTGATGGTGCGTATTACACTGGCTGAGCGCAGTATTGATACCCCAATCGGTGAAGTAATGACACCGGTCAGCCACTGTTTTTCACCGGATGACTTTGCTGCCGATGCCGCGTTTTATATGGCTGAACAAGGTCTGGGGCACGTCTGCGTGACTGAACACGGGCGTTTTGTCGGACTTTTGTCGGAACGGGACTTGTTCTCCCTGCAGCGCATTGGATTGGGTAATCTGAGCCGCGCCATTCAACGCAGCCGGGATCTGAACTCACTGAAACAGTCAAGTCGAGACATTATCGCGTTTACCGACCAGATGCTGGCGCAAGGCGCCTCAGTCAGCCAGTTAATGCGTCTCATCACCACCCTCAATGATCTAATGACCAGACAGGTCATACAGCTGTGTGAAAATGAATCGGGCAGCCCCGCTATACCCTTCACCTGGTTATCCTTCGGCAGCGAGGGACGCATGGAACAGACCCTGAAAACCGATCAGGACAACGGTATCCTGTTTGAGTGCGAAGCTGACGATACTGAATCGGTTCGCCGGCAACTCCTGCCATTGGCGGCACGGATCAATGCCGCCTTAAATGAAATCGGATTTCCTCTCTGCCCCGGTAATATCATGGCAAGCAATCCTGAGTGTTGTCTCAGCAAGCAGGAGTGGCAAGCGCGCTTTCGTCGCTGGATCAACAGCACCACGCCCGAGAATTTGTTGAATGCCTCGATCTTTTTTGATTTTCGCAGCCTGCATGGCGCCGATAAACCGGTGCAGGCGTTACGCGCATGGCTCAACGAGGAAGTCGCTCGCAACAGCCTGTTCCGCCGACAGATGGCGGATAATGCCCTGCGCATCCGTCCCCCGCTGGGGTTGTTTGGTGATCTGGTCACCCGCCGCAATGAACACAATGCAGATGCCATTGATCTGAAACTGCACGGCATCACGCCGTTCGTGGATGCAGCACGCATCATCGCTCTGGCAAACAAAATAAATGTCACCAATACCATCGACCGCTTGCGGGAAGCGGCTCGTCTTAAAGCGATAAACCAGGACGCCGCCGAATCCTGGATTGATGCTTACCAGTATATCCAATTGATGCGTATGCAAAATCACCGTCAACAGATGCACGATAATGCACCGATTAACAACTGGCTGGATACCGCCAAACTGAATGATCTGGAGCGCCGCATTCTGAAGGAGACCTTTCGTCAGGCACGCAAGCTCCAGTCACGGCTCAGTCTGGATTATCAGTTATGACGCGGCCTGTAAACGACTTCAATAGCATGTTTATCAACCAACATGTTGTGGAGAAATATAAATCGATGGAGCTCTTGCCTGATGGAAACAGAATCGACTTTTTGCAGTTAAACATCAAGAGGAGAATCACCTATGCAACCGACAGGTAGCGCAGCTGAATACTGGAAGGCCAATCTGCGCCTTCTGGCAATTTGTCTGACCATCTGGTTTGTGGTTTCGTATGTCTTCGGCATTATGCTGGTGGACGTACTGAACAAGATCCATCTCGGCGGTTATCCGCTGGGTTTCTGGTTCGCACAACAGGGGTCTATTTATACGTTTGTGATCCTGATCTTTGTCTATGCCAAACAGATGGACAAACTGGATCGCCAACATGATGTTCACGAAGATTAAGGGGGTTCACGATGGATAATTTACAAATGTGGACCTACGCTGTTGTTGGCGCAACTTTCGCTCTCTATATCGGAATCGCCATCTGGGCCAAGGCCACCACCACGGGTGAGTTTTATGTGGCAGGTAAAGGTGTTCATCCTGTCGCCAACGGGATGGCCACCGCCGCCGACTGGATGTCGGCCGCCTCCTTCATCTCCATGGCCGGTATCATCGCCTTTAAGGGTTACGATGCGTCGGTTTATCTGATGGGCTGGACCGGCGGTTATGTACTGCTTGCCATGCTGCTGGCGCCCTACTTGCGCAAGTTCGGCAAGTTTACCGTGCCGGAGTTTATCGGTGAGCGTTACTACTCCCAGACAGCGCGTATCGTTGCGGTAATCTGTCTGATCGTCGCCTCGATCACCTATGTAATCGGTCAGATGAAGGGTGTCGGTGTGGCCTTTGCCCGCTTCCTGGAAGTCGAGGCGAGCACAGGCGTGATGGTAGGCATGGTGATCGTCTTTATCTATGCCGTACTTGGCGGCATGAAGGGGATCACCTACACCCAGATCGCCCAGTACTGCGTATTGATCTTTGCCTATACGGTACCGGCGGTCTTTATCTCCTTCCAGTTGACCGGTAATCCCGTTCCGCAACTGGGCCTGGGTGGCACCATCAATGACGGCAGCGGCATGACCATGCTGGCCAAACTTGATCAGGTGCTGGTGGATCTCGGTTTTGCCCAGTACACGGCACAGAAAGGGACGTCGCTGAATATGATCCTGCTGACCTTGTCGCTGATGATTGGTACAGCAGGCCTGCCTCATGTCATCATCCGGTTCTTTACTGTACCCAAAGTGAAAGACGCCCGCGCTTCTGCCGGTTGGGCACTGGTGTTTATCGCCATCCTCTATACCACCGCACCGGCGGTAGGCGCCATGGCGATCTATAACCTGGTTAAGACCATCCAGCCCGGTCAGGTCGGCCAACCCACCGCCAACCTGAAGATCGATGAGCGGCCAAGCTGGTTCCAGAATTGGGAAAAGACCGGCCTGCTCAAGTTCGAAGACAAGAACAAGGATGGACGTATCCAGTACTATAACGACAAAAACAAGGCGTTCGCCGACAAGGCGGACAGTTATGGCTGGAAAGGCAATGAGATGACCAAGGTGGATCGCGACATCATGGTGCTGGCCAACCCGGAAATCGCCAAACTGCCCAACTGGGTGATCGCCCTAGTCGCGGCCGGTGGTCTGGCTGCGGCGCTCTCCACTGCGGCGGGTCTGTTGCTGGCCATTTCCTCGGCTATCTCCCACGACCTGCTAAAAGGCATCTTCAGACCGGATATCTCGGAAAAGGATGAATTGATGGCAGGACGATTGGCCATGGTCGCCGCCATTATTGTGGCCGGGATATTGGGGATGAACCCACCGGGCTTTGCGGCTCAGGTGGTGGCGCTGGCATTCGGGCTGGCCGCGTCATCGCTCTTCCCTGCCCTCATGATGGGAATCTTCAATAAACGGATCAACAACAGTGCTGCGGTTTACGGCATGTTGGCCGGTCTGTTGACCACCCTGATCTACATCTTTGTCTACAAGGGCTGGTTCTTTATTCCCGGTTCAAACAACCTGCCGGATAATGCCGCAAACTGGTGGCTTGGTATTCAACCGGAATCCTTCGGTGCAGTGGGTGCCATGATCAACTTTGCCGTTGCCATGGTGGTGTCACGTATTACTCCGCCACCGCCGGATCACATCCAGCATCTGGTGGAAGACATTCGTGTTCCACGCGGAGCCGCTGGTGCGACCGGGCACTAAAAGTAAAAACAACAACCCCGCTGCGGCGGGGTTGTTTGTTTAATTCCCTCACATGCGTGATCTTATTCATCAATTACAAAACAAGTTTGCTTTTCTGCGTGCTCGCATAGAAAAAAAACTGACCGGCGATGAACAGGCCCTGCAACTGTTTCGTGCCTGCCACCGCCATTCCTCCAGTCAGATATTACAACAAACCATAAATGAAACCCGGTTTGTTGTTATGGATACCGAAACCACCGGGTTGCATGCCTATAGCGGTGATGCGATTATAGATATCGCATTGATCGAAATGCAGGGTTTACAGATTACCGGTCGCACCTTTCAGACACGCATCAATCCACAACGTGCCATCCCCGCTTCAAGTACGGTCTTTCACCATTTAACCGACAAGGATGTGGCCGATGCGCCGATCCTGGTCACCGTCTTGCCCGCCATACTCGACTTTATTGACAATGCCGTCCTGGTGGGACACCATATCAGCTTCGATATTCGCTTTATAAACAAGACCTTACAAAAGGTTTGTCATGGACGTTTACAGAACCCCTGGCTGGATACCATGTTGCTATATCTGGAGCATCGTGGCCAAATAGGGCATTATACGCTGGAAGAAGTGGCACGTTATTGCAAGGTCGACATCGTGAATCGACACAGTGCAACCGGTGATGCTGCGGCCACGGCGGCGATATTTACCCATCTGGTGCAACTACTCGGCGCAAGCGGTGACACCATTCAGCGCCTGATACGATCACAGTTCAGGATCAGGGCACGACTTTAAAAACAAAAAATAAACAACCTATTCAAACGCATTAACAAACAGGAAAGGGGCATAATCATGTCAGACAAACTCTATGACATCCCTGATAATATTAAAAAGACCACCCATATCACCGAAGCACAATACAATGAGATGTATCAACGCTCTGTCGATGATCCGAATGGCTTTTGGGCTGAGCAGGCGGAAAAATTTATCAGCTGGTATAAACCCTGGGACAAGGTAAGCGACTGGAGTTATGCCAGGGACAATCTCTATATCAAATGGTTTGAAGGCGGCAAGCTGAACGTCAGTTACAACTGTATTGATCGACACCTGCCTGAGCGTGCGGATCAGGTTGCCATCATCTGGGAAGGCGACAATCCCAAAGACGATATAAAGATCACCTATCGTGAACTGCATGAACAGGTCAGCAAACTGGCCAATGTGCTGAAAGCCCGTGGTGTGAAAAAAGGTGATCGGGTCTGTATCTATATGCCCATGATCCCGGAAGCCGGCTATGCCATGCTGGCCTGTGCCCGTATCGGTGCGGTGCACTCCGTGGTGTTTGGCGGTTTCTCCCCAAATTCACTCAAGGATCGTATCCTTGATTCCGATTGTCGCGTGGTCATTACCGCCGATGAGGGCGTGCGTGGCGGCAAACCGATTCCATTGAAGGCCAATACGGATGAAGCCGTCAAGGACTGCCCCAATGTGCACACCGTCCTGACCGTGAAACGCACCGGCGGCAACATCAACTGGAATGACAAACATGACGTCTGGTACCACGATGCCATGGCCAGTGCCTCAACAGATTGCCCGCCGGAAGAGATGGATGCAGAAGATCCCATGTTTATTCTCTATACTTCCGGCTCCACCGGCAAACCCAAAGGGATCCTGCACACCACCGGCGGTTATATCCTTTTCGTCACCATGACCACCAAATACACCTTTGACCTGACCGACAAGGACATCTACTGGTGTACAGCGGACGTGGGCTGGATCACCGGTCACAGTTATCTGCTATATGGACCGTTATCCAACGGATTCACCACGGTCTTCTTTGAGGGAGTACCCAACTACCCCGACTCCTCCCGTTTCTGGCAGGTGGTGGACAAACACAAGATCACCGTCTTTTATACCGCCCCCACCGCCATCCGCGCCCTGATGCGGGAAGGTGAAGGCCCGGTGAAAAAGACCTCACGCCAATCCCTGCGTATCCTAGGTACGGTGGGCGAACCCATCAACCCGGAGGCCTGGGAGTGGTATCACAAGGTGGTGGGTGATGAACGTTGCCCTATTGTCGACACCTGGTGGCAGACGGAAACCGGTGGTCACCTGCTGACCCCGCTGCCCGGCGCCACCAAACTCAAGCCCGGTTCGGCCACCCGCCCCTTCTTTGGTATCAAACCGGGCATCATCGACACCACCACCAATCAACTCATCGAAGGAAACGGCGAGGCAAGGGGTGCGCTGGTGATGACCTGCTCCTGGCCCAGTCAGATGCGCAGCATCTATGGTGATCACGACCGTTTTGTCAAAACCTACTTCTCGGATTATCCCGGTTATTACTTCACCGGTGACGGGGCACACCGTGATGCCGATGGTTATTACTGGATCACCGGCCGGATGGATGACGTGCTGAATGTTTCCGGTCACCGTATGGGCACAGCCGAAGTGGAATCCGCCCTGGTCTTGCATGAAAAGGTCGCTGAGGCCGCTGTGGTGGGCTACCCCCATGACATCAAGGGTCAGGGGATCTACGCCTACGTCACCCCTGTGCTTGGTGTGGAACCGGATGAACAGTTAAGAAAGGAACTTATCGAGCTGTGTCGCAAGGAGATTGGCCCTATTGCCAAACCAGACGTCATCCAGTGGGCTCCCGGCCTGCCCAAAACCCGCTCCGGCAAGATCATGCGCCGTATCCTGCGCAAGATCGCCGAAAACGACCTGGGCACACTGGGCGATACCTCCACCCTGGCCGACCCGGCGGTGGTGGATGATTTGATCAAGAATCGGGCAAATCAGTAAAGGCATTTAACGCCGGCTGAAAAGGCATGCCGGGAAAATCGTTAAGGACAGGCTGAAAGAAAATGATATCCAACAGACAACTCCATTGATGTCATGTTGGATATCACTTCATTCAGTCCACACAACAGATGACACATTCCAAATAATACCCGGCACCCCTATTGTATACAGGGCTGTCGTCAATCGATGTCATATCTTGTTATTTACGTTCCATCCGGATCATTCTCCTTGCGTCTGGTGTGACGCTTGGCCTGAATTTTACGCATCGACAAGGCAAACAATAAAATTGAAACACCGAGTATCATAAGCCAAATGAAGAAATGCACATCAAACCCGGTTTCTGAAATTGGTCTTTTATCAAATGATCCCGCCACATCAGTCCACCAGTAAGAGAAATTAATAATGTCTGCCACCGTATGGCTGATGATGCCCGGGATGAGAGAGCCGGAAGTATAAGCCAGGCTTCCCCACATAGCACTCACGACAATAAGCAATAGCAGCACCGAAGGTGCCCAGGTTTGATGCAGATGAAATACAACGAAGACAATCGACACCAGCCCAATGCCGATGGGAGCGCCATAATGCTTCTCCAAAGGAACCTGCATATATCCCCGAAAGCCGACCTCCTCTGTCAAACCGGCAGTCAGTGCAGCCATAATAACGAACAACCAGGCTATCCAGACCGGCACTGCTGTCAAATCATACGCCAGTGTCCATAACCGTGAGGGAAACTCAATAATCCGAAAGGTAACCACAAACCCGGCTTGTAAAACTGCAACTATCAACAATGCCGCTATCATGCTCCATAACCCAACACCTGCCGACAACGTTGTTGCCCGGCAATACTCTCGTCCCGCAATGACGGAACGACCAAACCACCAACGGCCGCTCACCACCTGCCAATATACCCACAACACAATCCCCATAACGAAAATCGACCATGGTGCTGGTATAAATACCATTACAAGCCACATCACAACAGAACCGACTATGGCAAAGACAAACAGACCCGACAAAACTGCACGAATCAAAAGCGGTAATTTCCGCCAAAAATCAACAAATGGAGAGGTTACGAATCCGGCCATCGTCAAGACACTCTTAATAAAAGTCCACAGCCAGTTAACACAAAGGCCAACTCACTATCCAAACCTGACAGTTCAGGCAGGTTTGACATCATGCTTTTTCCTCTGTGTCACATAACAACCTGTCAAGGGGAGGTGTTATAGTGATCAAATTATCAACGTTTAACCAAAAAACCGATTGGCTGTATATTTAATACAAAACAAGGCAACTTACAGCGAAAAATAGCACATACATGAGGGTGTTGCCTCGCCAATACTCACAATAATTGCGCTCACTGACATTGCCCGCTGCGGGAAAAACAGACAACAAAGGGCAATCTGTATCCACAACAATACCTATACTTTAACAACTCCCGATTTCCCGATATGCTACCCCCAAACAAAAATCAACCACACAGACTCGATGATATCCGGAAGCACCTTCAAACCCGCCTGGTGGCTGTTAAATCGCCATGCGCAGACAATTTGGCCGACGCTGTTTCGCAAACGTTTTAAACAGGATTTTCAGCGTATACGATTTGAACTGCCGGATGGCGACTTTGTCGATGTGGACTGGACTCTGGATAATGGTGGCCCACTGGTCATCATCCTGCACGGCCTGGAGGGAAACATCCATTCTCACTATGCCACGTCCATGTTGCAGCATTTAGCACAGAGCGGTTTTACCGCCGGTTTGCTCTATTTCCGCGGTTGCAGCGGCGAAGCAAATCGCTTGCCCCGCGCCTATCATTCCGGTGATACCGCCGATGTGGCATTTGTCGTCAATCAAATCAAACAGCAATACCCCGAGAGAAAATGCTTTGCCGTCGGGTTTTCCCTGGGCGGTAATGTATTGCTTAAGTGGCTGGGTGAAACCGGAAGTGCCAATCCCCTTAATGCTGCAGTCGCGGTGTCGGTACCGTTTGAACTGGCCAGGGCATCGCAACAATTAAACGAAGGTTTTTCAAAAATCTATCAGAAGCATTTATTGGATAAATTATTACGCTCGCTTGCCCGCAAACGCGATATGACTACGCCGTTTGATATCGAACATGCCTTAGAGAGTAAAACCATTTACGAGTTTGATGAGCGGGTCACTGCCCCGGTGCATGGATTTACTGATGCCATGGATTATTATGAAAAAAGCAGTTGTCGGCAGTTCCTGTCCACTATTTCCATACCCACGCTGATCATTCATGCGGAAGATGATCCCTTTATGACACCGGATGTGATTCCCGGCGAGCATGAACTCTCCCCCGGTACCCGGCTTGAACTTTCAAAACAGGGTGGGCACATGGGATTTGTCAGCGGTCCTGTGCCTTTCCGGCCGATTTATTGGCTGGAGCAACGCATTTCCGGCTATCTCAGCAAATTGTAGGCGGCAATTTATTGCCGCAACTCCTGCAAACGACGGGCGATTTTCTTCTGCCAGCCGGTTCCTTCCGTGACATGGTAAAAATGCCGCAGGGCCTGCCGTTCGCCGGGCCGCTGAATCTGTTTCACTTCAAACTCTCCCCGAGTCAGCAAGCGACGCTTGTAGACCTCGATACGGTGTGAGCCCACATATTGCACCGCTCCCGGCTTGATGATGACAATGTTCTGGTAGGCGGTTTGCGCGCTGTTCACGGTGGTATAAAGTTTGCGATCAGAATAGAAGCCGGAAATAAAATATTTCCCCGGTTTGACGTTTTCCGCCATAAAAAAGCCATCTTTGTAGACCAGCACCCTTGGTGGTACGGTAAACGGCGGAACATATGTCACACCATATTCATGGAAATCGATGGCATCAATGGGGTATTCCGCCTCGACATAGCCAATAATCATGGCCCGCTCAGGTGAAACGATATCGTCCGGTGGCGCCTTCACAGCGCATGACGTGGTTAGGCCCAGGCTGATGGCCAGGACAGCAAGAATGCCGGCTCGATTGTGCATGGTAGCTCCTGAATTTGCCTCGTTTGGAGGTAAATATGCAAGCGATATGCCAGTGTCCGGCTCATTTTCAGTGCAACCGCCGAAAACGAAAAAGGGCTGCAATGCAGCCCTTTTAATCGGTATTTTGGCCGGTCGGATTAGACGGCTTTCATACTCAGGCGGATACGGCCCTGTTTGTCGATTTCCAGCACCTTGACCTTGACCAGATCGCCTTCTGTCAGCTTGTCACTGACGTTCTCGACCCGTTCTTCACAGATCTGGGAAACGTGCACCAGTCCGTCTTTACCCGGCAGAATGGTCACAAAGGCGCCAAAGTCCATCAGCTTGGCAACCTTGCCCTCATAGACCTTGCCGACTTCCACGTCAGCGGTGATTTGCTCAACCTGACGACGCGCTTCTTCGGCAGCCGCACCATCACTGGAGGCGATTTTGACCATGCCATCGTCGGTAATATCAATGGTGACACCGGTTTCTTCGGTAATGGCGCGGATGGTGGCCCCACCCTTGCCGATAACGTCGCGGATCTTTTCAGGATTAATCTTGAAAGTGACATAGCGCGGTGCATGGATAGACATCTCGGTGCGCGGTTCGCTGATCACAGCATTCATCTTGCCGAGAATATGCAGACGGCCTTCTTTGGCCTGATCCAGCGCCACTTCCATGATTTCCCTGGTGATACCGTCGATCTTGATATCCATCTGCAGCGCATTCACGCCTTTGGTGGTACCCGCCACCTTGAAATCCATATCGCCAAGGTGATCTTCATCACCCAGGATATCACTCAAAACAGCAAACTTGTCGTCTTCCTTGATCAGGCCCATGGCGATACCGGCAGTCGGCGCCTTGATGGGCACACCGGCATCCATCAATGACAGGCTGGTGCCGCACACTGAGGCCATGGAGCTGGAGCCGTTGGATTCGGTAATTTCAGAAACCACGCGCACACTGTAGGGAAACGCTTCCATTGTCGGCATAACACCCAGAACACCACGCTTGGCAAGACGGCCATGGCCAATCTCACGACGTTTGGGACTGCCGACACGACCGGTTTCACCCACGCAGTAAGGCGGGAAGTTGTATTGCAGCATAAAGCTGTCACGGAATGAGCCTTCCAGGGCATCGATGATCTGTGAGTCACGCTCGGTACCCAACGTGGTGACCACCAGAGCCTGGGTTTCACCACGGGTAAACAGGGCGGAGCCATGCGTACGCGGCAATACACCAACCTTAACCGTGATGTCACGGACGGTTCTGGTGTCGCGACCATCAATGCGAGGTTCGCCGCGCAGGATACTGCTGCGGACGATTTTCTTTTCCAGTTTGGTCACTGCATCAATGACCACAGCTTCGGTCCAGCCACCGTCAGTGGCGAGTTGCGCGCCAACACCCTTGCGGATTTCCATCAGGCGTTTGTAGCGGTCTTTCTTTACCTTGATCTTGTAGGCTTCGGTGATATCGGCTTCCGCCGCTGCAGCCACGTCGGCGTGTAATTTTTCATCTTTCACAGGCGGCTGCCAATCCCAGGCTTCGACACCAACCTGCTGAACAAACTCTTTGATGGCCTTAATGACGACCTGTTGCTGTTCGTGGCCGAAAACCACCGCACCCAGCATGACATCTTCCGGCAGCTCTTTTGCTTCGGATTCAACCATCAGTACCGCCTTTTCGGTTCCGGCGACCACCAGGTCAAGATCGGATTCTTTCAGTGCGCTGATTGAAGGATTCAGCAGGTACTGCCCATCCTTGTAACCGACACGGGCTGCGCCAATCGGACCATTAAACGGTGTACCGGTCAACAACAGCGCAGCAGATGCACCAATCATGGAAGGAATATCGGCATCAATCTCCGGGTCCATGGAGACAACAGTTGCAATCACCTGAACTTCGTTGGTGAAGCCTTTGGGAAAGAGGGGACGAATAGGACGGTCAATCAGACGCGCAGTAAGTGTTTCTTTCTCACTGGGACGACCTTCACGCTTTAAGAAACCACCGGGGATTTTGCCAACCGCATAGGTCCGCTCCTGGTAGTCGATGGTCATGGGGAAAAAGTCCCGACTCTCATCAGCTTCTCTTAGTGCAACCGCCGTAACCAGTACGACAGTTTCACCCATACTCACCATTACGGCACCAGTGGATTGACGGGCAATCTCACCGGTTTCGAGGCGTACGACGTGATCGCCGTATTGAAATTCTTTTGTTACGGGGTTCATCGAGTTTCCTTCCGGCTGGGATTATTTACGCAGGCCGAGGCGTGCAATCAGATCGCGGTAGCGATTAAGGTCTTTTTTCTTCAGATAGTCGAGCAACTTGCGGCGCTGACTGACCATACGCAGCATGCCCTGACGGGAATGATGGTCATGGATGTGATCTTTGAAGTGACCTGACAGATCATTGATGCGGTTGGACAACAATGCAATCTGTACTTCAGGTGAACCTGTGTCATTAGAAGAACGTTGATATTCACTAACGATGCTTGCCTTTTGTTCGGCAGTCATGGACATCGCAAACTCCTGTTTTAAAAAAAATTTACCGACAAATTTGGAGGGCGTATTGTACCCGCGCCCCAAACGCTGCACAAGGGATAAACCGGCCGATTTGGCCAAAGATTAACCCGATTTAACCAAACGCCGGGGGGCGACCCGGCCATCCTCAAGAACCTCTCCTATCCCCAAAAACACGCCATCCGAGGTGAGGCAGACCCAGCCTTCTGTGGGGGCCTTTGCCACCTGGACAGCCTGTCCTCGCAAGACATAAAAGGCTGAATTTTCTGATAACTGCACCACCGGCCAGTCAGCCAGCGCCTGCTCCATCGGCACAATCACTCGATCCAGTTCCTCAAAACCTGATTCCGCCATCTCTGTCAGCGTCTCCAGGGTCACAGCCTGACCGATGTGAAAACTCCCCGTCTCGGTCCGCCGCAGAGCGCTCAGATGAGCTCCGCAACCCAGGGCTCGGCCGATGTCCTCGGCCAGGGTCCTGACGTAGGTCCCCTTGGAGCAACGCAGACTGATTTCCAGTTCATCACCGGCCAGACGCACCAGTTGCAGGGAATGGATGGTGACCCTGCGAGGTTTGCGCTCCACCTCTTTCCCCTGGTGAGCCAGTTTATAGAGGGGTTGGCCATTTTGCTTGATGGCGGAATGCATGGGCGGGATCTGGTCGATCTCGCCGACAAATTGCGCCAGGATCCTTTTCACCTCAGCTTCACTGTGCTCAGCCACCGGCCGCTGTTCGATGATCTCACCCTCGGCATCGGCAGTCGTGGTGCGAATGCCCAGCTTGCAGGTACCGGTATAAGCCTTGTCTGCTTCCAGCAAATAACCGGAGATTTTGGTGGCCTCTCCCAGACAAATGGGTAACAAGCCGCCTGCCATCGGGTCGAGACTGCCGGTGTGCCCTGCCTTATTGGCATTGAACAACCGTTTAATCTTTTGCAGTGCCGAATTGGAGGTGATACCAACCGGTTTGTCCAGCAAGACAATACCATTTACGTCACGCCCTCTGGTACGTCGCTTCCCCATCAATTACCTCAATCGTTCTGATTTTGCTTGTCGCCGGCGACTGCTTTGTCGATGAGAGCGGCCAGTTCATTACCGCGCTGGATGGTGACATCATGAATAAAACGTAATTCCGGAATAAAGCGAATGGTCATGCGTTGACCCAGTTCGTGGCGTAAAAACCCGGCGGCATTTTTCAGTACGGCCATACTCTGTTCGAGTTTTTCACCTTCGTCCAGGCTCGTGATATAGACCTTGGCGACGGCAAGATCACGACTGACCTCAACATCGGCGACTGTCACCATACCCAGACGGGGGTCATGAACCTCCATCTGGATAAGCTGTGCCAGTTCACGTTGCATCTGTTCGCCTATACGGCGTGTGCGGCTGAAATCTTTTGGCATGGCTGACGGTACTCTTGCAACCGTTGATATACTGGCAATTCTTTACGATATACGACGTTTACAGTTTTCTCTGAACCTGTACCCGTTCGTAAACTTCGATCTGATCACCGACCTTAACATCGTTGTAGTTCTTCACACCGATACCACATTCTGTACCCTGCTTCACTTCACCGACGTCATCCTTAAAGCGACGGAGTGACTCCAGTTCACCCTCATAGATAACCACATTGTTACGTAGAACGCGAATCGGGTTATTCCGCTTGACCGTACCTTCCACCACCATACAGCCTGCAATGGCGCCCAGTTTCGGCGAACGGAATACATCGCGCACTTCAGCCAGACCGATGATCTCTTCCTTGAATTCCGGCGCCAACATGCCGCTCATGGCGTTTTTCACTTCATCTATGAGGTCATAGATGACGCTGTAGTAGTGCAGATCCACTGACTCTTCATCAATCAGGCGCTTGGCTGTGCTGTCGGCTCGGACATTAAAGCCGATAATTACGGCATTGGAGGCCATTGCCAAATTGACATCGGATTCGTTAATACCACCAACACCGCTGGCTACGATTTTGACCTTCACTTCATCAGTGGAAAGCGCCAACAAGGAATCGGAAATGGCTTCCACTGAACCCTGTACGTCCGCTTTGAGGACAAGATTGAGCGAATTGACCTCGCCCTCCTCCATTTGTGAAAACATATTTTCGAGTTTGGCAGCCTGTTGTCTGGCCAGTTTGACATCACGATATTTGCCCTGGCGGAACAGGGCGATTTCGCGTGCCTTGCGCTCATCAGAAACAACATTCGCTTCATCGCCGGCACTGGGTATACCGGACAGACCAAGAATCTCCACCGGGATGGATGGACCGGCTTCAGCCAGTTGCTGGCCGTGTTCATCTACCATGGCGCGCACGCGACCGTATTCCAGACCTGCCAGCAGGATATCACCCTTCTTCAGGCAACCCTGTTGTACCAGCATGGTCGCAACCGGACCACGGCCCTTGTCCAGACGCGATTCGATAATGACACCTTTGGCATTACCTTCCTTCGGCGCCTTGAGTTCAAGGACTTCGGTTTGCAGGATAATGGCTTCCAGCAAGTCATCGACACCTTCACCGGTGTGGGCGGAGACATGCACAAACATGGTATCACCGCCCCAGTCTTCAGGGATCACATCTTCCTTAGCCAGTTCGCTTCTCACCCGATCCGTATCGGCATCCGGTTTATCG
The DNA here is from genome assembly GCA_029880855.1 of Gammaproteobacteria bacterium. Lineage (GTDB taxonomy): Bacteria > Pseudomonadota > Gammaproteobacteria > UBA6429 > Thiohalophilaceae > JAOUNS01. Next base: position 36,048 of record JAOUNS010000012.1, read on the forward strand.
ATCTTGTTCACAGCAATAATAAGTGGAACCTCAGCAGCACGTGCGTGCTGAATGGCTTCCTTGGTCTGAGGCATCACACCGTCATCAGCGGCCACCACCAGGATAACAAGGTCGGTAACCTTTGCACCTCGTGCGCGCATGGCAGTAAAGGCGGCGTGACCCGGGGTATCAAGAAAGGTAATGTCTCCGCCGTCGGTCGACACATGATATGCACCGATGTGCTGGGTGATTCCCCCTGACTCAGACGCCACCACACGGCTGCGACGGATGTAGTCCAGCAAAGAGGTCTTGCCATGGTCAACATGGCCCATAATGGTAACGACAGGTGCCCGCGGTTCAGATTCGCTGCTGGCCTCTTCGGTAAGCACGTCCTCGATAGCATCCTCTTTCAGCATCTTGGGCGTATGGCCCATTTCTTCAACCACAATGGATGCAGTATCCTGATCCAGCACCTGGTTAATGGTGACCATACTGCCCATGGTCATCATCACCTTAATTACCTCAGCGGCCTTGACGGACATTTTTTGTGCCAGTTCACCGACTGTAATCGTTTCCGGGATGCTCACTTCCCGGATGACCGGCGCAGTGGGCATCTGGAAACCGTGCTCAGAAGAGCCTGCACCGGAAACACGTCTGGATTTTGATGATTTTTTACGTCGTCCTGACTTGTCGACGTTAACGTGCAATTCTTTTCTGCCATAGCGAGTGCCACGGTCCTCATCCAGTTGCATCCGTTCGGTTCTGTCACCCTTGGGAACTTTTTTGCCTTTGCCACGAGCCTCAGTGGTGGTGTTCGCTTCTGCCTGTTTCCGTGCGATCTCTTCCGCCTGACGCTTGGTCTCTTCCTCTGCTTTACGGGCTTCTTCCGCTGATGATTTGGCCTGTTCTTCTGCAGCAATACGCGCCTTTTCCTCGGCCTCACGCTGTTCACGCAATTCTTCCTGTTCCAGTCGCGCCTGTTCCGCTGCCTGTTCTTCAGCTTCACGACGTACCCGTTCTTCTTCCAGTCTTTTGTTTTCCTCTTCCTGGACAACGCTGCGCTTCACATAAGTACGTTTTTTACGCACTTCTACGGTGACAGATTTGGCGTTGGGACGACTGCCGGGACGCCCGGCGGTTGGCTGGCGTAATTCACTGGTGGATTTACGGCTCAGGGTGACTTTCCTGGGTTCGGCACGTTCGGCAACACCATGTTTGCGACGCAGGAAGCCCAACAGCTCCTCTTTTTCAGTTTCACTGATCGTCGCATCAGCGTCATCTACGCTTACACCTGCTTCCTTGAGCTGCTCAAGCAGGCGTTCTATCGAGATTCCAACAACCTCTGCAAACTGTCGAACCGTCACTTCTGCCATATATTCTCTTCTCCTACCTCAACTGCGGTAGTTAGCTACCCTGGGTTTCATCGGCAAACCATGGTGCTCTTGCCGTCATAATCAATTTTGCCGCTGTGTCTTCGTCCATGTCGTCGACCTGCATCAATTCGTCGATTGACTGTTCGGCCAGATCCTCCATGGTGACGATACCGAGACCGGCCAGTTTGTAAGCCAGTTCCAGGTCCATACCTTCCATTTCTATCAGATCACTGGCAGGTTCAACCTTGGTGATCTGTTCTTCATTGCTGATTGCACGGGTCAATAATATATCCTTGGCCCGGGTACGCAGTTCTTCCACAATACCTTCGTCGAATTCTTCAATTTCCAGCATTTCATCAATGGGTACATAGGCTACTTCATCGATAGTCGAAAAACCTTCCTGCACCAGAATGGCCGCCACTTCTTCATCCACATCCAGCAGGTCCATAAAGTTCTTCACGATACGTTCCGCTTCGGCCTCGCTCTTGCGCTCGGCTTCTGATTCAGACATGACGTTTAGTGTCCATTTGGTCAGTTCACTGGCCAGTTTTACATTCTGCCCATTGCGTCCGATCGCCTGCGACAACTGGTCCTCGGCCACTGCGATATCCATACTCACTTCGTCTTCATCGACAATAATGGACTCCACATCGGCCGGTGACATGGCATTAATGACAAACTGGGCAGGATTTTCATCCCACAAAACGATATCAACGCGTTCTCCGGCAAGCTCATTAGAAACAGCCTGAACACGGGAACCGCGCATACCCACGCAAGCGCCGACCGGATCGATACGCGCTTCATTACTGCGTACGGCTATCTTGGCCCGGGAACCTGGATCTCGGGCGGCGCCCAGAATATCAATCAGACCTTCACCGATTTCCGGTACTTCAATCTTGAAGAGTTCGATCAGGAAACGGGGATCAGTACGGCTGACAAATAATTGCGGGCCACGGGTTTCCGATTTTACTTCTTTTAAATAACCACGCAGGCGATCACCCGGTCGGACTGATTCACGCGGAATCATGTCTTCACGTGGAATCATGGCATCGACATTGCTGCCAAGATCAATATAAATATTGCCGCGTTCCACACGCTTAACGACGCCCATGACCAGCTCACCGATGCGGTTTTTGTATTCATCGAAGACCTGTCCACGTTCCGCCTCACGAACCTTCTGCACGATCACCTGTTTGGCGGTCTGGGCCGAAATGCGGCCAAACTCGACGGATTCAATGGGATCCTCAACAAAATCACCGACCTGGATATCTGGTTCATCCAGTTGTGCAGCGCTCAGGGTCATTTCACGTTCCGGATGTTCCATGTTGTCATCATCGACCACTTGCCAGCGACGGAAGGTTTCATAATCGCCGGAATCACGGTCAATCGCCACACGCACATCCACATCTGCGGTATAACGCTTTTTGGTCGCCATCGCCAAAGCGGCTTCCATCGCATCAAAGATGATGCTCTTATCGACGCCTTTCTCATTTGATACAGCATCCACGACCAGCAGAATTTCTTTATTCATGTCCGTACCCTTACTCTACTCAATCTTTGGGACAATCCCTCAATACACATGTACAACACCCCGCCTCAGTACACGGGATCAAGATTCGCCTTTTCAACATCAACCAGCGCCAGTTTTACTGTACGCTCCTCCGGTTCCTCAACCTGGATAACAATATGTTCCGCATCCGATTCCAGCAGGACACCCCGGAATTTGCGTTGGCCATCCAGCGGTCTGCTCAAGCGCAGTTTCACCGCCTGCCCGATATAGCGGGCGTAATGTTCGGCCTTGAACAAAGGACGTTCCATACCCGGTGAAGAGACCTCCAGGACGTATTGCCCGGTAATCGGATCTTCCACGTCCAGTACACCGCTGATCTGACGACTGACCTGTTCACAGTCTTCCAGCAGGATCCCTTGTTCTTTATCTATATATACACGCAACAAAGAGTGCCTTCCCTGTGGCAAATACTCGATTCCCACCAGCTCAAACCCCATGCCTTCCACCACCGGCTCCAGTAAATTCACCAGGGTTTTCTGTACTTGTCCCGCCATGTTAATTTCCCGAAAAAAAAAATGGGCCAACGGCCCACTTCTTATTAATTCTTGCGTAAAACGGCGTAATTATAACAGCAATTTGTTGGAACTCAACTACTTGTAGAGAGGAATATGGTGTATGCCAAACTCGACATGAAAGGTAGTATAGAAATTGGTAGCGGGAGCAGGATTTGAACCTGCGACCTTCGGGTTATGAGCCCGACGAGCTACCGGACTGCTCCATCCCGCACCGGAAGTCGCGCATTCTACAGAGGCTATGCCGGATTAGCAAGCGAAGGCCTTGTGCAATTCACACTATTGCATTATGCAAAGCATTGAGGCGCCTCAGGACCACCCTGTTTTCTATCTTTTTGTTTTTTATGATAAAATAATAGTGGTACAAGTTTTGCTTTATCTATTTACCAAAAAGAAGAGATTTGCAATTTTAAAGTTTTAAGGAGCTATCCATAATGACTAACTCACGTAGAACCTTTTTGAAAGCCTCCATGGCGACCGGTTCGATTGCCGTAGCCATTGGTGCAGGCCTGCTGACCCCGGGTTCTGTTCTGGCTGCCTGGCCCAAAAATGCATTTGATGCAAAAAAAATGGATGAGGCGTTAAAAGTCCTCAACGGCATGTCCAACACCGAAGACAGCAACAAGATCACCGTTGAAGCCCCTGATATTGCAGAAAACGGCGCAGTTGTTTCTGTTACCGTCAAAACCAGCATTCCGAACGCAGAAAATATTACTCTGTTGGTCCCGGAAAATGCCAGTCCGCTGGCTGCCAGTTACATTCTGTCCAAACAGGCAGATGGTTTCATTACCGGTCGTATCAAAATGCGCAAAACATCCGACGTGATTGCGGTCGTCAAGGCCGGCGGCAAGCTGATGTCAGCGAAAAAACCGGTCAAAGTAACTCTGGGTGGTTGCGGCGGCTAATCACGGCCTCCCGACTGACATCAAAGAATTAGCGTTTAAGAGGAAATAATTACATGGCAAACAATATCAAGATTCGGGCCTGGATGGGTGACGGTGGTCGTGCAACCGTTAAGGCTATTCTGTTCCACCCAATGGAAACCGGCCTGCGCAAAGACAAGGCTACCGGTAAAGTTATCGAAGCCCATTACATCACTGAAGTGAAATGCGAGCACAATGGCAAGAATGTTCTGACCTGTCTGTGGGGTCCGGGTGTTTCCAAGAATCCATTCCTTTCTTTCCGTTTCAAGGATGCCAAGGCCGGTGACACACTGAAAATCAGCTGGGTGGATAACAAGGGCGGTACCGCCTCCAATTCAGCCAAAATCAGCTAAAAAGCAACCGGAACAACAACAAAAAAATTAAAGAAAGATTTCGTTTCTTCCTCAATTTTAAACAAAGCGTGCCGGATGCACGCTTTTTTTTTTGCTTGGAATTCTTGCCTGTGATTTCCCGTCAGGCATAAAAAAACGGGCGCTGATGCGCCCGTTTGATTTTACAACTGTTTGTCAAACCTTATGGTTTAACGTACAGGTAACCTTTCTGCTGCAGGTGAGCAACATGGGCAACACCTGACGGAATGACTTCAGCGTGCTCATTGATTTTGGATTTATCAATTTTCTTGCCACGGATGGTGTTGCCACAGATCTGGAATTTAACACCACGGTTGGCCAGAGAAGCGATCTGGTCATTGAAGTTGTAAACCTTGCCGGTTTTCTTGTCTTTCTTGCCCATCGCGCCATCAACCAGAGCAAAAGCACCTGAGCTGTGAGTAACAACGATGATTTCAGCGTTGCCGTCACCCAGGGCGTTCAGGTGGTTCTTGATGTTACGCAGGGCACCGTTGGCGCTGTGGATGTCATTGATGTGGTAAACAACTTTCTGTTTGTCATAACCGTTATTTGCAGTACCGGCTTGAACGCTGGAAACGCCCAGACCTACGAAAGCAGCCAGGGCCATAACGCCGGCTTTAGTCAGTTTTTTCATGTTGTCTCCTCCTAGAATTAAAACAACTATCGTTTGAAAACTTAGGTAATTACTAAGTTCTTATTTATAGAGCAATAACTATTCCAATATCACAAATATAGAGAATTTTCTTTGCAAATCAATACTTTATCTGTTTCATTGGCATTCTGCTATGCCTGTTCCGCTCATTTTGTGTTGCATAATGCAGAAATATAAATATTAGCAAAATGTAATTTACACCCATTCAATCGCGGAATCATAGCGGCGCAATTTACGCCACAAGGTGGTCTTGTCTATCCCCAATACCTTGGCCGCCTTGGTTTTCTTGCCTTTGCAACAACGCAGGACATGGTTGATATATTCCTGCTCCAGTTCAATCAGGGAGAGGAACTCCTGTTCAGAGAACTTGATGGGCAACATGTTCTGTTGCATGCCTCCACCGGAGCCTGACCACTGCAACACCGGACCATCTGCAAGGATGACACAGCGCTCAATGGTGTTGCGCAGTTCTCTGATATTCCCTTTCCAATCCGCCTCACAGAGAGCCTGTAACGAGTTACTGTCGAAGTTTTTACTGTCCCGGTTATAGCGATTGGCGAATTCCTTGACGAAATACTCCACCAACAGCGGGATATCCTGACGACGTTCGGCCAGTGACGGTACATGCAGATTCACAACATTGAGACGATGGTAAAAGTCATGCCGGATCTCCCCTTTCTCCGCCATGTCCTCCAGATCCCGGTTACTGGCGGCAACCACGCGTAAATCGATGGGGATCGGACTCGTTCCTCCCACCCGAATGATCTGTTTTTCCTCAATGGCACGCATGAGCTTGATTTGCATCATATCGGAGATATTGCAGATCTCGTCCAGGAACAGTGTACCCCCACTGGCCTGCTCCATCAGACCATGCTTGCGCTGGGCGGCGCCGGTAAAGGCACCTTTCTCATGGCCAAATAATTCACTCTCCAGCAGCGTATCACTCAGGGCACCGCAGTCAATTGCGACAAATGGTGCATCCTTGCGCGGACTGTAGTCATGCAAGGCACGGGCAACCAGTTCCTTACCGGTACCGGATTCGCCGTTGATGATGGCGCAACAATTCACCTCGGCGACTTTTTCGATGGTGGAGAACAGGCTTTTCATCACCGGTGACTCACCGATGATGCCAAACCGACTGCGCGATTGATCGACCAGTCGGCGTTTCAGCAGTTTATTCTCGGTTTTGAGTCGTATGGCCTTGATGGTTCGTTCGATCATCAAACGTAATTCCTGAAAATCAAACGGTTTTTTGATGAAGTCGGTCGCACCGCGTTTCATGGCTTCGACGGCATTTTCCACCGAAGAATAACCAGTCATCACCAGCACCGGGATTTCCTGATCTATTTCCCGTAATGCGGACAACAACTCAAATCCACCCATGCCCGGCATTCTCAAATCGGTAATGACAATATCGGCAGAGTTGTCACGAAATGCCGTGAGACAGGCTTCGCCACTGCTGAAGACCCGACATTCATAATTGCCTGCATCGCAATTACGCTGCATCACTCTGCCGGTCACCTCATCATCGTCCACAAACATGACTTTAATTTTGTTTTCACTTGCCATTGACCGCCTCCAATACTTCCTGATTAATCTTTGACGTACCTGCCCGGACAGGCAACACGATTTGAACCAGCACGCCGGCATGGTTCATATTTTCAATATTTATTGTGCCGCCGTGGTGCTTGATAATGCCGTAACTGACTGACAGCCCCAGTCCGGTACCTTTCCCTTCCTCCTTGGTGGTGAAGAAAGGATCAAATATTTTCATGACATTTTCGTTGTCGATACCGCAACCGTGATCCAGTATCTCCAGATAGATGTGTTCTTCCTGCTGCCAGGCCTTGATGCTGATCTGGCTTCCCTCCGGTGAGGCCTGGATCGCATTGAGAATGACATTGACCAGTACTTGTTGCAGTTGGTTGCGATCACCTTCCATGTGTAGATTGGCTTCCAGTTCCAATTTTATGCTGATGGATGAGTGCCCGGCACGATGTTGCAACAAGGCCGTAGTTTCCTCTATCAGAACGGTAATACTGAAATCCTCGTAGGTCGGCTTGTTTTCACGGGCGAAGTTGAGAATCCCCTGGACAATACGGGCACACCGTTCGCCTTCTTTTTTCAATAACCGCAGGTCGTTACAGGCATCCTCGTTTTCATTTTTCAATGTCGACTCAACCAGACTGGCCAAAGACATGATGTTCATCAACGGGTTATTGATCTCGTGGCCGATTCCGGCCGCCAACTGCCCGACCGAGGCCAGCCGCTCAGATTGCCGGGCCATTTTTTCCGCCTCGGCCTTGTCTGCCTCAGCCTTTTCGAGGCTGTGTTTGAGATAATTAAAGGCATTCCCGGCAATACCGATCTCATCATTGCGTTTATCCGTATAAACAGCCGAATGATCACCGTCTGCGTAACGTTTAATTATCTCCGCCAGGGAGTGCACCGGCCGGGCCAGTCGGCCGGAGGCCCAGATAGCAAGAAACAGGCTGATAAACATCAGGATGCCCAACAATACCCAGATCGACTGACGCATGCGGTTGACCTGGGCAAACAGCACATTGCGATCCGCATCCACAACCAGTAACCATTGTGTCGGGCGATCACTAAAGGGAGATATTTTACGGTAGAACAGCATCCGTTCCTCTCCCGCAAACACAGTACCGGCAACCTTGCCCTGTTTGATGGTTTGCCATACATCCCGGCCAAGTTCCTCACTGAACCGGAAATTCGAATTCATCTGATCAGCGAAACGTTTGCGGGTGTCCGGGTGATACAGGTAAATGCCATCCCGCATTCTGTCCTCAGACAATTCCACGATATAAACTTTGCCGGGATAGCCTGCCATGGAAGTTTCCATGGATGCATCAAGTCGCGAACCCCAAATATTCACAACCAGCAAGCCATCAAGCCGATCCAGTTCATCATGAATTGGTACCGAGTAGCGAACCATGGAGGGACAAAAATCAGCGCCCGGTGTCACCTGCCCCAGCTCAAAGTCCGACATGGAGACCGCTTCCTTGCTTTGCAGGGCATGTTGAAAGAATCGTTTACTGGATTGATCCGCGATAAAGAGACGACCGGCCGTGACATCGCCTTTTTTCTTCGCTTCAATGGGTTTGCCCTCTTTGACCTTGACCAGCGTCTTGCCGGCCGGATCGATGAAGCGCAGTGCCTGAATCGTCGGTACTGCCTGTTGATAGCTGAGAAAGAAATTTTCCAGCTCTTCAGCCCGCTGGCGGTAAGTTGCGGCTTTCATTTCTCCGGCAGACATTGCCGTGACGGCCCCGGCAAAGCGCCTTACGGAGGGGACTTTGGCCAGCCCTTTGGCAATGGACTTTTGACTGTTAAGAATGATATTCAGCTCTTCGGATTTTTTTTCCAAACTGGCGTGCAGTTCAGTTTCGGTTTGATGCTGAATTTGATCTTCGATACGTTCAACAACACCGAAGAGCAGGACCAGCATGGGAATGCCGGTGAGCAGGGAGAGCACAATAAAGATTTTTTGTTGTAACTGCATACTGCAAAATGCCGCTATTGGTGCAAGTTGCAGCATAATACCACGATTAAATCCTCTTATGATATAGAGGATAAAATAAATAACACGTTAGTATTTTATTATTTTCTAATATACAGACTAACCATTTTCCTGCGTTGAAGCAGGAAAATGGTTTTGATTAGGCCGTGATGGCAGCCAAACAAAGTGCCATCAGCGCACCGGGAAAGAGTCCCAGTCCCAAAACAGCCAGGCTGTTGGTGGAAATGGCCAGGCGCATGTCCAAATCAGCCTCAACCGGTTGTGTATTTTCCGGTTGGTCGAAGTACATCAGTTTGATAATGCGTAAATAATAGAAAGCGCCAATGATGGAGAATACAACCGACAGGATAGCCAGCCAGATCAGCCCACCTGACGAAACAACCTCTTTCAGGACAGATAATTTGGCCCAGAAGCCAAGGAATGGCGGTACACCGGCCATGGAGAACATCAAAATCAGCATCATCAGGGCAAACCAGGGACTGCGTTCATTCAGCCCTTTGTAATCGTTCAGGTTGTCTGCCTCAAAACCCCGTCGACTCAGCAGGATGATCATACCGAAACCGCCAAGTGACATCAGCGCATAGGCCAGGGCATAGAACATGGAGGCGGCAAAACCGCTCTCCTTGCCGGTCAGCACGCCCAGCATGAGGAAACCGATGTGGGAAATGGCAGAATATGCCAGCATGCGTTTCAGGTTCATTTGGGCGATAGCGATAATATTACCGACCGCCATGGAGGAAATGGCCAGAATAATCAAAATACTCTGCCATTGACCTTGCAATGAAATCAAACCGTCCACCAATAACCGCATGAGCATGGCAAAGGCGGCAATCTTGGGAGCGCTGGCGATATACACTGTCACCGATGTCGGCGCACCGTGATAAACATCGGGTACCCACATATGGAACGGTACAGCGCCCAGCTTAAAGGCCACGCCGACAATCAGGAAAACCATCCCAAACACGAAAATCATCTTGTTGGAGGCGGCGGCAGCGGCGGCGGCCTTGGTACTGATTTGCGCCAGATCCAGTGAGCCGGTTACACCATAGATCATGGACATGCCATAGAGCAGCATACCGGAGGCAATCGCGCCCAGAATAAAGTATTTCATGGCGGACTCGGACGCATTCACCGAATCCCGTTGCATGGCGACCATTGCATACAGCGAGAGGGACAATAATTCCAGCCCCATGTAGAGGGTCAGGAAGTTATGGGCGGAGATCAGCACCATCATACCCAACACACCAAACAGCCCCAGCACATAAAACTCGCCCTTGAAGATGTCACGTTGCCGCAGGTAGTCCTTGGAATAGATGAAGACCATAAAGATGGCGAGATAGACACCAAGCTTCAGGACATCACCCATGGCATCACGTACAAAGGTGTTATTGAAGGCAAAACCGGTTTTCTGGGTAAAGCTGGTCAGGGTCAGAACAAACAGCACGGCCAGCGAGAGTAGAGACAAGGTATATGTGACCACCCTGTTCTCCTGTTTCACGAACAGGTCCACCACCAGGATCAAACAGGCAAGACACAGAAGGGTTATTTCCGGTGTGGCAAGCGCGATATTGGGCAATTCATATTTCATCTGCGAAAACCTTCTCTTCTTATAACTTGGTCTGTGTCATGTGGGTCACCAGATTGGCCACACTGGCGTCCATTACCTCCAGTAAAGGAGCGGGCCAGATACCGAACAGCAGTACCATCGTTGCCAAAACGGCCAGGAACAGGAACTCGCGATTATTGATATCCTGCAGTTGGGCGACTTTTTCATGCACGATCTTGCCGAATACCACACGTTTGACCATCCATAACGTATAGGCCGCTCCCAATATCAGAGTGGTTGCTGCGAGGAAGGCAAACCAGAAGTTGGCCTTGAAGGCGGCCAGGATCACCATGAACTCCCCGACGAAACCGGAAGTACCGGGCAGACCTGAGTTGGCCATACCAAATAACACCATGAAAGCGGCGAAGACCGGCATACTGTTCACCACCCCGCCGTAATCATTAATCATGCGGCTGTGCAGGCGGTCATACATGACACCCACACAAAGGAATAATGCGCCTGAGATAAAGCCGTGTGACACCATCTGGACGATACCGCCTTCAATACCCATGGCGGCGCCGGCGTAGCTGCCGGTGGATTTATGAATATTCCAGGCGATAAAAAAGCCCAGGGTCACAAACCCCATGTGCGAAATGGATGAATAGGCGATCAGTTTCTTCATGTCCTGCTGCACCAGCGCCACAAAACCGATGTAGACGACAGCGATCAGGGACAGAGTGATCATCAACCAGTCCAGATGCTGACTGGCATCCGGTGTAATCGGCAAGGAGAAACGCAGAAAACCATAGGCCCCCAGCTTCAACATGATCGCCGCCAGAATCACAGAACCACCGGTCGGTGCTTCCACGTGGGCATCCGGCAACCAGGTATGTACCGGCCACATGGGCACCTTCACGGCAAAGGCCAGCAGGAAGGCGATAAAGACCAGGATCTGTGCATCCAGTCCGAATTTGTACTTGTGGAATTCCAGGATCTCAAAGCTGCCGGTCTTGAAATAGAGATACAGCAAGGCGATCAACATAAAGACCGAGCCGAAGAAGGTGTACAGGAAGAACTTGATGGTGGCGTAAACCCGGTTTGGCCCACCCCAGATCCCGATGATAATAAACATGGGGATCAACATGGCTTCCCAGAACACATAGAACAATGCGGCGTCCAGTGCGGCAAATACACCGTTCATCAACCCTTCCATGATCAGGAAGGCCGCCATGTACTGTGACTGGCGATATTTAATCACTTCCCAACCGGCAATCACGACGATCACGGTGATAAAGGTGGTTAACAGGATCAGGGGCATGGAGATACCGTCCACACCCAGGTGATAGTAGATATTAAACGCCGCTATCCAGGGTCTGCCCGGCGTATGCTCCACAAACTGCATCGCGGCGGTGCCAATCTGAAAATCGGAATATAACGGTATGGAGATGATAAAGGTCAGAACCGCAAACAACAGGGAAATAATCCTGGTTTGCATCGGGGCTGATTCTTTGGCAGTCGCAAGGACGACTATCCCACCCACTATAGGCAGCCAGATTACAAGGCTAAGTAATGGCAAATCAGCAAACATGCAACAGTACCCTTATTTTTAATTCTTTAATGGTAAAACAAACAGACCAAGCAGCAATAACAGGCCGATAATCATGGCGAACGCATAGTGATAGAGATAGCCTGACTGGACGTGGCGGACAAAACCGGAGAACAGCGCCACGGATTTGGCTGTGCCATTAATCACCAGACCGTCAATCAGTTTGACATCACCACGTTGCCACAGGAAACGACCAAGCAGACGGCTGCCACCGGCAAAAACAATTTCATTGAAACGGTCGGCATAGTATTTGTTGTCCAGCACCTTGTGTACGAAGCTGAGCTTTTGCTGGATCATGGCCGGAATATCCGGACGCTTCATATAGAAGAACCAGGCCGTCCCCACCCCGGCAGCAGCCAGCCAAAACGGCGCAGAAGCAGGCACATGCAACAACATTCCGACAGCCCCATGGGTCTTGGCCGCCACCTTCGCCAACACATCGTGTTCCGGCAATACCGTAATTGCACCGGCAAAGAAGTTACCCAGCGCCATGTCACCGACAAAGATGAAACCGATAATGACCGACGGGACAGCCAGCATGATCAGCGGCACCGTTACCACCCAGGGTGTTTCGTGCAGGTGTGAGCGGGTGTGCTCGTCCATGCGCTCTTTGCCATGGAAGACCAGGAAGTACATACGGAAACTGTACAGCGCCGTAATGAAGACACCCAACAGCACCGCAAAATAGGCAAAACCGGAACCGGGAATCACCGACTCTCCAACCGCCATAATTATGGAGTCCTTGGAGAAGAACCCGGCAAAACCGGGAGTGCCGATCAAGGCCAGTGAACCAATCAGGGAGGTGATCCAGGTGATTGGCATGTATTTACGCAACCCGCCCATCTTGCGCATATCCTGTTCGTGGTGCATGGCGATAATCACCGAACCGGCTCCCAGGAAGAGCAGCGCCTTGAAAAAGGCATGCGTCATCAGGTGGAAAATACCGGCAGCGTAAGCGGAAACACCCAGGGCCACAGTCATATACCCCAGCTGAGACAGGGTTGAATAGGCGACGACACGCTTGATGTCGTTTTGCACCAGCCCCAACAGGCCCATAAACAACGCCGTGATGGAGCCGATCACCAGGACAAAGCTCAGTGCGGTTTCAGACAATTCAAACAGTGGTGACATGCGGGCCACCATAAAGATACCGGCCGTCACCATGGTCGCTGCATGAATCAGGGCTGAGATTGGTGTCGGGCCTTCCATGGAGTCGGGCAGCCAGACATGCAGCGGCACCTGGGCTGATTTACCCATGGCGCCGATAAACAGCAGGATACAGATCACCGTCATCACCGACCATTGGTTACCCGGGATGATTTCCATGGTCTTGCCGGAGACTTCGCCGGTCTTGGCGAATACCGTCGCATAATCCAGAGAACCGAAATACATCAGTACGGCGCCGATGCCCAGCAGGAAACCAAAGTCTCCCACCCTGTTCACCAGGAAGGCCTTCAGGTTGGCATAAATGGCGGTATCGCGGTTATACCAGAAACCAATCAATAGATAAGAGACGACGCCCACCGCCTCCCAGCCGAAGAACAGCTGCATGAAGTTGTTGGACATAACCAGCATCAACATGGAGAAGGTAAACAGTGAAATGTAGCTGAAGAAGCGCTGATAGCCGGGGTCTTCGTGCATGTAGCCGATGGTGTAGATATGCACCATCAGTGAGACAAAGGTCACCACAGCCATCATCATGGCGGTGAGTTTGTCGACCATGAAGCCGACTTCAAACCGAATGCCGTCACTCACCAGCCAGGTATAAACTGTCCCGTTAAACGGCTTGCCACCATCCAGCACCATATACTTAAAGACAATCAGTGACATGATACAGGAGACGGCCACACCCAGGATCGTGACCCAGTGCGCACCGGACCGACCGATCTTTTTGCCGAACAGTCCGGCGATGATGGCACCGAATAACGGCGCCAGGACTATCCAGATGTAGAGACTATGAATTTTTTCCGGCATTACTTAACCCTTCAATGTATCCAGATCATCGACGTTGATGGTGCGCTTGTTTCGGAACAGCACCACCAGGATCGCCAGACCAATCGCCGCCTCGGCAGCCGCTACCGTCAGAATAAAGAACACAAACACCTGACCGGCCTGATCGCCAAGATAATGCGAGAAGGCGACAAAGTTCATGTTCACCGCCAGCAGCATCAACTCGATGGCCATCAACAGGATGATGACGTTTTTCCGGTTGAGGAAAATCCCGGCGATACTCAGACAAAACAGGATTGCCCCAAGAATCAGATAATCAGACAGTGCTATCATTGTTGCCTCGTCCCCTATTTCTTTTGCTCGGCCGACATTTTCACCAGCCGCACCCGTTCATTGCGATTAACTGAAATCTGTTGTTCCGGTTTCTGGTATTTCGTCCCTTCGCGACGGCGCATGGTCAGGGCAATAGCCGCCACGATGGCCACCAGTAACAGTACCGCAGCAATTTCAAACGGATAGACATAATCGGTATATAACACCATGCCCAGTGCCTTGGTGTTATTGTAATCAGCGGCATGGCGGGCCGGTTCAGCAATCTTGTCGAGACCGAAATTGCCCGGTCCGACCACATAGATAATCATGCCGACCATCAACAACGCAATCAGGACACCGAACGGCAGGTATCGGATAAAGCCCTCTTTCAGGCGATCCATATTGATGTCCAGCATCATTACCACGAACAGGAACAACACCATGACCGCGCCCACATAGACCAGTACCAGCACAATGGCGAGGAACTCGGCCTCCAGCAGCATCCAGAGAACCGCGCTGGAGAAGAAGGTCAAAACCAGAAACAGGGCGGCGCGAATGGGATTACGCACGGTAATCACCATGGTGGCGCTGATCACCATCATCGCTGCGAATATATAGAATAAAACTTTCTCAACACCCATGATTATTCACTTTTTTGTTCTTGCCTAGCGGTAGGCGGAATCCTGTTTACGAGCGGCCGCTATCTGCTTTTCATATTTATCACCCACAGCCAGCAGCTTTTCCTTGGTCATATACAGATCACCGCGCTCCTCGCCGTGATATTCAAATACGTGTGTTTCGACTATCGAATCCACCGGACAAGACTCCTCACAATAACCGCAGAAGATGCACTTGGTCAGGTCAATATCGTAACGCGTGGTGCGACGTGTGCCATCTTCACGCATTTCCGATTCAATAGTAATGGCCAGCGCCGGACAAACCGCTTCACATAACTTGCAGGCGATACAACGCTCTTCCCCGTTGGGATACCGGCGCAAGGCATGCAGGCCGCGAAACCGGTTGGAGATCGGCGTCTTGTCTTCCGGATACTGCAGGGTCACTTTGCGTGAAAACAGGTAACGACCCGTGAGGCGCAAGCCACGGATCAGTTCCAGCAACATCAGACCTTTAAAATAACGTACTATGCTGTTCATCGTGCATTCTCTCCGGCCTTATGCCGCACTCCACCAGGGTGGAACATTACCCAGGATCATCAGTCCCAACACCAGTAACCAGATGATGGTGATCGGGATAAACACCTTCCATCCCAGGCGCATGATCTGGTCATAACGATATCGGGGGAACGTCGCCCTGAACCACAGGAAGCAGAACAGGAAAAACGACATCTTGATCAATAACCAGTGGATCCCCCCGCCGAGTACCGCCCCCAATACAGGCACGGCAAAGACGGCTTCAGGCAACCCCTGGAATGGTGACAACCAGCCGCCGAGAAACATAATGGCGGCCAGTGCTGCAATCAAAATCATGTTGGCGTATTCCGCCAGGAAGAAGACCGCGAAGGCCATCCCGGAATATTCCACGTGGAAACCGGCGACAATTTCCGACTCGCCTTCCGCCACGTCAAACGGTGCACGGTTGGTTTCAGCCACACCGGAGATAAAGTAGATCAAAAACAGCGGCAACAACGGTAACCAGTACCAGTGAAAAATACTACCGGACTGGCCTTTGACAATTTCACCCAGATTCAGACTGCCGGCCGCCATCAGCACGCCCACCAGTGCAAAACCCATGGCAATTTCATAGGCGACGATCTGCGCACCAATACGCATGGCGCCCAACAAGGCATATTTGGAGTTGGAGGCCCAGCCCGCAATGATCACACCGTAGACGCCCAGTGAAGTCACGGCCAGAACATAAAGCAAACCGGCATTGATATCCGCCAGCACCATACCATCGTTAAAGGGGATTACCGCCCAGACCGCCAGCGCCGGTGCGATGGACAGGATTGGACTGATCAGGAACAGATACTTGTTGGAGCCGGTCGGGATGATGATTTCCTTGAACATCAGCTTGACGGCATCGGCGATGGGTTGTAACCAGCCACGCGGCCCGACACGGTTGGGGCCCAAACGGGACTGCATATACCCGATAATTTTGCGCTCGGCAAAAGTCAGGTAAGCCACACACACCATCAGCGGCGCCATCAGCGCCACGATCTTCACCAGGGTCATGAAGGTTATTTGCACCCCCAGCGGCCAGGACTCGTAGATGGCAACCAGCCAATTGATAAAGTTGAAAAACCAGTCAAACATTGTAATTTGTTCTCATTATTAGCTCTTGCTCAGCTCAACAGGGCCATAACTGATACCCAGTTGCTCACTCCCGGCCACACCTGTCGCCACCATGACACAGTGATCCGGTATGGATTCGTTCTGTACGATAGGCATGGTTGCCTTTGCCGATTGCTGAGTCACCATGCCCTGTGCCTCATTACCCAGCTTGGTGGTTTGCAAGGTGGCACTGTTAATATGCAGTGCGATACCCACGGCATCACGGGTGTTCTGCAACGGCGCTGCACGGCGCGTCAGACTGTCAACCGCATAGATTGGCAAATAGCCGATGCGGATCATCTGCTGACCGGCTTGCGGCATTTTTACTCCGCTGTGCCATTCACTGCGTGCAGCAGCAACAATGCTGGAAGCCTGGTTATGACATTGATCACGCACCTCTTCCGATGACATGTAATCAAAACCACTCAGCTTGAACAGGTTACCCATCACACGCAGGACCTTCCAGGCGGGACGGCTCTCCGCCTCCGGCTTCACCGCAGCCGGGAAGCTTTGCCACAACCCTTCCACGTTGACATAGGTGCCCGGTGTTTCGGTAAAGGCCGACACCGGCAGCAATACATCGGCATAGGACTTCATGGTGTCAGTAACAAAGGCGTTCAGGCAAACCACAAAATCTGCAGCCTGCAAATTCTTCACCGCCGCCATCGGATCGGCACAATCAAACTCCGGTTCCACCTGTAACAGCACCATGCCGGTCATGGCCTGGTTCAGCATTTCCTGTGCATGCAAACCGGGAGCGGTCTTTTCACCGGCGGGACCGCGGTGGGGCAAGCAACCGGACAGATAGGCACCGGTTGAATTGGCGCCCGGTGACAAATAACCCAGTTTGGCATTGGAATATTGGGCAACCGCATTGGCCAATGCACGAATGACCGACAGTTCAGCCTGTCCCATCGCCTGGGTGCCGATCAGGACCGCGGCATTGTCTGCCGTTGCCAGATGTTTGGCGATGGTCAGATGACTGTCATGGGGTTCAACATTACTCAACAGTGCAGCCAGTTCCGCCGGAACCTGGGCGCCGTTCATGGCAGTCAGGGCTTTGCATACAGCGGCCAGCTCTTTCACCATACCAATCGGTGAAGCAACCAGTTGTTCCGCCACCGGGAAGTTGAATTCATAACCCAGCGCATTGACGAACATGATCTTGCCGCCCTTCAGCGCAGCCTTGCGCAGGCGGTGTGCCACCAAAGGCTGGTCCT
This sequence comes from Gammaproteobacteria bacterium, assembly GCA_029880855.1. GTDB lineage: Bacteria > Pseudomonadota > Gammaproteobacteria > UBA6429 > Thiohalophilaceae > JAOUNS01. The sequence goes on from JAOUNS010000012.1 coordinate 53,894, forward strand.
TGCGCACATTGGAACCGATCAATAACGCCGCATCCAGATTTTCCAGATCGACGATAGACTGTCCCAGCCAGGGGAACATGGGTTCCACATCCTGATCGGCAAAGTCTATCTGGCGCAGGCGATGATCAATGTTCGGACTGCCCAAACCGCGCAGCAGTTTTTGCAACAGATACATCTCTTCAGTCGTTGCTGAAGAACTACATAGCGCGCCCAGCTTGTCCGCTCCGCCCACCTGTTTGGCGCGTTGCAGACCTTCCACGGCATAAGCCAGTGCGGTTTCCCAATCCACAGTCCGCCAGCTGTTACCCTGTTTGATCATGGGTGCGGTCAGGCGCTGTTCGCTGTTGAGGGCGGTATAACTGAAGCGATCCCGATCCGAGAGCCAGGTTTCGTTAATGGATTCATTCTCACGCGGTAAAACGCGCATCACCTGATTCCGGCGTGTCTCAACAACAATGTTGGAGCCAACACAATCATGGGGAGCAATACTGTTGTGTTGCTGATTTTCCCAGGGTCGACCGGAATAGCGGTAGGGTTTGGAGGTCAGGGCACCGACCGGACACAGGTCGATCACGTTACCGGACATTTCCGAATCCACCGTGATTTCCACATAGGTGCCTATCTCGGTGTGTTCACCACGACCGGTGGCGCCCATTTCACGAATCCCGGCAATTTCCTGACCGAAACGCACACAGCGGGTGCAGTGGATACAGCGGGTCATGTCGGTGGCGATCAGCGGACCGATATTTTTTTCCCGGACCACACGTTTTTTCTCGGCAAAGCGCGACACATCGCCGCCAAAACCCATGGCGATATCCTGTAATTCACATTCACCGCCCTGATCGCAAATCGGGCAATCCAGCGGATGGTTGATCAACAGAAACTCCATGACACTCTTTTGTGCTTCCAGCGCCATAGGTGAGCGGGTCTGCACCTTCATGCCATCAGTAACCGGGGTGGCGCAGGCCGGCAACGGCTTGGGCGCCTTTTCCACCTCAACCAGGCACATCCGGCAGTTGGCGGCCACGGACAGTTTCTTGTGATAACAGAAGCGTGGAATCGTGATCCCGGCGTTGTCCGCCGCCTCGATCAGCATACTGCCCCGAGGCACTTCCAGGGTGATCCCATTAATCTCAATGTTTACCGTGTCTGTCATTGTTCTTGTTACACCCTGCTAATCACACCATGCACTTGCCATGGTCAATGTGATACTGAAACTCTTCTCTGAAATGCTTCAGGAAACTTTGTACCGGCATGGCGGCGGCATCACCCAGTGCACAAATTGTGCGCCCGCCAATTCGGTTGGCCACGTCATTCAGCAGATCCAGATCTTCCTGCCTGCCGTGTCCGTGCTCAATGCGGTGTACCATCCTGGCCAGCCAACCTGTACCTTCACGGCATGGCGTACATTGACCGCAGGATTCCTCGAAATAAAAGTGGGACAGGCGCGCCAGTGTCTTCACCATACAGGTGGTTTCGTCCATCACGATCACCGATCCCGCGCCCAGCATGGTGCCGGCCTTGGAGAGTGAATCGTAATCCATATCCAGTTCCATCATGATCTTGGCCGGTACCACCGGCACAGATGATCCGCCGGGAATGACAGCCTTGAGTCGGTGCCCCTTGCGTACGCCGCCGGCCATTTCCAGCAGATCCGCAAACGGTGTGCCCAGCGGTACTTCAAAATTACCCGGTTTGTTCACGTGGCCGGAGACACAAAACAGCTTGGTGCCGCCATTGTTGGGCTTGCCCAGTTCCAGGAACCACTTGCCGCCCTTCTCCAGGATGACCGGTACGGAAGCCAGACTCTCGGTATTATTAATAGTGGTGGGACGGCCATATAAACCGAAACCGGCCGGGAACGGCGGTTTAAACCGGGGCTGGCCTTTCTTGCCTTCGATGGATTCCAGCAAGGCGGTCTCTTCACCGCAGATATAGGCGCCGGCGCCCAGGTGGGAAGCCAGATCAAAATCGATCCCGGAACCCATGATGTTTTTGCCCAGCAATCCGGCCTTGTAGGCCTCTTCCAGCGCCGCTTCAAATCGTTCGTAGGGTTCCCAGAATTCACCGCGGATGTAGTTATAACCGGCAGAGGCGCCGATGCAGTAACCGGCGATGGCCATGCCTTCAATCAATTGATGCGGGTTATAACGCAGGATATCACGATCCTTGCAGGTACCCGGTTCACCCTCGTCCGAGTTACAGACGATGTATTTCTGACCGGGAGCATTACGCGGCATGAAACTCCACTTCAATCCGGTGGGAAAACCGGCGCCACCGCGGCCACGCAGGGCGGAGGTCTTGAGTTCTTCAATTAATTGTTCGGGCGGTGTTTTGTTTTGCAGGATCTTCTGCCATACCTGATAGCCGCCGACACTCTTGTAACTTTCCAGTGTCCACGGTTTATCAAGGTGCATAGTCCTGAAACAAACTTCGTTCGCCATAATCTTCCGCCTGTCGGTTAATCCAAACTGCTGAGTATTTTGTCAATCTTCGCCGGGGTCAGCTTTTCATGATAGGTGTTGCCGATTTGCGCCACCGGCGCATCTACACAGGCCCCCAGACATTCCACTTCCTTGAGCGTAATACGCCCGTCTTTGGTGGTTTCACCCAGTTTGATACCCAGCTTGCTCTCCAGATAGGCCACGATCTCATCCGAGGCGCACAACATGCAGGAGATGTTGGTGCAGACGCAGATCTTGTGTCGCCCTACCGGTTTTAATTCATACATGGAGTAAAAACTGGCTACCTCATAGACAGCAATCGGCGGCATTTCCAGATATTCAGCGACGGCATCCATCAGATCATTATTCAGATATCCGCCATTTTGATCCTGGACGATACGCAAGGCCGACATCACAGCAGACTGTTTCTGATCCGCAGGATATTTGGCGACCCAGAGATCAATCTCCTGCCTGGATTCGGCTTTGAGCAAATCCAGTTTACTCTCGCGTTTTGTTGACTGAACCATCATCGATCAATCTCTCCAAATACGATATCCATGGTGCCGATCACGGCCACCACGTCGGCCAGCATGTGGCCCCTGGTCATTTCATCCATCGACGCCAAATGGGGGAAGCCCGGTGCACGGATCTTCAGGCGGTAGGGTTTATTGGCCCCGTCTGAGACCAGATAAATACCGAATTCACCCTTGGGATGCTCAACGGCGGTATATACCTCACCGGCCGGCAGTGTGTAACCTTCCGTAAACAGTTTGAAGTGGTGGATCAGGGCTTCCATATCGCCCTTCATTTCTTCACGTTTCGGCGGCGCCAGTTTGTGATCTTCCAGCATGACCGGACCCGGGTTTTTACGCAGCCAGTCAATACACTGCTTGATAATGCGGTTGGATTGGCGCATCTCTTCCACGCGCACCAGATAACGGTCATAACAATCACCGTTCACACCCACCGGAATATCGAAATCAATCTTGTCATACACCTCATAGGGCTGCTTCTTGCGCAGGTCCCACTCGATGCCGGAGCCACGCAACATCGGGCCGGTAAAGCCGAGTTGCTGGGCGCGTTCTGGTGTCACAACACCAATACCAACGGTACGCTGACGCCAAATCCGGTTTTCGGTCAGCAGGGTTTCATACTCATCCACATAACCGGGAAAACGGTTGGTAAAGTCCTCGATGAAATCCAGCAGGGAACCCTGACGATTTTCATTCAGGCGTTTCACATCACCTTCATTCTTCCACTTGGAAAGCGTGTACTGCGGCATCTGATCCGGCAGATCACGATACACCCCGCCCGGACGATAGTAGGCGGCGTGCATACGCGCACCGGAGACCGCCTCATACATGTCCATCAGGTCTTCGCGTTCACGGAAGCAATACAGGAACATGGTCATGGCGCCGACGTCCAGCGCATGGGTGCCCAGCCACATCAGATGGTTCAGGATACGGGTAATCTCGTCAAACATGACACGGATATACTGCGCGCGGATCGGCGCTTCAACGCCGAGCATTTTCTCCAGCGCCAACACGTAACCGTGTTCATTACACATCATGGAAACGTAATCGAGACGATCCATGTAGGGAATACTTTGGTTATAGGGTTTGAATTCGGCCAGCTTTTCCGTGGCGCGATGCAACAGACCGACATGGGGATCGGCCCGAACTATCACCTCACCATCCATCTCCAGGATCAGACGCAATACACCATGGGCCGCCGGATGTTGCGGACCGAAGTTCAGGGTATAGTTATGTAGCTCAGCCATTCAACTTACCTTCATCTGTTGTTCTGCCTGCATAACGATGGTCGTCACGAATCACGCGAGGTTGATTGACTCGTGCCTCAATGCTTACCGGCTGGTATACAACACGCTGTTTCTCGGGGTCATAACGCATTTCCACGTGACCGTTGAGCGGGAAATCCTTGCGGAAAGGATGGCCGATAAAACCGTAATCGGTCAGGATGCGACGCAGGTCGGGATGACCTTCAAACACTATACCGTACAGGTCAAATGCCTCGCGCTCAAACCAGTCGGCAGCACGCCAGATATTGATCACTGAACTCACCATCGGCGGTTCACCATCAGTAAAGGTTTTAACCCGCAGGCGATGATTGTTTTTAATCGACAAGAGATGATAGCTCACGCCAAAACGCGGCCCTTTCCAACTGCCATGACCATAGTCGCTGTAATCCACACCGCACAGGTCAATCAATTCGGCAAAAGCAAACTCCGGGTTGTCACGCAAAGTTATGCAGGTTTCCGATAACCGGTCCTTGTCTACCACGATGGTTGCTTCACCAAACCGGCAATAGCTGTCGGTGACGGCGGCCCCCAGCTTGTCGCGCAGGCGTTCAACCAGATTTTGATAATACTCTGACATCAGGCAATGATCTCTTTCACTTATCGGGCAATGGTGTTGGTACGACGGATCTTTTCTTTTAACTGGATAATGCCGTACAGCAGCGCCTCGGCGGTGGGCGGACATCCCGGCACATACACATCGACCGGTACGATGCGGTCACAACCGCGCACCACCGAATAGGAATAATGGTAATAACCGCCGCCATTCGCGCAGGACCCCATGGAAATCACCCAGCGCGGTTCCGGCATCTGATCGTAAACCTTGCGCAGAGCCGGGGCCATTTTGTTGCACAGCGTGCCGGCCACGATCATCAGATCGGACTGGCGCGGACTGGGACGAAACACGCCTGATCCGAAACGGTCGATATCGTAACGGGCGGCGGCGGCCTGCATCATTTCCACCGCACAACAGGCCAGACCGAAGGTCATGGGCCACATGGAACCGGTGCGAGCCCAGTTAATCAACTTGTCCAGATTGGTCGTCAGAATCCCTTCCTTGAATCTACCGTCAATTATTCCCATTCCAGTGCTCCTTTCTTCCATTCATAGATGAAACCAATGACCAGAATACCGAGGAAAATTGCCATTGCGATGTAACCGAACATGCCGATCTTCTCCAGCACCACGGCCCAGGGAAACAGGAAGGCAATTTCAAGGTCGAACAGAATAAACAGGATAGCCACGAGATAGTAACGCACGTCAAACTTCATGCGCGCATCTTCGAAGGCTTCAAAACCACATTCATAGGGGGACAGCTTTTCACTGTCAGGTTTGCTGGTGGATAAGGCAAAGCCAAGAACGATCATAATCGCGCCCACGGCAAGACCGACGATCATAAAAATCAGGACTGGAAGGTAATTCTCCAGCATAGCTAGCCTCTCTCCCCTTATTCACGTTGCTGTTATTAAATTACAGCAATCTTTGTTATTACAGGTGACACACCTTAATCAATAAGGTGGGTCAGTCTAGGCAGACTGCGAAATCGTGTCAAGTTTATGATTTTATCTTTTTTGTTTAAAAAACAAAAAGATACATTATTTGTTGGGGGTATAAAAAAATTCGCTGGAGTAAAAAAAATCAATTTTGTGTTCTATTGGCTTACAGCAAGAGAACAACTGTGATTTTGATCCGTCATTATACCAGTTATCACTCTCTCTTTATTAGCAAACACTAATAAACCTTTCGTTAACAAACAAAAAACCCTGCATTCAATGACTGAATTTATCGGGATGCAACATGACAGCTGTCTGCACTGCAGTTGTACATCAAGCGCACAGGCTGATCAGCCGATATAAAAATGAGATGCAACACAGGTAGTTCGATGACTCTGTTATTTCCAACCATCATGAACGAGCTGGATAGCGGACAGCGGCGGCAACTGGGTGATTTTTTCGAATATGCCTGTAACATCGCACAGCAGGATCCGTCCCGGTATCAGTCGGAAATACTCGATCAGTATCAGTTTCGTACAGAAAACTATCAGCGAGCCCTGCACTGGATCAGGGAATGCATGGCGTTGCACAGTTTCTCCACCCATTTTGTTATCTATTATATAGAGAGTGATTTTCCGGGAGAGATGCACTGGCAGTGGAAATATGTACAGGGTCTGGGGGGCGGTATCCCCGCCGACAGCACTATCCTCATTACCGAAACGGACACGAACCTGCATATCTGGGCCGAATACATCGACAGCGCACAACAACCCCTGGCCCCCTTTGCCATGCTCACCTGGCCGAGTCTTCGTTTTGGACAAACCTGGCGTGAGCCACGATTTTTAATCTATACCCTGTCCGGCTTTGATACGATTACACAACAGAATATCAATATTGAATTACGCGTATACAATGAAAACTGGATTGATCAGGACGGGGAAACTTACTTCTGTGATCTTTCTGCACTGGACATGGTCAACAACTTTACAGACCTGCTGGATCGCGTCAAACACAAACATGATCAGGGTCCGGAATTACTCAGTCCAGAGGAACTGGACAACCTGTTGAAAGCATCGCACAGTTAGCAGGAAAAATGTACGGTACGCTGAGTACCAGACATTCAAAACGGATTCAATGCCAGCATGCTGTGCAGGTCAATATCAATTTTATATGATTCCAGTCGGTTAGTGACATCAGCCAGTCTGGTTTGTTGCGAGATGATAACCGGTTTGTCCTGACCACTATAGTTTATACACGTCCAGTAATCCCGGAATTTAAAACCGTTACCCAGAATTTTACCGCCAAAATCCACCCATAGTGACGGTACATTATAGGAGTTCGAACAAACTATACCGTGCAGTGAGCTTGAAATTGTCATCTCGCAGGCAACCACATCATCGATCACTTTTTCGATATCGCCGCGGATATCGATTATTTTTACCTGCGGATCGTCAGCATATTTCACCAGCCACGGGTGATGGTAATCAACATAGTGCGGGATGATGCCTACTTCGTACTTTTTCTCTATGACCGGTTTATAAAACAGGCTGTATAACAAACCGGCATCCCCGTATTGTTCAGGACATTCCACACCAATTTTCAGGAAGCCGGCTCGGGTCAGGGCGCCCCTGACTGCAATGATTTTGTGTGGACGGTTTTTTCTTCGATTCAGTCCCGCCGAGGTAAGACATCCCGCGCCATAGATAATGGACTTCCCGGTCGCCCAGGCAGCGATACTGCCGCAAACAAGAAAGTGCGTCTGCCTGTCCGGAGCATTACAGTATTCGACCGACTTCCCGGATATCTTATGGATTAATTCGGGGTTGATCCGGTCTCCCCAGTTTTGAATCCTGCACCATCTGGCCATTACGCTCGGCATGACGCCAACCTGCGTTGTATTTCCCGTTTCAAAGGTAACAGATTACGCTTGTTTTTTTCCCACTGTCTTTGATCGATTGTTTCCTTTACATGCCAGATGTGTTTCCACATATTCTCCAGCATCACGAGGTCTTTATTGACGTAACGCGCATACAAAGACAAAATATTCAAGGCATATACATCCTCCCCGCCGTAGCCGATAAATCGGTAGCCCATAGTGTCATAGAGGCTGTTGATGTTGAGCGTGGCAAGCAGTTTCCTGTAGTACTGTTTTGGTATGGATTTTTGTGAATAGCCTTTTGAGGCAAAACAGGTTTGTAAATCAGCAAATGATCTGACGTTACCGGAACGATGATCATCCTGTATGTCACACTCATCCTGCGGCATGTGATGCCCCAGTGAAATAACGGCGTTCCCCTGTTCTGCATGTACCTTGATCAGGTCGAGGAAATCCGGCCTGTATATCATGTCGGCATCAATCAAAGACCACCAGTCATAATCCTGCCGCATTTCGCGCAGCATCATATCCAGCAACTTCGCCTTGTTGAATTTTTTTATATCCGGGTTGATATATGGCACTTTATAGTCAAGCGTGATATTGCTGAATTTCCCGGCTGCCGAAATGATATAGTCCCTGTTATCCGCCTTGTCCTCATAGGTATAGACCCGCACATCATATTGATCGATATGGTCAAAATTATTGATATAGTGCAGACAGGTCAGATATGAATCATTTCTGTCCCGTTTCGCAATGATGATATTGACCTTCACGGCTCGATTACCAGTTAACTTCGATAATTCTGCCATCAAACCCCTGAAAGGCCTTGATCGGGAAAAAAGCACTCAGTCCGGGAATATCCGTCACACCGTGAGGAACACGATTACCGTTGTTTTGCACAATCACTGAAACATTGTAGCCATAGGTTCGCACCGCCGCACGACGACAGTCAAAACCGGCCAGTATCAGGTTATACAGCAACAAACCGGCATTCCAGATAGAGACATGGCCGCTCACAATATCGTGTTTGGCCGGTGGAACTGTTAACGCCAGAATGCCGTTTTGATTCAGATCGGATTTCAGTTTGGCAAGAAAGGCATTGACATTGAAAACATGCTCCAGTACATGACAACACCAAATCGCGTCAAACTTCCGCCCAAACTGTGTATGGAGATAATCACCGATATAATCAGGCGAAAATCCCTTTCTTGCCGCCATATCTATAGTGGTAACCGCCTTGTTCCGCTGTTTAAAGATGTCGGCTTGCTGTCCGGCTCCGCAGCCAATATCCAGTACTGTAGTAAACTGATAGTCCCTGAGTAATTTTTCCAGCGCGTCATTGCCAAACATATTCAGGCGGGAGTTCGGCCTTTTTATATAACCGCGCCATCCAGTATCTACAACGGCCATGGTCTATTCTCCGGATAGTATCAACCAATTCTCGAGCATCCCCGATACAACAGTGACCTGTTCAGGACCGAACATGTTGCCGCCTGGCAGGCTGACCATAATGTGGGCGTGCACCGGTTTTTCCTTCAAGCAAGGTGAGGGCTGAACGTATGTTGTCCTCCACCCATGACTCCAGGGTATAACCACCCAAGGAGTTGCGTATTGTTTCCCGACGCGCAAACCAGTCTGTGAAATTGTGGCGTATTTTGTTGACCGCATCCGCGATCTCGTCAATCGAGTCAACCAGATAACCATTCTCGCCATCCTTAATGAGTAAGGGAGACCAGCCGGCCCGCGTAGAAACAACCGGCACACCGGATGCCAACGACTCGAACAAACAAATCGGTCCCGCTTCCGAGCGGGAGGTAATCACCACACAATCAAAACTTTTATACAGGTTTGGATAGCAGCTAATGGGAAATTTATTTTTTGTATAGTAAACACAGTCTAAACCTGCTTTACGTATTGCTGCGTGCTGGGTTTCCATGCGTTCACCGAGCAAGACCGCACGAAATCCGCTCTCCAGTTTGTGCAAGGCCTGGACAAACCAGTCAATGCGTTTGATATCCTGCCGAAAATGGACTGCCGGCCTTCCCACCCATGCGACGGTAAAGGGATCAGTCGTTGCATCCCGCAAGGTAAATGCACTGAGCGCACCGATCGGTCTGTCCAGTACCTGTTTCTGTTCCAGATTAATACCGGCGCCGGCCAGGAGTTCCCTTTGCGCCGGATGGGTCAAAACAACGCCACCGCAACCTTGCACACAATAACGATCGCCGCCCGGCTGATAGAGTTTTTCACTAAACATATCATGCACCTGTACCAGGGTTTGTTCCGGTACCGGCGTGCTTACCGCTTCCTTGGTACGCAGGTAGATCCAGGCGTCGGCGTCACGGCGCGGACGTTCACTCACCTTGATCACAGCCTGCTTGCCGGACGCCCTAAGGAAGTGTTGTTTTAGATCTTCAAAGAACCAGCCCATGTCCCTTGCCGTGATATTGATCACGGGTAATCGCCTGCTTGCCATCCTGACAACATTTGTCTGGTCGGTGACCGGTGCTGATGGGCCTGCATTGTGCGCGTTACGCGTCTGTCGATTTGTTCGCGCAGCAAGCCGTGCTTCGCGGCGTAATCGGGTTGTTTGTACGGATCGGTTTACCCTGCTCTCAACCGGTTTGTTGCGTGCTGCACGATGGGTAACCGGTGCCTGTGGTCTGGCCTGACGTATCGATTGCTGTTCCTTCACCCGCAAACCGGCAAACAGGGCGGCAACCTTCTCCGCATCACTCACATCATCCATGGTCCACTGATTTTGCAGCAGATACCAGGCATAGGCATCACGACAGGCACGCCGCGGCGGATCCTGCCAGGCCATGTAAAGCTCAGACCAGTCCTCAGGAAACGACCTGAGAAAAGGCCCCAGACCATCGCGTGTCCAGATATTATTGCCCAGCGTGATAGAAGGCACATCCCAGATCATGCCGTCATGCACCACATTACTGTTCAGTGAAATAATTCCCTTGCAGTTACCACTACGTAACAAGCGATGGATATTTCCCCTGTTGTGCGGCCAAATGGCATCACCTGATCGTAATAAGCGGAGTTTTAATTGTTGGCTGCCGCGTCGCACATCGGCCGGGTGCTGTTTGAATATCACCGGTAGATCAGGATTGGCCCTGGAGATATCGGTGATCAGATTCTGCATGTTCCGATAACGCCGTGGTACATGCCGCTGAATATTGGTATCCCACTCCATTTGCAAAGGGACCAGGATAAACGCTTCCGGCATTCCTTCTGCAGCGGCCACATCCGTTTGCATATAGGAATATTGGGTCGGACCACCGGCACGTATGTCGGCCAAATGTTGCTCCACAGCCTGTTGCGCCTGCGGCTCAAGTACATTGCCATCCCAGACAAAAGGGGCAATGTGTGAATCAGCATTTATTCCGCCGGGACTGATTTGATAGGACCAGCGTGGCAGCCAGGCATGTTCGCAATACAGGACCGGGCCACCGGCAGAACGAAAGTTGCGCCCATTCCAGACCACAGAAATCGCGCCGCGGGGTGCTCTGCCTGAACGCACAGTACGATGTACATCATAGTCCAGTCGTTTGGCCGTCACGGCAAGGGCATCCAAAAAGTCCCCCACGATACCCGGATTATAACGCTCTATAACAATCTTCATGTCACAACTCCTTGTTGAATGCTTTTGACCATTGTCTGAAGTCACGGGGTTTGCTGCGACTGTAACCGGTTTATCCAGCGTAAAGTCAGCGATATTCTGTTTCGGCAAACTCGTCAAACGACTCTGCATACTCAGATTGACCAACCGGATACCCTGTTGTGCCAGAGCGGCATACAATTCGCCGTATTCCTTATCGATAGCATTGATCTGTCCGGCAAGTACATGTTTCCCGGTTTTGGCAAAAAAGTGATGTTCGGTAAAATCAACGCCAATTAACCCGATGTGTTTCGCTCCCATGTAGGCCGCCAGACAGACCGCCACATAGGGGGAGTTTCGTGTATAGGGTAGAGAATCCAGTCCGGCGATATCTGTCCCGCCCCGTTGCCCTAAGCGGAATTTCACGATATTCGGATGGCGTATACCGAGATTCAATTGAGTAAAGACGGTTTTTGCACGGCTGTCTGCCACGTATTTAAAGCGATCATTTCTGAACTGGTGTTTGTTGTTTAATACCACCAGATAGTCCGGATCGAACTGCCTGCCCACATCATTCACACCGATGGTAATATACGCGGCAGGATCATGCAGTTCGTTCAGCGATGCACCACAGCCGCACACGATAATGGTTTCACCTGCATGTGCATTACGGTAATGTTGAAGTTGCTGTTTATTCATGTTTGTTCTCGTAAAATGCCATTTCAGGATTTAGAAGAAAGGATCTCCCTGGCCTGTTCGGCGTAAAACGAATCACCCTTCATCAATTGTTCCAGCAGTTTGTTACCCGCCTCAATTTGTTCCAACTGACGTAAAGCCTGCGCCCGATAAAACATAACACGTTCGGACTCGCTTCCGGCATCAACCAGTTCGTCCAGACACGCAAGTGCCTCCTCCGCTTTTGCCTGTGACACCAGCACCACCGCCAAATCCATGCGTGTGTTGTCATCACCGGGATACAGGTCCAGTACCCGGCGAAACGCACTGATCGCCTCTGTATATTTTTTACGACTGAGGGCAATCAGCCCAAGATGGCGGATGGCATTGGCATCTTTCGGATTGAGCAATACGGCCTGCTGCAAAGACTTCTGCGCCAGTCCAAAATTTTCCAACAGGAAATTCGCCACACCCAACTGCGTCCAGGCATCCGTGTATTTCGGTTGTTGTGCCAATACTTGCTTATAAACGGTAATGGCTTCATCCAGTCGACGTTGTGCGGCAATGGCTGTTCCCAGACGGGTTAACAGACCAGGATCTGAAGGCAGTAAACGACAGGCCCTGCTCCAGGCGTATTCCGCCTTCTCATACTCACCGTCACGCATTCTGAAACGGGCAAGATTGTTCCAGGCTTCCACATTGGATGGCTCAAGATGTACGGCCTTTTCAAGGTGAGCGATCCCTTCATCATGTCGTTCAGTCAACAACAGCACCTGGCCAAGATTAACGTGAGCCATCGCCATATCGGGATTCAGCTTTAAGGCAGTCTGTAAATAATTGCCGGCCTCCTCCCAACGACCTTGCTGGCCACAGATAAAACCGAGATTGTTATACGCTGTCGCATTACCGATATCCCGTTCAAGGACATGCTGATATACCGCTTCTGCATCAGATAACCGTCCCGCCAGGTGGGCCTTGACACCATATTCAAGTTCTTCAGTCAGTGTTCTCATCAGGTAACCCTCTCAATCAAACCACGTAATAATTGATTTGTATCTATATCCGGTACTTCAAATTCCACATCATCCAGGGAAATATCAAATGGCTGTCCTTCCTGATAATGTATTGGTAAACGAATACCAAAGGTATAATCAGAACCAAAGCGGAATTCCTGGAAGACAAATCGTTCATCATATAAGGCGATACCAAGTGCGGTAACACGCACATAGCCACCAATATCAAAGATGAACACAGGTTGTGCAGAAACTCTGACGTTTGCTCTTAGATCCAGCCCACGCGAAGGACTCCATTCAACATGGGCTCCAGCTTCAGCAGCCCCTTCGATACCCAGTGTGCCGCCAATATCAAGCCCACCGGTTGCACTGGCGCCGGTAATACCCAACCCTATGCCGGCACGTACGGATAAACGTAACCCGGCATCAGCAGGGACTCTGAAGTTAACGTCGCCTGAGATAGTGGTATCTTCTTCATGATCAGGATTGTAGGTAATACCAAGCTCAAGCTGGTTGATGACACCGGGACCAAACCCGGCAGTAGCGCCAAGACCACCACCGATTTCTGCAACGATGCCTGGAATAATTGGCACCTGAACGGCGATATTAAAAATAGAACGATTCACTTCCCGACGGGGGAAGATTTCCAGTTCATCCGGAATACCGATCCTGCCTGTGACAGTTATTTCACCATTCGGTGCGAACTGCACACCGGCTGTACCCTCCAGCCACGGTGCTATGCGAATCGTCAGTTCACCGCCACCATAAACAATCAATGGATTATCCGGTTCAGCCGTTTCGGATAACTGACCGTCCTCACCCACTGTTCGGTTTGTCACGCCGGCATTGACACGTCCCGATAACATACCGCGTGCATATTCTGCTTCGATCTCCGCAGTAAATGCGCCATCGTTATAACTAACACGCAAATTTGAGTTGATACCGGGTATGTCGGGCTGAGCCTCACCAGTAGCACTAATAGCAAAACCTGAACCATCTTCTTTTTCACGTAATTCAGCTGAAATTCGCCCTCCACGGATTCCCGGTGTGTCGCCTGAAAGTGTGAATGAACCACCAATCACAAAACCTTCTTCTTCGTTTTGCGTTATAGAAATTGTTCCACTTTCTACGCCAGGCACATCAAGCTCAGCCTCTCCTGTGGCGGAGAAACCGGATGCTTCGGAATAATCTACATTAATGGTTGCAGAACTAACACCAGGCACTTTTCCTCGAGGTATCGTTAATGTACCACCTACACTCCATTGGTTATTCCGATATCCAACACGTGCCTGTGCACGGGTGCCTTCGCCAAAGATTCTTTCATCAAAATCAAACTGTCCTTCTAGCTCAAAGCCGCCTGATGTTGAAGCAGTCGCACCTATAAACCCTTCCCCGACATTCTGAATAGCAAAGTTTAATTCCCCTTCCACACCCAACCCACTGGATGTACCTACAAAGATAGTTAATGAGGTGTCATGTATTTCAAAAGGACTGGGGATATTTATCTCACCGCCAGAAAATGTTTTTCTTAATTGAATTTCACCTCCAACCACGAGTATCCTTATATCAGCGTCACCAATAATCGGGACAGTAGGTAATACACGACCTTCTGCCCTAACACCTCCATCTGATATAGAAAACTCATCGAATTCGATTGGACTTAATCCTGCCAAATTTAAACTGGCACGAGCACCAAAATAGTTATCCTTTACATACTGTGCGTCTATTGCACCACCATACATACCGGGAACAGGCATCAACCTCCATCGCATATCTGGATAGCTTGCGCTAACGAACCCGGCGCGTGCATCATCTGCGTTATATGCATTGACCGTTATCCAGCCAGCCACCGTTGCAGCAGAAGGGTTTTCCGTGATCTCCACCTCCTGCAAGTCAACTCTCGGTAACCAGTTACGAATAGGCAGTTGTGATTGTTGTACGTATTTAGGAGTTCCACCTCTGGGGGAAGGAAAAATCACAGGCTCATCCTCTCTGTTCAAAGCCCTCATTTCATCGCCAGTCAAAGGTTGAATCTGATTCAGATGCAAACCTTGTCGTATTGAACGATTTGGCCAAAATGCATCAGGCCGCCCAGTCACTCCACCGAGGTCAAAACTTCTTGATGAGAAATTAACAAAATAGCCATGCCTTAAACCATCCAGTGTTAACGGTGGTTCATTTGGATGCTCTGTTGCGAACAAATCAATTGCAGCGCGCATCCTCCGTCTTATCTGATGTGATATTCTTCCTCCCGATGACTGGTTTGCCCCGGCTTCCAGCAGTTCGAAATTTGATGCCTTGTCAGTTGTATCCAGGGTCATCATTGTTAAGTCCTGCTCATTAAACAACTGATCTTCAACCACATGATCGATTTGAAAACTTGTTGATGTACCATCTTCATCCCAAAAAGGCACCATAAAGCTTTCAATCAAACTCGTACTTTCATCACCAGAAGAGGCATCTCGACCAATTAAAATAAAATCATCATTCTGTGTTGACTTAAAAAAATAAGTTTCACTATTTCTTTCGAAACCACCCGAAGTTCTTGCCTCACTTTTTTTTGTATCAAGAATTCGTTGCACAGAACTTCTCACAGACTCTCTCCACACTTCCCCTTGATTTGTATTTCTTGAGCCTGGCGGTCTTACGGATAAAGAATGAGGAAAACGGCTTTCATTTCTTACTTTAAAATCCGGAAGACTAATCATTGGAAGAGTAATACGTTTTTTTGGGGTATCACTACCAGGATAAATACGTTGCTCACGTTCTATAAACGTACCATCCGATAGTGTAAATTCATTTTCTGATGACGGAGGAGCGCCACTTGGAGTGGTAGGTGAAGCTGGTGCACCTGCCGTTCCGTGCCCATTTCGTTGAATTGTCGTTGAGTTTATACCTGATTGTTGTGATACATGTGCCAACTCATGCGCTAACAACCTCTGTCCCGAATGTGAATGTGGAGCATATTGATTATCAGAAAAGAAAACATCATTTCCGACAGTAAATGCCCGCGCATTGATTTTCCTGTTAAGTGCATTGGCTTCATCACCTGTATGGACACCTACGTGCCTGAAATCCCGCCCCATCCTGTTCCCCAGCTTGTCCCTGATTTCACCGGGAATGGGCCGGCCCCGGCCGCGTAAGCGTTCCAGCCTGTTATTAAAATCAAGGCTTGTTGTTGTGGTGCCATATTGCAGTGATTCTCCATCATTTGAATGTTCAAATTCGTCTGTATGATATTCTGTTCCATTTGAAACAGATGTCCGATTTGAATTTTCTAGAGGTGAAACCGGTGCGGCAGCCTCACCTCTCATCACCTGGTCCGCAACGGCATCCGCATCCCTCTCATGCGGATCATTAACTGCACCCACTGTATATTTTGCCTGGATTGATTGTAGAGGATGAATCGGGCCAGCTGAATAAAAAGAGCCAAACCCCTCTTGTATTCGAGCATGCGGAGTCTGATTGTCTACCCGCTTTTCATAGGCACGATCAGATTCGGCAGATTTTCCAACCAGATTCTTGTTATGTCTTTTTTTGCGTGCCACTTCCATTATTCAATCCTTCGATAATTTGCACTTCTACTTACTGCTGTTTTCAACCTGATTATTCATCAGGAATAACACTACATTCTGCGATATAGTCTACCTCTGCAAGGTATAGCGTGATTAATGTCCTTGATAGAGGCCAGTTCATTTATTGCCTTATCTCTGGTTAAAATCGCACCAGAGTCAGTTATTGCCTGTATAAATTGTTCCAACAATAACTTCCATTCAGACATAAACTCATCACGCCGGATGACAATCATGCCTAGCTGATTTAATACTTCTGCATAGTCGCCTACAATCGAAAACCATTTTGCAGTGACCTCTAATTGATCACCCTGAATGGCAACCTGCCATTCTGTTTCTATATTGGGGGTTAAAAATTTAAAAACCTTTATTTCATCTTCTTTTGTCGCGTTGACAAACTCCAGCATGGAAACCAATTCTGATACCATTTCGGGGATATCCTGGCGATAATCCAGTCTTATTGGAATACCATTCCATAGCATAACGGCATACTCAAGGTTATTTCTAAAGATATGCCGAAAGGCTTTTTCCAATGAAGTATATGTTTTATTCTCTTCTATCACACCTTCAACAAAACCAGCCTGTATACTCAGCCCGGCCAGATCCGAGTCCAGTAGAATATAATCTTCCACGCCATAGTCCTCGATATTATTCATATTGGTCTCGTATAAAGTTTCCCATACCCATCTATCCCTGCTTCAACCCGTTGTAACAGCTCCAGTTTGCGTCGTTCGGTACCATCCTCTATCTCCACATTTGCAGCTTCGAAAGCAAGCAATACTTGGTGCAACAGAGTTTTCCATTCACTTAAAAAAGCCTTGCTTGACATTATCAGCTTATTCTTCGCATTTAATACTACTGCGTATTTTTCATATAAAGATTCTTTTGCCAGGCAATCAATAGAAATAGATACCTCCTCATCTTTCCAGCTTATTTCCCATTCCATAACGACAATCTGATTTCGTAAAGATATTTTTGTTTCTCCCTCTTCATGTTTCTGGATCATCCACGTCATCGCCAAAATTTCATCAAAATTATGATATAAATCTTCAAAGTACCTGATTCGAACAGGAACATTCTTAATGTATAAATATATCGATTCCTCAATTTTAAAAAATATATCATTAAAAACATCACAAACTCGTCCATACCTAATCACATCGATACTCGATATTTTTGGATGACCCAGTTGTAACAAGAATAAATCATTACTCATATATTCATACCAATTCTTCTATAACAGAAAAATATTTTGGATTTTCATGCTTAAAAATATCTTTACCTGCACCCATATATGCACGTATTAGTTCGTCTCTTGCTTTAGTTACATTACCCATCTCAAAATCAATCTGACCTACACGCAAATGTATAAATGGGTTCCCAATACCTCCCGGACTGCGTAATGCTTCATAAAAGGCGTCATAGGCATTATTTAAATCAGCCAATTCCCAATAGGCATCGCCTATAGCTGTAAATAACCATGTCGAAGCCTCCCAGTCATACACAGGTTCCGGAATCAATTTCAATGCTTTATTGTACTCATTAATAGCGTCTTCTATTCTGTCACCATCAAATAGATCATCACCTTTTTTTGATAACTTCTTTACCTTCTCATATATTTCATCATCAAGTTCTAATTGTTTCATTGTAAAATTCTCCTGACAGATTATTCGCTATCAGGTGTTTGATAGCGCCCATCTTCTGTTTGACCTAGCCGAGCACCTTCTGAACGATTTACACTTCTATGTTGTAATTCATAATGATCCGGGTCAAGCATCCAGTCTCTTACTTCCTGAGACCTGGGGCCATGGCTCCGTCCTGTCTCATTCCAGTATGTTACTGCATCAACCGGGTGATGTCCCATATCCATTTCCTCAAGCGGATACCAGCGTTCCTGCCATGGCCTTGGTGGTCCTCGAGTATAAACCTGTACTTCACCTGTTGCAGTACGATGTATTCTTCCCTCCATTTCCATACGTTCAATAACCTGCCTGCCCGTTCTGCTATTTTTTTGAGGAGTTGAACCAAGATATTCAGTACGGCGACTACTGCGACGTCTTTCTGGTCTAACAGGGAATCGTTCTTCAAACGGAGTTGGTGTTCCGTCAGGTTGCCTGGCAGGAGCATCATAATTATATTCTCTTGGTGGTTGCGTACTACCAGCAGTCCTGCGTACTCTCGGTACACCATCCGGTCCAGAGTACCATTCATATCCATCTGGTGGGTTTTCTGGAAGACCGTTATCTGCTGCCTGTTGCCTTCCTGTACGACGTTCTGCAGGCGGGCTTGGTGGTACTTCAGTATCAAGGTTATCAACTCTGCTTCTTACATTATCTGGAAGTACCCCATCACCAATTCCACATTGTGGATCGGAGAACCGACACCAGCCTCTGCCATCCCTTCTTCTTCTATAAGTATGACCATTCGATTGAATTTCGATATCATAGTCTTCAAAGAATTCTGATGAACTATCTACTCTTCTTGGATGTTGCTGACCCATTTCATCCATTTCAGCTCGCATATGGCGACTATCCATATCATCAATACGAGTATCACGCGCTTGTTCAAGATCCTGTTGCCGTCGTGGACTATTAGATGGTGCATCGACATCAACCCTTCCCGTACGACCAGCACCGGATGGTACATCAACATCGACACGTCCTGGATGCCGGGCAAACAACCCTTCCAACTTTGTTTTGAAACGTGTCAAGCCGCGACGGCCACCACGATAAAGCGCTCTTGCCCCTCGCCCAATACGTCCTGGCATGCCGGCCAGGTTTTGCAGACTGTCTCTTGCTCCCTGCATGGTTTGTCTGGCCCAGGCACCGGGCGAACGTGGCATATTTGCAAAGTGAGCACCGGATTTTATTGCCGGCCCCATTTTTGCTGCGCCAACCCCTTCCATGATCGCCATGGCGCCCTGGAATCCATCAGTGGCATTTTTTTTCATTTGTTCGGTATTACCGAAGAACTCTCTCGCGGTTTGCGCCGTACCGGCATCATGCAGATTTTTGATATATGAGAGGTAATTGAACAGAACTGACAGCGCACCACATATGATCGCGCCTTTACCTGCAAAAGTAATAAGCGAGCCCATCCAGGCAATGACAGGTGATGCCGTTACTGCGCCAAATCCCCAAGTCACGATAATAAATGCAACCATGATGGCGGTAATGATGGTGGCGACGCCTATAATGGATGAGAAGATCATGGCAAGACCGGTTGAAATGTCAGCACCTATCTGTAACAGGTTACCTAACGGATCTTTTTGCCAGGCTTCCCAGTTGCCTATATTGGCAAAGCCCTCTAATGTTTTATCGAAACCATCCAGTACACCCTGTAAGCCCATGATTGGGTTTATCATTCCCATGATCATTTGTTTGGGAAGTTGCAAGTAGTTGATATTCATGATGTCATCACGAATTGATTCTGCTACAACCCTGTTGGCGATTATTTCCAGTGTATGTAGATCCAACAGGCGAAGGTTCTGATCACCTATATTGAGCACACCATCAACACGTTGTCCTCTGCGCTGCTCAACTGCATTGATCTGATCCTGACGAGGATCAGGATCGGGCTGTGACAAACCAAGCCATTGTGATGCACCTTTACCAATTATTGCTTCACTAACTGCCGCCTGTCCACGACCCAATGCCTCACTCATACCTGTCTTGACTTCGAATCTGGCACCTTCTGTTTCGTTAGTACCCTGATCACGAGCTTCCCTGATCATGCCATCCAGTGTTGCCATTAGACTGTCACGTTGAGGCTGACTCATTTCTGCAATGGTCTGTTCCTGCTCCTCATCACTCATACCAGCCAATTCGACAACCTGGCGCTGCTCAGCACTCATCTCCGGTTGAGGAGAATCCCTTTCAGCCTCTTCTCGTAACCTCCTTTCTGCATCTTCACGTTTTTCAATGCAGCGCATATCACTTAGATACTGTTCCTGCAAGGCATTGAGTTCAGCTTCCATTACTATGGTAGCCGCGATAAGTTCATCACCGGTTCGTGCAGTACGTTCTGAGTGCTGACGAATTAATTCAGGACCTGGGCCGGCATTTTCAATTTGCTCTGCCGTGGACTGATTAGTGGCATGCATTTCCTGTATACGACCGTCGGTCTGTTCGATGATCCCTTCGGTTTCACAAATTTGTGCATCTGAACTGGTATTTAATTCAGCCGCTTCCTGTGCATCCGCCTCGTATTGTCTGGCCCTTTCACCTGTCATACTTACGGCTTGATCCATAGATGCTGCACCTTCAGCAGATTCCTGTGTCTCACCGCTTTGCTTTTCAGCATCTGCACGCGCATCCGGATCGTCCGTTATTTCACTCTGACTACGCTCAGCCTTGCTCTGTGTATCACTGGCCAATTCGCCGGAATCCTCCTGTCCTTCATCTGCACGACTAGCCAGTTCAGGTGCTTTCTCAGCAACAAATTGTTGTCTCGACACACTTTCAGCGTGTACATCATGGGATTGTTTCGCGATATCCTTACGCGCTTCGTTATGCTCTTCCATCAGGTCAGTGCCTTCCATGGCATTGGCCAGTTCTTCACGAATACGTTCCAGTGTTGCATCCATAACATAGGAAGCCTGCTCTTTCTCGGCTGCGTGACGTTTCATTTCATAACCCTTTTCACGCATGGCTTCACCTATGTATCCCAATCCTCGAACCTGGGTATCGATCTGTGCATTACGTGGCAAATCCTCACCGGCACTATCTACAGGTGTTTCAATTCTGGGATGACGGAAAGGTTGTGGCAGTGCAGGTATCTGGATACTGTTTGCACGTCCTTCTGCAGCAACCGCACGTTGTGCCGCAGCATCGGCCTCAGAGACTTGTGCAGATTCCCCTTCTGATTGACCTTCCTGCTCTTGGGGTGCCTCTTGTGGTTGCTCCTGAACCTGTTTATCGATTTGACTGGCTTGTGCAGTTGTCTTCGCTTCTGCAGCAGCACCCCGATCAACAGATGGACGAGTTTCTCCTGAAGAATTTATAGAACTGGACTCTTGCCGGATTTCTCCTCGATCAGGATTTTCTGCCTCTTCCCGTTCATCTTCATCAAGTTCATCCGGTTCTTTTACATCGGGGTGATCATCCAGCTTTTGATTCATCCGGCCTTCAACTTCTTCCCCATCACGAGGAGTTTCCACTTCCGGTTCCAGCTCAACATCATTTGCGGGTCTTGGATATCGCTGTACAACTTCACCCATTGCTCCCTGTTGCAATGTATGGGTTAGCTCATGAGCCAATAAGTGCCTGCCTCGTTCCATCCCTGGCTGATACTCACTAGAGTTAAAGTAGATATCGTTCTCATGGGTAAAAGCACGGGAATTTATACGTCGATTCATCCCGATCGCATTCGTATCAGTATGGATACGCACAAGACTCAGATCCCGTCCAAAGTATTTCTCCATATCACGACGCACTGGTGGTGACAGTGGTTGACCGGCATTTTTGCCTGCGGTCAATCCATGGTCGAGTGAAACAGCAGGGGTAGAAGTGGATGCCGTTCCACACGCATCATTAAATTTTGCCTGGGGAGGTGGTTTTTTTTCCAAAGGTGTATAGGGCTTCACTTCGGGTTCTGCCACAGTCTCTTCTTCTCCCTCTGCTTTCTCATTCTGATCAGCTGGAGCCATCTCTTCAGATGCTTCTTCATTCTCTGTTTGTTTTACCTCCTCTTCCGGTCCCGTTCCCATATCAGGCAAAGGCGGGAATGATGCAGCACGCTGCACAAGTGAATCTTTTGTCTTATTTTCTTCTTCGCATTGAGAGCATAAACGCTGGATAATAACAGGACGGGCTTGAACGTTAACCGAACGTTGTACAGTACTATTTTGAGATTCATCCATCTCCTCCCTGCACTCGGCACACATAGTCTGAACCTGAGTTGGTGAGGAATTTGAAGATTCTCCTGTTGATTCTGAAGTTGAATCTGTTGCATCTACATTGGTTGCTGCCGGTGGGCCAGACTGTGGTACCAGTGAAATTGGTGGTATCGGTTTTCCCCGAATCAGGTTATCAGCAACAGCATCTGCTTCCTGCTCGAAGGGATCGTTGACAGCCCCAATAGTATATTTTGCCTGGACTGATGACAGGTTAAATACAGGGCCGGCCGAGTAAAAGGAACCATTGGTACGGGATGTAGATGATTGAACGACTGGCTCAGTTGTATTAGTATCAGAAACAGGTGAAAGCGCCTCCATAGTCCTGGTGGCAGATTTTCTTTTTGCACTTTTTCGCGCAAATTCCACTTAACGCTCCTGATATTCCATATACTCAATACCTCTAGTGCAAACCCTTTGAATACTCATCCAGATATTGTTGCGCTTCAGCGGCATAGGGAAGATCAGGTTCACGGGCTATTGTCTGCATTAATTCGAGGGCATCATCCGTTCGGCCAAGTAAATCCACTACAGCGGCATAATAATATTGAGCACGTCGATTATCTGCTTCATGTTGCAATACTGTTGTCAGTATCTCATGAGCTTTCTCATTTTCACCTTCTGACAGTTCGATTACAGCAAGATCAACCATCACCGCATGTGTGTCCGGCTCAAGATAGAGGCAGCGTAGTAATTCCCGTTTCGCAGTATCCCTGTCTCCCATTCCAAGATAGACAAGTGCAAGGTGATGACGAACTTCAATATCATCCGGTTCCAGCGCCAGGGCCTGTCGCAAGGCACGTTTTGCGGCGGGAAAGTCTTCTGCCATAAACAGGGCAACCCCCAGTTGCGACCAGGCATCGGATAATTCCGGGTCGAGTTGTACTGCCTGCTCAAGGATTCGTATACCTTCAGGTAAACGTTCCTGCATAATGACGGCACCGGCCAAAGAGGTATACAAGCTCACCGCTTCGGGTGCGGTAAGGATCGCGTTTTGCCAGGCCTCTTCAGCGGCGGCAGGATTGCCAAGCCGCATCATAAGTTGTGCGAAACTGTCCCAGGCGATGGTGCTTTCCGGTTCCACCTCCAGTGCCCTTTCATACAGACCGATGGCTGACTCGACCTTTCCTTCAGCAACCTGGCTATTGGCATAATTCACCAACGCCAGCACATTGTCTTTGGACAGCTCCAGGGACTTCCTGTAGAACCTGATCGCTTCGGTGTGCTTGCCCTGTTGGGCATAGACAAAACCCAAATTGTTGAGTGCCGTCGCATTATCCGGGTCCCGCACAAGTACCGTCTCGTAGGTACGACGGGCCTCATCAAGCTCTCCCTCCATATGGAGCAGGACTCCCCGGTTATTCATATCAATGGTTTCGGCTCTTTCCTGATTGATAGTCTCTTCACTCTTATCCATAACATCACCTGCTTATGTTAATGATTCATCGTAATTAATCAGCCCGGTTCTTGGCGCTTATCTAAAACAAACTTTTGGCAAAATCTTTTATTGCCTCTTTCGCTTCACTTGCACTTGGATAAATAAATCGGATACTGCTCATGCTCAAACCCTTGAAGCCCTCTTTTTCCGAATAGCTGACGGGAGCAACAATACCGAGTTTTAGTTTTGACCCCAGTTCCTTGCCGGCGATATCATAGTCATCCGAAGTCCAAACACGTTTACTGCCCAACAAATAATCGATATCGACATAAAAACGTCCTTTCACAGAGGCAAATGCGGTCACCATCCCTTCTGCCTTGGCCTCGGCATTGATGCTAAAGCCCTTCTGTTTGGACCAGTCTACGCCAAGGTCAAGCGACGCAGCTCCCTTGACTGCTGCACCAATACCCAGTTCTACTTCTCCTCCGGCACTAACGATCAAGGCGCGGCCATAGACACCAACATTGACAAATCCTTTCAGTCCCGCCTCTGCCGGCATATAGAACTGGGCCGTACCACTGGCCTTTGCTGAATTTTCATTAGCAAAATCGTATTCCGCCTTCAGTTTTACATTGCGTAACACCGCATCACCGATATTCGCATAAACACCCAACCCACCACCGATGGAAACACCGATATCAGCAACCCCAATACTCAGAACCGGGAATTTCATCTTGAAACTCGGTCCTTTCGGTCCAAAAGGCTTGGGACCTTTGAATAAAGGAATCTCTTTTGGTACAGCCAGTTCGCCGGCAATTTTTACTGTTCCCAGCGGGCTATAGGTAATAGTTGCACTCGCAGTCAGCCAGGGAGAAAGTTTCAGGCTTACTGTACCAACGCCATGGAACAACAGTTTATCGGAAGGCTGTCCCTCAACAGGTTTACCATTTTCATCCACACCCTGGTTTGTTACACCTACTGTTGCCGTACCGGATGCCAAACCATATTTGAATGCAGCGGTAAGCGTCAGACCAAATATCCCATCGTTATAAAAACCTTTGACTGTTGATGATTTTAAACCGGGGATATCAAGATCCGCTTCTATAGCGGCATATACTGACCAGGATTGATCGGGTTTTCGGCGTAAGCGTGCCCTGGCTGTACCACTCTTCAACAATGGCACTTCTGATGAAAGGTCAAGCGTACCCCCTATCATCAAACCTTCTTTTTTGGAGTATTTGGCCTCAAACCCACCTGACTTGATACCGGGTATTTTTGTCTCGACGGTACCGGTGGCCGCGAATTCCTCATTTTGATAGGAGGCGCTGATCTCTGCGCTCTTGATACCGGGTACCTTGCCGTCCTTTATGCCCAGTTTGCCACTTGCTCCCCATTTTCCATCCTCATAAGTAAAACCAACCTCGGCAGGATCAAACAGGCTTTTTACAAAAGAGAAATTACCGGCCATGGTAATACCCTTGCCCATGCTGAAGCCGGCCTTGAGTTGTCCTTCACCGACCTTTTCTATCCCGAAGTCCGCTTCACCTTCAAAGCCGAATTTTTGCTTCCTTGAATAAAACAGTTTTAATCTCAGCGCATTCAAGACAAAGGGTTTCGGAATCTTGTCTTTAAATTCATCAAGGGTAAATTCCTTTGAAATCACCAAATCACCATTGATTAAATTCAACTCAATATCCAGCCCCTTCAACAGTGGAATATCAGGCAACAGATTACCGTACGCACTAATCCCCGTTTCCGCGTCTATTTCTATTTCCTTGAGAGAGATAGGGCTTGAATAGGGCACCTTAAGCGCTTTTAGTTCACTTACCACTTTGTCGCGATCGATTTCACCGCCATATTGCGCGCCACGGATTCGCTTGACCTTGACGGTTTCTTCCTTTGACTCTTTGAAATCCGGGTTATTCTTCGGTATTTTCATTTTGAAATGACCGAAATCATCCTGCATTTCCGAACCGGACGCAGTATTAAAATATTTCTCGGTTATAACAAATGGTTTCAACCAGTCTTTTTCATGTTTAAATTTAACCCCGCTTGGCTTATTGCCACCATGCCAGGCAAACTTTTTACTCGCCCCGCCTCCTTTACGGGAGAAAATTCTCACAAAAGACTTTGAGCCGATATCAGTGGGTTCCGTTGCTTCGATGGCCTTGAGATGTTCACCTTTTGAAATTTGATCCTGCGTCCAGAAATCATTACTCCTGACGTCCAGCTTGCCTGATGAAACTGCTGTGTTAAATTTCAGGGTATATTTTGCCTTTATATCTTTAATATCTTTCGCTTTTGGATTTTTAATACCGCGGTTTTTTTTCAGAAACGTAGTAATTTTCGCCTTGATGTTATCGCGTATCATCTTGCCGGAATCCATGTTCTTCTTGCCTTCCAGCAATTCCATATTGGTAATCTTGTCGGCCCGCTTTGAGACAGGCCATTTTGCCAATTGTGCTTCCACAATATGATCTACATGGTATTTTCTTTCTTTGGCGGTTTTTCCGGCGATGTACCAATCCGGTCTGACTGTGGCTTGAGCAACATTTTTTGGATCACCAAAAAAGTACCGGTAATACTTGTTATCTATCACCAGCCGCCAAACCGGGTTCTCTTTTTTTGCGCTGCCAAATTTTTCTTTTTGTTTATCCTTTAGAATTGTTTCCATCGCGGCGGTATTTTTTCCCAACGCTGAATCCCATATTGAGCGTTGTTGGGTTGCATTATCACCTTCACGATCAACAGTCTCGCCTTTTGCTCTTTCCAGCGTAGCACCGCCATACAGAACACCGCGGTGATCTTTCATTTTAAATTTTGGAATTGCTATGGTATCAAATGTGATTGTACTGCCTGACTCAAGTCCGGTCGTCAAATCCCCCTTTCCTCCGGTAGCGGCAGCGGCACTTCCCTTGGTTTTGCCGGCTGGTGTCTTGGTTTTTGCCCTCTGAATAAGTTTGCGCTGTACACTGCCGGTCTGTTGCACTACATGCGCCGCTTCATGGGCCATCAGATGCGTATCGCTTTGCGATGCGCCCTCACCCAACCAGATATCGTTACCGTGGGTAAAGGCCCGTGCATTCATGTCATGCGCTGCCTGTTTTGCCGATGAGTCATCATGCACCCTGACATCACTTAAATCCGTCCCCATACTGGATTCCAGCGTGTCACGCACACCTGGATTCAGGGGTTGTCCCGCCCCTTTATTCTGCACAGCCTGTGATGCCGCCTGATTCATTCCTGAACCTGCATTCGCTTCACGTTGAATCAATTTGGGTTGTACCGGCTCTTCCGGTTTTTTCTCTTCCCGCTGGAGCAACTTCGGCTGCGCAGGGTCCTCTTTCGGTTTTTGCTCTTCACGCTGGATCAGTCTGGGTTGTGCCGGTTCTTCCTCCTCTTCCTGCCTTTGTATCAGTTTTGGCTGGGCCGGTTCTTCTTCCGGTTTTTGCTCTTCACGCTGGATGAATTTGGGTTGAGCCGGTTCTTCTTCCTCTTCCTGCCTTTGTATCAGTTTTGGCTGGGCCGGTTCTTCTTCCGGTTTTTGCTCTTCACGCTGGATGAATTTGGGTTGTGCCGGTTCTTCTTCCTCTTCCTGCCTTTGTATCAGTTTTGGCTGGGCCGGTTCTTCTTCCGGTTTTTGCTCTTCACGCTGGATGAGTTTGGGTTGAGCCGGTTCTTCTTCCTCTTCCTGCCTTTGTATCAGTTTTGGCTGTGCCGGTTCTTCTCCCGGCTTTTTCTCTTCACGCTGGATGAATTTGGGTTGAGCTGGTTCTTCTTCCTCTTCCTGCCTTTGTATCAGTTTTGGCTGGGCCGGTTCTTCTTCCGGTTTTTGCTCTTCACGCTGGATCAGTCTGGGTTGGGCCGGTTCTTTTTCCTCTTCCTGCCTTTGTATCAGTTTTGGCTGGGCCGGTTCTTCTTCCGGTTTTTGCTCTTCACGTTGGATCAGTCTGGGTTGGGCCGGTTCTTCTTCCTCTTCCTGCCTTTGTATCAGTCTTGGCTGGGCCGGTTCTTCTTCCGGTTTTTGCTCTTCACGTTGGATCAGTCTGGCTTGGGCCGGTTCTTCTTCCTCTTCCTGCCTTTGTATCAGTCTTGGCTGGGCCGGTTCTTCTTCCGGTTTTTTCTCTTCGCGCTGAATGAGTTTGGGTTGAACAGGTGTTTCCTCCTCACCCTCCTCTTCTGCCTGCCGTTGAATCAGTTGCGGTTGTGCCGGTTCTTCCTCCTCTTCCTGCCTTTGTATCAGTTTTGGCTGGGCAGGATCTGCTTTCGGTTCTTTTTCTTTCCTTGCCACACTGTTCAATCCTGCCGCCGGGACAGGGGTAACAGGCGGTGCCTGTTTACCGCTCACCACATGGTCTGCAATGGTATCCGCTTCGCGTTCAAACGGATCGTTGGCCTTGCCGATAGTGAACTTTCTCTGTACCGGCGGCATGGTGATTGCCGGTGCCGTGTTGTAGTTTGGGTTTAAACCGCGTTTTCCGGCAGGTTGGACAGTCGGTGAGACAGCAACGTTTTCAACGGCTGAACCGGGCTGTGAAGCCACCCTGCTGCGGTTCCCGGATTTGTTTTTTTTACCCGTGACGCTCAAGGAATTATCCTGCTCATGTTGATTCTGCCGTCGTTAGTGGTGATTCGTCAGCGCATGGATAAACGAATCAATCTTGTCATTCCTGTTATTACTGTTGCGACCACCTTCTTCCATGGGTGAAACCGCACCGGCCTTGCGAAATTCACTCTTCAATGCCGCTTCCAATTGATAGCGGTTGACTGCGGTACCCTCCTCCATCGCCAGCATGCCGGCATGGAGACAGGTATTACGGATCTGACCACCGGTCAATGCACAGCTGGATGCAACCTGTTGCAGATAGTCATAGTCCACTTCGTGATCCAGGGGCAAGTGCAATTCCATAATACGCAGGCGCTGTTCCGCTTGCGGTGTGGCGAAGGGAACCACCACGTCCATACGGCGTTGAAAGGCACGGTCGATGTTTTCTGCCAGATTACTGGTGACCACTACAATGCCCTGGTAATTTTCCAGTCGTTGCAAGAGATAATTGGTTTCCAGATTGGCATAGCGATCATTGGCCGATTTCACATCCGTACGGCCACCCAACAGCGCATCACCCTCATCAAGTAACAGGATGACATCCAGTGATTCCGCCTGGGCAAGTACCTGATGCAGGTTTTTTTCTGTTTCACCGATATACTTGTTAATCACGGCGGCCAGGTCGACACGGTACAGATCCATACCCAGTTCGGCGGCAAGAATTTTCGCCGCCATTGTCTTGCCGGTTCCACTGGCGCCGGCGAACAAGGCCCTTACCCCGCGATTATGAGTGCCACCGAATGCCGGACCGAGTTTGTCTCGCAACTTTTCGCGATACAGACAACGCCGTTGAACTTCCAGTAGTTTGTCGCTGGTTGAGAACGTGACGACCAGATCATTCCATTTACCGGTCGATTCCAGCCGATCAGCCAGTGTGTCGAGCTTTTGTCGGTTGAGCGTACGACCGGCATCCTGAACATCATGAAACTGTATCTGTTCGCGACCATGCGAACCTGCCACGGCTGCCGATAAAGCTGCCATGTGCTTGATATATCCGCCGGACACATGGAAGTGATCAACGATCCTGTCAAGGTCCTGATGTGGTGTGCCGTTCAAGGCCCGCCGCCAATATCGTTCACGCATTTCCAGATCAGGAGCATTCAATGTCAGTGTCAGCATCCTTTCCGATCGCTTGCTGCTCACACCGCCTTCCAGACCAAGCGCATAGCTGACCAAACCGGAATAACAACGCAACACAGGCGCCTCAATCGTCGCACCGGGCCCTGTGTCATATTCAAACAGTGGTACGGAATGACTCATGGAACAAAGCGGTCCAAGCAGATGCAGATCCCGTTGTCCAACGGCAGCATCGCCGTCGACCACCATCAGGTTCATGCCGAGACTACCGGCAATCGACCCCACCACTTCTACCGTATCCGTGCCGGCATCACTGCGCAGCAACAACTGATTCAGTTTGCCCTGGGTGATCAATGCCGGGATATGTTTGATCCTTGCCACCATTTCCTCGGGGTAAATCAGCTCGCCCGTCTCGGGAAATGTCACGGCACGATAAAACCGGCACCAGTTGGTCGGGTTCTCCTTGACACTGCCACGCACCGCATCCCAGAGTATGGCGGGAACACGCACTATCCATTCGGAACGCGGCACCTGTTCATTCATCACTTCAACCAGTCCCAAATCGATCAGGGGCTGGCAGAGACTCCATGCGGATTCCTCTCCATCTGAATCAAGACCAATGGAAATCGTTTGGGCGATAAACTCCAGTGTCGGACGACGCAGATCGAGTGGAGCCTGCAGTTCAGCAAAAACCGTACCGAACCTTGAATCCTCTTCAACCAATCCGACAGCGATAAACGCCAGTCGATTATCAAAGCTCAGGCCTGCGCTGTCCTTGAGCAGGATGATGGGCAGGGTCTTGTCACACTTCTCTTCCCAGACGGTGATTTCCGTGTGCCACCACTTCAGTGCATCCTTCCAACTGATGTCATTGGGCAGGTAATTCAGGATCTCATTGTAATATTCCCCAAGGAAAGGATAGCGGTGAAAGAACTTTTCCAGTGAAGGACCACCTGATTGTGCCAATACCTGCAGGCGATTGATCAGGCGAAAAACTGCGGCGTAAAAATAGAGGACAAAATGTCCCTGCGGTGTGCCGGGAATATGTTCAAAGTTGTGTGTCGGTTTATCTGCCATATTTCCTGCCCCGGTTATTCATAGTGAAACAAAACCACTTTTCCCAGCTCAGGCATCCAGCCCGGATCCCGGTCCAAACCGCTGCAGCGAACCGCCAGGGATATATTCTCCATGCCGGTAACCAGATCGATGTGGCTGGAGCTTGCATAAATCCTTGCCCGTAACAGTAAAATTGCGTCAGGTGTTTGTTCACCAAGGGCCTGCGCCAGACTGTATCGAATGGCAGGTAATACACTGCTTAGCCAAAAGCACAGCGATGTCGACAGGCCGAAACAATGATTGGCGGCATTGATGCCAGCCGGTGCCCTGTCCGGCGAACTCTTCACAAACAAGATTGGTTGGTCCGGCATGAGATAGGGTTGCAACTCCCTTTCCGCCTGATGGAACGCATCATCATTGCACGACACATCCACCAGCAGCATGCCTGATGCAGACCAGAGTTTTAATCGTCCATTGCGTTCTGACCAGCGGTAGGTTTCGCGTTCGCGGGACAGACTATGAAACCAATCCGCCGGCAGCCGAAAGTCCTCTTGCGCAGTATCTTGACCGCCGGGCGGTTCACCGGGCGCACGGCCGTCCAGTTGTGCCAGTAAGCCCCAAAGCGGATCGTTTCGATAAAGATTAAACCTGTCATTTAGCAAGGCACGGCCGAGGATCTCCAGGACCGCCCAGGGTCCAATGCGGCTGAATAATTGCCAGTCCTGTTCAAAACAGGCAGGCAGATCCAGACGCTTCATCAGATTCAGTAAATAAAGCACACCACCGATTTCCGTCGTGATAAACGCATTGCCATAGCCTGTATTCGGCAACACCTGGGCAGAACTCACAGCGACATCATCTTGCGCATGAAGTGTTGTATCGGTCTGCTTGCTGATGTCTGTTTGTGGTATCACGGTTTCATCAGATACAACGCCGTCAAGCTGTATCTGTTCCCGGTCCTGCTGTCCTGGGTCCTGAACCGCTTCGGCGGCTTTCTTGCCCTGTTCCGAAATCTCTACAGACTTCTCCGCTGAACTTTTCATCAACTCAGGCATTTCCTGCCCACCTGCGTGTGATTCCAAAACCGTACTGACTGATTCGGTGCCGGTATTCTTCAGGGCTGGTTTGTTGATATCGGTAATGACGGGTGTTGCATGTTTGTCTGTCGCTGCAGTTGCAGGCGATGCGAGGATTGGCGGAACAGATTTATCTGCTCTCGAAGCGACAGATGTTGTGGGAACAGAATTATCAGACATCGTATCGTCAGCATGATGCCAGGCATGGGCGAAGGCTTGCTGGAATTCGTGTCCTGCCGCCTGCCAGGGTTTATGGGCAAGCAACAATCCCAGCCCCAGCAGGAAAACCCGTTCACGCCCAAAGGTCGAACGCATGGGTACTGTTCCCAGGACGTTGTACCAGAACAAACCGGCAGAAGGCGGTTCATCCGTCGTTTCTGTATGGCCGGTGTGTGTTGCAGCGAAAGTATGCGCGGCAGTCCGGTTTGATTTGTACTGTTTATCCGGTGCACTGCCCTGCCTCATTCCGGTGCCGTCTGTATCGTCAAAGCGGCTTGCCCCGTTAATGACATCCGCCAGCACATGCAGACCATAAGTCCCCGCCATTGCGTAACAGAGCCCCTGGGCCACCTGCGGCTCAATCCGGCCAAGCACACTGTCCGTCACATGCCAGTCATGGAGCTGTGCCAGCACGGCGGGCAACACGGCGATGCTTTCACTGAACACCGCATGCAATACCTGGTGTTGGGGTATATATATAGGTATATGTTTCAGTAACAGATCCCACCACCAGTGATGCCCGGTTTGCCCCCTGCTCAGGTCCAGGGATAAACAGGCCACCAGTTCCGCACTATTATGGAAAACCACGGATTGACAATCAGCGGGAATAAAACCGGCCTGCGGGTGTACGGCAAGCCGGCGCAGTTGCCTGATCCGGGATTGGACGGCACGCTCCCAATCCATTACCGACTGTTTTGATTGAAGTGAAACAGGCAGTTTGCCGGGCGCAGGATCGGAAAATTTTTTAATGACCAGTATCTCGGAGGGGTTCATGCCCTCCATACCAAGATCAACACGGTTCAGAATATTGGACAGGCCCAACCTGAGAGCCGGTGCATCCCTGATCGGACTCCTGATACGCAGCTTGCCAATGCGGGGTTTGTGCAAATTTTCGAACATGGTCCGCCTCACACCGTCGCCGCTTCAACAAGACGATAACCTCGTGATCGCTGATACAACCACAGGGTTATGCCAGTAACGATGAAAAGCAAACAGAACCACTGGGCCTGATCCAGGACATTGTCCTGCTGCCAGTGATCATCGCGTAAAAACTGGATCAGGAAACGTCCTCCTGCATAGCTGATCATGGCAAAGGTGATCCTGGTTACAGCACTGTTAAACCAGATTTTATTCAAGACAAGAAAAATAAAACCGGCATGAAAAAAGTGATAGAGCTGAGCAGGATGTACCGCTAAACTGGCATGACTGCCCGGTTCTATCCAGTCACGCATTATGTGCGCCTGATATGCGGCGGATCCGGGAGGGAAAGTGACAGCCCATGGCACATCCGTAACCACACCAAAATCATCACCGGCTGCAAAGCAACCCAAACGGGCAAGCATATATCCCAACACAACTGCCGGAAGCGCTGCGTCCATATACTGCAGCATTGGTTCTCTACTTAGCATCAAATAGATGGATGCCGTGAGCCAACCACCCAGCAATACGCCAATGACCCCAAGCGGTCCACTAAAAATGTCAATAACCGAGTTTGCAGTATAAAGCAGGCCAGGTTCAGACCAGAATGTTCCTCCAGCCGCAGCACCAACCACTGCAAACACTCCAGTGATTATCATGGTGCTGACTGACAAATTATTCAGTTTCGAATAGAATACGGCACAGACAAACGTCAAAATAATTGCTCCAAACTGAAGTAGCAGGGGCAACCAGTATCGCATAATATCAACAATCTGAATGAACTGTTCTTTCATGCCATATACCTTTTTATTCAAAACCGACAACGTCCTTGTTATCAGCTCTCATACTAATCAATCATTTCTTTTTCTGGTTATTTCTTTATTGATTTGCAACAAACACTCGGGAATTTACAATCTTCTATTATCTCGTCTAATTTTGACAGAACGCCATCACGTATGGTCTGGCCATTAAACTTAATACTCACTCTTGGATCTGCACCTGCAGGTATTTTTGAAAAACGAATGGTATAACTTCCATTCACATTTGTGTCAGCAATAGACGCCACCTTTCCGTCTGCTTTAATCTGGATATCGAAGGCGGATTCAAAACCAGGGCCAAAATAATTCCCTAGTGAATCCTGAGGAGTAACAGTTACCAAGACTTCCTGCCTTTCCTTATCTATCGCAACATTGACTTTTGTTGCGGAGGCTGACACAGAAACACCCACCTGTCTTTCATGGTATTCGACTCGTTGGATATGTTCACCCTTAGGCGATGTCCAGTCCAAAACAACTTTAAACCTGTAATTACCTGGTATTTTAATATCTCCGATATTTGCCTGGTACAAACCTGGTTTGGTGGAAGTTAGTACAACAGGCTTGTCAATCGGTTTTGGCTTTAATCGTTGAGAAAGTCGTGCCGTCTCATCCAGGTAAATCAGCTTTTGTCTAAACAAACTCGGTGTTCCTTCGCGACTGATTTTATCCCGGTTTTTATCCAGCCAGTCTTTTGGCACAGTGCCTAACTTTACCGTCTGGAATATATTTCCGATGGATTCAAAAGGTTTCTCGATATAGACTTTTATTGCACCTGTCGGAATATTGTTTACTGGTGAACCGTTGTATACTAGTTCAGTTATCAATGGAATTGATT
This sequence comes from Gammaproteobacteria bacterium, assembly GCA_029880855.1. Lineage (GTDB taxonomy): Bacteria > Pseudomonadota > Gammaproteobacteria > UBA6429 > Thiohalophilaceae > JAOUNS01. Next base: position 88,269 of record JAOUNS010000012.1, read on the forward strand.
TGCCTGCCAGCAGCTTTCCAGCCGGAATAGTAAATCTCCAGTCCAATCGATTTTCAACAACAAATACCGATATTTGATAGGGTACTGCGGCTGTTCCCTGTTGTCGTTGAACTCGCGCAGTCCACTGCCCGGTAGGTCCTGAAGTTGGAATATCTACGGTTTTAACCGCCCAATAAGCACCAGACGAACTGGATAAGGGATTGGCAACAGTTCCATCCGGTTTTCTGACAATAAGGTTCATCTGGTTTGATGCGCCTTCCCAACTGGTTATAAATACCGCCCGGCGTACTGACTTATCCAGGTTGGCCGTCATGGGTGAACTTGTTCCTGTCGATATGGTTCCCTGGACTCTATTTTGTAGTGATAGTGTATTGCCCTTTAGAGTCTCGACCAGATTATCCGCAAATGCAGCATCAAGTGATACAGCGTCTTCAACCAATGAAGAACGGCCGGCTGTTTGATTGGCAATATCATCAAGCATATCCGCATCGACGGAATTATATGTGCCAAGCGCAACTGTTAAAACGGGTACACCCAGACTGTATAAGGAAGTAAAATCTGTGACACTTGCAACCGTTTCTATGGTACAGGACTTGGCTACATCAGGTCCTGATTCGATAAACGGCCAGACCTTCCGTCCCTCAAAGGCACGCGGATTTGTATCTGTGAAGTATGGAGGCATTGTTTCTTCACCATCAGTAAAAACAACAATCGTAGCATCATTTTTCACAGCACCATCATCACACCAGCGACGAAATCCCTCCATCATACCACCTGCAATTGTTGTATTTCCGCCGGCACTCTTGGTGTTTACCCGATCAATTACTGTCTGCCAGTTATGCCCGGGACCTGGCGCAACGGTACCGCGCGATACAAATATATCCGCTCCAAACAATTCCGGTAATGCACTTGTGCTAAAAAACACTAATCCCAGCCTGTCTTCAGATAAATCGTGTACAGTCGTACCCGGGATATTTGCCTGATCCGCATGTTCCCAAAGCTGGATGAACTGGGCAACGGCGGCTTTTAACCGTGTTATCCGGGTATCAGACGAACCAGGTAAAAGTGTACCCATGCTGCCTGATTTATCCAACACCAGAATCACATCAAGCGGATGCCTGCCGTAGTTTGCAACGCCTGCCGGTTTCGTAGGTAATGTCGCTGCATTTGACTGGATTCTCCGCCTTGCTTGAGAACAGTCTGTTGTACTGGCGACGGCATAACTTGTCATTCTATAGCCATTTGCATCTGGCCCATTCCAGACTATAGGTACATTCAGCGGGTAAGTTGCACCGGCGGCATTTGCACAATAATTTATCGCTGTACCGACAGTTGCCAGTTTGCTCTTTGGCGTATACTTGAGCAAAACTTTTCTCGGATCAGATGCAAAAGTAAATGCACGCACTCTGTCACCATTTGTCAGATTTATAGTGCCACTCGGAACCGGTACAGAGTCTCCAGCAACTGATACTGTTTCCGATCCGGTCAGATCCGCACTCAATTCCAGTGATATCTTGACCTCTCCGGTAGGAAATGTCCCGGGACGCTCATAAATACTGAGTGAATAATTTTGCACTGCGCCAGCTTGTTGCGACAGAAACATCCCAAAAATCAGAAAAAGAGAGATTTTAAGAATTTTACGATTCATCTTGTCCATAACTTATCCTCCTGTTTAATAGTTTAATTTGTTCCTACAGCTCAACTTCTGTAGGGAAAGTCGCTACAGCAGGAACACCGTTAACAACAAGACTAACATCCACTGTGCGGACATCCCCGATCACGTTAAGCCCCGGTATCCCGGCAGGAACTGTGACGGTAAGTTGAGTTCCATCCAGGCTTATACTGCCAGGTGTTTCAGTTTGAACAACATCAAATCGGACAACATTTTCCGATAACGTACTGGAAAATCCGCTACCTGTAATTACGACTGATGAGCCTACAAGATGTGGCCCTGCTGGTATTGATAGAATCTGTGGTGGTGGTACAGCAGGCGGAGGATCTATTGTGCAAGTTCTCGTTGCTTGCAAGCCGGTTATCGTATTCAAAACGATAATCGGAACATTACTTAAAGGGGATTGTCCTGGCTCTGTCGGCGCCCCTGGTATACCGGCAGGAACAGTTACTCTCAACTTGTGTGTTGGATCATCTGCCGATGGGGTGACTTGCGAAACCACTCCTCCTATCGTAACGGAATTGTTATTCGATACCGGATCAAAGTTTGAACCTATAATAATCATACCTGTACCAACCGAAAAACTGGTAGATGGTGTTCCATCAGACAGTAACAATTGATCTATTATCGGCTCTACGGGTGTACCCGGTCCTGTGCCTGTATCACCGGCAGCAGCAGATATCACCATATTGACCGAGGATCCAATAGCCACCCGGGCTCCTGCCACCGGCAGTTGGTAGAGTACTCTTGATGTTCTCACTTCGGTTGCCAGGGGATCTACCAGCACCCCATAAATATTAAAAACACTACCCAAAGCCAGTTTGTTTTCAGACGATGTAACGATTGATCTGGCCTCAATCAATGTCTTACCGAACACACTTGGTACTATTACTGTGCCTGGTAAAGCACCCAATAATCCATCCAGCGTGGTACGAATGAATTCAACCTCATCCAGCAGGGAGTTCATAAACTCTGAAGTGATGATATCTCCCGGCTTTACTTTTTCTGGTAATGTAGGCATGGTTACCCTCCTGATATCTACAGCCCTTCCGGACCAAGTAAACCAGATATATAATTTGAATAACTCCACCTTGACAGGTCATATCGAGGCGAGGCGAAGTATGGCATGTGACCGGTTGTAAACACCACGAATCGTTGTTGAGGCAATTCACCACTTTCATTCAACCGGTTATTTTCCTGTCCGTAATACAGCCATATGAGCACATCGTCTTTCACATATTTCACCGGATATTTAAAAGACAGATCAAACAAACAACCCAGTTGTGACTCTTCAACATAAACCGGCTCATGCTTTATCATACCATGAAAGAAGTCATTAACCGCATAACCCACATAGCCTGCTGATATCAATGGAAGAATTCCAGCAGGAGGAAGAAAATAAAAATAATCTTGCGCCTGTATTAAATGTGGAGCCGGACTCTTTTTCATCAAATCGTATATATGATTCTGAAATTGCATATAAACCGCGACTGATTCATCACGATCAAATATAATGTTTCCTGGGACATTGACACCATACCCTTCGTTATTCGCAACAATTCTTCGCACAGACCAGTTATCCAAAAAAATCACACCTTCCATGGTCCAATACAGCACTGCCAGACAGATATCACATTCCCGAATCAATTCTTGTTCAAAAAGATAATCAAAAGCTGTAATTTGCTTTTTTACCGGTGACATCGTCGCCATGGAAAGACCTTGTGCACGCATCAGCATCTTCTGTTCTGTACCAAAAAAGACATGCGCCAATACATTTTTAAGCTTTGATACATTTGCTTCATCAGCCCGCTGCACTGGTGTTACCTTGTTAAGCAACTCATCAGTAAGCATATCCCTTGTCTCATTGGAATATGAATTCATTGAAAGCGGATCAAACTCTACCAATCTAAACTGCACCCCCTCCTGCACATAACGACTGCCACAACCCTTGACCACGCCGTTGTCACCCAGCCCGCTTTTCGGTGCTCTCTCCTTAAAACCGGCGGTTGGTGACATCACCAGAATATAGACACCGGCGCCATTGGGAAGATGTTGGTTACCGGGAGGACCTGCACAGTTGTAGAAATCCGGTTCACTAAAATCCACCACCTTCAGCGATTTGGATAAAGCGACTTTAACGTCCTGATTCGGCAGACCGATTATTTCCCCCGCCGGATTTATCGCCAGTCCTTTTGTCACCGTCACGATTGGCGGTGTACCGTCTGATCCGTCATGGCCATCATCCAGTGAGACTTCCAGCCCTTCAATGATCCCGCTGCCGATAGCTCGCCCCAGACGCCGGTCATGCTCCCGATCAGCCTTTTGTTGGTCGCGCAAGTCTTCGCCAGTGAGCAGCCGTCCTTCAAAATAGTTGGTATGGCGTATCCCCTGCTCGAGAATCGGCTCGAGTAACTCTTTGACGCTCATGTGAGAGGCCCTCCAAGTCTGTTCGCTTCATAGATGATCTCGGCATGCAGTAAAAATAGCTGGGCATCAATCGGGTCGACCTTTTCGAGTGTGATGCGTAATCCACCAAAGATATCTGTCGGTGTGATGCTATCCGGCAGATTATTAAAATGCGTTGCATAAACAATACCGGCGGCTGGACTGGTCACAGTACCGCTGATATCACCGCCATTACCGATATAGGGAGAAACAGAACTCAGTTCTTCTGCAAACCGGTTTCTGATGTGCCAGGTAAAATCCACCGAAGCCAGACTGGTTTTTACTCCCCAAACCAGACGTATCCTTGGTGAGACGGAATAATCAATATCGTCCGGGATAGGCAATGTAAACGCGGCTTCGCCGCCCATCACAAATCGCAGGGAAGGCGTACTGGCATTGAAAAAGTCAGGCTCAGCACTTGTGTTCACCGGCATGCCTGTATAAGGCGGCAAGGTCACCCTTTTGGTAACGCGACCATCTGCGCCTAACGTAATGGGGTCGGTAAACCGTTTTAAACCTTCCACGGTTTCTGCTCCGGTCAGGTGCATAATGTTGCTTTCATCGAAGAAACCGCTCATCGGTGGACTGGTCATGGGACCCGGGCCCCCGCCGCCGCAACATAGCATCAACAATTCATGCAACAATCGTGTTTGCAACAGCACCGGACGTTCCTCTTCGACGATTTCCACCGGGCTGTCAATACGAAAGACTCCGCTGCTGTTATCCACCATGCAATCGATTCTGCCCAGCAAGACGCAATTTTCATGCGGCGGTCCCATGGCGCAGTTTTTTCCGGCGGCAAGCAACTGAGGTTTGACTTCCGTAATCCAGGTGCGAAATGCCGCTTCCGCCAGCATGGGCACATCATCCGGGTGCATATACATATTCGGGATCGGCGGTGAATAGACAGGAGGTGAACCGGATTGCAACATGCCACGAACCAGTTGTTCCATTCTTTCCACCGTCAACCCGTCCGGCCCGCCGCTGATCTCAATGGAACGCAACAATTGAATAAAATCCCGAATCGCATGGTCTTCCATCTGGGCCGGCGGCGTCAGTTGCCAGACAAGTTCAAAATCATCAGCAATGCGTGAGGCAACCGATGTCTTGTCCAGTGACTGACAGGGTCCGCTGGGAACCGGTACAAAATCTGTTTCGCATTCCGAATAGCACAACACCAGATAAACCGAGAGTGGTACCGATGGTGGTGTCACGACCGGAGCGCCGAAGAAGTCTTCGATTTCACTGCTGTGATTGTATATCCAGGTATCCAGCAAGCTGCATTGGGCTTCAGGTACCCTGATTTCCTGTCCGCGCGGATTTACTGCGATACCGGGTGCAACTGTGATCTCCCAACTCCCGTCAAACAACTCCGCACTCAGCTTTAATCCGCAAACCGTCCCATAACCATGCAGGGTACGATTATGCAGCCGGTGTTTTTCCAGCAGATAGAGTTCTTCCTGGTTAAATTCATCCACACCAAGCACAAGACCATTCGAGTATTTCACATGCTTGTAGGGATCAAGGTTGCTGATATCAGGATAAACGGGGCTAAAGTCATTCATTGTTTATCTCTCCTTGAGTGGATCGCGGCAAATGGTCGCGATGAATAAGAGTTCGATCCTGGACATGCCATGGGTGTGAACTGCCCACCACACCCTGTCCCAAATAGGTATTACCCAGTGCGATGGCCGTATAACGTGCGCCCTCACCCAACACGGTGTCCTGTCCCAACCTGGCACTGCCGACCTGGAACAGCGCCCAGTACAATTTCACATCAAAATCCGTGTGTGCCGGTTTTTCTTTGGCAACGATGGCCTCAACCTGCGCCAGTCGCTGCAGGCGGCTTTGCGGCAATTCACCCGGCTCGGTGGGCACCAGAACAGTAAAGCGATGCGCATTACGACGTATCGGCAACATCAGCGAAACAAACTGGATCCAGTCGTGCAATTCACGCTCTGCCGAAGGCATCTTTGATTCTGCCGGTAGGGCGATTGCATTGAATGCCGGCCACGCCTTGTCACCGGTTAATCCATAGGTCTGATTCAGTCGCTCTATTTGTTTGTAACGTCGTGCCAAAAACTCCTGATACAGTGCAGTATCCTGTTGCGTCACCCTTGCATAGGTGAAGCCGATTTCCTGTTCGGTAAAGTATTGCCAATCCTCTGCGGTGAGCGGATTTTGTGGTTGCACAGGCGAAAAACTGATCGCTTCAAACGTTGTATAGGCGGTATTCCAGCGTTGATTCAGCTCATTCAGTGCGGCATCTTCTCCGAATACCGTGCTATAGCGTTTACGCATTGACTCCTGGTATCGGACATGCAAGGCATAGACACCGTGAGCCGGTTCCCATGTCCGGCTTAATGCCAGTTCACGCTGGATAAACCGGAACCAGTCCAGCAGCTCAGCGGCATGCTCGGGGCGGTCGGGATCAAATTCGATGGCATCGAACGATTCGAAAGCGCTGTCCCAACTCGAATTCAGTGCATCGATGATCTCCTCACCTTCCTGCGCTGCATTTTTGTATTGGTGGTAGAGAAAATTTCGGTATTGGCGATTGATATATTCTGCATCACCCAGTTCTTCAAACGTCTTGCTGACGCTGCTGACCGAGAGACCGCTTTTTGCGGTGGGATCGCCGATGAAGACCCCGGGCAGGTTACGATACAAAAACCGTTCGACAATACGCACCGTTCGACCACCTGCGCCACCGACCGTACTGTGGCTGCGCTGATCTTTTAATTCCTGGAAGATGCGTTCATCCGGACAAGGATCGATGGCCAAATGAATGGCGGCCCGCATCCCGATCTGCGTACCGTGCCAACGAAACAATAACTCGGCATGATCGATAAACAAGCGGCGTCTGTTCACATCCCAGTCGCTGTGCAGTATTGCCCCCAGCCATCCCGCCAACCAGTCGAGGAAACCTTCGGGTACTGTTCGGACATCAAACAGGCTGTGCATGCCGGCGATCCGTTCTTCGATGGTGGTGAAGAAGCCTTCCACGTTGGCCAGATAACGTTCCAGGAAATGCATTTCCTGATCCTGTTCCCGATAGATGGCCGGGAGAAAACGCCTGACATAGGAGAAACGTGGATAATAGACACGCAAGGCGCGCAGTCGCGGTGTCTGTCTGCCGTTGCTCCTGAAGCGCATGCGTAATTCCAGATAACGACCACGCGCATCTTGTATCAACCACTCCCAGGTCCCAGTCCCTTCGATCTTTTCCTCTTCGGGGGTAAATGGTCTGTGCAACAGTATCTCCGATCCGTCCTGTCTTTTATGCGGTACAGTCTCGCTGCGCCAGTCGGTGTGAGCCAGTTGCACTTTGTCATCGGCGGCCCTGCTGTCAAACTCGATCACCGCACCTTCCGGAATACAACCGTCGATATTGATCCGGTGCCAGACACAACCGGGTTGTTTACCGTCAAAGACCAGACTGTCCAGTTCCGCCTCGCTGGTGTAACGATTGCGTGGCTGCGCGGTGATCGGATACCAGCGTTCCTGCATATCGTAATAGACAAGCTGTTCACCCGGCACCAGTGCCTTGCCACTGTACTGACGCAATGGCAAATAGCGCGGCCTGACACTGAGCGAGAAAGCGGTATGATCTGCATAGAGGTTAAACTCAAAGGCCTGATTACCATTATCCAGCACCAGACTGAGCTCGCCTGCCACGGTGCCCGGCAGTTCCGCAGAATGAGGAACAAAAGCGAAGTCATGCCCTTTTAAGCGCGGGTCATCCAGCAGATGTTCAAACAGTTCACCTTCCAGTTCGACACTATTGGTTTCCACACCGTCCAGATAACGCTGGATCACAGAGTAACTGTCATCGGCACCGCTGCCCATAATAAGCACAGAACCGTCCGGCAATCCTTCAATAGCAACAGGTTTGTTGAGTAATACGGGTGAGGCGGCATCAATTTCTGTTGCCTGCGGGAAATAATGCAGCGCATGTTCTTTCACATCACCTGCCACCGGTTGAAAATAGTCATGGACTTCCGGCGGGATTGTCTCATAGTTGCCGCTTATCGCATGGACACGAAAATAACGATCCAGTTTCCAGTAACGTCCCTGATCAGAGCCCAGATCCCGATCCAGCACCCAGACACCACAATCTGCCGCCGCCGCCAGATCAAACGGCGCAAACGGAATAGTGTCCGGCCATCTGCTCCAGACGGGTGCACCACCTGCATGCAGATCAAAGATCAGCAATCCGGCCGGCTCCAGTGTTCCGATCACAAGATAGTGATGACGAGTGACCGTCAAACCGCGCAACCATGGATTCTGCTCCGAGATGGCTTTTTGCGCCGGATAAAAATCACCTTTGACTTCATCTGATTGGCAATCAGTAAAGAGTGCAGCCACGTTCCAGAACTCACCGGCTTGTTCGGTCCCTCCCGGCAGGATACGAATAGTCCGCTGATCCTCGCCAATCCAGTAGATGTTCCCGAAGGTGTCACGCGCACTGCCGCGGCGATCCTGTGGTGTGAGTATTTGTTCGGTCGGACGCTGCGGGAATTGCAACACCCTCGGTAACAGACTGAGGCTGGTGCGTTCACGATCCCACCACAGTTCATGCACCTTGCGTTGTTCAAGGATTGGCTCCCAGTCGTTCTCACCGGTCAACAAATGGAAATTGGTATTATTAATATCCATGTTGTTTCCTCAACACTCATTGGGTATGACGGGGACCGGTACCGTGACAACCTCGTCATCACCGGTACCTGACGTCGGCGCCGGTTTGGCGCCCCTGATCTCATCAATACCGGGAGCAGTACCGGTCACCACTTCCACAGCCATAAGACGCGGTAATTGCAAGCCCTCAATGGTGACAGAACTGTCTACCTGACCACCGTCGTTGCCGAGATAGATATGGTTGATCTTGGCGATACCGCTGACACGGGTTGCGGCTGCAGCGATTTCCGCCGCTTCCACAACTTTATTTAAAGGCCAGCCTTTACTTTCATAACCGCCCTGTAACGGAGAAAGGAAACGTCGTACTTCCTGGCGCACCGCATCCAGCACCGGACCGGCGTTATAACCGGTAATGACATCAACACTGATGGAGACCCAGATAGGAATATAAGTCGGACCAATAATATGCAGTTCAGTCGTGAGTATGCGGCGCGGTTCGAGATACTCACACATGGTTTGCAGGAAGAGTTTGTCTGGTCGGGGGGCATCGGGTTGCACCGGATCGTTTTTCGGAATGACCAGCAAGGTCACCACGCCGAAGGAATCCTGGAAGGGTTGTTCGGGATGCACCAGCGGTAACACTTCAAGGCGACCAAGGTCGATACCGGGTGTGGCCAGGGCAATTTCTTCGATATCCTGTTTGGATACCAGTCTTTCCCGGTTGCGGATCACGGCCGGTATGCGCTTTTCAGCCTGATTGATTGTTTCGCCCTCTTCGCCGCCCCAGGTTGGAACCGGATTACCGGCCAGAATACCCGGTGGTAAGTTCGCCCCTTTGGTGATGACGCCGATACCGACACTACCCCGCCGTCCTCCACCATAATCATAACTGACCTGGATACTTGCCCCCTTGGGCGGGCGACGACCATGCAAGCCGTCACCGAAACGGATCTCACCCGATTCACGATCCAGCGTATAAACGCTGTCGATTGCCACAGAATTACTTTGTCGTACACTGCTTGATGAAAAACGCGGGCTTTGCATCAACACTTCGGGAGCGGCCGCCATCAGATCATCAATCTGTTGCCAAAGCTCACCATTGATCCTGAGTCGGACACTCTCACCAATCACCGGTGTGTTGATCAATCGGCCTGATTGATCCGGTTCACCGGTACCGATCGCCAATAACTCTGAAGCCACATGCGCACGCTGTACCACGGTCGCCGCATTGATACCGACCCAGCTCAACGGCATGGTCAACTGGCGACTGCCGCTGCGACGACTGGCGCTGATCTCCGGTGAACGTATCCTTACCCAGGTAATCAGGCGTTCCTGATCATCGGTATCTTGCAGGGACGGTGGAAAATCACCAGTCCCCGCTTCCAGCGGGTCCAGATCATTCCAGTAGGTCAATGCGGAAGATTCCGGCAGGATCAGTTCCACGACACCGGGTTGGGATAAAAGATCAGCATTGCTGCGTGGTGTCAGGCGTGAATAGGCGGCGGTGCCGCTATTCGTGTTGGGTATTTCGTAAACCAGGGTGGGTTGGGCATCGCCGGCTAATGGTCCCCGTGGATAGATCGCCGCACCACTGTCACCCAGTGCAGGCATCACGCCAAGGGTCAATACCTTGCCGCCAATCGCCTTGCGTGCATTTTCCACCGTATCTGTACTGCGGGCTATCAGCGCGATCCATAATGAACTGTCTATGGTATCAACACCGATATCGATGGATGGCAACAGTGAACCACCGGCCGGTGGTGCAAACAGACGGGTCTCGTAGAAATCGAGTTTTTCACCCGGCTTTTCAAAACTGGCATAGAGTTGTTGATAAAGGGTTCGCACTTCAGCCTGACGTTCCGTGGATAACAAACCCTTGTAAAAGAGCTTGGCCTCCACGGGCAGAACCTGCAAGGCCTGTTCAGTTCGGAATGGAACTTCACCCGCATACAATAACTGATCTGTTGCCAAATTGACTGCCTTTAATTCACCGCTCGGGTTTCTGAAAGCAATCAGACCGCGGGCCGCGCGGGCTGCCGAAACGGGGATTCCCAACAGGCGTAAAAACTTTTGTCGGTTACGTTGCGGAATCAGATTGGTGCGATAGATGATGTTTTCCGACATGAACGCGAATAGTTGCAGCAGAGTGATGCCGGGATCGCTGTCATTAAAGTTGGTCCATTCCGGGTTATGGGCAGGAATACGCGCCAGTGCCTCGTTGAGGATGTCCCGGTAAGTCCTGCTGTCAAATTTTGGTTCGGGTAACGGCATACTTATTCATCCTTAGCCGGCCAGTAATACACGCAGTTGTAATTGATCATTGGACTGGTCTGCCACCAGGGTGTAGCGGATCATCACCCAGACGGCCTGCGAATCATCTTCATCCTCAATCACTTTTATGGAATCCAGATTGATACGTGGCTCCCACAACTCGATCGATTGCCGGATCTTTTCTTCGATTAAGCGATGCGTGGTAATGGTGTTCGGTTCGAATAAAAACTGTTTCAAGCCTGCGCCGAAATTCGGCAACATCAGACGTTCACCCGGCTCCGTGGTAAGAATGATGCGAATGGACTCACGAATATTTTCCGACCCTTCTGACCAGGCAATCCGCTGCTGATTGTCCAGACGCATGGAAAACGCCATACTTCTGCCGAATAACTGTCCTGCAATCGTCATGATTTCTTCCCCTTCAGGCCGAATAACGGGAAACAGACAAACAACAACGGCAGCCATTTGAAAAAGATATCAAACAGCGTGACCATAATAATTAACAGAATCAGTGCACATAATGTCACGATGGGTATGGATAAAGAGCAAAACATCCCGAAACTGTTCCCCGGTTTGCCGCAGGGACCGGTTTTGCTTGGCGTCGGCAGATCCTTGTGAAACGGCCAGGGCAATACCGACAGGACAAGATCACCAAACGTGATTTTTCTGATATTGCGAATCTTGCCGCATAACATATCCGAGATCATGAAGCCGGCATTCTTGTTGTACTTGCGCAAACCGGCCGGCGAGATATCCAGCGGCATGGGGATACGAATTTGCCGACCCGGCGCATCGGGATCGAAGAACGAGGCCATTTCAAATACCTCGCTCGGTTTGCTCAACACAGGCGGATTAAAGGGGCCACAATTCGGCCGTTCATAAGCGCATCGAATCACAAACACACCGTCCCGAGTACTCAGATCCATCTCCTTGAACGTCAGTAATTCAGGTGCTTCTGTTTTCAGTTCGGTAATGGCCGCCGCCATGAGTTTGGTCAGTGCATCTATTTTGGCATGTGAGATATCCGGTTCTTCATCTATCCCGGCCGGGATGGCGAGATTGGGCAGTGGATCCGTCTTTAACGGATCGGCAAACGGGAACAGGAATGCCGGCCATGTTGTTTTTACATCGCCGGCAGATCGGTCATAGGGGATATCATTATTTTCCAGTTGATCCGCCAGAATTTTTGCTTTCGCTGTATCGTAGGGGCTGCCGCCCTTGACGGCTGCCAGGGCAGCGATTAACGACGTTTTAAAGTCAGCTTGTGCATAGGCAGTTCCATGCTTGACATTGTTGATGTAACGATTGGGAGTACCGTTGATGAATAAATTATCGGTGCAGTAACTGCCTGCGTTGATGGTCACCGTTGCCATGGCATCATAAAATTGCTCTTCTGCATCCGTCAGACCGGATTTCAATGCAGGGTTAAACAGGGCGTGCCAGACTTTCGGCAGATATTTTTCCAGGAAGTCCGCCATGTCCAGCAACAGATACCAGGAGATCAGCTGGATCTTGCCCCGTTCCTCACTGATGACGTTATTGGCGTTTAGTGCTGTTTTTCCCTTTTCACCATCATCACCAGGCTGATTCTTGCTCTTGCCTTCCAGTATGCCTTCCCAGACATTGGCGGCCTGCGAGATCATCGCCTTCCACGGTGCGGCAACCAGTTGCTCAAACAGTGCCTGCACGGCCTCCCGCTTGCTTGAGGTAATGGCATCCGGCGAGGATACACCACCATCCTCTGCAGCATCCTCCGCAGAGGAATATAATTGCGCCCCCAGATAGGCTTCACGTTTGGCAACCGGAATAAATCCGGCAACCAGTTTACGATTGCGACCGTTCAACTCATCAAAGCCGATACTGAACATGGGCAAGCGTTCTTCGTCCGGCATGAGTTGCTCAACATCATATAACTCATCCTGACTGACGTTGCGCCACTGCAGTCCGTTATCTGTCTGGACAAAGGCGTACTCATCACACAGCTCGGGTGTACAGGCTTCCAGTTTGGTTGTTGCATCGCGCGGCACCAGTCGGCGCAGGACAAAACTGACTTTCTCCTGGTTGCCGGTATTGATAATTCGATCCGGCAGGCCGCGTTTGCGACAAACCAGCGATGCTGTGACCAGATAATAACGTTGATGGGCCGGTTGATAGAGTTTTAACAATTTGTCGGGAATCAGGTCGGAGACGGGAATCTCCACGCTTGCGTTGCCGGGTTTGGATTTTTGCTGCGATTCCAGGCGGCGCCTTTGCTGCTTTTTAAATGTGGAGCGTGGTTCAATGGGTGACAGACGGGCGGCGGTTTTCGGCTCCGGCATCGGTTCACGCCAGGTTTCGGGCCTGACTTTCCATTCAATGAGTCGATCCGGGTAATAGGCCATCAGTGACAACATATCATCCATGAAGTTATCCTTGTTGAAACGCAGGATGGTCGGCCTGACAAAAAGATCCCGGCTGTCCTTATTCGCCAGATCACCGATCTTGTCCCAGACAGGCGAAGGAGACAGCCATTTGATATCGTGTTTTGCGATTGCGACTACCATATATTTCCCGCTCCCGGTGTGTAGGATGCGCCGATAATGCTGCTGGATATCACGGTCTGAGCCTGCACCACGCCGCTGAACACGGCCATGGGAGTATCCACCGACACCATTGCCGCACTGATCTGTACCATTGAACCGTTGACTGTCACGTTGGCCGAGGTGTTAATGGTGATACCACTGGGTTCCAGCTTTACCGATTCAGATGACCCGTCCTTGATTTCGACACTGCGTGCGCTGTCATCGATCACCACATGTTGTCCTGCCGGTGTTTCGAGGGTCAGTTTTTCCTGCCCGTCGCTGTCATCCATGGTGATGACAATACCGTTTCTGGAACGAATGGTTTTAAGATTGTTTTCACCCGCACCATCCATCTCCTCCGGCGGATTGTCCTGACCATTCCAAAGCGAACCGATCACATAGGGACGGCGCGTGTCACCCGCCTCAAAGCAAACCAGCACCTCATCATCCACATCCGGAATAAACCAACTGCCGCGATCACCACCCGCCATCATGGTGGCCAGTCTGGCCCAGACTTCATAGACACCTTCCTTGTTATCCGGTGTCCATGGCAGACGGACTTTCACGCGCCCCTGACCGGCCGGGTCCTTGATATCAGCCACCATGGCGGTATAAACACCGTAGAAACGTCCACCGTAACCGCGCGTCAAACGCGGGTCGAGAAACTCACTCTGTTTTACGAGATCCAGCATCAATTTGCTCCCAGTCCTGGTCGTTCCACCTGGAAAAATGTCCGATAACCTTTTTCCTGATCAAAGATATGCGTCACTTCAGTCACGTAATATGACCCGCTGAACAAAGGTCCCAAATCTTCAAGTTGCAAATGTGTACCGGCACGGATAAGACCATTGCCTTCCGCGATGCCCTGCCCGGTGAGAAAACGCCGGGCGATACGCCGATAACCTGCCTCGGCGGCATGTTGCGCCTCGATGGCGGAAGATGAAATCTGATGTACTACGCTGTCCTTGCGTTCACCAAACACGTCGTTTAACAATTGACCGCCACTGCTGCCGCCGTTAAGTTCGTTTTGCAGTATGCTGCTGTCCGCGCTGTGGGAGATGGCCTCTTTGCGTTCCACATCCCAGCCATTCACCACCAGACTGGTACGTTGTTGTGCGAGATCCGCGGTAACTGAAAATTCAAACAGCGCCTGTCCGAATGTGAGCGTCACTTCGTCACGTCTGCGCCGTGTGCGCTGCTGTGCATGCAAGACACCGTCCTGTATCCATATCTCGGCATCCACGTCCCTGGCGCACTGACGAATAAAGGCCAGGTCGCTTTGATTTACCTGGGTCAATACCGGATACTGTGGACCGGAAACATCCACCTCCGCATCCAAACCGTGTTCATTGGCAATGGTTGAGATAATGTCACTGACACTGTTGTTGTCGAAACTCCGGCTGCGGCGCACCATACGCAGGTCCTGCAGATTATCTTCCGCCAGGATCAATAACTCGGCCGGACTCTGTTGCGGGAAACGCCCTTCCAGCGCCGTAATACGTCCGTTAAATATCTCCATGGGGCTGTTCTCATCGCCCACATCAATGGATAACCTGCGACCGAAATTAAACACGTTTCTGTCAAAATACAAAAAACCGGCGGTCCCGTCCGTGGTCCCCCAGTTACCGAAGGTGGCTTCGCAACAATACAAACCCTCGGTATCTTCATTGATGACCATGGATAACAAACCCTGAGCCAGCGCCGGATCAACATCACCGTCCAGCGCCACATGAGGCCTGGGAGTATTAAAGGCATTGTTAAGCGCTGCTTGAGTCATCGTTGTTCCTAGTCCGCCCTGACACGCGCCAAACGCTGGTAACGCATACGCATGACACAATCGATATCGAGTGGAGACATGGCCCTTTCATTGGTATTGCCGGTCTGTTCCGCCGCTGCATTGGTCCCCTCACCCGGCGGTGACTCCGGTGTTTCGGTGACCACTTCCATTTCATTGATAATGACAGCCATACTGTTTTACCTTTTCGTTATGCCGGTGTACTCGGCAGTGTTGCCCCCTGCCGCATGCGCAGGGGATCTTCCACGTTGTTGGCCAACGCCCGCGGTTGCCAGTTTTCCGGATGTCCTTCACGGGCTGACATTTCCTGTAAACTCTCGCCGTTGCGGGCCTGTTGTTGCGGTTGCGTACCTACCGCACTCTTGTTTGTCGCGGCCTTGGCGTTTTCAAGGCTGGCAAATTTTATGTCCACATCCTGTTTTGTCATGCTGACCGAAACACTGGCACGCAACGGGACACCCTTGTCGGAAAAAAACTCCAGATTTTCGTTGATAGACTCGACCACACCTTCAAACAGGAAGCTGCCCCACTGGAAACGGCAACCGGGCGGTATGTATTTGGTCTTGTCACCTTTGCCTGTCGTGCCTTTTGTGCGCATGAACTTAACCACTTTTTCGGTCAGTTTACGCACATCACCTTCCGCATCAGTCCCGGAGTAAACGGACACATCAAACCACATTTCGAATGACAGCTTGGTGGTGCCTTTACTGGCAAACTGCAACGCGGAACCACCCTTGTTGTTATCGCCGGCAATCTGGTTCGAGAATGCCACCTTCAGACTCTCCGGGTTAAACTGCACGGGTACCCTGGCGTGCTCTTTTTTTACATTCCCGTGCTTGTCCCATTCGATCTCCTGCAGGAAGGCTTTCGTGACTGGTACCGGTATGGACATGTATTACTCCTGTTGGCTAGACATTCATAAACGTTACTGATTCATAGGCGATCTGCATTTCCTCGATTGCAACCTGCCCCTCCTTGGCATTTAATGCCGGCGCCTTGAGTTTTACCGGCATACACTTGATCAGTTTGAACTTTGCGCTGACTTCCTTTTTATCCATCCTGACGGATGAGTACATGATGACTTCTCCATTCAGTCTCAAACCCGGGTTTTTCTGCACCTCTTCAAACCAGCGCCACAAATCATAGGCACCTTTATTTCGGCGTTTCGTCATACCACGCTTCAGGGACAACTGCCCGTAACTGGTTGGTCCGGCTAAATGCACCTGTTGACCGTTATTGCCTCCTTCGCGGATTGTTTTCGGCTCGATAGACATTTCAAGACCATCACACTCGGAAAACTCCGCTTCACAAACAGGTGTTTCTTTATCATCCGGATTGATAAAAATCACCTCGAAATTAAAGGTGGTAAACGGTCGGAGTACTGTATTATCCTCGGCCATCTAAAACTCCTGTATCACCAGTTGTCCTGCTCCGGTCTGCATCAACCTGACATTGATATATTTCATGGGTCGGGATGGTGCGACGTGCAATTCCACCATGAAACGACCCAGTGCCAGAGTGCGTTCATCATTCACCGATTCATCCGTGACTATACGAAAGGCTTCTTCCGCCGATGCACCCTTGAAAGCACCACGCTGAAACAGATCCAGTAACACACTCTCCCAATGCGACGTAACCCTTCCCCGAAAGAAATCACTATTGGGTTCAAATATATAATCACTGCCTTCACGCAAGACGATTCGCCGCAGCAGCGACATCAAGCGTCGGACTGTGACAGCCCGCAACTCTTCGTTGCCACTCAGCGTGTCGTCGCTGATCACAACGAAACCGCGTGGTTCCATGTGGATCAGGTTGACCTGCTTTTCCAGCAGGGCAATAGATTCGCTGGTTTCCAGTGTGCGTGACACACCATTTACATCATCCAGCACTTCATTGACTGCCGAGATCCATGCACCGCGCCGAATCGACGTGGCTGCCATTTTTCCACACACGCTCCCGTCAGGCGGGATTAGCCGAAAGTTTTCCATGCCTTTGTTATTATCTGCATCGCGATTCACCGTCGAATTCAACCATGGGTAATACAAGGCGGCATAACTGAGTGAATGTTGCTCCGTCCAATTAAGGACCGGCACGTTGACGTCACCACGGCCGAAAGTCGCGCCAATCAGGGTGGCGGTACTGTCAGGTGGTAACAGGGCATCAAGATGAGCGGATACCTCGTCCGGACGATAATGGGCGGGCATGGACAAAATGGCGAGGGCATCGGCGCGTGCCGCGCAAAACCGCAGCAACGCATAGTGCACGGCCAGCATATCCTGTGGATCATATTCATCGATCTGATCCAGAGTCAGATTGCTGAAAAACTCTGGGGCAACGACAATAGTATTGGACCATGGTCCACGGGAACCGGCTGACAAGGCACGCACCCGATAATAGACCACCTCATCATCGAACAACGGCAGATCAACAAAATTATCCGAGCCGGCATAGATCACTACCGCCGAGACAAAATCCGCATCAGTGGCACGTTGCAGTTCAAATGTTTCCGCCAGGGTATCGACCATGCTGTATCCGTCTTCCGCCCTCCAGCCAAACCGGATCAGCTCACCGGCCGGACTGAGGTAAGTCATTTCCAGTGCCAGCCCCAGCAAATAGGGTGCAGGTGTCGCGCAATTATAAAAACTCGTTTCCGGTATTCTTGCAACACGGGTGTTGGACCAGGGGCTGACTCGGCCATACCCTTCAGCACGCACCCTGAAGTAATACAACCGCGGACACTCCTCTGCGAAAAGGAGTTTGATTTCAGATAAGGGTTTATCCGGCAGGTTTTCGTCGGTATTCAGTTCCAGTCGTGTGGGACGATCCACGGCATGAATCATGCTGTCTGTAAACTCGGGTGACAGGGATTGTTGTATGGTATAACGCCGAATATCAGGTACCTCGCTCCAGCTGAGCGTGCGTCTGGTATATTCATCCGGTTCACTGAGCGGATTCAGGTACGGTGCAGCGATACCCTGTTCAAATTCCGGCGGAAAAAGATCCCAATGACGATGCGTACAATCCGGGACGGCAATCATGGAAACTTCATCAATGGGCAACAGGCTGTGGATACCGATCAGATCCTGTTTCTTGATAAAGCGTTTATGTTCGGCCTCTGCCAGTAATGCGGCGGTACCAAACCAGGCAAGGTCTTTATCAAGAAACAGATCTGCATTAAAGGCATCCAGACCATCACGTGGGTTGGCCGGCAAGCTGGTGTCACCTGCAGCGGACTCCGCACGATGAATATCGCTGTACCCCAACATGCTCAGTGGTAACCAAACATGATCCACTGCATCCTGCAAGGTTGGATCGGCGGCCAGTGGGAAACGGGGATGACTCAGTTCCGCGAGAAACGCCGGCAAGCCGGGCGCCAGATTCACCGGGGCTGTCATCAGCAACTCACCGTACAACTGTTTGTCATTCGGCAGGTTTATCCAGCAACGGGGGTGACGTCGATCAAATGCCAGATTCGTCAAGTGGGCAATGAGCGCATCCCCTTCCCAAACCAGTAAATCAAAACGTAATCGTCTGATAACCGGTACCTGGACAGGGCTCTGATCAACCAGCAAATCATATTGCAGTTTACCGTCCGCTTCGTCTAACAGGTTGCGCACCAACGGTGTGTCACCCGCTGGTGCCGGTGAGCCCATAAAAGGCGAATCTGAAAAGACCTCTTCATACCAATAGCCTGTGCGGGCTTTCAATGCAGTGCCCTGTACCGTTGATTGCAAATCATCGACGAAGAGGTAGAGCCCGAGTCCGGTATCACCAAAACGCAGCTCTATCAGATCACCCATGACAAGGTCTGCCGGTGCGGACTTGATATGCAGGGTATAACCACTGTCCATTGCAAAAAAGGTGGTCGGTGGAGAGGCAAGCTCAACCGCCTGATTCACCCCCAGACTGTGCACCAGCAAACGTGTGCCCACCTTCAGGTTATCCGCCCAACTACCGGGGGAACGCGCATGGATCACCGCCGATCCACTAGCGATACCGGTTAACTCGATCAGGCCGGGCAGATTGAAGTGTTGAGTGACAGCACCTTTTGCTGTATCCGGCTCATAAGCCTTTGCCACCCGAACAATCCAGCAACGTCTGCCACCGCTGCGGAAAAAGGCTTCCACCGATGCACCCAGCAAACTGTACTGCATCTTTTTTTGCTCAGCATCCCAAGCCAGCGGTACATCACCACCGAAGATTTCCCGGTACTGCGACACATCTTCCACGGCGACCGGAGTGTGCAGTGGTCCCTTCTCACTAAAACCGACAAAAGCGGTCACATCCATCCGTGGCAACGCATCACTGACCCGCGGAGATTCGCTGTGGAAGATAACGCCCGGTAATCTGGCGACTGATCCGCGCATATCAGTTTGCTTCTGTCTTGTTATCATCGCCTGGCAGGAGATCGATACTTTCTGCCGACAAGACCAGCTCTTCGACAGCAATGTCTGTCCCCTTGCCATTCAGGGAGGGCCCGGTGTATTTCATGGGACGGGCGTTTTTCAATTCCCACTCCTGAGCGACGGTCTCGCGGTCCTCGGCCAACAGGGTGATCCTGACGTTCTTGAGATGATCCTGGCGACCGTCACGAATTGAATTGAGCCACTTGGCAAGGTCACTCTGACCGATCACACCCCGTTTTAATGTAACGTCCGGTGTCTTCACGGTACCGGTGATCTTCATCGGTTCGTTCGATTTATGGTTACCCGCACGATACTCTGCGATAGTGACTTCCACCCCCAGACCGCTGACTTCCTGAAATCCGGCCTGATAGGATTTTTTATCCAGCTGCGCACCTTTATTGCCTGCCGCCGGTGACCAACTCACCTGGAAGTTGAATTGGGAATATGGGCGTTCTCTCGCTACACTAGCCATAACTTAACTCCTTCGGGTTAATTTTGATTGGATATCAGCTGTCCGCCGTCTTTTGTCCAATTCTGAAGATGACAAATTCAGCCGGCCGCAAAGGTGCAACACCGATCAGGCAAATCATGCGACCGTTATCGAGGTCGTTTTGCGTCATCGTGCTGCGATCACAGCGAACGAAATAGGCCTGTGAGGGTGAAGTGCCTGCCAGATGATCCTGACGCCATTCATTGAACAGGAAATCCTCAATGGTGCTGCGCACGTTTTCCCAGAGTGTCTCACCGTTGTTTTCGAAGACGGCCCATTGCGTTCCAATTTCAATGGAGCGTTCAAGGTAAGCGAAATATCGGCGCACATTCA
The DNA here is from genome assembly GCA_029880855.1 of Gammaproteobacteria bacterium. GTDB lineage: Bacteria > Pseudomonadota > Gammaproteobacteria > UBA6429 > Thiohalophilaceae > JAOUNS01. The sequence goes on from JAOUNS010000012.1 coordinate 108,880, forward strand.
GGTATTTCCATTCGGGATCACTGGTGGCGGTACGTGCGCCCCAGATACGGAAGCCACGCCCTTCAAAGAAGCGCAGACAGTTGATCCCCAGCGGGTTAAGCACTTCCTGTTGCGCCTTGTTGAGAACCACTTCAAGACCGCCGGCCAGCCGCACCACTTCGTTGGCCGGCGCCTTGTGCACACCGCGCTCCACATCGTTTCGAGCGAAGATGCCGGTGACAGAGCCGCAGGGGGGAACGTTGATGTATTGCCCGGTGAAAGGGTCAAGTGATCTTACCCAGGGGTAATACAATGCGGCGCGAGTTGTATCGATAGCGCTGCGATACTCGCGTATCTCACCCTGAGTCTGGCCATTGACGGAATCAAGCACGGCAACACGATAGCGCATGCGTTCGCAATGCGAGATCAATAACCTCGAAATCGCATCAGCCAGATAATGCAGGCTGTTACCGCTGATATCACTGTAATCGAAGCTTGAACCGGGTGCGGCGATAATAGAGATATCTTCCAGATCTTCAAAGGAACGTAAACCGCTTTTTATGCCATCAGTCGCCCCGCTCTGTCCTTCATAATCAACGGCCTCAGGCAGATTGCCATCACTGCCGTTTTCAAGCGTAATTCTGAAGGTACGCGTTGCCTCGCTGGGTTGTTCATCATCCAGCAAAAAGTGATTGATAATATTCCCTGTACCCGCCAGATTTGCATTGGTCATTAATACTTCAGCGATATCGGAACCGTTCAGCAAGTCTGTCCAGAACACCAATGGCACATAAAGTTCGGTACTCCGATCTGTCGGCACCTCGGCAAACACCCTGGAAAGTGAATTGGGATGATCCGGATGCAACGAAAGATCCTCCCAGCCTTGTTCACTACCGAACTTGCCGGTGGGACCGACAATAACCGAGACGGTGAGTTTGCGAACCAGATCGACACTGCCAAGATCGACCACCACATCATCCGGACTGGCTGTGATATCAGTACGGCGTAACTGGTGACTGTAACGGTTGAGTGTTTCGTCAAAATACTCTTCAACCCAATACCAGTTTGAAGCGGCAGGCGATGAGTTTTCCGTCCCGGCGAGCACCACATCGTATTGGCCAACCCCGCGCAGAATATCGAACGTTGAACCCAGCGGATTGGCCGGGTCGACCAGTTCTTCGTGCAAGGCATTATCACCAAGCTTGAAAATCAGTGTGACGGTGAAGTTACCCGCCATACCGGGATGCCGTGCCTGGAAACCATAATCCGGAGGCGACATGATCGGCGTCCAGCTTGCGATTCCATCGTTACCGTTCATGGCATTGTATGTTCTTGCCACATAAAGGCGTCGGCCGCCTTCTTCAAAGTAGGCTCGAACGGCCTGGGCGAGATAATTGTGCGTTCTCATAGCGATATCTTCAAAATCCAGCTGATCGATGCCACCAAAGACACGTTCAAAATCCGAGAAACTGGTTAACAGTTCAGGTTCACCCTCAGTCGGTCCAAACCGGCATGGCCCGACAAACCCGGTCGTACTCGTGCTTACGCCCTCAATGGATTTTTGTCTAAAGCTGGTTTCCTCTACAAAAACGCCTGGTGCGAGATATTCAGGCATGATACGTCCTCCGTAATTTAAGGTGAGGATACTGCAGGGCTGACCAATAACGTGGTAAACCCATCAGTCCTTGGGTTGGTAGATTTGTTGTACTCAAGCACAATCGGTAAACTTGCCACCGCCATGCCGCCATCGTCAGCCGCTATCGGCCAGATTGTTGCTGCATCCTGACTTAGAATACTGAGATAGGAAGGAATGATTGTCCCCGGCAGGCTCACTTGTGTCGCCGGTGAATAAAACACTTCCAGATCCATGTCCCAAAATTGATCAGCCAGAGGTTTATGTCCCGGGCTGAGAGGGGAACCGCTGAAACCGGCAGGCAGATCCGGGTATGGCAGCATGATCGTATAACGCCCCTCTGCATCAGATACGCCATACCACTCTTCTCCATCCACCGTCATCACACGTAACAATGCATGTGCCGCCGCATCCCCCGTTTCCTGGTTGACTAATTCTCCGCGAATAATCGCCATCCAGCCCGGTACGCTGCGTGTAGGTGCGGAATAGAGATAGAGCCCCTTCGGTATTTCATGCGGTGACCCTGCTGCTGTATCCGATAAAAACACGCCCCGGTAAGACAGCGGTAACTCGATGCGCAAGGAAACACTGAGATAGCGGGCAAGTTTATCGCTGATTTCGACAATAAAATCGTGCTTCTCGGCCGGACTGACCTCATCTCCCGTTGTATATCCGTATTCAATCCCGCGCATTCCCTTCAGATGTCTGAACGTATAGACACCTCCGCGCGTGCTGTATGCATTGGATCTGGCATGGGGTGAATGGGCCGGATAGGCAACCACATGCATATCACCTCTGATTTGCCGATCAGTAACCGGGTCCCAAAGCCGAATCCCCAGGGGCGTATGTACCGTAAACTGTTCTATTACTTGCGCCATAAATATTCTGATTTTTAATATGCTCTATGCTGTACCGGATCCCAGTCCGGCCATTTCGAAACTACGATCCTGGATTAGCTCGCCGGACTCTCTGTCTCTCAGTCTTACAGAATCTATTTCAATCACTCTTGCCAGGTAAGGAATGGATAGTTGATAGATATTCAGACCCAATACATCCCAAATCCTGAACAGGTCTTCAGTGCGCAACTCGGCCATACATATCTCGACAGTTTCATCACGATGGAACACATTCGGGATCACCGAGTTCAGAACGGTGGCCGGCAATACCGGTTGGTCTTCCAGTGTACGCATCAACCAGCCTGCCAGTGTATTTTGCAGTGAGGCTTCCTTGCCCCAGACAGTAATCAAAAAGTGGACTTCAACGGGCAACCTGTGTTTAACCGGCTCACCATTTACCTCAAATCGACCTGGTGGCGCACGATTGGTACCATTGATATAGATCCGATAAGGGAACAAGGATGCGCCACTACCACTGGTCAATGTATTACTGGCGAAATCCCGGGTGGTAAAAACCTTGAAATCCATATCACTGTCCAGTTCGGGTGGTCGATCTGTAGTGCGAAGCAAATTCACAATTGCCTCACTCACAGCCCAGATAGCCCTGTAGTCAGCCATTCACATACCATCCCATTGGTTAGGAGTATTTCCAATTCAACAAACACATTATTTATTGAAGCTTCCGTCTTTTCTCACACCTGCCGGCCACCACATTATTTACCACGTCAAGCAATTCTGATGCGCCGACATCTTCGATACATGCACATGCACGCCTGCCGTTTTTAATGATTGCGATAACGACAGTTTGCGGTGACAGCGCCAATACTTCGTTAAGTGACTGCGCCATTGAATCCATGTCTGTTCCCAGCATAACCATGTCAATATCTTGCTGTTGAATAAAACTCGCCAGTTTTTCAAAATCATCAAAACGAGCAACCACTTCAATACCGGGATGTTGTTCGGTGAGTTGCTGGATAATATCCGCGAGTATGATTTGCGGTATGTCAGCAATCACACAGCGGATATATTCCATCAGGAGTATCCTCAATATGCTTCACTCAAGTATGAAAAACATATCAGGACATAACATGAACCTCATGAATCAAAAAGGATTCAGTGAGTCGTATGAAGGGTTATGGGAAAAGAGATTTAAATAAAAAGATCTAGTTCTTTGCGATTACTTTAATTGTTGGTACTCACGCCGCAATACAGTAGCCATTTGACCACGACTGTGAATACCCATTTTAGCAAGAATATTATGGATATGATTTTTTACCGTGGAGACTTCTATTGTCAAATTGTTTGCGATTTGTTTATTGGACAGTCCATCAAAGATGAGATTGGCGATTTCTCTTTCACGACGAGTTAATTGCTCCAATACGGCATTTACCTGACTGTTTTGATCAAGTTCATCATAAGGAAAATCACTCGTTTTATTTTTGTGAAGCTGGATCAGCGAAGCGGCGATGTGTCTGGGGCAATAAAATTCCCCGTCATTCACCCCATGAATTGTATTAATTAACTGCTTAATGGAGGCGTCACGAACGACATAGCCAACAATACCGGATTGCGCGCACGCCAAAATGGTCTCCTCGTCATCCGGCACCGCCAACGCAATGACCTTTACCTGGGGAAATGAGCTGACAATCTTCCCGACGACGTTGCAACAACCGGCAATAGTCATATCGATGACAACAATATGAGGTGATGTTTCCTTGATGCAGGATATCGCCTGCTCAGCGCCGCAGGCCTGCCCGATGACACGAAAAGACTCTTCATGATTAAGGATTTCTGACAAGCCTTCCCTATACAACCTGATATCTGACACGATGACAATATTGATCATGCGCACTCCCTGATGCCCGATTAATTTCCTTCATCCCTGAATAAATCTCGTGACCCACCAATAATATTATCAAACCAGCAAAATTTTGCAAAATAGATTTACTGCCAACAATATCAGGAAAGTTTCCCAAGATAATCTGTGATTTTTAAAGTGTGATTAATACGTTATTTGGACTGTATCAATATCAATAATTAACCACATTTACTGTAAAAATATTCGTATCCGGATTCCATAAAAGATCTTTCAAAGATATAATCGTTCTACAGGCGCTTATAAATTCACCACGCAAATATCGATAAAATACTTTCCAAAGAAACAATCGGTAACAGACATTCCGGTATTCTTCTCTTTTCAGATAAATCGTAAACAGATGTTCGACACCTTAACCGAACTGTAAAAACTGAGTACATTCTCCTCATGCTGATTGAGGTATTAAGCATGACAGGAGATCGATGCATGGTGATAATGATGGGCATATCTTTTTTTAACCTCTCACCCATCATTTGGTCACGTTTAAACACTACAAATACCAGCCTTAATATCAAAGGCGATTTCGACAGACATTCGTTTCAAGACCAACATGGTTTAAGAGTCGATGTAATGGGCTAAAAGAGTCGGTACAAGATACTGCATATTGTTGATATGTTTTATATGGAATTGTGAAACCTGTTTGCGGATGCCAAAATGGCCCGCAGCAGACCGAGTAAAAGAAACGGTAAATTCACCGTTGGGATCAGGGGTGCATGAGTCGCTGCCTGGAACGCCCGGTTTCGGTGCAGGCAATACCAACTGAGTTACAGGGTGGAAAACGTAACCTGATCCCTGTGGCAACCAGTTATCCTCAATGGAGGTTTCATGCCAGTCATGACTGATCAGGATTTGCCAAAAATGCCGAATTGAAGGGTATATATGATCTGCGTGCGGTCGATGCCTGTGACCGATAATGGCCGGTCCTACTATCTGTAGCAAGGTTTGTACGTAATCGTCTGATACGAAAAATCGCCGTATCACGGGATGGGGAAAGTACACTGTCACCAGCAACCGCTGTGGTCATCAACGAAACAATCTGGTGGTGCCGGCGGTTGAGCCGTATCAATGGCAGGTGAAACACCTGCGGTGGTATATGGTGAAAAAAAATATTTAAAATCAAAACCAGGTATCGGTATCAGCTGATGGTCAGGTTTATGGTAATTACGCTATCGAAAGGAAAAGACAGGCTACCATATTCTTTATGATTGGTTTTAGCCTAAAAATTACATCCGCACTTCAATTTTTCTGTAAATTGATTATTATCCATGGCGCTGACAAATGAACCGAGCCCATTGAAATAGGAGTAGTCAATCACGATTTCCATAGCACCATCTCCATTCACATCCAGTATAGCGTTGATATAGTATTCATATGGTTCGGTTCCATACGGTGCAGGTCGTTCAGTGTTCTTTTCATGAATTTTTCCCGCAATGATGTAATGGACGGGCTTTTCGTCTATGACCATCCTGGCCAGGATCAGTGAGTAATCACCTTTTTGTGCATAGGCAGGCACAATCTCTCGTTTTGGTGTGTTTTTATTTTCGGCATAATATGTGGCACTTATGAACACTTCATCTTTTCCGTCACCCTGAATATCTGCTTTATAAATCTGCAATATTCTTACTTTTGGATCACTCACTCCATTTTGTTTCAGGAAATCATAAACAATCTTGTTATATACTTTGTTGTTTACGTCAACAGACGCAATTTTGCGCCTGATTGGCTGCCAGTCATGATTTCCTATTGCTGTATACGCACCTTTAACTTCCGGTGAAAAATTAACGTAATAGTTGCTTTGGCATGGATATTCCTGTCGATTCAGTTCTGCCCCCTTTACCTCTGATGTATTATTATCAAGGCCATAGAGTGTATATTTCTCTGGTGACTTGAATCCGGGTGGAAACGCCTTATCACCATAAGCCGTATACCACTTCGTATCTTCAATATGGCCCATCATGCAGCGGGCATAGGTTGATAAAATAATATTGGCAGGCTTTGGTTCGGCACGCGCAAAAAAACAACCGCCAAGCGTCGCTCCAAGTAGTATCAATATTAACAGTCTCTGCGCCACAAAGATTAGCCTCGGTTGATTTGGCTTCACTTATTATAGTTAAAATATTTTAGATATGAATATCATCCAGTGGATGCCGCTGTAAGCCTGCGCGATCATGCTGAAAATGCATACCGCCCGGTTTTATATCTACTTCGGCTGTTGTCACCAGAGATGATAGACCGGATTATGTTCGATCCGATGAGCTATGATGCCGAGGTCTGCTACTGGTCCGACTCACGGACCAAACCAATAAATAAAAAAGGCAGGTTACGACGTACGCAACCCGCCTTTTAAGCCGCCGTCCCCAAGGGGTGGCGATAGATGGCCTGTCTATATTGACTATAAAATGAACACTAATTGTGTTACTGACTCCCTTAGCCCAACGAACTGATTCTCAAAGAAAATAATGCCAAGCTTCGAATTTTGAGAGGGTTTGATCATCCAACCGTGAAACACTGCGAAAACCTGTATTACGGGTTCGCTTTGCTGTTCTTGGGAGATTTCCCGGTTTGGGGGTAAAGATCTGGCCGATTCCTCCCAAAATGGTCCATATCCCCAGGACAGTGAAAATGGTACCTAAAACCAGATACGGTATAACTTTATAAAATTCAGAATTCGTCCGGATAGTAGAATGTATCATTCGGATGTATTATTGTGCGTTTGATATCCTCAATACTAAATGGGTTCAGATTCCCTGAAACATGCCACTTTTGTATCGAACCACGCACATTAATCACATTAAATACAAGATGCCAGTTACCTTTTCCAGTCAAGTAATCTGGCGTCATGCACGATTTTTTCAGCTCATCAACACCTAATGAGTCTTTCAGGATAAAGCTATTCAAGACAGCAGACTGTTTCTCCAGAAAATCAGGTGAGCACACATAGCCACGTGGTTCTTCATACAGTTCCATTATAAGTTTTGAGAAGTGTTCAATGTTATCCTTTTTTGAGGATATTTCATCATGCATTACCCTAAGCAAATCCCCCAGTACCGGCAAACTACTTTTTTCTTCGTTTAATTTAAGCCATTTCTCTTTGGATTGTTGCAGCAGCAATAATGAACGATTTGTATCACCATCTATCACCCACACAAGCCTCTTACCATCAAGAAAAGGATAACTGGCCGATAAATCCCTAACCCACCACTCAACCTCATTACTTGTAAAGTAACGTTTGATAACATCCAGCATATCATCAGTTAACTGTGGGTTCATTTTCAATACTCCTGCCTTCTTTGGCATTCCTGATTGTTCTTGTTGTGAAGCGCAAACTGCAACATCACCCATCACTATACAAAGAAACATGACTATACCTGACATATAATTAGACAGTTTCTTATTCATTCTGGAATAATCACAATTGCCCTTTCATTATATTTATTACTAAATTCACTTTCTGTCATTCTCCGTGGCCGCCCTTGATACCGTGGGTCTGGATCTTGCACAACATATGTTTTATTGCCACTACTATCCACCTCCACAGAGTCAAGAATAACACGGTGCCCAGGGTTTTTAAATCCAATTAAAACAGGTGTTTCAGCTGTATGGGTTTGTAATTCGTCAAGTGTTAAACCTGATTTCGTGGTTGAATTTACACCGTTTTGTTTTAGTAGTTCTTGAGCGTAAATAGGGTTAATACCATTCGTTTCAAAATTATGATTAGGGTTGTTCATAATTTCTTTCATTTGCTGCCTTAAATCAGACTCGGGAATATTTTGTCCTGTTTTTTGCTCTATTATATTTCTACTGGATGCTATCACACAAGAGTTAGACTTCTCTTGAGTATGAAACGTTTTCTCTTGGCTTGTTGCTTCATTATTCGTATCTGAGTGATTTGGTGTATCTCCGCTTTCATGCGGCCCCAAATCCACAGGCCGATGCCCCACCTGACTATGTTCGGTCTCCGCCTGTTTCTCCTGCTTCGGTCCCCCGCCAGTTTTACTGACGACGATCACCACCTTGCCGGTAGCCAGATGTCGGCTGAGTCTTTCTATCAGTGTATCAGCGCCGCTCTTGTTCGTCTGTTTGGGCAAACTCAGTTCTGTGGCAATAGTCTGTAATTGTGCTTCATCGGCATTGAGTGAGTTGATAAAGGCTTTCGCGTCTTCTTTACGGTTGAAGGTTTTCACCTCCGGTGGCCGGCTGATCAACAGGGTACTGGCCGGGGTGAACAGGTAACGGGTTTTGTCTGATGTCTCTATGGTCCGTTTTTGGGGTGGGTGAATGAACCGGTCTGCCTCGGTAATGGGATAGAGCCGGTAGCGGCCCTGGATCAATAATTCACTCATCTTTGCTGGCACAGCCTGATCGGATACGGGCTGTCCCGATTGGAGATCATTTATGTCCACCAGTTGCCGCCATCTCTCCATGGACACGTCAAAGTCTTGCAGGCGCTCTTGAGTCAGGACAGGATCGAAAAATAATTCTGCTTCAACCGCGACAGGTGCCGGGCGATCATAGGGCGTAGCGAGTTTATAGAGCCGCCCGAAGCAGTCACGTAAAATATAGCGTTGATCGTACATAGCTGTTTAATCCACCAATCGCAGTCCCTTATGGATAGATCACCACCTGTCATATGCATTTGTTGTTGGTAAACCGTGCCAACCTGTCACCACTCTTCCCGAGACAGTCACAGACCACAGTCACTATGATATCCAGCGTGTGATGGTATGGCTTGGGCTGTTTGAAACATCAGTTCTCAAACAGGAAAGCCTGAATATTCTAATTGATTTTACCTTTCTGCAAAACCTGTCATATATAGGTAAGTAAACACACAAAACAGATGTTGTCGCGGCCTATATCGGGAGTGCCCACTAATGGCCAGACCGGCGAATCAACAAGAAGCGGCAAGGATTGTCAGGAATCTATTAAAACGCCGCATCACCGGATCACGACGGGGAAACAGTACGCCCTCACCTGCAACGAGCTGCGATCATCGCTAAAACCATCTGGCGGCATTGGCAGGTTGGACCGTATCAATGGCAGGTCAAACACCTGCGGTGGTTTCTGACAGTAAAGACAAATCACCATAAACCGAGTACTCGATATCGGTATTGGTTAACTGTCAGGCATTTGGTCTTGGCTCTGACAAAGGATAAAGGTTGGATTTCTTATCTACGTGGACCTTGGATTCGGCCTATTGACAGGAGCAGTAATCTGAGGCAAGGTCAGTCAGGAAAAGTCTCTAAACAAACTAGATAATAACCGTTTTCATTAATCGAGAATTGCTGGAATAACTTTAGAACATAGTTAACACGGTATGCCTAGTTGCCAGATACAAATACTCGGCATCAATCTAAATACTGTCTCAATTCCTTTAAATCAGTGTTATTTGGATATTCTTGGATTAACACTTCTAATAACACCTCTATACCACCATCAATTTTTCCATTTTTCGCTTGTATAACTGCATCCTTCCATCTATCAGAAGGTCTAACCTCAGCACCTTTTAATTCCTTTGGTTTACCTCCAGCCAGTTCCCAGATATGGTCAAGTCGGTCATATGCAATTTCCGAAGCTACTTCACTTAGTCGTTCTATAACTGTCTGTAGATCCTGATGTTCTTCACCTAGTCGCTTCCCAAGTAAAAATTTGTACCATACTGGCAACAGATCTTTAATTGACGTCGCTGCTAATCTAGCTTCAGAATGAGCTTTGTAAACATCATAAATTTGAAACGCAGCATTTTTCCAAGAATTATGCACTACATTTCTACCTATATCCGCCCCGTAGTGTATCCAGTCCTGGTTAACTAGTTTATCAATCCATCTTACCGCTACCCTTTCATCCTCAACAAATCCCCAAGAAATAAGAGCCGCCAGTATGTTGGTAGTTACTGAATTCGTTTGTGCATAAGAGGCTACCAGGCGAACAATATCATCACATGGTTTGACTATAGGCTCCTGAGTTTTACATTTTTTCACAAACTCCAACACAACAGTATGGGAAAGATGATTTCTCAAATTCGAAGAAAAACTGTCCCATATTACTGCTTGGTTTGGGTGGCTCAGAATTCTAATCGACACTTCTACTGATAATAGACTAATCAACTCCTCTTCATTCTCGCCATTTAAATTAAGCTCTAAAAGATTGTCAATTACCTTTTCTTCATCCATGCCCAAAGGCCATTTAGATCCACCTTCCTTTATATGAGCGATCCAAAGATTTCTAAAGCCTGATTCAGTCACATCACCTTGTAAAAGTGTCTCTGGATTATTCTTTGTGACTTTGGCAGCCAATAGTGTAAACCCTGCATTATCTCTAATAATAGCCTCTACAGCGACATCATTTGGTGGCGCATTATTTACAAGGAGATTCAAGCCTGGGAATGGATCTCCATTGAAACCCCATTGCTCTGAAAAGATTACCTGCCATAGCTTATTGCTTTTCATTGCCATAACAGCATGCAATTTAGACCAAACACGCAGAATTGCTTCTTTCTTTATTAGGTGAACAGAAGTGTCATCTAATTCAATATCCAGTACTGTATTAACTAAAGCGTTTTCAATAATATGGGTAGTTGGTAAACGCCGCGCAAAAATTTTCCCAATAGTTTTGTCGCCTAACCAAGCAACAGCATGTTTTGACCATTTAGATTCATGAAAACCCAGTAGTGCATCAATACCACCATTTATCGCCTCAGACCACCATGATTCTGTTCTCGCATCATCCAGTCGAGCAAAACATTTAATTGCATCCTCAGGTTCAAGATTAGTCAAGTTTGTAGCCGCCCAATCAGTCAATTCGTTAAGTGGCAGTGATTTATCAGGAAAATTATCCTCATTAAGATTAGAGAGAGTGAGCGGGAGTGATGTCTTTTCTGAACGCAAACATTTAGCAAGGATATTCAACACCTCTATTTTAAGTTTTTCTGCCTCTGTTTGAGATGGAGCAATTAAAATGATCGTTCGCAAAAACTCTATAGCAGTTTTAACTGTTCTATTTTCACGCAATCGATCCAGTCTGTCAGCAGCTCGTGACAATTTATCTAATTGATTCAAATGGGAAGGTTTTTGATCGACTGAATTTAATATTTCATTGAAAGTTTTATCATTACCACCCCCAAGCCATAAAACAGCTCTATTTGAGGTGGTTTCATTACTCAAAGGCGAAACCAATGGACTATTCTGCCATTGCTGTTCACAACCTTGTGGCACGCAATATATCCAGGGAGGTGTAATTGACTCACCTCCCTGTGGTGGAGAAATAGCAACTCTAGCTGAAAACTGTCTACGAGCTTCTGGCCACAACATCATCCAGAGCCCAGCTATACAAGATGGCCATTTTTCTAACCCGACAGAGACCACTGGGCGATCATCAGCAGTTATCAAAGCATTTGCAAACCGAGTTATCTCTGATTTCAAGGGTTTTGTAACAAACTCCTCGCCAATTTCGACTAGCGCCGAAAAAAGATCAACTTCTGTAGTAATAGAAACTAACGGCCACAGTATCACTTTACTGCAAACCATCCCCCCCCGCTTCGCATTTTCGTCTGGAACAGTCCGCCATAAAGCCCACCACTCCCCTACGGGACCACACCCGACAGATGGCCACCATGTCGCACCAGCTCGGCCACCAGGGGGTTTATCTGTAAGCCCTAATAATTCAGGCGGAATTAATTTTGCGTCTACACTTGAGTACACCAATCCATGACTATTATCTTTAACCCCATACTCCACATAAACAACGTCAGTCACTACTCCCCCAGTAACCAAGAGAGTGGTTTGCTCAAATCTTCATCTTTTTTCCCATCAGGAGAAATTATCCAGCCTTGTTCTTCAGGTCCGTCATCAACAAAATCTTCATTTGTGTCTTCACTATTTAACGGCACCCCCAATGAAGACAAACCCCATATACTCACCTCTTTAGCAGCCCAATTACTTTTTACAAATGAAGAAAAAAGTGGAAGATAGGCATCTAATACATCGCATGGTTGGTTTTCCTGATTATTAATTTCATCATAACAGGACAAAAGTATTGCCAACCTTGGTTTTCTAACTCTGTAGCGATAACCCACACCTGACACATGCAAGAGTAACTGAAACAACTCCACCCACTTTGCGTTTGCATCCCAGGTATTTGGCCTGGCAGAAGGTGTCGCAACACTATTTGGGCGGATATTTAAAGTATTCAATGCATCATCAAATGTAGTTTCACTTTCAAGGCGAATGAGAACCATCCAGCTTTCAGCTTCAACTAACCTGGAGCGCCACTTTTCAGGTATCTCTCTTTGATCAAATACACTATTTAATTGTTCACCACCATAGTCAGGCCAGCGCAAATCTATATTTCTTCCTTGCTTATCGACTAACGGCAATAAAATTTCATCCCATGTGTTTGTAGACGTATGATTTGCAGCGCGACCATCTTCTAAACACTCCAACACCTCATCAAGAGCAGATAGGTCTGCAGGAGTCCCACCTGCTGTTCTCAGAGCTAATTCGCCCGGCTTTCTTCTTAGTCGGCCATATAACTGGCCAGCGTAGTGTGTTTTTCCACTATTTGGCCCTCCTAATAATAAAATTTCAGGTGTTAGCATAGTGCCCCCTGAAAGCATGGTAAGGCTTGCTGCACATTACTGGAGAGATAACCTCTCCTACAGATGGGGGGTACCATGCCAGATTCACCGCTTGGGATAATGCCTCAAGCAATGTTTCATGATTTGAGGTTGTAGTGTTCAATTCCACTGCGTGAGGGATGCAATCATTCAAAGACCGACGTATTGCCTCTTGAATTTTTTCCGAAGGATTAATATCTGATTTTGCCCATGCGAGGATTACAGGTCGGTTTTCCACATGATTCCCTAAACGCTCGATCAATTCCCTTGTCTCTCGTCGTGCAGTTCCGCGTTGATCACCGGAGAGCCGGTCACAATCAGCCATAATAATAAAAACATCTGAATGCTCAACAACCCACCTTGCACCTTCAGCTTCAGGAGCATCTTCCTTGGAAGACCATCGGGTAAACCACTCGCCTGGGGCATCAGTTAGTAGCACATCTCGAAACTCTTCTTTTTCATTGCGTAATGCCAAGTGAAGAATTCCTGGCACACGGCTCGTACCACGAGGAGTATGAGGCGGAAAAGATGGATTACGTGCAGCATCTTCAAAACGCATATAAGCAGCTAGAGACTCCCATGCCCCCAGTGTTCTTGAACCAGAAAAACCACTATTTGATATTCGATAGCCTTTTAATAACTGAAGGTAATTGCCTATCAAAAAAGTCGTTTTACCTGAATTTTGCGCACCCAGGACACCGATCATTAGTGAGCGACCTCTAGGTACCAAATTAGACAGGTCCACCAACCCCATTGCACTGCCTGACCATGGAACTCTTGTAGCATTTGAAACATTGACCTCTTCTGGCGTTGTTTCATCAACTTGTACATCCCAATTAGGGCACTCTAAATAATTAGCTTCCCCTTCCATGCAAGACTCACCATCCTGGACGAAACAATGCGGATTCGTGCATTTGCCTGCCATCAGTTATTTCCCCGCTAATTGAACCGCTTGCTCTTGCCTGAAAATAGCATGAGCCAGTTGAGGATAACTAAGTTCGTAATCATCACGAACTCCTGTTTTTCTTAATATTTCCTTAGCATCCCATGATTCCAGAGTCAGAGCAGAAATGAATGCATCCCTAATACTTAGCCTCCCTTCTTTAGGTGGTGATGTTAAGAAATCCCCCCATTTCTCTGGCAAGGTGCTCTTCAAATCCCGCAACGTGTTCAAGACTTCAATTAACTTATGCTTTGTATTAAAACCTGCTTCAGGAAGTTTATTTACTGATTCAGAAAGAAGATAGCCAACACTTGCAGGTGTTGGTTTGGCCACCAAATTGACTAGATCAACAGCCATAATAACACTTGCAACCTGTGGAGAAAGCTCTCTGTAGCTTTTCGCAACAGAAGGTGAATATAGGGCTTCTGACCACCAAAGCGCATCAAGTCTGGTTTGCTCAGCCTCTGATTTATCATCAATGGACTTCGCTATACTTTGTATCCACAGCCGCTGCTCATTTAGCACTTCTGATAGACCGGTATAATTTTTTTCACCAACTTCCGTAATCATCTTCATGCAGTTATTGGCCACATTGTCTACAACATCAGCAAATAATGGAGTAAACCTTTTTGTAAACTCCCAAGACCACGTACCACCCGAATTACTCCAGGTTGGGTTTGCGCCAGAAATCGCCGTATTACCTTCTTTATGTGGCCCCACTGATGCCGCTATCTTGTCTTCTAACTTTGCACGGTCAACTTTAACAGGCTTAATATCAACATTCTTACCAACTTCAAGGCTATACTTCTTATGTGCCTTTCTTATCTCAGGCTGCGTTATTGCGATACTTTCTGAATTCTTTGCTAACTCAGCAACAAAGCCCATAATTGCTGATTTTTCATTGGCCAATTTAATAAATGGCAACGTGTCTGCCAGCGTAAACCAAATAATTGCACCATTTTTGCCTTCAGATGCTTGTGAACAGGCTTCTATCAAAATAGACCTTAAGAGGTTTATTGGCGTATCTGTATAGACTGAACTTACAGCCTTCCATTCATTAGTAAGATGTTCCATCGCTTTTTGTATCGCTGGGTCGTTTTCAGAAATATCAGGATCGACGCCAGCTAAAATTGCTCTGATAATCTGAGCAGGATTTTCTTTTAGTTCAACAGCGAGATTTTCTGCTGCTTTTTCCATTTTAGCAATTCGGCTGTCGTCACCATCTATACCACCAAATAAACCAGCTGATAAAAACTCATTAATAAATGTCGTCATTAAATTCTCCTACCCCTTACCTCTAAATTTTGCATGCATAACTATTCGCTTTCGTAGGCAGCTTTATATTCAGCAAGAACAGTATTCCCTGGAGCTTCATCTGACGCTGCTTTAATCAAATTAACAGGGGTAACGATTGAACCATGTGTACTAAGCTTCCACATTTTTTGCCAAAGATCCTTGGGTCGTGAAATATTTTCAACTTCACTAGCTTTCCCCCCAGCACGCTCCCATAAACTTCTAGCGTCCTGAATACCAGGATATAGCTCTGCCAGGACTTCGATCAAATCCATTGGCAGAACCGTTTTATCATAATTTTTCGCTCCATCTTTCATTATATTTGTTCTTTTCCCTTGGTATAGGTCTGAAGCGTTACGTAAAAACTGGATCAAACACTCGGCAGCTGCTTTGGCAGCAAAATTGCGATACTGGTCATCTTTTAATGCATCGCCAAAGTCTGAAACTCCTTTTGCAACCACAACGGGGATTTCGTTAACTTCACCAAATGCTGCTATGCCACTAGCCTCCATCTCAACACCCAGTACTTTTCTCATGGATTCAGCGAGTCTTGGAAATATACCATCGTCCTCGGTAACCTGTGCTCCTGTTGCTAGTGGTGCAACATGTATCTGAAATTCGAGAGGAGCAGGAATCTTTTGAGGGTGGAGAAGGATACTTTTCCTTGCTACTTCCGCCCCACTTTCGGTTAAGGTTGTTGAATTATCATCAACCCAACCACGTTTCCACAAACGCGTGAGCACATCGTTCCAGTTTGGGCACTCTACACCGAAATCAGGATGGTTTACAGGGTCTTCCCCATCGTGCATTCTCCGCAATACCCATTCTTCCTGATACTCGAGAGGTAGTCGCGGTCGTGAAGAAATCCAGCTTGCATCTTTCGCATTAATTTGCTGCATCCGCTGGACCCAGGTATGACTGGGCCGATATTGTATTTCATCGCATTGAAAGTGTTGCTTACCATCCTCGACAGTCAACTTCCCGGCATCGTAAGACCACATCCTTTCCGCAAATATCACATCACCAAGAGAAACTTTCCCTCGACGGCCCGCACATATACCACTCATTGCGATACAACGTGCAGGCTGTTCGTGTATGAGTTTACTCGTTATTGCCTGAGTAGTCTCACGTCCCATATAGCTGGCCCATGTTGTTCGGATATGAATAGGCTTATTGGTTATTGATGAAAATGATGCGTCAGAGACAGTCCACCCACCAGCAGTGACGAACTCTTGCCACCCATCACCGACAAGACCTTCAGTAACAGAAAGCACCTGATCGTACTCATCTTTTAGAGCACAAATTAATAGAACATCAATTTCTGTGGCATCACTGTTCAAAATTATACAACCTATTTATTTACATGCTGGATTGCTGTGGAATATGAACAAACACAGTACTCTAAATCGCATTATTGAAGCCTCGCTTAACAAAAATCACCTTTCTGAAATAATTGTCATACATCATGTGAAGCTAATATCCAGGACATCTTTGGATAGGCACCTGTCAATTTTAGTAGTTCATAAACTCCTGAAAATTGTTGGAAAAGGATAAACCGAAAGGGCCGCTAATGGAAAGGCCCTATCCAAAGGGTCAATGGCATAATGGCTCCTCAGTCCCCGCCCTGCAACCATTCTCAAACAACTCCAATAATCCACCCGATTTACCCCCTTTCAGGTCAATTTATCCAGATTTTTAATCCGGTCTTCTCCTGCTACCTTCGGTTGCATGAAACACACCCCCGCTCCCAATATGCTCCCTTCCAGAGGAACACCGGATTACAAAGCAGCGGCGTCGATGCTCCTGCCCTTCTTCATTCAGTTTCTGGAAAACAATTCTGCCATGTCCGGCGGCGATGTTGAGAAAGTGGTTAAACAATCACCACACTCTATAACTGATCACGATACTTCCATAACAAAGCCTTGAACTTGACGCCAAAGCCGATCACTATAGATATTCATTTCAATATCATTTTGCAATAGGGAGGAGGCATGATGAGTCGTACTAATAACAAAGCCGCAATCTATTTACGTTCCAGTAAAGATCGTAATGAGGTGTCCATTGATGCCCAGCGTCGTGAGTTGCAAAAGCTGGCGCTTGCTCAGGGGCTGAATATCATTCAGGAATTTTCCGATGTGGTGGAGTCGGCCAAGGATGAGAACCGGCCCGGTTTTCAGCAGTTGTTGAATGAACTCAAATCGTCCTCTCGCAAGTGGTCAAGTCTGTTACTGGTGGATACCAGTCGTCTCTCCCGGCGGCGTTATATGGCGCAGGTGTTTAAGCATGAGGCGCAGAAGCGCAATGTGAAGATCATCTATTCCAAACTGCCCGAGTCTGATCCCATTGCCGATATGGTGATCGTCGGTGTGATGGAGGTGTTCGATGAACTGCACAGCCTGATGTCTAAAGAGAAGGGTCTGGCGGGAATGGCGGAGAATGTACGGCAGGGTTTTAGGGCCGGTGGTCGTGCGCCTCGGGGTTATCAACTGGAGAAGATCGCTACCGGTGCCGTGCGCGATGGTGAGGCGGTGACCAAATCCAGACTGGTGCCCAATGAAGATGCACCACTCATTGGCCAATATCTGAAGATGCGTTTAACCGGTGCCTCACGCAAACGGGCGATTGCAGAACTTGATCTCGGTATCGCCTCGACCACGGCCATTGAGCTGGAGTGGAATGCACTTACATACGCCGGGCATACGGTGTGGAATGTGCGTAACGAACATAAGAAGGGTGAAGGTTATAAGGGTAACCAGAAACGCCGTCCCCGTTCCGAATGGGTGATCAAGGAAAACACCCATGAAGCGCTGATCTCTACCGAGGAAGCGGAAGCACTGCTGGCGCAACTGGAGAACAGTGTTCACCACAAAGCCAAAACCCGGCGTACCAAAGCCGACTATCTATTGACCGGCTTGTTACAAACCCCACAGGGTGAACCCTGGTTCGGTAATGGTCGTAACGGTTACCTGCCAAAGAAAGTAGCGGGCATCCGCAATCGCAAGATTGATAAAGAAGCCATGGAACAGGCGGTGCTGAAACAGGTGAGCAGCGATCTGCGTTCACCGGAATTTATCAAGACACTCACCCGCGAGGCAATCAAGTATCGTGAGGCCCATCAAGCAGATCCAGCAGAGTCATTAAGACCGGAAGTAAACAAACTCACGCAGAAGATTTCCAGCCTGATGAACATGGCCACTGAACTGGCCGACCCGGCCCCTGCCCTGCGCGAGGTTGAACAACTGGAACAGAAACGCAATGCACTGGTGAGCGAGATTGAAAGACGTGAGCAGGAGTACAGCGCAGCGGCCTTGCTGGATCACTTTACCGAAGCGAATGTGAAAACATTTTTAAATGGTATCGCCAGTGATATGGAGATCATGGATAGAGAAGCGAAGAAGGATTTTCTGAGTTTGATGATTGACCGGATCGTGCTCGATCCGGTCAGCCATGATGCCGAGGTCTGCTATCGTTTCAGCGCAGACCTGCGGAATAAAATGGCGTCCCCAAGGGGTGATGTCTCTATTCCTGTTTTGCCAGCAACTACGCAAGTGACTGAACATTATAAGAAAATCAGATCACGACCACGGTTTTCCAGGAGGGTCTGATTCAGTCAAACAGGCATATACCAGGTCGACAGCCTTTTTAGTCAAGATAATGAACCTGGAGAGCCTGTTTGCCGTCTAGGCATTCCAGCAATTTCATACTTTAATACTCAGATAATGGAGAAAATGCTGGTTACATCTTAACCACTATGATTGAAATCATTTTCATATCTGTCTTATGCTTAGGTTTCGTGAATCCCTTGAAACGGTAGATTAGCCATGTTCTCTGACTCACAACAGGCACTGGACTTTGTCCACGAGTATGCCAAACAGGTCTGTCTGACCCTCCCGCAGGTTGAGGATGTGACCATTGAAAACGACATGGAGTTGACGGTAAAAGCCGTTGAAGGTCACACCTTTATCGTTCCCCTCCAGCCACTTCAAGACAAAATCAATAATAACCCGCATGATGATTTTAACGACGAGTCACTCATTTACTACCTGACCAAAAGGATTAACGAGTCGCTGGGTTACAAGGATATCTGGCCGGTTGATTTACCCAATATCTATCCGGTAATAAAGAATACGGCATTTATCCATGAAAACGATACCGCAGAAGAAAACAGACCTTTGTTTCAGCCATTGGCCGGTGATCTGTGGGTCTGCTATGCCGTCTTCAAGGAAGGCCGTTTGCATTATATTAACAGCGAACATGTGAAATTCACTTTTCGCATCGGCAATAACGAACTCCACACACTCGCCCTGAACAACCTGCATAATGCGCAAGCCGGTAATGCAAAAGCCGGGGCAATCCATCATCCGGTATGGCAACTCGCTCATGAGGTGAAATATGCCGATGATGCGGGCGTACTGTTACTGCCCTATCTATGGGATGAGTTGAAATCAGAGGCCGGTATGCAAGACATTGTGGTGTCCATACCCCATGCCGACTGTGTCTTGTTTTGTGACGCCAATGATGATGCCGCCGTAGCGCATTTGAAAGAAACGACACACCAGATTTATGAGCAAGCAGATCAACCATTGTCAACCTGCTTATTCTGGTGGAATCCTGATATTCCCAAATGGCAAACCAGCAGAGTGAACAGGAGATCATTTCTGGAGAGAGCAAGATACCCTTGGGTGCCTGTGTAAAACTATTTGATCAGAATAACTTCGCCCGCTATTAAGGTAAATTAACCGACGCATCACCACATGCGGCCGGATACCACCGAACTACATATCTCTGATATACGCTTCCCATTCCGCATCCTGCTCAGGGGTGGTCCATTTCATGGGTGGGAATTCTTTTCTAAGCGAAGAATCGGTCAATCCTTCCAGAGCCTTGGCTTGTTGTGCCGCTGCTGCCGGAGATAAAGTAATCTGGAGACTGTTGATGATGTCATCCCGCAGCTGAGCCATGGAGGAGCGATCAATTAGCTTGTCACTTTCGCTTAAGGATTCATTTATGAGTTGAATTGGCTTAAATCTAACCTCAACTAAATACTGATCGCTTATTGGAAAAAACAGGTACTCGTACAAGCTACCAGCAGGGTTGATTTCCTGATCGGGCATCACATCGAATCGGGCGGCGGCACAGGGAAGCGAGGTCACGGCTTGCCAATCAAGAGGGGCTATCCAGTTTGATTTTCCTTGCCAGATATCGTTCGAATATCGAAATGTAATAAAATCACCCACACTCTGTTCAAAGGCACGGGGATGAAAAAAAGATACCCCTGCTTTAGGTTCTTTGGGAGTCAATAGTGTCAACGACATATCCATTTCAGCCAACAAGCCAGTAAACCAGGGGCCATAAAACCCCCAGGATCGATACAGCACGCTATAATAACGCCAGCTATCGTCAACAACCAGTCCATCAGAAAATGAGGTAAAATTAATTGAACTAACGTTATAACTATGACTTGGATGGCGGACTTTTCGGTGAGAAAAACCAGAACTATGTCGAGGGGCACGTAACTGAATCTGCGTACCCTCCACAGAAAAACTAACCGGTCGTGCACTGGCAACGGACGGCCCTTTAGGTGTGCAGTATTCGGTTTGTTTGCGCAGCTTGAGTGGTAAGTTCATCATGTGATCTTCTTCTTGATCTGGTTATAGCGTTCCGGCAGCCAAGTCTCGACAAGTGACATACCCATGTTGGCCACGTTGCCCATGGCCCCGGCGAAGGCGATTAACGCGGCTGTCGAACCGGATACACCGCTGGCCAAGCCCAGTGCCGCGCCAACCGCAACCACTACACCCCCGGCACCTTTGATGTTGGAGGTTTCACGGACTATATCGCCAGCCAATTTCAATTTAGTGTAACTATCATCATTTTTCATGCGCTCATAGGCCGTCAGATAGCCATCGAAAATTCCCAGTTTACCGATCAATTCGTTGGGTCCAAAGCGACTTTTGGCGGTACCCCCATCCGGTTTTAGCCCAAGTTTCAAGGCCAGTTCGACGACCTTGCTTTGGCGGGTCGTGGGTCGGTTAAGGAAAACGGCGTGTTTGTCCAGCTTAACGCCCTGATCGACCAGGATTTGCATGGCCTGGGTCAAGACGCCATGGGCGGATCTTGTCTAATTACATATCTCTGACATACGCTTCCCATTCCGCATCCTGCTCAGGGGTGGTCCATTTCATGGGGGGAAAATTATCCGTCAGTGATGTATCAGAGAGTCCTTCCAGGGCTTTCGCCTGTTGCGTCGCAGCGGCCGGGGACAAAGTGACTTGTAGACTGTTGATGATATCATCACGCAGTTGGGCCATGGAGGAGCGATCAACCAGCTTATCCCTTTCGCTTAATAAATCATTCATGAGTTGACTTGGCCTAAATTCAACCTCAACTAAGTGATTATCACTAATAGGGAAAAACAAATACTCGTGTAAGTTACCTGCCGGGTTAATTTCCTGATCTGGCATAACATCGAGCCGGGCGGCAACGCAGGGAAGTGATAAAATCGGTTGCCAGTTGAATGGTGCGATCCATTTTGAGCGTCCATGACTTATATCATTTGAATAACGACAAGTAATATAATCACCAAGTGATTGTTCAAATGCACGAGGATGAAAAAAGGATATATCTTTTTTCGGGTTAGTCTGAGTTAAGAGTGTAATCTCCATCGGCATTTCTGCCAATAGGCCGGTAAACCAAGGCCCATAAAATCCCCAGGATCGATACATCAGCGTAAAATAACGCCAGCTATCATCAACAACCAAGTCCTTAGGGTAAGTGGTAAAGTGAATATCATGAGTATCGTAATGACTGAGGGGAGATCGTGCTTTTCGAAAAGAAAACCCGGACCGGTGACGAGGGGCACTCAATTGAAACTGTGTTCCATCTAGAGCGACACTGACAGCTCCTGCGCTACTAAAAGATGGACCTTTTGGCGTACAGTATTCGGTTTGCTTACGCAGTTTGATTGGCAGATTCATCATTAGATCTTCTTCTTGATTTGATTATAGCGTTCCGGCAGCCAAGTCTCGACGAGTGACATACCCATGTTGGCCACGTTGCCCATGGCCCCGGCGAAGGCGATTAACGCGGCTGTCGAACCGGATACACCGCTGGCCAAGCCCAGTGCAGCACCAACCGCAACCACCACGCCCCCGGCACCTTTGATGTTGGAGGTTTCGCGGACTATATCCCCGGCCAATTTCAGCTTAGTGTAACTATCATCATTTTTCATGCGCTCATAGGCCGTTAGATAGCCATCGAAAATTCCCAGTTTTCCGATCAATTCGTTGGGTCCAAAGCGGCTTTTTGCGAGACTTCCATCCGGTTTTAATCCAAGCTTTAAGGCCAACTCGACGACCTTGCTTTGGCGGGTCGTGGGTCGATTGAGGAAAACCGCGTGTTTTTCCAGCTTGACGCCCTGATCGACCAGGATTTGCATGGCCTGGGTCAAGACGCCGTGGGCGGATCTTGTCTAATTACAGATCTCTGACATACGCTTCCCATTCCGCATCCTGCTCAGGGGTGGTCCATTTCATGGGTGGGAATTCTTTTCTAAGCGAAGTATCGGTCAAACCTTCGAGTGCTTTCGCTTGTTGCGCCGCTGCTGCCGGAGATAAAGTAATCTGGAGACTGTTGATGATGTCATCCCGCAGTTGGGCCATGGTGGAACGGTCAATCAGTTTATCCCGTTCACTTAAGGAATCATTCATGAGTTGCATTGGCCTGAATCTAACCTCAATTAAATACTGATCGCTTATTGGAAAAAACAGGTACTCGTACAAGCTATAAGCAGGGTTGATTTCCTGATCCGGCATCACATCGAATCGGGCGGCGACACAGGGAAGTGATGAAATCGGTTGCCAGTTAAGTGGTGCGATCCATTTCGAGCGACCATGACTCATCGATTTTGCATATTGACATGAGATAAAATCACCCACACTCTGTTCAAAGGCACGTGGATGAAAAAAAGATACCCCTGTTTTAGGTTCTTTGGGCGTCAGTAGTGTCAGCGACATAGACATTTCAGCCAGCAAGCCAGTAAACCAGGGACCATAGAATCCCCATGATCGATACATCAGTGTAAAATAACGCCAGCTATCATCAACAACGAAATCCTTGGGGTAAGTCGTAAAGAAAATGGAACTCGCATCATACTGTTTTCGAGGGTGTACGGATTCTTCCGAGCGAACAATCCCTGGACGATGCCGTGGAACTCGCAACTGAATCCGGGTTCCTTCTATGGAAAAACTAATTGCTTGAGCACGACTAAAGGATGGCCCTTTCGGTGTGCAGAATGTGGTTTGCTTGCGCAGTTTGATTGGCAGATTCATCATGATATCTTCTTCTTGATCTGGTTATAGCGTTCCGGCAGCCAGGTTTCGACGAGTGACATACCCATGTTGGCCACGTTGCCCATGGCCCCGGCGAAGGCGATTAACGCGGCTGTCGAACCGGATACACCGCTGGCCAAGCCCAGTGCAGCACCAACCGCAACCACCACGCCCCCGGCACCTTTGATGTTGGAGGTTTCGCGGACTATATCCCCGGCCAATTTCAGCTTAGTGTAACTATCATCATTTTTCATGCGCTCATAGGCCGTTAGATAGCCATCGAAAATTCCCAGTTTTCCGATCAATTCGTTGGGTCCAAAGCGACTTTTGGCGGTACCCCCATCCGGTTTTAGCCCAAGTTTCAAGGCCAGTTCGACGACCTTGCTTTGGCGGGTCGTGGGTCGATTGAGGAAAACCGCATGTTTGTCCAGCTTAACGCCCTGATCGACCAGGATTTGCATGGCCTGGGTCAACACGCCGGAGCCACCCCAGTTTGATACCCAGTGTACTCCTTGAATATCTTTGGCTTCATACATGGTCCGGGCCAACAACAATGCGGATTCATGCAGTTTCGGATCATTGGCCGCCAGCAGGGACTGACGGGCATTTTTCAACTCACCAGTATTGTTGCCTTGTGTGTAGTACAAAGCATTAAGCTTTTATAAAAGCCTAAGTTACATCAATTAATCTAATAATAAATTAGAATTTTCCTGTGAACTTTCTATTTTACCTGCCCTCCATTTTAACGGAGGGTAATTTTCAACTAAAGACATATTTGGGCACTCTGTCTTCACTCTGTTAATTTGAGTCTGAATTTCTGGAGTCAACTTGAGGTTAAAGCTGTTGATAATATCGTTCTCCATAGATTCCATCGGTCCAATATCGTAGTATTTTTCTCTCTCCTCAGTGTTTGCAAACAGCACTTGCGTGAAAGAAGCTTGTAATAAATGTTTATCTGATACAGGAAAACAGAGAACTTGTGTTTTGTTTGATTCTAATTCCCAAATTGTTGGTTCGATATCAAAAACTACAGCTGGTACGGGGAGTGTATTTAAGGGTCTCCAATTTACGGGAGCAGACCAGCGGTTTATTTTTTTACTAGTTTTATGAGCATACTCCGAAGTTAACAAATCAGCCAAGGTGTTTTCAAAGGCGCGCGGATGAAAAAATGAAACCCCCTCTTTTGAATGTCTTTGAGTTAGCAAGTTAACATATAGATGAAGCTGGTATTGAGGCCCGCTGAACCAAGGCCCATAGAAGGCAAAAGAACGATTAAAGACAGACTGATACAGCCAACTATCATCAGGCATAGCACCACGACTGAACTCAGAGAAGCGGTTTTTCAGCAGATCTTGATATGATTTTGCTTTATAAGATTTACGGGTTGAACGTGTGGGACGATGCCGGGGACTCCTAAAGCTCAATTCACTACCACCAACCAGAAAACGCATAGTCCCTGCCCCTGCAAAAGAAGGGCCTCGGGGTGTTGGGTGTGGCTGATCTTGGTTAAGTTCCCTCAACTTGATTGGCATGTATTTTAACCAGTTAATCATTTGAGTAATCTCTTGGCCTTATCGTGAGTTTTCGGAGCTACAAATGCAAATACTTTTTCAGCCACTGCTGCACCACCCAATGCAGCGCCTACAGTTTTTGCATAGCCCAACAATACAGGATAGGCTGCTGTTGCCTTCAAAGCAGGAATGGCAACAATCGCTCCGGCCAAAACCCCTCTGGCAGCACCGTAGATACTAGTGACAGACTTTCCTGCATCCCATAGAGCATTTCCGTTTGTGTAGCTCTCACCTTCTTTTTTTACTCTGTCATAAATCATTCCGATCGTCCCTTTATTACCGATGATATCGGTTGATTTTGCCTGACTGAAATCCCGACCGATATTGAGCTTTAGTTCATGTGCTAATTTTAGTGCTTCGTGTGGTACGCTTTTGGGACGGAACATGAATATGGAGTGATTTGGGAGCGTGATACCTTGATCGACAAGAATCGCCATTGCCTGGGTGAGAATAGTGGAACCACCAAATTCAGAGACCCAGTGTACATACTTCGTATCCTTAGCCTTGATCATGGTCTTTGCCAAAGCCAAAGCCGAAGCGTGCGCCTCACTGTCGGATAATGGGTGAGTCGCATTATAGTAGTTGATTAGTCCGCCAAATGAGTATCTACCTGGTGTAAAATGCATATCAAATCCGTGGCGTTTTAGTCTGAGTGTATCCTGACCTGGTGAATCAGAAATACGCCCTGCCACATCAACGACTGCATCGTCCGGTCCGGGATACCCAGCATCACTGACTGCAACTATCCTTTCTTCCTTCAACCTACCAGTTTTATTCTCACTGGTTTGCCACCCAGCAGGAGTATGTATTGCTTTATACAACTTCGGACCGGAGGAGGCGCTATGTTCATGCTCCATCTTCTCGAAATAGGCGGTATCCAGTTGGAGGTCATTCACAACATATTCATCATTAGGCAAACGCTCAACAACGGCAGTGCAACCAGGAAGTACGACATAAAATTCATCTTTATGTGCTGTGCCTGGCTGCATTAGACTTCTATAAGGATTCACAAAAATATTTCGATTATTCAATTTACCCCTGGTTAGGCTTTCGATACCCAATATTGTCAAATTTGCCCAATAGTTACCGGAGCGTGACATTTTTTTCAATACCTTATAGGCATCACTCACACGCTTGTCTTTGCTAACAATACGTTTGCCCCCGTTCGTTCCGGCAAGAGTGGAAGGTTGTTCAGACATTTTTCATTTCCTTATTTTTTAAGTTCCAAAATAAATTATTGTTGCTATTTAGTACGCAATGCTTTCTTTCACCCAAATTAAATTTCTTCCACATTGAGAATATCAAGAGCTATTTTAGGGAATCCTAATAGAGAAAAGCTGACGAGCTTGTCATACAGCGGCTTGGTACGGGGATTACAGCGTACTTTGATGCCCGCCTTAACGCCCGAAATAATAAGATTTTTTGCACCTGGAGTTGGTATTGACATGGTCTAAAGTTCCTTCTCTCTTATAACAAACAACAAGTTAATCGTTTCCCTGGATACACATCAGGCCCATCGTGAACTTTACCATAGATAATTCCCTTGCCACAATATGGGGTAGTGACAGTACCGCGAATATTAGAAAATGGTAATAGTCCCTCATCTCGCCCAGCCTTGTTCACCTGCATTAGTATTTTTTCTGAAATGAAACCAATGCAAGCTGGTTAATTATTAACCATGATAGGGTGCATTCTTGTCAAATCTTGGTACAACAATGTTATTTTCTCGGTGAATTACCCTTCTTGATGTTGCCGATATGATCGCTGTAGTATCAGCTTCGGCAAAACAATGAAAACACGCTTCATCATTGATACGGAAATCTTAAATTGAATCAGCGCCATTGAATTAATAATCTTTTTTCGCTGATCATAAGCAAGGAATGCAAAATGATTAACACGAATGGACTTAACCATGTTCTTGTTGTTGACGACGACAAGATCATACAAATGTTGCTTATCAATCTTTTATCGGACATGTTTGAAGTCGATGCCGTGTCCTCTGCAAAAGAAGCCTTAACAGTTTTTAACCCACAACGACATTTTCTGGTGATTACGGATAACTTTATGCCGCAGATCACAGGTATTGAACTGATCCAAAAAATGAACAGTGAAGTCCCCTGCATCTTGATCAGTTCGGAGGATTTGGAAAAAGAAGCCTATCAAGCGGGAGCGGTCTTTTTCCAACGTAAAACGCATGATATGGTCTCGTTGCTGGATAAAGCCATTGAGATATGGGACAGCACAGCAAGCCCACCGCCAACCCAATAACTGCAACAGTGGTATGTGAAATGTCGCTACATGCTATCAGTATGACAAAACGCATTCTTGTCGATGCGTTGATTTGTCTTATTTTCAGCAATTAATTAGGGATTGTAATGAAAATTATGCACTCAATCATCAAAATCTGTTGTGTATTTTTTTGTTTCTCTGTCCGCATCTTCCGGAGTTAGCCAGCTATCGGGGCGTATGCCTTCAAATATTAGATTTGCCACTGTTCGGTATAACACTTTACCATCAGGAAGATCATCAATTGTTATACGTTGTATCCCTTCTACCTCAATAAAATTTGGATAATCGGGCATGTAACTCATTAAAGGTGGTTCTATTTCACCACTAGTTAATAAGTATTGTAATCTTTCTAGCTCGCCAATAAGTCCTTTCTCATATTTATCTAACTCACGAGATGCATTGTTTAACAAAAAAACCAACGCATCTATAATACGCAAGGCATACGGGTAATATTCTAGTTTAAGGAGCAACTTATTTTTTATTGATTTTGCTAAACGATATAAATATACACCAATTTCTTTTTGATAATTTTCTTCAGAACTTGCCAAGTGGTGTAATAGTTGTTCCGCCAAAACATATCTCAACGTGTGAATATAATCCTGAGTTGGTAACGATAATGAATTAGCTTCAACCTGCTCTTTCAACCAGCGGCATTGATAAATCATCCGACCTTCCGGCGTGTCATTCTCTGCTTCAAAAGATTTAAGCAGATTGAGAATAATATCGCAGTTTTCATTAATATCCTGGTAGATTTCTGATTTCATGCTCATCACGGCGTTCCTGTCAGGCGGGTCACTGCACTGGTTTTAGATGGGTCTGGTGTAATTTGTTTACCCCCACCGGGCATGATTTTCCCCATCATACCGGTCGAATAATCACCTTTCGTGTAGGCAATCTGCTCTCTTGCCACACCCACGGTCGATTCCATCGCTGTTTGTGGTGCTGTTACCTCGGCGACATCAATCACATCGGCGCGATTCATACACGGCAAGGCGAGGTGATTTTTTACCCCCTCTTTGTCCCATTGTCCATTTTTATAATACTTGGATTTTACATCTTGATACCCGGATTCATCCAGCCAGTACATGGAGTCCTGTTTCTTAGCCCCATATTTGTTACTCTGACTATCAAAGCCATAAATTTTATCTCCTTGCTTAAGTTCCTTGGCAGTGAAGTCATTACCTGAACTTAATACTTGTTCTATTTGTTCTTCATTCCTGCCTTGACGTTTAAAAACCGATCTTGCGGTAGCGTCTTCTTTCGACAAATTATCCATATCAACTTGCCGGACGGTTTTGAATTTTTCGGGATTAGCTTCTACACCATCCCAATTCTGATTATGCAACCCCCCATGCGGCCCCAAATCCACTGACCGGTTCCCCACCTGACTATGCTCAATCTTTTCTTGTTTCTCCGGCCTCGGCCCGCCGGAGGGCTTGCTGACGATCACCACGACCTTACCGGTAGCCAGATGCTGGCTCAGCACATTTGCCAGTTTATCAGAATCCGGCTTGCCCGACTGTTTGGGCAGACCGAGTTCCTCCACGATGGTCTGTAATTGTGCTTCGTCTGATCCCAATGACTGAATAAAGGATTTGGCCTCGGCCGGGTTGGTGAAGGTTTTGACCTCTTCCGGCTCGCTGATGAGCAGCGTACTGGCTGGGGTAAACAGGTATTGTGTCTTCTCTTTGGTTTCGATAGTGCGCCTGGCAGGCGGATGGGTAGTGCGGTCCGCCTCTGAGATCGGATAAAGTTTAAAACGCCCCTGGATCAACAGTTCGCTCACCTTGTCCAGTACAACATAATCCGATGAGGGATTGACCGGCAGCAGATCATCCACACCCAGCAGTTGCCGCCACTCTTCCATAGTTACCTGGAAGTCCAGTAGCCTATTTCGGGTTTTCACCGGGTCGAAAAAGTATTCCGCTTCGATTGCACCACGTACGGGCCGGTCCATGGGGGTGTGAAGCTTGAAGGCCTGTCCGAAACAGTCCCTTATGATGAAATGACGATAGTACATTGACAATCACATCCTGATTTAGTTTGTCAGTCCTTTTGCTTACCGTTGTATAAATGTTAGTGCCAGCAAACAGTATAGCAATACACATTCTTTCCGATGCGTTGTCTGTCATATCAATAGCGTCAAACAGTCATGCACAATATGATGAACATGCTTGAGCAGCTTTTTTATAGTTATTCTAAATCACCCTGCCCGTGGTATCCGCAACAAGGGGATTATGAAAATCATAATACATGAAAGCACAGCCCGGCGTGTACCTGTCAGAAACAGGTATAGAGGACATGTTCTAAAGGAGTATTGCCACTATTGATAAGGATATATTGTTCATAGTATCATCAATACCATTATGTGGTGGTATTGATGTTACTGAGTTTTGACTAAACTACTCAAAACCGAGCACATGGTGATGACGCCGAGGGAGTTGGCAATTTATACCTATTCTAATATCCCCCCTTCAGGCCAACCGCGTTGCGGATTGCTGCGCTGACATTGCCGTGAATCAACCACGCGACGAAACGAGTAAGGAAACGAATGATGAAATACAGTAATACAACCCGTCATATCAAACACTGGCTAACTTCCCTGGCAGGTCTTTCTCTGCTTTTACTACTCACAGCCTGTGGCGGTAGTAGCGGCGGTGGCGCAAGCTACACCATCGGGGGTACGGTTTCCGGTATGAGTGGTTCCGGGCTGGTGATAAAGAACAATGGTGGCGATAACCTGTCGATTACCGGCAATGGCAGTTTTACCTTTAAAACCAGTGTCGCTAATGGTGGCAGTTATTCGGTTACGGTCTCCAGCCATGCTTCAGGCCAGACCTGTCGAGTGAAGAGCGGCAGCGGCACCGTCTCCGGAAGCAATGTCACTAATGTTGCAATCAACTGTGGGGTTGACCCGACCGGGTATTACACCGGTTCTGTCACCAATGACACCAACGATATCACTGACGCCCAGGTTCTTGTTAACGATACGCGCTTGATGATCGTCAGCGATGCTGAAGTAGTCTTATATGATGGAGAAATGACCATTATTGGAAGTGACTACACCGCTACACTCACTGTCTACAAAAACGGACAGAAGATTGGTACAACCTCGGCCAGTGGCAGCATTGTGAAAGGCTCCCAAATCAATACCACAACGTTAACCGGTTCAGGATATGGTCAAGGCACCTTTGTCGCCACGTATGACACAACCTACAACAGCAGAGCGGCATCATTAGGGACTATTGGCGGGACACAGTGGGCTGCTGGGCTAAATGAAAGTCTTAGTGATTACAAATTTGATATTGATGCAAATGGCAACCTCACACACTTTTCTAATGCGACTAGTCTCGGTTTTCGTTCTTGCCAAATGAACGGGACTATCCTACCCATTGGCACAACACACCTATACGCAGTTAATATCACCATCAGTAATTGCCATGTGAATAATGCAGATGTGGACGGTAATTTCACCGGACTGGCCGCCACAAAAGACGGTGTTGGCACCGATGACCGACTGGTTTTTACCATCTCGGATGGCACATACAGCACGGGTGATGATTTTATCTTGCAATGAATAATGCGCCAATATGGGGTAACACAAACCAAAGTTTTAACATTAAATTGGTATTCTGAATAAAACGGGGAACTAAAAACAACAACAATAATAAACATAGTTAGCCGCAAAGGAATGAAATAGAGCATCGTAGTGGAGTCAAGGGGGAGGACCAGGATGATATTATCCAGGAAGGATATAAAAGGCTGTATTTTACCGTGGGCACAGACTGCTGTTCTCACAGTATTGTTTTCCAACCCGGTTTGGATACCCTATCTCCATGCTGCGCCTCAAGGCGGCACCGTGGTTGGCGGCTCCGGTAACATCAGCCAGACTGGCAGCACCACCACCATCAACCAGACCAGCCAGAATATGGCGATTGACTGGCAAAGCTATAACGTCAATACCAATGAGCGTGTGCAGTACATCCAGCCCAATGCCAGTTCGATATCCCTAAACCGTATCCTGGGAGGCAGCCCCTCCGAAATCCGGGGTCGCATTGACGCCAACGGTCAGGTGATCCTGGTTAACCCTCATGGGGTCTTCTTTACGGATACCGCCGTGATCAATGTCGGCGGGATCGTTGCCTCGGCACTGGACATCCAGCCCACTGACTTTATGAATGGAGATTTTATCTTCAACGAAATCCCCGGCACGGAAGGCACAGTCGTCAACAGTGGCGTCATTAATGCCTCACTGGGCGGTAATGTCACCCTGCTTGGCAAGCAAGTCCGAAACGATGGCCTGATCAACGCCAAACTGGGCAGTGTCAATCTGGTGGCCGGTAAAGAGGCAGTGTTGACCTTTGATAACGAGGGCCTGATCGGGGTTCGGGTAACGAAGGAAATCCTCCAGGACGAGATTGGTATCGACCCTGCCGTGGTCAATAATGGCCAAATCAACACCGAGGGCGGACGTGTGCTGCTCACTGCCAGCACCAGCCAGGACGTCTTCTCTCAGGCGGTCAATACCAGCGGACTGGATGAGGCCACCAGTGTCGTAGTCCACCCCGATGGGACCTTCACATTGGGCGGCGGTGCGGATGTGCTCAACATCGGCAGCATCGACGTTTCAACCCGTCACCTCGACCCCAATGATCCTAATGTAGGTCGCATCGTCCTGCTTGGCGAGAATGTCACCAGTAGCGGCACCCTGCGGGCCGATGCCACTAACGGCCATGCCGGGGAGATCGAACTGCACGCCATGGACACCACTCTGCTCACCGGTAACAGCGTCACTTCTGCCCGATCCGAAAACAATGGCACCGGCGGTGTCGTTAAGGTACTGGGTAACCATGTGGGGTTGTTTGATCAGACCAGCGTGGACGTCTCCGGCGCTAACGGCGGTGGGACGCTGTTGGTTGGTGGTGGATTCCAGGGTAATAACGCCCGGATTCGCAATGCCAGCCGTACCTATGTCAGTGCAGATAGCCAACTCTATGCTGATGCATTATCACAAGGAGATGGCGGCAACATCATCGTCTGGGCCGATGAGGTCACCCGCTTTTATGGCAACCTGTCGGCACGCGGTGGCGAAATTAATGGTGATGGCGGCTTTGCCGAGGTCTCTGGTAAAATGTATCTCGATTTTCAGGGGCATGTCGATCTGACAGCGATCAATGGCGAGACGGGAACTATCCTGTTTGATCCACTTAACATCTCAATTACTGATTTTGTGATCACTCCGGATAATGTTGCCGCTAATGATGCCTTTGCAGAGAATGCCACGACGGATGTGACTTTTACCCCTGCTCAAATCAACGCACTGCTTGCCTCGGCGGATCTGGAATTGCAGGCCAACGCGAATATCGAAATATGGGATACCATTGGAACAGGAACGGAAACCAACACTCTGACCCTGAGAGCTAATGATACGATAACTATCAACCCACCCGGTGGTGGGGCTGATTCTGACCCTGGCGCAATTAATCTTGGAAGTGGTGATATTATCCTAATAGCCGGGAGTAATGGATGTAATACGGCGACACCCACTTGTGCAGGTAGTGGCACACGCAACATTATCCTGAATGGAACGCTTGATACCACCGGATATATTATATTAACAGCAGCGGATGACATTGAAATCAACAACGCAATCGGTAGTAAAAAGTCTGTTGGTTCAATTACCCTGCAGGCGGGAGATGATATTGTCATTAATTCGTCAATAACATCTGCTAATGGGGCCACCTTGACTGGTGATATAAATTTAACAGCAGGTTATACCGATCCGGACAATATTCTGGTTGCATCAAGTGACTCAGTCAACTTGATTGATATATTGCAGCCAATCAATAGCAAAGGCGGAAATATAACGCTCAGCGCAACGACTCAAATCACTATTATTAATTCAATTAATACAACCAACGGAACAAATCCGGCTGGTGACTTCATCGCCAATACTGCCATTTTTAACAACAATGACAACAACGGTCGAATTATTACTGCATTCAACAGTTCCTCCAACGTAGTGGCTGGAAACGTTACTATTAACACCACTGGTAATGTCAACCTGGGACCGATTATCACCAACAACACCGGCAGCGGCGGTGTGAGCAGTGGTGGCAACCTGACTGTGACAACAACCGGCGGAAATATCACCCAGAGTAACAATCAAAATCGGTTACTCAACATTGCCGGTGATACAAAGTTAACCACCACAGCAGCCAACGACATCAACCTGCTCGCCTTCGACAACAGTGGCAACTGGGGTAACCGTTTTGACGGGACGGTCAGTTTCAGCGGGCAGAATGTGATAATCTATGCCGACAGCGGCATTGACCTGGGCAACGCCATCACCCCCTCCACAGCCACCGGTACCCTGTTTGTCCGATCCACCGGTAATGCCGGGCCGGATGGCGATATCACCCAAAGCGGTATCCTGGACGTGACCGGTGTGGCCACCTTCACCGCTATTGGGAATGATATCCGCCTCGACAATATCGGTAACGCCTTTTCCACCGTCGAATTCGACGATACACAAAATCTGACCCTTGCTGACAAAGACGGCATCATCCTCGCTCCGCTAACCAATGCAACCATCACTGGTAACATCAGCGTCACCGTCAATGGGACCGGGACCATTACCCAAACCGGCGAGCTGGTCGTCGGCGGTGACACCACCCTCTCCGCCGGGGGTGATATCACCTTGACCGACGTGAAGAATGACTTTAACAACGTCAACATCACCACGGCCAACAACGTCAACCTGACCGATAGCGTTAATGGCATCGGCCTGCAAGGGGATATCACCACCAACTTGATAGTAACGGCGACAGACGGTGACCCCGCTGGGAATGTCATTACCAATACCGGTGCCCTCACCGTAGGCGGAACCACCACGATAACCGTTAAAGGTGGGGAATCCATTGACCTCAGCCACACTGGCAATGACTTTACCGGGGACGTCTCCTTTTACTCAGGCGGTACGATTAACAATATCAATCTGTATGACAACAGCGCCTTTACACTGCAAAACAACATCACCGTGAATGGCAACCTGACCCTGCGCGGCGACAGCCTGGTATTGGGTAATACGGTCGTGGGAGGTGATCTGGTTGCCACTTCGAGCACAACCGGTTCGATATCACAGTCATTCCTGAATAAAGTGGATGTCACCGGGACAACGACACTGACAGCAGGCAGTGGCGGGATCGATATGTTGGGCAGCAATAATTTTAATCAGCCCGTATCAATTACGACCTCATCAGGTGGAAATGTATCACTGCTTGATACGAATAGTTTTACCTTCGGTGCTTCAAATATTAGTGGTAATCTGGACCTGTATCTCGGAGGAAACCTTGATCAGGTTAACAATGCCGGTCCCGATGGTGTCACGGTCAATGGCACGGCCAACATTACTCTCCCCGCAGGCAGCACTGTCACACTGAACAATCCCGATAACCAATTCTCGACCGTAAAGATCGGCGCACCGGGAAACGGAAAATTACTGGATGTCACCCTCTTCAATGACACGAGCATCGTTATCCAGGGCCTGAACATCACCGGCGATCTGACGCTGGATGTCTCCAATGCCAACATCACCGATTCAGTGAATATCATTGTTGCCGGTACCACCACCCTTGGCTCGGGTACAGGCAGCATCACGCTGGACAATGACAATGACTTTAATGATCTGCTTGTGACCAGTGGCAATGTCTCGGTCACTGATATTAACTCAATCAATCTCACAGGCAGCAGTAATGCCAATAGCCTGTCATTGAGTGTTGTCGATAGCATCAATGAATTTGGCTCTCATAATATCAACACCCTCTCCATGGTTGCAGGCAGTAATGCCACGGTTAACCTGACGGGCAATGTTGATCTCGGCACTTCCAGTATCGGCGGTAACCTGACCATTAACAGTGTCGGCGACATAACCAATACCGCAGGCGGTCTGAATGTCACTGGCACAGCGACATTCAACGCGGCAGAGAACGGTGATGTTATCCTGGACCATGCCAATAATGCATTCAATGGTGAACTGGCCTTCTCGAATGATCTGGATCGCATTCAGATCAATAACACCACTGCAACCCAATTAACAAGCATCACCAATACCAACGACCTGATCATCACCTCCACTGGCGACATCACCAGCACAGGCCCCGTCACGGTCAACAATACCACTACACTCAATAGCGGCACCAGCAACATCACCCTGACCAATCCGGCGAATGACTTTAATGAGTTAAATATTACGACTGCCAATATTGCCCGGCTACATGACAGCAATGACATCGCCCTTGGCACCATCAACGCCAATCAGTTTTACCTCACAACAGGTGGTGCGATCACAGATAACAATGGGTCCAACACCAACATCAATGCCAATCTCATTAATCTCAATGCACAAACCGGCATGGATATTGACACCCAGGTTAATGAAATCATAGCCGTCAGCAACGGTAGAGATATTAATATTGCCAACTCCGGCGCAGTACTCATCACCCGATTGAAAAACAATGGCAATATCACTTTAAACAACGATGCCGATGTGACCATTGATCAGATTGATGCGGGATATAATACCGGCACCCTGAGACTGAATGTTACCGATGATGGTTCGGTTTTTGGTGTGGCACGTGATCACAAATCCCAACCGGATATTACGGCATACAATGCCATCATCACTGTTGCCGATACCTTTGGTGAAAACCGCCCGATCAGTGTTGATGTGAATAAAGAGTTCCTCCTGTTTGCCCGTGTCAGTAACGTCTATTACTGGGGTGATGGCCCTGACACGATCACTGATAATTCTGACATCCAACTGCATGTCATCAATGCCTTGATTGGCTTGGGCGGACAGTTGATAGAAGTGGAAACTCTGGCTGAACTGGACCCGGCGATCTTTACCGAAGTCCGCAATTACTACCACGATGAAGTGGCCATCAATTTGCCCAGCAGCCAGCGGTTTACGGAGAAAGATGATGAGGAAGACGAGAGACGGATGATCCGGGCACAGCAGGTTGAACCGAAAAAACAAACGTCAAAACCCTAAGTGATCGTCGCGATATGACAGGTTTTTTTCATTCATTTTTTACTGGCGCAGTAATCAATGATTCTGCTAATTTGCGACTGATACAAAATGATGTTGAGTGTTATAAATTTATAACACCGAAGCACGCCGATTGTCAGTGTTGACACTGACAACAAACGTGGCCGGTGATCGTCGGGGGTCCCGGCGTGTTGTCTGTGACAACAAACTCGGTCAGGCATCATCAAGGGGGGTACCACCGTGTTGTCAGTGACAACAAATGTGGCCGGTGATCGTCGGGGGGTACCCGCGTGTTGTCAGTGACAACAAACTCGGACAGGTATCATCAAAGGGGTACCCGCGTGTTGTCAGTGACAACACACGTAGTCAGGGAGCGTTAGGGGTCCCGGCGTGCTGACATTGACAGCACCTTCATACTGCCAGGAAAACGGATCGAAATACCGGCCCGCCAAGGCTAGTTATCCCGCTATATCAAACCGGGACGACAAGTTAAGATAACTGCACTACAACCGTGATCGCTGCGGTCAATCAGCGACACCCTGCCAGATCATCGGCACCCTGCACTGCTTCGGCCTTTCCAGTGCGACAGTCACTTTGACTGTGGGTCATTCCTTCTATCTCCCTGCGACATTATCCTGTTGCAGTCATAAACCCACTGCGCCCGTCTTTGTTGACTAAGCGCAGCGTGTCCACAGAGACGGGCGTCCTGAACATGGCGCAACGTCTTATCAATAAAGGCTTTATCGGCGTAGCATGCCGATGCAAAAGCCCGCAAAACCCTGGATACGGCGGCAGATAATCTATCTGCGACAGCCAGTACCTGAACCTGCGGACTTGATTTGCTATTTGGGCAAAACAGTCCGTGCAGAGGTGCCATGTCTTCAGGTGAGAACTGCCCTGCTGTCGGTATGAGACAGCCCTCTGGTGACGGGTCAGTCACCACAGCGCGACCGGCGCTTGCTCCGGTTTAACACTCAACAGCATCAAGGTAACAACAATGGGCAAAATCGGTGGAGCCAGAAATTATGGCTTTGGAAAACAGATGGCATGGGCAGGCAAGAATGCCCTGCATGACCGTTATGGCAATGGTCACTTTGGGACACAGGCAGCACATACTGAACGGTGGCGACAGTTCTGCTACTTTGCCCATGAGCAGGGGGTAAGGGATGTGCGCCAGATAACAACGGAACTGGTGACCGACTATGGTCAGGTACTACAACAGCAGGTGGCAGATCAAGAGATGGCGGTGAGCTATGCCCAGAACCTGCTCTCTTCAGTAAATGTGGTATTGGAGGCGATGCGTAAGGATAGCCAGATCCGAGTCTCCCCGGCTCAACTGGTGGGTGAACGCAATAACGTGCGCCAGGAATCACCGGCAGGGATGGAGCGGGATCGACTTCAACAGGCCGTCAATGCCTTACGGGATCGGGGTGAGGAACGTGTCGCAACCATTGCTGAACTGGCCCGTGATCTTGGATTACGTTTTCGGGAGGCATCCCTGCTCGATGCCCGTGCGGCCCTGCAACAGGCAGAACAAAAAGGCATGGTAAACATCACCGAAGGCACCAAGGGCGGTCGAGGCCATAGCGTAGACCGATGGGTACCGGTGTTGCCAGTGGCAACACACACGCTACACAGAGCGGCGGAAATACAAGGTGGCGGTCGCAACCTGATCCCAGAGGAGAGTAATTATAAACAGTGGTACGACCATGCCCATGATGTCTGGAAACAAGTTTCCCAGGATATCGGATTGAAGGGCTTTCATGACCTGCGGGCCGCTTATGCCTGTGAGCGTTACGAACAACTGACTGGCCACCCTGCGCCAGTGATTGCCGGTGAAAGACAGGCGGACAAGGAAACCGACAGGGCGGCAAGACAGACCATCGCAACCGAACTGGGCCATGGTCGGATTGATGTGGTCGCGGCCTATATCGGGAGTGCACGGTAATGGCCAGACCAGCGAATCAACAAGAGGCGGCAAGGATTGTCAGGAATTTGTTGATACGACGGATCTCCGGATCACGACGTGGCACAGTACGCCCTCACCTGCAACGGGCTGCCAACATCGCCGAAACCATCTGGCGGCGCTGGCAGGTTGGACCCTATCAATGGCAGGTGAAGCACCTGCGCTGGTATCTGGTGGAGAAAACCAAGCATCTGAAATCGGGTACACGGTATCGGTATTGGTTGACGGTCAGGTTTCTGGTATTTACGCTAGCAAAGGAAAGAGACTGGCTACCATATCTACAAGGTCCATGGGTATGGCCGACAGGTAATACTGCCAATGATAGAACCGAAAGATAATCGGAAAAATATTAACGAATAATATTCGCAAAAATTCAAATCATTTACAAATAAAATCTCCCGCATATTTTACCTATAATGGTGATGCTGCAGAAATCATTTCTTGTTCGATTTTTCTATAGCATCTATCGGTGACTCATTATTCTTTATGATTGGTTTTAGCCTAGAAATTACACCCACACTTCAATTTTTCTGTAAATTGATTATTATCCATGGCGCTGACAAATGAACCGAGCCCATTGGAATATGAGTAGTCAATAACGATTTCCATAGCACCATCTCCATTCACATCCAGTATAGAGTTGATATAGTATTCATATGGTTCGGTTCCATACGGCGCAGGTCGTTCAGTGTTATTTTCATGTATTTTTCCCGCAATGATGTAATTGACGGGCTTTTCGTCTATGACCATCCTGGCCAGGATCAGTGAGTAATCACCTTTTAGTGCATAGGCAGGCACAATCTCTCGTTTTGGTGTGTTTTTATTTTCGGCATAATATGTGGCACTTATGAACACTTCATCTTTTCCGTCACCCTGAATATCTGCTTTATAAATCTGCAATATTCTTGGTTTTGGATCACTCACTCCATTTTGTTTCAGGAAATCATAAACAATCTTGTTATATACTTTGTTGTTTACGTCGACAGACTCAATTTTGCGCCTGATTGGCTGCCAGTCATGATTTCCTATTGCCGTATACGCACCTTTAACTTCCGGTGAAAAATTGACGTAATAGTTGCTTTGGCATGGATATTCCTGCCGATTCAGTTCTGCCCCCTTTACCTCTGATGTATTATTATCAAGGCCATAGAGTGTATATTTCTCTGGTGATTTAAATCCAGATGGAAACGCCTTATCACCATAAGCCGTATACCACCTCGTATCTTCAATATGGCCCATCATGCAGCGGGCATAGGTTGATAAAATAATATTGGCAGGCTTTGGTTCGGCACGTGCAAAAAAACAACCGCCAAGTGTCGCTCCAAGTATTATCAATATTAACAGTCTCTGTGCCATAAAGATCAGCCTCGGTTGATTTGGCTTCGCTTATTATTGTTAAATATTTAGATAGGAATATCGTCAAGTGGATGTCGTTGTGATCCTGCGCGATCACGATGGAAATGCATGCCGGTTGGATTTGTCTCTACAACGGCTGTTCTCACCGCAACTGCAGGTGCAGCATTAACTATGGCTATCTCAAAGTGCATCCCATCGGGTTTACTGAAATGCCCACCCCAATAAAAACCATGCGCATTGGCAATCGCCACCATTTCACGTACACAACCCGGATCACCCAAATGGGCAGGTGTTTTACCGCGCTTGTTTTCATTTACATTGATGTCAAATGCAGTTCCCCAGGCATGCGAACTGAGCTTTATTGTATCATCCCTGATTAGTCTCGCAATATATGCGCCGCCATACGATGTAATTCTCTTGTGAAGATCTGCTTTATTCCAGTCCTGCCAAAGATTGACTAACTGCCTTACACAAGACTTATTGAAAGTCATGGCAGAAGTACGACCGGCAGGATTCCAGCTAAATGGAATCGAACGTAAGCCAGGTATTTCAACCCGTACAATATTTTCGCTTGCCCAGTTATCCAGCAGTCGCACTTCACTACCGGGTAAAACCTTACCTGCCTTTTTGTCTTTAATCGGCTCCCATTTAAATGCGCCAAACTTATCAGCCTTGGCTTTGTTGCCGGTAACCGGGAGAAATGATGGTCTGGATGGAAATTGCGCCAGCTTCAGGGCCGCCAGCAGCCGCAAATATGTCGTTTTACCCGGTTGTATTACCCCATCCGGTTTCGTCATAAAAGTTCCCTGAAACGCAATAATCGCTGCAACTGTGTCTGAATCTTTAGGTGGTTTGGGAATTTGAGACCCTATTCCTCTGGGATCATATTCGATTTTTTTGGTTAAGATACTTAATGAAGTTAGTAGCGATTGTATTGTCGACACGTCTTTAAGATGATTAGTGGCACCATTCTTCCATTCACCTACAGAACTGCTGATCAGCATAATAATTTCCCTTTGTAGTCATGCCTATACCATATTATTTGCATGGTATAAAGAATACTGAACTCCGTCAATCCATAATACAAGGTAATTTAAGTAAAAAGTATAAGCACCCTTTTTTCCTACAGTCCATTCAAGCAGTCTC
Organism: Gammaproteobacteria bacterium; assembly: GCA_029880855.1. Lineage (GTDB taxonomy): Bacteria > Pseudomonadota > Gammaproteobacteria > UBA6429 > Thiohalophilaceae > JAOUNS01. The sequence continues at coordinate 149,818 of JAOUNS010000012.1, forward strand.
AACCTAATCATGCATTTTCTCACAGCTACGTCCGGACGATAGGCCACAAGCGTCCCTTACACTGCTTTTTCAACAGCATCTCTATGCTTATTGATTAATGTTACCTGGCTCTGGGCTTGCGGTTTCGGGAAGCCTGTCTGTTGGATGCCAAACTGGCCCTGCAACAGGCCAACCAAAAAGGCGCGGTAAATATCACCGAAGGGACCAAGGTGAGTGTGGTCACAGTGTGGACCGCTGGGTGCCGGTGCTGTCAGTGACAATAGAGACCTTACACAGGGCAGCAGAGCTACAAGGCGACAAGCGCAATTTGATCCCGGAAAACCTGAGCTATAGCCAATGGCGTGATCATGCCTGGCATGTCTGGTCGAAGGTTTCGGAGAATGCCGGATTGAAGGGCTTTCATGACCTAAGAGCGGCCTATGCCTGTGAGCGTTTCGAACAACTGACCGTCTACCCTGCTCCGGTGGTCTCAGGAAACAGACAGGCCGATAAAGAGACTGACACAGCCGCAAGACTGACCATCGCCAATGAACTGGGCCATGGCCGGATTGATGTGGTCGCGGGAGGCAGGATGCCGGGAGCGACGGGGACACAGGGCGCGCACACGGAACAGTGGGCGAAAATTAGATCACAGATAAATTCCAGTAGCCCCATCAAGCTGATTGCCTCTGTTTGCTATACTTCAGGTAATATGCAATAAACTAACAGGGCAGCGTTTCCCGACAATGCGAGGCCAACTGGATGTTGACCAGGACCACAAAAAGACCATCGCAAAACAGTTCCTCATCCCGCCAGTGTCAGGTACCTGGACTGGTCCAGCGTCGGCACGTATTGGCGCCCGCAACACGCCAACCGGCCAACCAGACACCGCAACAGGCTGAAACAGGGTATCACTTTGGCGATATCCCTGTCCTGCAACCAAAACTCCGCATGGGACAACCCAATGACCGATATGAACAGGAAGCCGATCGGGTAGCGGATCAGATCATGGGGATGCCGCAACCGGGTAGCCAATTCAACCCGGTACTGCAAAAAAGCCAGGCCGATTCAGCGATGCGTCTATCAGCGACACAGGCGAGATTGGTCCCGGCTGTATCTCCTGGTTTTCTGTCGTCTGCATCATCCACGCGTGATAGTGGTCGGCCCTTGCCGACATCCAGCCGCACCTTTTTTGAATCCCGCTTTGGCCATGATTTTAGTCAGGTCAGGATACATGACAACCCAGGGGCGGCGAACATGGCGCATTCGATCAGTGCCAGGGCCTTTATCATGGGAAGGGATATTCGCTTTGCAACAGGACAATATCAGCCCGAAACATCGCAAGGCAAAAAGTTGCTGGCACATGAATTAACACATGTAGTGCAACAAGGCTGGGCCGGCCAAAACAAACGACATGAAGCGAAATCAACCGAGGCCCATCAACCGGCTGGCTCGACTTACTCCACCAATGGCACGGGTCAAGTTCCCATAGTCGCAGCACCTGTTTCAGGTGCAGCGCCGAACATTCAGGCATCTTTTATTTCCTTTGCTCTCAAAATGGGCGCCAAAAAAGTTGCCACGGGTACGTTGAAGAATTTCATAAAAACCCAGATTAGGGGCAAGATCAACAAAATTGCTATTAAAAGATTATCCAAAAAATTTGCCAAAGAGGCAGACGACCTGATTGGTATTCTGGAAGATCCCTGGTGGGCGACAGCCATCGGTTTTATTCCGGTTATCGGTGATGCATTTGATCTGGGTCGAGTTCCATATCAGATACAAAAGGCGATGAAGGCGGCAGATAGACTGGAAGCCAAGGTTAAGAAAATCCTGCAAATACAAGGTCAGCGCGCTGGCACACTGGTGCTGGAATCAATAAAGAAAGTAAAAGGATATCCCTCCGAACTTGAACATTTAACTTATACTGAGATTGTTAAAATGGCTGGAAGTTCGGCTGCCGCCAGAAAAATGAAAAAGTTAATCGAACAAGAACACAGACTATTTGAAAAACCAAAATAATTATGTTTGATATTACGAAATACAAAAAATCAGTTGATCAGCTCCTATCAATCTATAGAAAGAAACAATTTTGGGAGTCATACGATCTGGTTAATGAATTATTGGATCAATATCCTTGTGCTGTTGACCTGTTAGTGCTTCGCTCAATGATAATACAGTTGCTTGACAAAAGAGAGGGAAGAGAAGTCCCATCTCCCGATTTGGTTAAACAGGATCTTCTGATTGCGTGCCAATTAGCTCCAGGAGCCATTGAGCCATTTATTGAGTTAGGTCATTTCGAGTATGCCGTGATGGACCGCCCGGATGAAGGCATGAAGCATTTCATCACGGCACAACAGAATGCCGATAACGGCATGAAAGCGGCACTCATCGGGAGAATCAAGTGTCATGCCGACATGGGTGAGATGCAGCAGGCAAAAGAATTGCTGGCCATGGCGCGAAAGAACTACGCGGATGATGATGAGATTGAAATACTCTACTACGAACTGGAGGATGAGGCTTAAGGGGAAGACCATTCGGCAGACACGCTGCACAGAGTGGCAGTTTTACAGGGCGATTGACCGGCCCAAGATTTTCGTCCATCCCAAATGAGAGAGTGACACCATCATGCCACCTGTTTCCATTCCTGTCGATGCAGGGCGGCAAACGCGCGTGGCGTCAGCATGTTGATGGCACCATGCGGCCGGACGGTGTTGTATTCCTCCAGCCACTGTTCAATAACACGACGCGCTTCAGCCACCGAATAAAATTCCCAACGGTCCAGACAGCCATCACGGAACACGCCATTGAAACTTTCATTGGTGCCGTTCTGCCAGGGACTGCCCGGGTCAATGTAATGCACATGGATATGTTTTTTTCTTTAGCCAGGCTTGCACTTTCTTCGCCACAAATTCCGGGCCATTGTCGGATTTGATACAAGCCGGTGTGCCGTACAGGTCAAACAAATAATCCAGACATTGCACCACATTTGTCGAGGTCAGCGAGCGGGCCACCTCGATCATCAAACCTTCCTTGGTAAACTCATCCACCACCGTTAAGTGCTTGAGCGTGCGGCCGTCACTGGTCTGGTCAAATACGAAGTCATAGCTCCAGACATGATTCGGATATTCGGCCTGCTGGAGCGAGGTCGTGCTTTGACCCAGCAGGCGCTTTTTCGCCTGTTTTTTCCGGACTTGCAGGCCTTCACGCTTGCGAATTAAACGTACCGTCTCGCGGCTTACCTGCCAGCCCGCATTCATCAGTAAGGTATGGACTTTCCGATAACCAAAGCGTGGATATGCATGGGTCAGGTGAACGATTTCGGTCATCAACTCTATCCGTTTCGCCTGGCTGGGGCGACTGCGATGGGTGCTGCGAGACAGGGCCGTGACTCGGCAGGCATGGCGCTCACTCACGTCGTACTCGGCTATCAGGTAATCCGTCATGTCTCGTCGCTCCGCCAGGCTTACCATTTTTTTGAATTGATATCCTTGAGCATTCGGATATCCAGCGCCTGCTCAGCCACCATCTTTTTCAGTTCGGCGTTTTCCCGTTCCAGGTCTTTCAATCGGCGCACCTCCGAGGTCTCCATCCCGCCGTACTTCTGTCGCCAACGGTAAAAGCTTTGTTCTGAAAC
>JAOUNS010000042.1 GCA_029880855.1 Gammaproteobacteria bacterium
AAGTTGCCTATAAGCACCTGTCAATGTATTAACACCTAATGACCGGCCTGTCTTTATAGAATTAACACCTAGTGACAAGCTTGCCTATATGGAATTAACAACTACAGACCAACTTGCCCAACAACTAGTGACAGACTGGCTTATAATTGTATGTCCATGAGTTAACACCTAGTGTCAACCTTGCCTATTATTGTATGTCCATGAGTTAACACCTAGTGGCGAGCTTGCCTATTATTGTATGTCCATGAGTTAACACCTAGTGGCGAGCTTGTCTATAATTGTATGTCCATGAGTTAACACCTAATGGCGAGCTTGCCCATAATTGTATGTCCATGAGTTAACACCCAGTGGCGAGCTTGCCCATAATTGTATGTCCATGAGTTAACACCCAGTGGCGAGCTTGCCTATATGCAACTGTTCAGGCACGTCAATGGTCTCCAGGGCGACATTGCTGGGGTTGAAGGGGAAGGTGACGGAGTAGGAGAACTTGAGGTCCATCAGGAGACTGGTGTCCGTGCTGGCGCGGTCCTTCAGCTTCTGATGGATTTTCCTGATGAAGGAGATGGCCACTTCCTCCTCAAACTCGTCCACTGGCGTGTACAGGTTCAGTATCTTTACAATCTGGTAACATAGACATAGAGCTAGTGTTAACAATATAACTCATCCACTGGCATGTACAGGTTCAGTATCTTCACGATCTGGTGACATAAACATAGGGCTAGTGTTAACAATATAACTCATCCACTGGCGTATACAAGTTCAGTATCACCACGATCTGGTAACAAATATAGAGCTAGTGTTAACAATCAAACTCGTCCACAGGCGTGTACAGGTTCAGTATCTTCACGATCTAGTAACATAGACATAGAGCTAGTGTTAACAATATAACTCATCCACTGGCGTATACAGATTCAGTATATCCACGATCTGGTAACAAATATAGAACTATTCTTAACAATCAAACTCGTCCACTGGCGTGTACAGGTTCAGTATCTTCACGATCTAGTAACATAGACATAGAGCTAGTGTTAACAATATAACTAATCCACTGGCGTGTACAGATTCAGTATATCCCCGATCTGGTAACAAATATAGAGCTAGTGTTAACAATCAAACTCATCCACTGGCGTATACAGGTTCAAGATCTTTACAATCTGGTAACATAAATATAGAGCTAGTGTTAACAATATAAATGGAACTCATCGACAAACCACAATATAATAGAATAAAAGCATTTTTGTCATTAAATATGAACTAGTATCAAAACCAATCCAATGTCAGGTTCAGAAATGTTACAGTAAGTATTCCCAGTGATACAACAGTTAAAACTGAGCTTACCCACAGCTTGAAGTAGATTAAGAAATAATGGACAGTTTCACAACTGTCAATCATGATCATTTATAACTGTACATGGCCAATTCTAATCCAATAGATTAGGATTATATTGTCACCTAGCAATCTGACCTAGAAAATACCAAAGAAAACATACTTCCTGTTTGTGATAAACCTTATCACAAGATGAAAGAAAATATGCCGTATGGGGAGGAGCTTAAACATTTATGGAACTATCCATTATAACGTACAAAGTTAGTTCATTATTTTCATATCAATATACCAATCAGTGTTTACCTGAGGCACGATGAGCTTGGAGCACATCTCACACACGCTGTCCACATCCGCGTCCGTCTTCCTGGCCAGCAGCAGCGTGATGCCTGAACGATCGGCTTTAGGCTGGCTACAGCCCCGGACTCCTGTAGCTTGTTGTCTCTCAACCACTGCTCCAGGTTGTACCTGCAGAGTAGAAACAGTGACCCATCAACGCACTACAGAAATATTGAGCCCAACACATCGGCCCCAGGCTGGGCCCAGACTACTCTAGCTTATTGTTCCTCAACCACTGCTCCATGTGGGACAGGTTGTATCTGCAGTGTTGGGCAATTACATCATTAAGCATTGAGTGGCACTTGATAGCCTTTTAATAACGAGTTACTAAAAGCTAAACATTTCGATTGTGAACTAATCACAAAGTGTTCGTCAACTTAAACTTCAAGAGAAGAACATCAAAATTAAATGTAAGGAAAGGACCTGATGTAAAGGGAGACACTTGAAACTAAAGGGACTAAAGGGAGACAACTGACCGTATCTGCATGCACTTGCTCCACTAAAGGGAGACAATTGAAACTAAAGGGACTGAAGGGAGACAACTGACCACATCTGCATGCCCTTGCCCCAGTAAAGGGAGACAATTGAAACTAAAGGGACTGAAGGGAGAAAACTGACCGTATCTGC
>JAOUNS010000043.1 GCA_029880855.1 Gammaproteobacteria bacterium
GTTTACTTGTAGAAAAAAAGTGTGTATACACGAGAATCAAGTTTAGTAGTGTTAAAAAGATATACATGTTTTTGGTTTTGGGTATCAAACTAGAAAATTACAGAATTGTTTATGGAAAAAAAGAAAAGATGGACAGAGAGAAAAATAAACAAACTTATTGATGGGGACTCTGCGGCGCCAAGAGGTCGTCCATGACGGAGTCCGCCGTAAACAGGCCAGAAAATGTAATTTCCGGCTCCGCCCCGGACGACCCCTTAGACCGGTACCTGTTTCTCGGGAGAGGAGTAATCTCCTCCCCCGAGCCACAGGCCCTCTTAACACAGCCCCCCCTCCCCTCACTAGACCGACTACGGGACCTACGTCGTCCCCTCACCTCACACCACTCCATATCACTCTCGGAAGTGTCCGACTCAGCGTCTCTCTCCTCCTCCTCATTCTCAGCAACTGGCGTCGCCGTCCCATGGGCCGTCCACGCAGGGGTCGTCTCCGCAGGGGCCGCCGCCGCCGGGGCCGTCTTTGCAGGGGCCGTCGTCGCAGGGGCTGCCGCCGCCGGGGCCGTCGCTGCAGGGGCCGTCTCCGCAGGGGCCACCATCACGGGGGCCGTCTCCACGGGGCCACCTCTACATGCCGCGGAGCCGGCACCGGGACGTCTGTCGATCTCTGGGCCTGCACCTCCGCCACTCTCACTGCCCCTGGGGAAGAACGCAGAGGCGGTAGGCCTGGCGAACATGCCAGACCTCGCCACACCGCAAACACAGTGGGGCGCGACCGGACATCGTCACCAGAGCCTTCAATCCGTCCGAATACTGCAACATGTGCGGAATTTCTAACTTTTCTGCTATGGTTACCTCCATAAAAATTCTTCGTACTCCGTTCTCAAAATCACCATGTTTTTCATAGTCAACCTTTATCACTTTTCCAAATGAGGAAAAAACGTCAAACAACTTGTCATTATTCATTATCACAGGTAACCAGTGTACCCTGACACAAATGTTCTGCTTTCCGAAATACGTAGCGTTAAACACTTTGCCACGTACTTGAAAGGGGAGGTCAGTTGAGGCCTGAAAGCGCTCAACCGCCTGCCCTGTCTTCAGCACGACCTCGACCCGGAAGCGGTCCACTTTTACGACCCGCTGCACCTACTCTGCAGGAACGTCGTAATTGGCCAGGAGCCTGATGACCTCCTGGACCGTCACATCACGGGCGTTTATCGACATACTCCGGGCTGCAATGTAGTCGTCTACGTCCGACGACGCCATCCCGGGCAGCTTCAGCACGACCGGCATCTTCTCGATGATACTGAAAACTTATAAAAAAAAATTCTTTTTCATAAATTTATTCATGGCGTATGTACATATAAATGGAGGGTAAGGTGTATAGCACCTTACCCGCTTGTCATGTAAAGAACACCCATAAATTAAACAATAACAAATGTAAAATACAGTACAGCTCGCGTTTATTTCCCCATTCAACGCGTTTTCAACCCGTTTAAACGGCGTTTTCAACCCGTTGTCGTTTAAACGCGTTGAAAGTGTTTAGACGCCGTTGGAATGCGTTTTTTTGCGTTTTTTAGAGTTTATTTGTAATGCGCATGCGTCAAAAACGTTGATATGCGTTTACGACATTCCAAAGTCCGTTTTTTGCGTTTTTCTGCATTGCGCATGCGTTTACAAGCGTTGGAATGCGTTTTCGACATTCCAGAATGCGTTGAAACCCGTTTTTCTTTACTGCGCATGCTCAGCTGAGTTTGTTTAAAACTCGGGTGCTGCATTTCCATCAATAATTATTAAATATTGCCTAATTTATCGTACATAATAATAAAAATTATCTAGATGAATTCTTTTGTTGTTTGAAACGTTCTGTCAATCCATTTTGCAAAGTTATGTTACTCGCTTTTAAACAAGCGTTCAAATACAAATTGATCAAAACAATCGTTCATTTCGGAATTTCGGCAATTTCAGTACACCAAGACTCGGAACACATTTATTCATACTGTTATTCACAAAATAATCATTTAAGTAAGATAACAGAACTAACAATAATAGAATATCAATAAGATTTTCTTTATATTTTCATCATATTGTCACAATATTTCTGGTGACAGTGCAACTTTTTCTTCTGGAAAATCACAAAGTTTATGTCAAGTGTGTTTGTTAAAAGGCCCTTAAGTTTAAGCTATATTATAATTAATATGATGTGTATGCTTTGAATAAGTGTGTGTTGCCTAATAAGTCCTTGGAAACTGTTGGCTTTTCCCCTCACTTCTTCTTATTATTACCATAAATCA
>JAOUNS010000016.1 GCA_029880855.1 Gammaproteobacteria bacterium
TGCCGGCCCTTCACCCATACCTTTGATACGCGCAGACAACAAATTGTTATAAAGTGAAGCGTTAATTTTATCATTTGTTGGATCTTTAAAATAAAATGAAGCCTGGGCATTAGTGGTACCAACAAGAATCTTCAAATCACCGGCAGAGGGAATTTTACTGATAATATCGCCCATGTATTCTGCGTACACTTTTGTAACTGACTCATCTATAGAATCGGTGATTGAATTACTACCTTTAACTATATCATCCATCTCTATTCTCCTAAATTACAATATTACATCAACGTGAACTTTCTCAGAACGAGCAACTTCTTTCTGTTAAGATAATTGCCAACGCAGCATCAATATCTCCATGCCGTAGTTAATTAAAACAACATTTATCACTGACACAAAATATTAAATATGCTTTAACTACCACATCATCTGGAATGAATTAATGTCGATTAATAATGGTTGAGCATAGACAATTATCAATAAAACAAAGGTCTGCAGTAATCCCATACTTTAGTCTGCATTGATGGTGGAATGGTATATTTGTAGATTGCAAAGAATAAGGCCAACCTACGGATGGGCTGTTATCTGACCGGAACAATACTATTCATTTATAACAAACGTTGTGTGGATTGTAAAACAACCACAGCAGCCATGGATTTTTAAGTCTAAATCAGTTTGAATCTGTGAAAACACATTATCAAAATATACTGCATTAATAGACCTGCAATTTTATTATATTTAGATACAAGTTAACCATAGGAGAGAAACAGGCCCTTCTTTTTTGCCTCCATGGCTGCCTGCGTCCTGTTACTTACCCCCATACACTTAAAAATTGATGTAACATGCATTTTCACAGTAGCTTCTGCGAGTTTAAGTCTGGAGGCTATTAATTTATTGGAACACCCTTCAACTAACAACTCCAACACTTCAAATTGTCTGGGGGTCAAATTTGTTTTATTTCCTGATATCGTGTTTGGCGGCATATACACACCGCCGGACATAACCAGTCTTAAAGCACTTAGCAATACTGAACCAGACGTGTTTTTTGGTATATAACCAACCACACCAAGCTCCAGTGCATTTTTAACGTCTCTATTGATTTCTGATTTTGCAAGAACAACAACAGGTACAGAAGAAAATTTCTTCAACATCTCACACAAATCGATTTTACCATCACTATCGTAGCTATCAGTATCCAGCAACACCAGTTCGACAGGATTAACAGATAAATTATAACTTAATGCATCTTTGCATTCTGAAACCTCAATCACATTCACGTTGTCATTCAGGTTTTTCAGTATGTACTTCAGCCCATCACGAAACAGAGGAAAGTTACTAACAGTCAATATATTCATTTAAATTCCTTGTTTATCTAAAACTCCAACATTCAAACCTCATTTGTATCTAAAATTAATTACCACAGACTTGCTTGCTGCGTTCAAGTTCAGATTTAGTATTTCCAACATTATTATTAATAACGCCGAGTTCACATCAGATGTGACAGCCATCCTGTTATTGCTGTCTGTAGTTATCATCAGCCAATTGACAATCCAGAGGTCACTGATGCACCTACAGTCCTCCTCATAACAACAAGCGTTGCTTTTATTTACCCGGACTGCCAACCATTTGCTCAACCCAGCCGATGCCAACCTCTGCGCCATTGTCCGAATAAATCCTGCTTGCACCTTCGTATATGGGTGCGTCAAATTCTGTTGACAGTACAGTGATACAAGTGTACTGACTGACCACCTTGATGATAAATGTCAGGTCCTGATCAATTCCAGACGCCTCAACTTGTCCTGCACGTCTGGCATATGCTGAAAGCGCGTAACGTGCCTGAGACCAGGCCTTGACCGTCACTTCAATTTCACTGGCCCATCGCTGTGGATCGGGTAAATCCCCAATGCTCCGGATTTGTTTCATATAGCGAATTTGATAGTTATTATTTTCCGGATTCGAGTTCGGCTTTCCAGCCGCAGCCTCTGACGGGTTCAGCAGATCAGATATTGTATAGGCTGAGTGTGTATCAGCGTTATCATCTCCCAATAATCCGGTATACAGGTTCATAAAACTGACTGGAGATGCATCGCCCTTGTTTGTATCATAATCCGCAATGCGACGTGCTTCCTTCCAAAAAGCAACAAACAACAATGTTGATCCTGCATAAGGCCCTTTGGTCAAAATGACAGGCAGCCAACAACCCAGGTACAGTTGCGAGTTTTGTTGATCTGCTGTTGATGTATCAGCCGCGAGCTTACTTGCTGTTTGGAGAAGGTGATCAGCCAAGTGTGGTTGCCTGACACCTTGTATTTCCTCAGAAAGGATACTCTGTATTTGTTGCGGCCCCAGAGTTTTTTGGACTTCGACCAAAGTACTGCCAAGCAGCGCATGGCCCTGGCTTTGGCGTGCGCCGGTTGCTTCAAACAGCGCCTGTCGATCAAGCCAAATATAACCTGAATTATCATTGCTGCTTTGGAAGCTATAGTTTTTCTCAAACCCTTCTAGCTCCTCCCACAACGACAACGGCCAACATTCAGTGTGACGTGTGAATTCAATAGACCAGCCTGTGACTCTTAAACGTGGTTGCGCATATTCAACAGAGCTATTCGCTGGAGATTTTGGCTGAAGAATTGGATCGATGCCAACATAAGAACCCAGTCCCTCAGGGATAACACCGCGTTCATCAATCAAATTGACATTGAGAGAATATTGATATGGGGCAACTTCACCTTTTCCTTTTTCCGAATACTTCCATAGCCAGGTACTGCCTTGCCCTTTCAATGTGTAAGCCCCGCCCGGCTGACCGAGTTGTCCGGTAAACATGGATGCAGATTTTCTACTCTCCGCTGCATTGTAACTCACCTGGATGCTGGTTTTCGATAATAAATCGACGTTGATACTGTACGCTTGATCCTGACTAATCACTTTTGCAATGCCCGTGGAGTTTATCACTGATTGCACGATATTTAGAGGTTCATTTCCGCCATATAAAGATGTTGCGTGAAAATTATCCCCCGCTGAACCAAATGTAAAATCAAAATTTATTACAGTCAGTCCTGTATCTCCCAAGAAACCGCCGGGCTCAATAAAGGTTAATAAAAATGAATGGTCCGTTTCTTGATCATCCTGAAGCAAACCCACGTAAAACCACCATTGAGATTCCACATCATGCAGTCTTGATAGTGCAGAGGGTATACTCAAACCATTGATATTACCGGTCGGATATGCAAAACGGATATCAGGCCGGGTTTGAACCGAGCCGGGGAAAATATTGTTTTTGGCCTGATTGATAATCGTTACTGTGACAGGCGGGTTGCACTCGGTACAGGGTGCGCCGTACAGGGTGCGTGTACCACCCGGCTCAACCAGAATGTTGATCGCACAGTTATTGTATGACGGATTGTCCCACTTGCAACCAATATGATTCCAGGTATCAAAACCAACCTGACAATTGACGGCTGTACAATTCTCGTACGTCACTCCAATGGCCCCGGTGCGATAAAGCCGAGGATCAGGCGCCCAGCCGAAGCCGGTACCCGTACCAATGAGAACACCCTGTTCATCAATATCATTACTGACAGATATATTGGAGGCGGTACACTCAGACAAACTGATATCCGCTCCCCAGACACTAAAGCCGGTACTCAGTCTATCTTGCGGATTGATAGCCCTGATATTGTCAACAGTAGAATTGCTGATCAGGATATCCACACCATAGATTTCAATCCCCGTGGCTTTGGCGCCTGTATTAAATTGTGTAACACCATCAGTGACGTCTTCGACAGAGAAATTATTGACTTTCACATTGGCGCTTAAGAATACCGACATACCATGGCAATCATCGCAACTGCCGATAATATTTTTTGCTGAGCAACTGTCGAATTCAAGATTGTAACAGGATATAGGATAAAAACCCAACACGGTATGGCCCATCCTGCGAATACTACCGCCGAAATGAGATTGCAACATGCTTGCATGGCAATTTGCGGTAAAAATATCGGAGGAAAAGCAATAGCTAAAGCCCTCCACTGGCCCGTCATAGTTATATATATCACTCGCTGTGCAGTTTTCCAAAGTGCCCGACAGGGTGTTAAAAAGCATAACACCTGAACAGCTGTCCGCTGATGTATAAAAATACTGAAGCTGGCAATCTTTAATAGTTACATTTTTTGCCATAACCACCTGTATGCCTGCCGGAAAAATATTTCGACTATTGTCATTTCTGTATTCCAGGCCGCTAACGAATATCTTTTCTATAGTTAATTGTTCAACTAATGTTGCCTGAATCCCATACAAACACATATTGGTTAGTGTACCATTTTTTATAGTGACTCCCGTTGCGCCATAAACAAAAATGCCGGCAAGGGACAGAGAACTGTCCTGGATAAATGCATCCAAAACGCAATTATTCAAATCCAGTGTAACATCACTGGAGACAATGGTAATAGCAGCAGCTTTATCCGTAACAGGCGACCATTTTAACCTGTTGGGACCTGACAAGGTATGTTTTTGTGGCGCAAATACATAGGTACCCGGTTTATCAATTATAATACCTTCCGGGGGTATCTCGGTAATCAGGTTCCCTGACTGGATACGCGGCCCAGCCTGATCTATCAGTGCCTCAATGATTTCAAGGATGTCATCGGAAATATCATATATCTCCAACATCTCATGCAAAACATGCCCCAAACCAGCAAAGACATTATTCGAAAATATTTTGTCAGTGAACTCGGCTATTTCTTTAGATACGGTGTATAACGTAAGTCCGTTTTTTCCTTGAAGTTCCTTTTTTGTTTTCATTATCCAACTCCTGATGGATTTGCAAGTTATGGGTGAATTTATTGCATTACCTGAGCATGCGATCGGAATATTTTGTTGCAATACCCACAACAGCAAGTTTCAACAAAAAACATTTTTAAAAATACAACGGCAAGTTAATCTGAAATCAACTTGCATATTATTCTCTATTAAACACACAGTAAAAAAATTATTATTATGATCCTTCCCGTAGCATTCATACTAATTCATAATCATTTATTTACCACTGTTAGATTTGGTGATCAAAACCAGTCAATATTCAGGAATTGAAAAAAATCCTGGATAATTAAATGCGAAACAACGCAGTGCAATTTGACAACACCGTATTTTTCTACTTACGGATATACCCTCACCACAAGTATTGTGCCGACTTCAGACTATGTTTGTGGAGATCAGACAGATAACCAAGATAAAATTTCGGCAAGCGTATCGATGTCTTTTTCCACAGGCTGCAAGATTACACCGATATAGAAACAGAAAGATTGATGGGACGGTTCAATTCCCGCTCAACCTGAGCGGCTGCCAGTTACAAACCACAAAACAGAAGCAGATATCGCCGGCAATGAACAAGAGACAACAAAACAGCAGTGGCCCCTGATTTATTCATACAGAAGAAAATAATGCAACACTGGATTTCAATATCCGGGCTTCGCCAATCCATGGCAACACCCCTGCGTTGTATCTCCTGAATTAAGTATGTAGTACCTTTGCTATAACACTTCCCAACGCCTTCGGTTCTTTATCATTGCGATGCTCGAAGGCGTGTCTCGCCCATTCAACCAGTTCCACCTTGTCTTTTTGAAAGATCATCATATGAGTGGAACCACCAAATTCAAAGTGGCCTATCTCCGTGCCCCGTGTAATCGGGACCGGTGTGCTGCCCTCGGGGACGATGTAGGTGCTCGGTTCGATGACACAGGTGGAGACTTCCACCATGCCGATACAAACCAGCGCAATGTAGCCGCATCGCTCATGCTCAAAGATGAAAATGGCGCGCGCTGCAACATGACCCAGATAGGGTTGGGATTCTGTTCCTTCCCAGGTGCCTTCATCTTCGCCCTGACCGGGACGCTGGGCGAAATAGGTGCCCGGTTCCACCCAGGAACAGACGATCTTGCCATCCAGCGGTGCATTCCAGCGATGGTAATGGGTGGCCGATAAAAAGCCCTGATACAACTGACCACCTTCAAACAGTTTTGCCCACTGTTGTTTACCACCGAAGATATCCAGCAGTGAATAATTCACATCCTTGACCCAAAAACGGCTTTCCAGTTTGAGTTTGTCGGTATGTTGCCAGGGTGTAGTTTCACAACCGATATTAATGTCTTTTTCAGGATCGCCCTTAAACGGTCTGGCCCCATCAACAAACAGACGAATGAAAAAATCATTCCATGAGGCATAGCCATAGCCCGGCAGGGACTTGTCATACACCATGTCGGTCCAGACACCGGCATCCCATGCCGCCTGACTGATCCAGGAGCCCGGTTTTTCCGGATCAGCGATATCCAGCTTGTCGAGGGATGCGCTGCTCTTGAGGAAGGTATTCCAGGCATTGAGAATATTGCGGAACTGCCCGTTAAAGGACTCATCATGAAACAGGGCCAGACCGGCTTCGGTCGCCATGGATACAGCCAGAAAACCATTCAATGGCGTGCCTACCATTTCCGTGTTGTTAAATCCCGGCGAGGTAGTGATAATTTCATTGATCACTTCAAAAAAATTATCATATCCACCGATCCATAACTTGTCGCCATCGCTTTTAATTTCTTCTCTGGTCTTTTTATCAATCCCGGCAACGTAACAATTGGCCTGTTCTATCATCAGGTTCAGCCACATGCGATATACGCTGTTTGCCGTTATCTGGTTTTTGAAATCCTGTACCGCCGGTATCAGAGGCGCCAGTGTACCGGCCTTTCTCTTTGCTTCGATTAGGTCACGCAACGGGATGAGAAATTTGGCGGTGGCCCAGATCCGGTTTGGTATCCAGAACCCCATTTGAACGGGACCGGCTTCAGCCAGTGTCAGTAAACTCATGTGATTCTTGTTTGCCATCACTTGCTCCCTTGTTCGGCTGATAATGACAGGAGGCAGGTTGCAAACGGATGCAATATATCCATTCTGCGACGTCAGCATTCGGCTGGTTATTCGGAGCACAATGCCGGCCGGACGTTCCCACATACCTGTATGTTTACAAGCAGTATAGACAGGAAAA
Source organism: Gammaproteobacteria bacterium (assembly GCA_029880855.1). Taxonomy (GTDB): domain Bacteria; phylum Pseudomonadota; class Gammaproteobacteria; order UBA6429; family Thiohalophilaceae; genus JAOUNS01. The sequence goes on from JAOUNS010000016.1 coordinate 7,025, forward strand.
GAAGGCGCAATAGGTATCTGATGAAAAATTAAATATTGTGATGGTTAATAACCATAACCAGTATGAAAAATATATCCTATAAAATGACAGGTATCGCCAAGTTTACCCAGTAAAGTTCATTTATGGAACAGTCGAACAAAGGCTAATCCAGGCTGATTTTCAGCCCCATTTCTTTTTTCATATGCAACAATGCCTCGGCATTACCCATGGCGTCATCGACAGGGTTATGTGTATGTGTGGTCTTGCGCAGATGCTTGAAGTTACCGAACATGTCTTTTGTCATACCCTTATACAAAGAACCAAGATTGGTTGAACTGAAACCAAAGGGATTCTGCTCCAGAAAATGAATAAAGTACCAGTTGATAAACTGCCAATCAAAGCCGTTGTTGTCACTGAAGAACATCGGACGTGATTGACTGTTATGTTTTATCCAACCCAGAAACTCACTCATCACCTGTTCCGGATCATCAAACTGCATGGTCTCTTCCCGACTGAAACCGGATACGTTCAGGGCGTCAGGCAACCATTTATCACTGATCGGTTTTAGTTTGCCGTAAAAGGTCTTGTCGAGTTTCTCATCGACGATCACCGCACCAAATGAAATCATGGAATAGTCACCGGGAATCGGTCCGTCACTTTCCACATCCACCATGATAACAGTCATCCTGTTCTCTCCTATTCAGATTATCCACATAACTGTTCAATGTCTTAATCCGCCACTGACTCCGGATCTGTTTCTAACATGCGCAATTCGGAAATCACGCCATGCGCGATATAAAACAACTGTGACAAGTCATCCTGATCATTGCCGAACACCTCTTCCTGCCCGGAATACAGCTGCACACCGTTATAGGTCAGAAAATAGAACCTGACCTCACCGTCTGCAGGGACAGGGAAATCAGTGACCGGCTTTGCATGGGTGTAAAACGCCTGTGCCGCACTCAAAAAATGACCGGCAACCTCACGCACACTGTCATGCTCACCGCCGCCGATGATTCCGCCACCATTGCTGAGATAAAGACTGACGGTTCCCTCGGCCAACACCAGCAGTGTGTATGAAAAATCACTATAACCGGTCTCCATCACCATGCCCCATACCGGGTGGCCAAAGTCTGCTTCGGCCAGACCGATATCAGCCGGGTCGAGATGAAAAATTTTATCGCGCAACCCGACGGTACCGGATTCTTCTTCGTTGAATTCTGTCATCTAAATTTCCTGCTTCCCTTCTAATAAAGTATGCTGCACTTATTTCAGTCGTTTGTTGTATAAGTCGCTATAGTTTTGGTTTTGACAGCTCACCCAACAATGATTTATCCGGATGGAAGACCACCCATTTCCCCTTGCGCCGGACAAATCCGGTATCAGTGATCGCATGTGACCACTGGTTCTCCGGGTTATTCATGATCTCCAGTACTCTCCGCAGCCCCTCCTTATCTTTCGAACCGGTGATCATGACAAAGTCACGGGTGGGAACGTAGACCACCAGCTCACCCTTTACAGGAAACTGTTCTTTGGTCCATATGTCGTCCAATAACAAAAAGGAGGCTTCATACGTACCATCAGCGACCAGAGCGGATACATGGGCCGGATCGCCTTCCAGTTTGAGTTTGGGAAAGGTGGTTTTGAGATTATGCAGGGCAATGTCTCGCAACTCGCTGCGTTTTACCCCGACCTCTTTTAAATCGTCACCGTGTATAAATCGGATCGCTTTCGGTGTGTCAAAGGCATAGACCACATATAACACCTCATTCAGCTTTTCATAAACAAACCCTGCACCGGCCTTGCCTTTTTTGGCTCTCTCTTTTGTGATCTGCTGTATTTGCCGGATATAAAGCTCATCCTTGATCACAGGAAAAATATTTTGTTTGGTAAATTTTTCGTCCGCCAGGTTGTTCGACAAGAGAATGGTGCCGACATAATTCTCGAGGATAGATGACAGATTTTCCGGCGCATTCCGGTAATCCGTATAGGCATTGTCAAGATAGGCGGTGATTTCTTTCTTGTCGGGCAAGGTGACAGCTATTTCCCCCTCGTCGACAAGTTTCATTTTGATGCCCGGATATTTTTCTGTCGCATACTTGATATACTGTCGGGCAAACTCATGCTTGCTCATGAGTTCAGCCGCATAGCCGGGCAGACAGACAACAAACAATAACAGGGTAAACAGACGCAGCTTCATATCACCTTCCTTGCTAAATCCACATTGGCAGTATACCGGGTCAAACTACGGCAAAAAAGTATCCGCATGCGGTCAACCACCCATTCCAGGCTGATCATGATGAAAGCGGCATGAAACTGGTTAAATTTTCACCGGTTTAACCGGCCGGTTGCACCATTTCAGCGATTGTACTGAATAAACCCGTCACGGAATCGCAGCCGCAAATACCAGGCCACTTCGGTATTACTGTTCAGTTTTTTGAACAGGTTCGGGTTAATTTCAATCTTGTGCAAAATACCGCCCAGTCGCGCATGTGCGCCATCAAAGGAACTGATATCGATCGGCGCCCCCGTATCAAAATACTCGAAGCTGTAGATCTGTGTCGCCTTGTCATTCGCCTGCGTCGTGACCAGCACAGCGGGATTATCTTCTGAGGCACAGATCTTGTTGAAACAGGGTGAGGCTTTCGCTTTAACCGGATGCCAGGGCTGGATAATCAGTTTTTCTTCCAGCACCTTGAGCTTGTCTTTCAATTGAGCAACCGTCAGTTTGTTATTTTCCAGTTGTATTGCCAGGGAGATAAAATAGATATAGCGCAAACGGGCAATCATATAGCGTTGACCGGGGGACTGACGATTGATCAATTGGAAGGCCGCCTGTTCCACTTTGGCCCAGTCATTTTCCTTGATAGGCTGAAAGACTTTATTCAATTCATTGGCTGTGATAGTTGCTGTCGCCGCCAGGCCTGACGCGGAAATGCTGAACAGCCCCAGGATCAGACTGACAGCACATATACGGGAAAGTGATTCCATCATGACTCCTTGTATCATCGGCCAAGACGAATTAACGCAATTTTGATTGTAGTTCATGCATCAACATTATCCATTCTTTATCATTTGCTTCCTGCCATAACTGGGCCAGTTCACTGCGTTTCACATCCATGCAGATGTTCAATGCCTGCAAAGCACTCGTTGACAATGCGGGTTGATAACCACGTCGATTTCTCTTCGCCCATGCAGCTATTTCCTTGGGCAGCTTTTGATATTTACCGGTTTTTAATGCTGCGGTGATTTCCGCTGCTGCAACAGCTGCGTCACAGAAATCAACATCAATATAGCCCTTTTCCGGCACCTGTTTAAAGGCATCATATAAGGATGCGACCGAACTTGTTGCGGTGATATTTTCACCCACCCAATCCCATGCACCGTCATTATCAAAACTGCCTGCTGCCCAGGTTCCGGCCCATACCGGCGCAGAAAGCAAACCCAAAACAGTCACAACGACCAACTGCAACAGTCTGTGTAAATAAAGTAAATCATTTCGCATCAGAACTATACCTCTCCATCTGTCAGCCACGGTCAAGGGGTTCTACATAACCGTCAATCCAACTCACGCTGTATCAGCATTATTACAACGCTTTGCCGTCAAACACCTCAACCTCCAGTGCAAAAATATCAACCGCATCAATGCAGCCAAGGTTGACCCGGTAATGGCCTGGTATGCGGAAGGTTTCATGAAAGGGATAGATACCGCAATGCTTGCAAAAATAGTGCTTGGCCACCTTGTTACCGAACTTGTACAGGCCCAGGGTATCGTCACCGGCTTCAATATTGATCTGGTCCGGGGCCAGCACAAAAGTCGACATCAGTGCGCCCTTGCGTTTGCAGATGGAACAGTTGCAGCGCAAGCCTTTGGTGATGGTGTCATGTTCAAAGGAGAATTTCACTGCGCCGCAATGGCAGGTACCGGTATAGCGTTGCATGATCGATGCGTCCTTTTGTTTAACCTTTTAACAAACCATTCGCCAATGCCGCCGCCATGGCATAAATAGGCAGCGAGGGATTGACGCCGATACCACTGGGAAAGAGGGAGCCATCCATAACATGCAGATTGCGCAGATGATGATGACGGCCGGTCAGGTCGACCACACTCTGTTTTGGATCAGCGCCCATGGCACAGCCCCCCATAACATGGGCGGAAAACACCTTGGGACGATGTGGCGCCATGGTCAGTTGCGGTATGGCCTGTTGTGCGGCCGACAGACTTTTATACCACTGCGCCTCACTGTGAATGGGTATGGCCTGTGTCGCACCGGCGGCAAACTGCACCGCCAGCATGGAACCATAGGCATGACGTATCGCACGCCAGTAATAATCATTCAATGGATAATCCAGCACCGGTGTACCGTCACTGTTTAGCTTCACCGTACCACCGGGACTCTGTTCATGAAAACCGTCACGCAACAACGCAATCAGGGGAAACATATTGGAGAAGATCGCCATGTTATCGGCATGTTGTTGGCCAAAACTGCCAAACACCGTGGAGGACAATGCGGGTAACATGGGCACGGTCTCCAGCTTGTAACCCATTTCACCGGTCACCCCGTCACGCCAGAGAAACTGGTTACTGTGAATCGTCTGCGGCGCACCATGAAAGGAATTCATCTTTTCCGGCATCACCGCCGCCGTGGCCAGGGTCAAATGCAAAAAGGTGCGCTTGCCTGTAAGCTGATGGGGATCAGGTAATTGTGAGCGCAACAACAAGGCCGGTGATCCGATCCCGCCGGCGGCCACCACAATCTGTTTGGCGCGGATACGCACCTTCACACCACTGGGATCAGAACCCCGTGCATTCATGGCCGAGCATTCCACTTCCGACACCGTATCACCCGTCGTGATCAAGCGTTCCGCACGTAAACGGGTATAAAGCTGTGCACCGCGCTGCAAGGCCGCCGGGATCGAAACCTGTTGTGTGGATTGTTTGGCGCCAACAGGGCAACCCACATTGCAATAACCCAGATTGAGACAACCGCGCACGTTGCGTGCAATGGTTTCATAATGCCAGCCGAGTTTCTTCGCACCATCGGCAAAGGCCGCGTTATTCGGATTGTGTATCGGCCATGGCGTGATATTCAGCAACTGCTCGGCATAGCGATGCCACGGGTCCAGTGTTGTCAGATCATGTTGCCAACCGTATTGTTGACGCCAATGCGCCAGGGTCTGTTCCGGAAAACGAAAACAACTGGTCCAGTTCACCGTCGTACCGCCACCCACCGCACGCCCCTGCAAAATGGTAATCGCCTTGTCCACGGTCTTGCGTGCGGCCACTTCATGATAAAGATTGGGATAGGCCTCGGACTCGCGCATGTGAAAATCATGCATGGTCTGATACGGCCCCTCTTCGACCATCACCACCTGCCGACCGGCCTCCGCCAGGATCTGCGCCGCAATACCGCCGCCGGCACCGGTACCGATCACCACCACGTCGGTTTCCACCACGCGATCTTTCTGCAATGTACTGCAATCCGTCACTTGCGGATTCACACTGTCAGTTATTTGTGGATTCATTTCAGTCGTCATCACAGTTTCGGCGGTCCCGGATAGGCGATACGTTGCCAGGACAAGGGATTGGCATACCAGACACCGATAATCAGATCATGCAGGGCGCTGTACCCGGCACGTAATAAATCAAACCGGGAGGTCTGCCAACGGTTCAGAAAATCGTGAATCGTGTTGCTCTCTGCGGTCGACCAGGAAGACCAGACTCCGGTCAACGCACCGCGTGTCAGCGGCGACTTCAATAACCATAGCAATTGGCGAATCTCGCCGCGCACCACCGGCGGGAAATAGGTCAGGGTGGTATCAAAGCCGGTCATCACTTCCTGTATTGCCTGCTTGCGTTGCGTCGCATCAACCGGCAAGGCCCCGGCCAGCATCACCGGAATGACCGCCAGTAACAGATCCCGTTCCCCCTGTTGCAACCACTGACAATCGGTACAGGCCTCATCCCGACTCGCCCACCAACCGGCAAAACCCAATACGGCCGCGCCGGCCAGACCGGTTTTCAAAAAACGTCGACGAGAAGGGTTAAAATCAGCAGCCATAGAAAATTATTTGGTTAAAGTGTAAACCTGCATCCCTGTTTATTATTCTTATTGTAACCGACAGAGTGTCGGAGATTTACCGGTGATAATCAAGCACAATAGTGCAGCATCACACCGAATCATCACCGGCTTACCCATAAGAAAAGAATCAGTTTGAGTGTGACCGGCGCAATCATGCGCCGGTCGTTGTTTCAGCTGTCAGGTCCTCCAAAACCCTGCTGACTGTTGTTTCCCAATCCGCGACCGGTGTTACCCAGTCCGGTGTGATATCAAGGTTGGGTTGTTCACCAAACAGGTATCGGTGTTCGACACAATGTTTGATGTAATCCAGCACATCCAGTCGATCATCAATGAAGTAATTAATACCCAATGCTTCACAATGACCGGCTTTCTCATCCCGACGCAGACAGAATCGTACATGCGCCGGTTTCAAGCCGGTCCTGGCATAGAAGTCATGGTGTTCCAGCCAGAACCAGGTCTTGCGTTGCACACCCGGTCCCGCCTTGGAGACCAGCCAGACATTCTGCCTGCCGAAAGTTTCGACCAGCCTGGCCACCCCTTCAAAGGCACCCGGTGAAGGCGGTGTCGCCATCGCCTGTTTAAGGTCACCGGACAAGAAAGTGGTGTCCGACTTGCCACCCGCTACCGGCGACATAATGACCTTGCCGATATCGATCCCGATTCTTTGTTGTGTTTGTGTTTGCTTGTTCATGGCGGGAAGCATAGTCGCCGGATATATAATCTGGAACTATTTAATAATTATTATCTATAGTTTATAGTTATAGCTATGCGTAGCGAATGGCTTGACTCTTTTCTGGTTTTCAGTGACTGCCTCAACTTCACCCATGCGGCCGAGTTGTTGCACATCTCCCAGCCCGCCCTGCACGTCAAGATCAAAAAGCTGGAAGACCATGTGGGCCTGCCCCTCTATCGCAAGCAGGGACGACAGCTATACCTCACACCACATGGCGAACAGATCCGGGCCTTCGCCCGTGAAACACGGGAACGCAGTGATCTCTTCCTGGCCGGGTTGCGTGACAACAAGCAGCTGGAGCCACTCAAACTGGCCGCCGGAGAAGGGAGCTTTCTCTATTTGTTGGGACCGGCCATCAAGCACTTTCGCAAGACAGCAAAATTCCCGTTAAGTCTGGTCAATACGCGAGGTACCTCCATCATCGACGCCTTGCGCAGCGGACAGGCCCACCTCGGTGTCTCGGCCCTGCAGACCGTTCCAGCAGGGATAAAGCAAACCCGGCTCACTGTCGTCGATCAGGTGGTGGTCATGCCCAAAGCACACCCGCTGGCGAAAAAGAAAACCATCAAACCAGTCGACCTGCACAATGAACCGTTGATCATCCCGCCCCGCCCCCAACCGCACCGGGAAACCATCGAACAGGCATTCAATACAGCAGGAGTCTCACTCAATGTGGCACTGGAAGCCGGCGGTTGGGAAATGATGCTCCAGTTCGTCAATCTGGGCATGGGGATCAGTATCGTCAACAGTTGTTGTCATATTCCATCAACACTGGCAGCCAGGAAAATAACCGAACTGCCGCCACTGGTGTATCACATTCTTGAACTCAGGGATGCCTGGTATAAAGAAGCGAACAGGGAAATGATCGCCGCACTGAAAAAATACGCCGATCACTGGAAGCAATAAAGCTCAAACATATAACCGGTTATTAACAACAAACCATCCCCCGTCGAACAGTTTGTCTCATACTATAATACCACAACTTTATTAAGATAAAGTTAATAAAATATACCAGCTTTACTAAAACCTCCTTTGTGATCTATGTTTAAATCTGCTTTCCAGCCATAAATTTATAAAAGCTCAAGAGTCTGAACCAGCACTACTTCATATAAGATAAGTGACTCGGAAAGCGTTTCGCGTTCTATCGTATTCTATAGTTGTGTTTTTCAAGATCACTCAATCAGCACAACAACAGTGATGCCTGATGAGTATTGATCATATTGTGAAAATCATTTCACTCAATATGACATGTTGATGCAATAGACACAAAGCCTTCTGTATTGAACATATTTATTGTTTTATCAAGCACGTCGCAGTTATTAAGTGTTAGACAGAGAAGCAATCATATATAAGAATCTTGCATATAAACAAAGGGACAAATCCACAATGACACATCCGAATATAAGTAACGCATACATATCACTCGGCAGCAGCATGACTATTTTTACAGACAAAGACCACTCTGCTGCAGGAATACTTGACAATCCATCAAACACCAAAGCAACCATTATAACGCGTGGCTTGTTGAACGTATTATTGAAAATATTCTTAAAACCGGACCTTAATACCGACGATTTACATTTACCGAAAGTCATTCAACTGCTTCAGGCCAATATGGGAGAGGAGTTTTCGAACATGGGGGAAACGCTGGCCGCAGAACTCGCCCATAAAATATATAGTGTCGAGATCGTAGCGAATCCGCCTGCTGTAGGTACGCTCCTGCATGGCAAGAATGATACGGAACACTATTCTCACCACCTGAACGGTATAAAAGCCTGGATGCCGGTCGGTAAATTAACTTCACGTCAGATCGGTAATCACGTTATAACACTGGTTGAAAATCCGCAGTCACTGAGTGGTTCAATACAGGCTTCCGACTCACTTGATCTTGTTGCGATGACACCTTACGGGGCAATGGGACTACAATCGAGTCGAGGCAATGGCTGTGTAGCATGTTCCGGCTGCAGTGGCTGTGCCTTATGCGTGATTTGCGCTGAAGTAAACGTCGATGCAGCAGCGGCATCAGCAGTCGGTCTGGCTGGGCTTGCAGGCATTTCAGGGTGATCTTATGCAAACAGAAAAATTATATTATCCCAAACCGGTTCCAGAACTGGAACTACATGTTACCGCCAACATTGGTTGGGTATTATGGCCTGTTGCAGGAGAGTTTCGTGAAGGAATGAGTTTCAGCACGCATGATAGATACGAAGCAGATGGTTATATCCTGGATTACCTGTCTTTATGTAATGGGTTGCGATCAACCAAAGATATCGAGGATGCCATGGAGCAACAAATCGGTCCCGTACTGGGCCCGGCTTTTGCAGACAAAGCATTGGAAATCAGCCAAAAGAGCGGTTTCGTGGAGCTACTGGAAACACCACTCACTAAGGCATCTGCGATAAAAATTACAGGAGACAGGAAAGGTTTTTTTCCAACACACTCCACATTCGAGATCATCGAGACCTGTAACTTTACCTGTGATCACTGCTACTACGCATCATCACCACACAAGACAGGACGTATCAGTCTGGAAGATGCAATTGCAGTAATGGACAATCTTGCTAAAAATGGAGTTCGTGTTATAGAGCTTACCGGTGGTGAGTGCACAATCCACCCTGATTTTCGCAATATCCTCCAATATGCATCTGATACATTTGACCTGGTTGCCGTCATATCCAATGGTTTCCAGTTTGGGACAGAGTCGAGTGAACTGGCTGATTTTGTCAGTTCTTTGCCAAACGTTCTTGTTCAAATCAGCATTGATGGTATGAAGGAATGGCATGATGAATTTCGAAAACACAAACATGCATTTCGCAATGCGACCAGGGCCGTCTCCCGTTTCGTCAAGGAAAAAGTCCCGGTGCGTATAGCTTGCTCAATATCAAGCGAAAGTGTAGACCAGATAGAACCGGTCTATCGACTGGCGAAAGAGCTTGGCGTTCCAAATGTTTCATTTTCTCCGGTAGGCACCTTGGGCAGAGGATGCAATATTTCAGACCCCGGAGCAGGCAGCAGGGAACTGTACCACGCCATAGAAAGCCGCCTCGCTCCTTTTGCCGGTGATCCTATACTTGCGCACGGAACCGAGCCGAATGCCTTGCAACGCAACTGTGGGGCTGGTTGGCGTTCTGTTGCAGTTAATTATGATGGCGATGTACGCGCCTGCAACTATTCACGCGACTCAAAAAAAATGGGTAACGTCCTGCATGAAACATATTCAATGATTTTTAGTCAGAAATCCGGGTTCCTGTTTCATAATGCCATGATGCCAGGCGGCAAGGAATGCAAGGACTGTGCTTATTTTCATAACTGCCGGGGTTGTTTCGTAAAAGCATTTATGACTTCTGAAACGATACACCCTGAATGTGCATGGAGGAAACAGTGGTTTGGTGATATGTCTCTGGATCTCGACCCGGCAAGAACAGCAGCCGGCAATTCAAGAGAAATATTACTTGAACTACCCCAGCGACAGTATACAAAAACAATTTGCAGCGACTGTCAGTGCGAGCATTGAACATAACCACAAATCAGAAAAACGCACCACAGGCAGATAAGGCAGGTGATATGCTGTTCCTGCTTTAGTGCATGTGGTGCGCGAATTACATCAGACAAATAAAAAATATTTGAAGTTATCAGATATTTGACGAACCATCGTTTTAGTACGTCAGATTCCCATCTTTATTTGAAATTCCATCCAAAGAAATTTTTGTATTTTGGCTACTTCCACTTTGGGTTCTGCAAAATGCAGTTATGTTTACCTTTTGCGTATTAACCACTTCAATATTGATATTCCCGCAACTTTTCTGAAAGTTGCTGGGCGACTTTCCAATATTGGTTAATTTCCCATTATTATTCGCAATCCCGACAAGAATAATGCTCGAAAAGTTCGGCGAACCGTCCGCTTTCAGGCAGGTTGCCTCAAGCACTGCATTCCCGCGTATATATGCCATCTTTAAATTTGAGCAAGAATTCTGAAAATTGCTGTCTGCAAATGAAGCAGATGCATACATAGAAAGACCAATCACGATAGACATAATTCCTGTTTTTCTCATTACAAATTCTCCAGTTAATTAATACCCTGTTTATAAAAACGTATATATTGCGCCAGGCAAGATCAGAGTAGATGGAGAAAATCAGGTTGCATACCTGTTAAGATTTGTTATTTTATGTACCAAAAATGTAAGACTACTTTTCAACCTGTTACCACTCAATGAGTTACGACGTTCTACAGAAAAGTGTCAATCTCTTGTCAGAATATTTTTCTGACAAGGCTGTTTGATATAGTGATGACCGTTATCAAAGCATGCCGGCCGGGAGTTTATACAATGTCAGTATTTTTAAAAAACCGATCACGAAAAAGGCAGCCAATTCCTTCCCCCCAGAGTTGCCCAGACTCCGAAGCAGGGGGTATTCATAATGGAGCCCAAGAGGTTTAATAAGCAGATAGAAGGTTAGGAAGAGGAAAAATAATCACTATTTTAAAAACAGAATTTATTCAGCAGCGCGCAACTCCAGCAGGCCGGAACGGATCACCCGCCAGGCGGAGCGCATCAACAACACCACCAGCCCCATCGCCACCGCAATATCCGGCCAGCCGGAACCGGTCAACCACACCGCCCCCGCCGCGACAAACACCGACAGATTGGAGGCGATATCATTGCGTGAACACTCCCACACCGAACTCATGTTCACATCCTCATGTCGATGCCGCCACAACAACCACAAACAGGCGCCATTGGCCAACAACCCCAACAGGCTCATGGCGCCCATCACTTCAAACAGGGGCGTACCGGGCACAAACAACCGATAGATAATCTGCCCCGCCACCACACAGCCGGCCAGAAAGATCAAACCACCCTTAAACAACGCCACCCGCGCCTTGGCCGCCGTCCCTTTCGACACCACATATAAACTCAAGCCATAGGTCAGCGCATCACCCAGATTATCCAGACTGTCCGCCAGTAACGCGGTCGAACCGCCATAAAACGCCGCCCCCGCCACCAGCAGAAACATCACCGCATTAATCACCAACACGATCTGCAACGTCCCCCGCTGCCGCTCATGTTGGGCATTCAACGAACAATCGTCATCACAACAACCGGACATAATCTTGCCTATTGGTTAATATAAAAGGGAATATGTTTAATATTATAAAGAGTAGAACATTACTCTACATTTTCGTAGAGCTTGCTAATTTTGACGCCCAAAGCTCGAGCAATAATCGCGGCTTCCTCATCAGTGATTCGCCTGACCTGTGATTCTATTTTGGCCAACGTGCTTCGGCTGATATCCCAGCCTTCCATATTACAGCGAGCAGCCAAATCCTCCTGAGTCAGGCTCTTTGATTCACGAATAGTGCGGATTTGTGGTCCAATCAGGTTCATTTGCATTGCTCCGATATCGGAGCTTGATTTTTACAGATATTCTTGCGAATATTGCTCCGATAACGGAGCAATCAAAAATAATGGCAGAAAATGACCAACCAGATCAGGACAGCTTGTTGCAGCACCTCCTCGACTGCTTCCAGGAACTGGAATATCTGGAACAGGAAATCATCAACCTGAGAAGCGACTGGCAGACTGAAAAAAGCAAAGAACACCCTGATAAAAGCCGGATACACAAAATCAGCCAACGGGCGGTGGAAATACGGGCGAGGATCGAGGGTGTGGTTGATGAATTAGTGAGGTTGTATAGTGAATAGAACAGATAGCACAGGTCTGCTCTGTAATGATTGGATTTTCTGGGTATCAGGTGATGGCTGGCGCCAGGAGCGGTCAGTCATTATTCCTGGTCTGTCTCCTGGTATTATTATTGATTATTATCGTTTTATATCCAAAACCTTTATATTCATTTGAAATTTTGCATGGCGTAGAAGACAATATCGACCAAAAGAACCAGCCGACAGAAGGGTGTTCATTAATGCCAATAACGTGCAGGGTAATGTTGGTGTTTTTGTGGGACCAGCGGGCACATTGGTAGAAATACAGGCCATCATCGTAAGTATGTACTGAATCCTTAACTCGCTTAAAAGATGCACTTCGCAGAGATTTTTCCGTTATAGCCTTAATGTCGCCATACTTACGCATACCCAGTTTGTTTGTCGATAGAATCCTGTGAATTTTCATGCTTTTTGTACACAATTTACGTGGCATGAACACATCATATCCTTTGCATAAATCCACCGTATCATTTCTCGTTTGAGAAGCAATACCGCTTTTCTTCAGGTTCGATTGAATTACTTTAACCTGCCCCTCCAGTGGACCTTTATTGACTGGAGCGGCAAAGGAGACATTGATGCTAAATATAAGAACATTACAAATAATGAATAAATTAGTCATAAAGCCTTTGGTATGTGTCATTAGAAGATACCTTTTAAATCAATAAGGTAGATTGTACAGTATTTAATCCCTCCGTCACCTTTTTCATTATCACTCACCCGTACTTGATCCAGGTTTTCTAATACTGATTTTCATTAGCTCTTCCTCAGCAAAAGGTAAGGAATCCGGGTCACTTTTTGCTCTCTCTTCAATTTTTCCTCTGTGAGTCCATCTGCCTCAGTAAAATCGATATCACTGTTATCTACGGGCTTATCTTTGGAATGTTCTGTTTGAATAATTTTACCCATTTCAAACACCCTGCTCTCTCAGGTTTTCCAGATCATCCTTCAAGTCATCAACATCATATTTCAATACGATCCCGTATTCTGCCAAGAGGTCCAAAAACGCAGACTGACTCATGTTTGCCAGTCTGCTGGCATGACCAAGTGACAACTTCTCCTGGTCGTAAAGCATCAATGCCAAAAAAGTCAGCATTTCCTGTTCGGACAGCCCACTGGCCCTGGCGATGGTTTCCGGTATCCCTATGTACATATCGTTTCACTCTTTAATGGCAATGCACCACGCCGGTTTTGTGGTCCATGTGACAGCATAACCCTGCCGGTGAGCTTTTGCGACAACCGCCGCCGTGGGCCAGTGCGACGCCGGTGATGGTGATCATCACCAGAGCAAGAAGTAGTTTCTTCATGGTGCCACCGCGCTGTTTATCGTTGGTGTATTTTCCTGAACTCGTTCCCATCCCTGGCTCAGTATACCCGTCACATGCTGACAGGTTAAAGCCAAACCATCGATCCATTCTGGTGCATTAGAATATGGTTATTTATTTAAGTGTATTTTTATTATGCTTGTTGTTACTCTTTATGACAGGTGTTAATTCGCATTCGAGTCTCGAGCAAAACATTCAGCGGTGTGGTAGATGTTGGTTGAAGGTATTCGAGTGTTGGGGTTCGATCCTCACCCCAACCTGTGGTCCTCATGGCTTATTCGGCTTTCCCTGCTTTACATTAAAAACAGTATCAAAAAACGGTTTTGATGCCTGACAAAAAGCATTTAGGTCATGATCCTTAATTGTTTGTTTATCATTTTTAAATTGCACTATATACTTCAAAACAGCTTTAACTTTTTGTGACATCCCCCATGCCCCACCACCTAACATGGTTTTTTTACATTTTACCGTGTCAAAGTCAAATGCAACCGCATTAAAATGACCAAGTACTACAGAACATTGAACACAACATGATTTTTCCTCGCATCCAACTTCGATCTTGAAATCGCCACTAACGATATTTTTTGCAAATTGTTCCTGAGATATATCAAGACTTTCGCAATACTCAATCATGTTATGCAGGGCTGACATTTCAGCGTGCCCCATTCCACTGCCAGTTTTTCCTTTTGGGGCATAAATCTGCTTATCTTTATGATAAAGTATCATGCCCACCTGACATTTAGTAGAACTATCGTTCTTAATTTTTTTACCCAAATCAATACTTTTATAATTATTGTACCCGTCAGTAACAAATTTTTGTAAACTAATATGTGGACTGAACATGATTACTCCTTCTTTGTTATATTATCCTGCTTTATTTCTCTTCCTGATTTTCACTTTTTTTAACTCTTCTCCCGTGAAGGGTAAGGAACCCGGATCTATTCCCCACCTTAAGATTAAATGTCACATAGCCCTTCCCCCCCCCCTGTGGGGAGAAGTCAGGGATGAAATACGAAAAATTATTTTACTTCATCTATCACCCACTTCACATCTTCCATGAATGGATATTTAGGGTCAGTGTAAAAACTCCAACGTCCGCCTTGGGTCGAAAACAGTCGCTCAAACCCTATTGTTCGTATCTGCAATAGTATACCCACCTCTTCTTGTCAGGATAAAGCTTAACCTTCAGTTTGCATCTCAGCATTAGAATATCCTTATTTGTTTAAAATTATTATTGATAAGCTTGCTGCTACTCATTATGACAGGCTTTGTTTTGGATAGACCTGAATGAAATTCAATCATCGATTAGTAGAGTCGCAGAATGATACGAAGAGATTTAATTTTGCACCATCAGGTAAGTGATTAACAAACAATCCATCCGCGCTTTTATTGTCATTTGCCACATCTTTATTAATACTTTCATTTTATAAGTTATCATAAATTCAGTCATCAATTATAAACATTTGAGAATAACAAAATATTATTAAACAATTATGCCAATTCTACCAAATCAATATGTTTATAATCTATAATTTGTATGAAGGATCTATTTCTTGTGCGGTGCATTTTCACAAGAAAAAAGCGTCACAGTGTTCACATCAGTTCAGTCCAGTCGTACTGTTTTCTGTGCTTGAAATATCACTTATAAAGTATTGTTTTTGTTATCTACACACTTATTTATAGTGGAGTTCCTGTTTATTTAGTGTGATTTCAAAATATCAATATCAGCTACATTTACCAAGCAAGGAGAGCGTGATGAAAAGAAATCATTTCAAACCATTAAATGTTCTGTTGTTTGTTTTTCTGTGTGCACTTGTTGAGTCATGCAACAAACAAACTGACTTCACTGTATTCGACAAGAATATTGCAATAAGTAACGCACCAATATATTCAGCTCATGACAAAAGATTTCTGCAAGTAACCAATCTAAAGACGCTTGATTATGTTTTGGTTCACAATCTTTCTGATAGTGCAATGTTGTCGACTACACAAGCAGTTCTTGGGAAAAATTCAAAAATCTTGCAAGCGGGAAAATTAATATCGATATATTTTTATACCACCAATACCAGCAGAAAAATACCAATATCTCGCGATCTAACACATGCACTTAGTATAATTGGAAAAGAAGAAAATGGACTTAATCATTATTACTTTGAAAAGCAAGCAGATAATACCTTTAAACATATTCAGACTCTACATATAAAACTTGACAATTTATTGAGCATGGATGAAGTGCGCATGTTGCATTTCGCATCTACCACCGGCACACAGTTACCTGAAAAATCAACTGTTTTCGAGCTTCGTTCAAGTCAAATCACGTTGGTTCCACCGTCAACCATGACCAATACATCTCTAATGAAAACAATTTTATTGGATCTGGATAGAAATAAAGGATATCAAACAATAGGATTATACGGTGATGAACTATATCGAGCACTAAGAAAAGATGACGCTCCAGGCAAAGGAAATTGCGGGAATGCGGAGAATTGCCCCCCTGGTGGGGAGGGTACATGTGTCCCTGTTTCAACCAGTGACGGAGCTGGATATCAGTGCATTAAGGGCGGCGGTGGTGGTTGTGTAACTGCAGAGTTACCAATAGTTATTCATCGAATGAATTTTAGAACGAGAACGCCAATTAATTTTGTTGCCATTCATTCATTCAGAGACAAATTCTTATCAAAATCATTGGCCGGCAAGAAGTACATTAGTTATATGTACATTTTCTCACAATTTGCCAAAAGAGATATCAATTCAATTAACAAATACATTGCAATAATCCAGCCTCTACAGGAAAGCATTACAAAAATCATGTCTGGAAATCACACTGACATTGTTTTAACAAAAGAACTAAGCCGACAGGCAAAAGAAATTATTCGTTCACATAGAGAAGTTAAGGACAAAGATTTCCAAAATATTTTGAACATTATGGAAAAAGACATAGATCGTTTAACTGGTCTGAATAAAACAAGATTTATCAGTGAGTTTGAAAACACAAAATAAAATCAAACAGAAAAACTCTAATCAAACTCATATTCTAGACCAGTAACATCCTGGACGGCAGACTAAGGAAAATCTGCCCAAACCACCTGTGTTCTGCCGACCGATCACTATCCAAAACCAACAACGTGGACCGGTTTTTACAACCATACATGAAAAAATAAAAGGGGTCGGTGACAAATGCATCTCATTCTCATTTACACTTTTCAAATTCTTGGAACAGTATACCTATTAAAAATCAATATCATCAGATATTGCAATGAAGCGTGAGCCGATTTGTGTCTCTGTTAATGCAAGTACAACTCTGATCAAACCCTGACTACGCTTCATTTTCGACTTTATAAGGTTTCATGAGTACAAATTAAAACACCTTCACCAAACTCCTTTACAGCAAGTTCTTTTAGCTTGTCGTATACAAGAGATATTTGCATAATATCTTCCGCGCAATCGGCCTGCTCGTCCTCATCTGCATCTTCATCATCAATCACTTTTCTGCATTGTGCCTCAAGCTCTCTTAATGCATGTAATGTGTATCTGGCATTCCCTTCTGTTAGTTCCAGCGTAATTGATTTAACAGTTGACTTCATATTTATACCCTTTGGATTGTCCCATCTTTTTTAACTTTAATATATTTCGCGCAGCTAACACCCATTTTCTCAAGCAAGCCCTTATACTCATCCAGGGGCATATTCTTAATCGGGCACAACATATAATGGCCAGGCTCATCATTGACCAACTTTAGATTCGGTACAACTTGTGTATTTTTGTTGAATTTCCATGCAAAGCCTGTTAGCCCTTTCTCCAAAACTTTTTCCATGGTATATAAACTCACCCCCTTGCCATTAGCGACGATCATGGTAACGCCATTTACATTATAAGTATCAACTTGCATATTGGAGGATATTTTCTCTGACACCGTTTGCAAAGTTTATTGGCACTCGTTTACTCATTGTCTTTATTCCTCTTCCTGATTTTCACTTTTTTTAACTCTTCTCCCGTGAAGGGTAAGGAACCCGGATCTATTCCCCACCTTAAGATTAAATGTCACATAGCCCTTCCCCCCCTGTGGGGAGAAGTCAGGGATGAAATACGAAAAATTATTTTACTTCATCTATCACCCACTTCACATCTTCCATGAATGGATTTGAAAATATACACAGAAAAAAAAGAAAAGTATTACAGCCAACTATAACAGGTAATGATTGTTTCTTGAGCAAAAATGCTCACGAGACATAACAGCCTGCTTCGTTATCAGAAAAATATTTAATTCAACCTCTTTATTAATTAATCTGAAACTGTTAGAAATACAAGCAGATCATGAATATCGTAAAATTCACCAATAACATCCTCAAGTCAATTCTCGTTTTAGTATATTAGGTTTTGGAATAGATATAGTTCGTCAGAGTTTGTTAATAGACTTGTCGGTGGTTTATCGGAAATTTAACTCGCGCAATTATAGTTAGCCAAACAGGAAATAAAAATGACGAGACATCTGTTATCTGGTCAAATATGGTCGCGGTTAATTTCTGCTTCAAATATAAGAATAAGTTACACCTGCGGTGATATAGCCGATCTATTAGATATTAAAAGCGATTAGAGGGGACGCAGCACTTTACTCATCAGCATAATGACAGTTTATCGCGCGTGATGGCGGAGAAGAAAACGTAAATAGGTGTCCGGAAAATATTTGACCACTTCTCAGAAAATTTCACTTATTATCCGAAACCGACAGCTAATTTTGTGGAGTCACGAAAATGAAATATAGATTATATGTTTTTGTTTGTTTATTAACTATGCCGACGTTATCAAATGCTATAGAGATAATCTTTGATTTTGGTATTCACTTTGGTGGAGATACCCTGTCATATCCGAATGGAACAACAACCTCGATAGGGGCTGGTGACTCGTTTATGGGATCAGTAGGACTTAAGATGGATCTTACAGACGAGATTATGGCTGAAGTCACTTGTGGTATAGATATGATTGGTACGCTAAATGCATTTACGGGTATACTTGAAATATTTTCAACCAATGATGAAAAAACTGACGAAAATGAATCACCTTATCTGCTGCGTGATGCCTGTAATGCTTTGATATTATATAAATTAAATGATACCTATAGAATAGGTGGAGGCGTCACCGCCAGTTCCATAAGTCTTTCAAACCCCACTGGTACTAGTGAAACTGATGTCAGCTTTGACAAATCATTCGGCTTTCTGATCGATGGTCGCATTTATTTTGAGAAAACAGAATATGTCGGGGTCCGCTTGATTTTTATCGACTTCTCGAGACCCAACGATAGCAGAACCTATAGTGGTAATAGTATCGGCCTGACGTATGGTTTTGAGTATTAGAAAATGCAAATTAAAGGAGTCGTAGTCCTTTAAAGTCAAAAAAATCGGAAAACAGGTATTTCTGATACGTTAACCATCATCATATTTCCAGCGGATTGATCGCAAGACTGGTATTAAAAACAACATCAGTCAATCCGTTCTTTTCTATCTCGGTTTTAAATGCCTCAGTACAAAAGACGTTGGCGTATCCGTCACAGGAACTAGTGAAAACCAGGATCCTGTCATCTATCTCATTATTTTTAAACACCAACCTGGCAACACCCACTTCCTCGCCATTTGAACTGGCATTTTCACTTTTTCTCCCATCAATCAGCCTGTCCTCAATCAGCATCAACGGGGTCAGGTCTTGCAATGACACATGATCAGCATCAGGCACCGGAATGCAAAACCAGTCCCTATTTGGTAAGTACACCCCGACACCAGCCGGTTACACCGCATTAAGAAACAGACGGAAGAAATAAGAGAGAATCGGGAACTGGCGGGACTGTTGGAGAATCTCTACACAGACATGAGCCGTTACCTCTGAACAAACCCGAGGAACGGCGAAACAGACAGGCACCATTCCCTCCTTGAGACGATTCCCATCTGTCCAAATCACCCAAACGCGTTATAATTGAAGGTAACCAAGATGCAGACAATTTCGCGATATTGGAATATTTCCATATCACAACCTAAAGTAAATTCTTGTTTTAGTTGATTAAGAGATTGTTTGGCATAGGTATATTACGATTCACGAATACAATATCAAGGTTGTTATATTGAATTCAGTATCAGTATATAGTCAGGTATAAAATAAGGAGATAAAAAATGAACCAGGAACGCGATTTTAATGAAAAATGTTACGAACTGCTTAACCAAATACCCAAAGGTAAAGTGACGACCTATAAAGAAATGGCTAACGCGCTTGGCACCAAAGCCTGGCGAGCAGTAGGAACAGCGATGGCAAAAAACACGAATCTTATAAACACCCCCTGTCACAGGGTTGTCAGAAGTGACGGGACTATCGGCGAATATGCGTTGGGCACTAACAAAAAGTCCGAACTGCTCAGGAGTGAGGGCGTGGAAATATTGAATAATAAAATAGATAATCTGGATAAATATTTCTTTCGCTTCGATGCCTGACAAGGCGTTCATGTGGGACACGTCGAGCGATTGCTGGTGTAATATTTAATCCCCCATCTATTTTATTACAGCTTAATGTTATGTGTATTAAAATCCCGGAGTATCAACCCAATACGACTGTACATAAGTCGAAAAAAAGATGTCATGAAAATTAATATAACGATTTTGGGATAAAAAATTTCTAAATTTTTACAAAATATAAAAGCGAGTTGTATTATGGAAAAGATAGGATTGTTTATATTTTTAAGTTTATTCGGCGCGGCAATTGGGATAGGTTTAAAGGCACTAATCAATAAAAGAAAAAACGAGTCGGAAAAATAACAAGGGAAGCATCCAGACTGACCGAAATTATCAAATACCTATGAAAAATCTTCATGTGTCTGAATCAACTTTTCATCAAATATAACGCCGGTCAGTCCAAATGCGAGCTGCCTGAAGTTTTGTCCACAATACAACGTGGCACAGTAATCCAGCGGTGTGTTGAACAGCGTCTTGCCATCATCGAAGTGGTTAAAAAATAATCCCTCCGTCACTTTTATTGCTGTAATTATTGGATTTTTCAGGTTAACCAAGTAACTGCAATCGGCCAAAAGCAGACGCTTGAAAAAGATGTATTTCATTCAAGAATCACTGATTTTATCTCTCATGGATAAGTCGATTACTATCACTTTTATAGCTTCCACATTATCGAACAGGCCAGCAATATTTTCCCAGTAATTTTTAAGTTCGTTTGCTAATTCATTTAAACTCACGCGGCGTCCATTTATTTCCCATCGTTTTTTATGTTTAACGCCCCGCCAGACTAATAACATTACTCCGCATCCAGCAGTTTCCTCCCTTAAATAATCACCAGCCAACTGATTACGGAGCCGCTCACATAAATGAGGACCAGACCATTCCTTATCAAGCAACTTCAGTTCGATTGGCACAGGCGATGTTGAATTTGTATTCTGTATCCAGATATCCATGCGTTGACTATTGGCTAGCTCAGGTTCTTGCGCAGTTATATATCGATTCTGACGTTGTTGATTAAGCCAACCTGCAATCAAGTTGCGCATCTCTGGTTCATCTTCAGCGCGTTGCCAGGTTTGATATGGACTATCATTACCACGTTCAAGCCAGTTTTTTAAGTCAAGCAAGCGTCCAACTGTAAGCTCATAGAGCTGGCGATGTGTGTTAGGTTTGAGTGTTTGTGACTGATTAAAGTTGTAAACTTGCTCAACCTTCCATGGTTCTAGGTCACCATCTTGCTCTGCTTTCTTGTAGGCATGCTTATCCATCCAAGGTCGACGCTCAGGATCGGGGTGCTCCTTAATCAGTTGTTTGATAGCTGAATAGCTTGCTTTACCAGGTATTTCCAATAGGAGACTAAATAGCCTACCACGCGCATCCTGCGCATCATCACGAAGGCATGGAGAATACGTGCCTCCTCCTGAGCGGTTTATATCATCTTTTACTCGAATATAACGGTGCATCAAAACATATAATGATTTCAGATGTTCTACAGTACGGAAATGGCTAAAATAAGGCCCATTCATTTCCACATGCCTGCCACCCAATAACGTTGTGATAAATACCTGTGCAGCGTTTATAGCGTCTTCCTCTTTGAGGCCAGACAGCCATTTTTCAACTTCGAGTATACCTTTCTCAGGCTCACAATCGACACGGAGCGCATACCAGACCGAAAAACTGTCCAAATCATTATTCTGCGCTAGTTGGAGACTAGCTAGTTTTGATAATGTGGCCGCATCCGTTCCACCTTTTGCCAATATATTAAGGCAATAGTGTCGGTTAACGTTTATACGTGTGGGATTGTCCTCAGCCCATTTCAATATCACTTGAGCTATGGAGGTATGCAACCAAGGTGCATGGTAGTCCAGATCAGCCAGTATATAGTGCATCGGTTCGTCCGGGCCAGTATTCTCAAGTTCCCAAACAAGTTCCTTTATCACAGCCTGTTCGAGCAAGTCTGGGAATGCCCGATGCATACGCTCAAACCAGGGGGGAAATCCATTAAGTTCCCAGGTTACATAACGCAATGCGTGACGAGCCGTTGATTCATCCAAATAACAAGGAAATTCTGGATTCTCAGCTGCTTCCATTTCTAGACCGGCCATGGCAAAAATTAGAGAATAAGGAATACTATTGCCTTGGGCACCCTCAGACCTTAGGGGCGGCATGTAATGTCGCCAATGATTAACAGCAGCATCATGATATGCCAGAGCGACAGCTTCACCAAAATCTGGTATGAGATCCTGCCAGTTCGCGTACACCTCTCGCTTAGTTGACGCACCACGGTCCTGCAATTCGTGCATCAACCATAATTGATCATTGGTAAATTCGCCCGACTTTACATTTAGAGGGATACGGACTCGATCTGGATTTTCTCGTAACTCCGCTATCCACGTTTCGCGAGCCTGCTTTTCTCTTTCTTTCTTCTCATCCCATTTACGTTCACGTTCTGCCTCCTCTTTTTCATATTTTTGCATAGCCACTGATACTGGTGGATAAAGCAGAGTATCAAGTTGGTGCTGCAAGGTGGAGTTATCGGCCACAGCTTCTTTTAGTTTGGTTAGAATATGTGATGGTTTATCTGCTCCTGCATACACCCGAAACGCAGTGCTCAATGAGACCGACTTATCATCCTGTAGAGATCGGGAGTGCATATAGTCGCACAACCTTGGCAGGCTCGCCTCATCGAATGACCAAAAGTGACCAAGCCAGGAAACAGACCAATCGTCGGTCAATGCTTCACCTGAATGTTCCTTGCTAATTCGCGCTTGTACAATGCTGGCCCAATAGAGTGCATCGTTAATTTCAGGCCAATCAGGCACAAGTTCTCTCAAGTTATCCTTATGCTCACTGAAATCATTGCCATGCCAATGGCGCAAAGCCGGAACCATCAACATGATAGATAGAGCGGCCCCCCCCATCGCAATCGTGCTCCTCATTTCGATTAACTTTTCTACTACGTGTGTAGCTGGACCAAGTAGCCATGCATATTCCTCTGAAACATGACATTCTCGTCTTTCCACATACGGTGGCTTTTCAAGGTAGGAATGCAGGCCATTAAGAAGCCGAATTATCGGTTGTTGGTTGTCAACAATAGGTAAGTGTTCAATAAATGTGTGAATCACACCGTCAAGCCCATTGGTTTCATATCTTTCGTAAGGTGGTAATTTACCCAGGGATATCACCAGATGATCGATACTATTTGCGTCAGGCTCTGCCTCTTGAATTATTTCAACAAGCAGTCTTCGTGGAATCTTCTCATCATTATCATTAAGCTGTTGCCATAGAATGATTTTCTGCTCAACAGAACCACAAGTCATCACTGCCCGGGTTGAAGCTATTCTCGCGTAGATACCTCGTGAACTATCAACTGCAATGTTAATCAAGTGGGGAACACAGCTAACCATTTCTCCTTGCCAAACAAGCCTACCAAGAAAGAAAATAGCATCATCATTGTTACCATATTTTCTGATAAGCTTCTGTGTGTCTTCAGAGAGATCAAGATTTGCTATCCGTGCTATTGCGCTATTATCTCGCCCTGAACGGTCATCATCAGCAGCAACTATTCGACTAACGATATTCATTAAGATCGCACGCCTTTCTGGTAAAGGAAGCTGAGATGGATCGCCATCTTCAATCGCAATTTCAGGACATATTTCCAGTGCCCTTCGACGAATCTCGTCATCGAATAATATCAACCATGGCAGTACAGGCCGAAGGCGGAGTGTAATGATTTTTTCCCCATATTGTTCACGGAAAAACAGAGTTTCTACTGAATAGCGGCTATTACCTGTCTTCAATAATTTGTCAAACCACTCAGCAGCAAGTAATTCTAGTATTTCCCTGTTCCGAAAACGTACAGCTCCATATATAACATCGTTAAAAACGCCTCTTTCCATTAGGGCGCGCACATCCGCTGGATCCCAATCCGCAAGCACTGAATCTGCATCAATACCCGGTTTTATGGCCAATGCATCTGGTACATTAAGGCCTGCCTTACCAGTCAACACCACCGCGGCGGCCAAACGACGAGCGCCGTCTTTTGCAGTTTCAAGATTCAAAGGCTGACGCTGAGCCCGATCACTGTTATGTTCGTCTCGTAATCGCTTACTGATATTATGATGGAATAATTCTAAACGACTTCCCAGCTCTCCATCATCACTCCACTTAGCCAATATACCTTCAAGATCAAAAGGTCGACCAGCCAGATTCCAAAGGCCAGTACGATCAACTTCACGCAACAAGCAATCTATATCACTCGCTTCACGAGCCATGCAAAAATGTCGGATTCTTTCTTGATCTAAGGGACACATTTTATATATCGTGAGCGCGCTTTGAGGGCCGGATTGCTGTTCTTCTTCGCTACCACCACCTTCCTTTAGCGCAGGAAGATAAAGAAGCTCATCTAACAGTCTTCGGTCCTCCTTTGGACGCCAAGCATAGGGGCGACTGGAGAGGTAAATGTGAGCTCTGTGTGCACCTTCTTTTATTCCATGGGCAAAACGACGAAGGGCTTTTTTAAAGTCTCCGGGATTTTCCAGACGGGATTCGTCAACGGAATCTAGGAAAAACCATGCTTCTTCTGTTGATTGCAGCCAATCCTTAAATTTGGTTTTATTACCAACTTCAAATGCATTATAAAAATCGACTTCAATGTCTTCAATACGAATAAAAAAGGATGGCCTACCCTGACTAGCTAAGTCACTCGCTCGCTGCAGTAATTCTTCAGTTTTACCGGCACCGGCCTCAGCCAAAATGACAACTCGAAATTCACGGTCAAGATCTTGCCAAGTCTTTGATTCAGAGAGACCCCAGAGTGAGAGAGCTTCTTCACTTTCTACATCTTCTTGGGTTTTAGCGACAGGCGAAAATTGTCGTTCTAACGCAACATATTCTTCCATCTGAAATCTCTAATCTATGTGGACTTTAACGAGAGCAGTTTGTATTTAAATAATATTTTTCCATTCATATTCAGGGACCGCTTCGGGTCGAAAACAGCCGCTCAAGCCCAATCGTTCGTATCTGCCACAGTATACCCACCTCTTCTTGTCAGGATAAAGCTTAACCTTCAGTTTGCTTAACAACATTAGCATATCGTTATTTGTTTAATTATATTATTGATAAGCTTGCTGCTACTCATTATGACAGGTTTTGTTTTGGATAGACCTGGACGATATTCGACCATTGAGGCGTTTTTT
Source organism: Gammaproteobacteria bacterium (assembly GCA_029880855.1). Taxonomy (GTDB): domain Bacteria; phylum Pseudomonadota; class Gammaproteobacteria; order UBA6429; family Thiohalophilaceae; genus JAOUNS01. Next base: position 32,544 of record JAOUNS010000016.1, read on the forward strand.
ATTCTTGATTTCTCTTCATCAAAAGTGCAAGTTAACCGTGATAGCCGGTCGTTCATACAATCCCGGCCTGAACCAGTCTGTGCATGCAAGTCTGGTCAATCACGGTAAAACTGATTCCATTGAACATCACTGGAATCATGCATCAACACCAGGGAGCAAGGATGGTCGAAATCATCTCAGGTATTTTCTTTTATGCCAGTGTCATAGCCATTACTTTGGCCTGTGGGAGGTGGTTGATGAATTCGATTTGCCAAAATGGCTGTTGGTTATTCCGTACTGCCTCATCGGTTATGCCTTGATACTCAAACTGTTTCCCGATTTATGGCTGTTTGACAAACCGATCAATATTATCAACCCCAAAGATCTTCGATTCCTGTTTAATGTCATGATTCTGACAGACAAAACAGCCCCCGCCATATTGACGTTATTGGCTGCGGTGGTCGGGATTTTGTTGCTTGGTTTTTCGATCAGAACATGGATAAAGCTGTTCACCCTGCATTTTATCGTTTGTACCTTACTGGCCTTCCTGTTTTTCCATTATCTGGGGCGTGGTGAGGCTGTGATTGGTGGTTATCAATATGGAACCAGCCAGTATTCGCTGCTTGTTCTGCTGCTCTCTGTGCTGCTGATTGGATTGCCCAATGCGATTCTTGTGTCCTGGTCGCAGTTGTGCAGGATGGAAGAGCTGAGAATTGCCTACGGCGTGGGTATTGCCGCCAAAGCCATTCTGATTTTCACTGCTGTGCCGGTGCTGTTCTTTTGGGTGATGCACATTCTGACGGGTTTTATGTCCCGCACCATCTTCCAGAATTTTTGGCCGGATGTGGGTGTAATCGCCGCCGGTTTTGGTCTGATGTGTTATATGGGGCTCAATTTTTTCGATGTATTTACTGAAGTGCTGGAGGAAAGTCCGCTTTTTAATAAATAATCAATGGGTTTGTCCAGCAGTCAAGGTGTCACCACAACGATTGCCGATGATTCAATTTGTTGCCAGTTGCCCCATTGATGTTGCAACACCAGTTCGTATTTGCCCGGTTCTGTAAACAGTGCTTTACCGAGAGGCCAGTCGACCTGCGGTGTGGTTTCACCGGCCGGCAGGTTATCCCATTTAACCGGCATGGCGTTGCCCACTTTCAGGTCGAAAGCAGGTGACGGTGTGCCATTCACCAGCAGGCGAACGCCGAACAGGTGTGGATCAATCGCAGTGTCTGTTGTGTTGGTGGCGGTGAGTCCGAGGCGAAAGCGATCCCGCTCCTGCATGGAGAACCGTGTCGACGTCACCAGCAGGTGAATTTCGAGGGGGCTGTTCACGCCTGACACGCCACGTTGTTCAATGTTGTTGTGCTGTTCACTACAGCCACTACTGATCACGCAACTGCATGCGCCGATGATAAGCAACACCCTTGCACGCCATGACCCTAAACCGAAAAGCACTGTGTTTGATTCCACCAGTCAAATCTCACTTTTTGCCGACTCACGTTGATGCCCCCGCCTTGGTGATGGTCATGGTGCCTGCGGCATTCATGGTGAAGCGTTGGGTGGTATCGGTGAAGTGGCGACCATCCGCCGGTGCCTCCGTATCCAGAATATACTTGTTGGGAATATCCCATTTGAATCCACCATCCGAGTACGGACCGGCCGTTGAATGCCAGGCACAGTGATCCCGATCACTGTTGTTGGGTCCGGCTTCCATTTTGTTGGTGTCATCGACGATTGCGTAATCCGGGTTTGGATCATGATGCAGGGTTGCATCACTGTATTTTGTAAAGAACCCGGTTACATCTGTTGCCGGACCAGGAACTTCAAGCCATTGCATTGCGCCAAGACAAACATCCGATGGCCCGAATGTTACTTCGGTCCGCATACACGCACCACCTGCCCCAACCAGCGCAGCATGACTGTCAACATTGCGCATCGAAATACTGTTCGGCTTCACCACTGTCACTGTTTTGGTGACAGTCTGGCTGCCGGCGGTAAGGGTGATAGTGGCATCTGTGTTTGCGGCTGTCGCCGGTGCCGTCCAGTTAAATGTCGTTGAATTTGGTCCACTGGCTGTCCCGATCGAGGCAGTCCAGGTACCGGCCACACTGCCGGTGAAGACCACGGTTTCGCCAACGCCGATCCTGCTTCGGGTATTGGCCGCACCGGACGGTGCTGCCTTCACACTGCTGCTGGTAATAGTGGGTGCAGCTGGCGCTGGAGCCGGAGCCTGTTCTTCCTGTGGTGGTGGCTGTTCTGCCTGGACCGGTGCCGGCTCAGCCTGAGCAGGTGGCTGTTCGGCCTGAATCGGTGCCGGCGCCTGTTCCACTTCCGGTCCGTCTCCTCCAACAGGCCCATCTTCTTCCATGGCATCATAGGCATTTGATCCTGATGGCAGTGCTGCTTTTGACGCGCCATGACTGTTATTCGCGGCGCGGACATACCACGGCACGGTACCATGCTTTGGCGCTGTGCCACGGTTGTTCCCGAGGAATTGCCTGTTGGACCGGGTTCCGCCTGAGGGCTTCGCACCGGTTTGTGGCAGCGAAGATTCTTGCCGGGAACTGGTACTATTTGTGTGCCCGAAATGTCGGGCCGTCGTTGATGCCTGAAATTGTGCCGGAGTTGCACGGGCAGACAGTCCCGACTGAGCGGTGATGTCTGATGGGGATTTCCTGACTTTTTTTGCAAATGATCGCATGTCGAATCTTCCCTAATATCAATAACAGTTTTAACAAACCGCAGTACTGTTATAAGTATGATATAACTTTTGTGGCATCTCCATCGAAATACCGGATATTTCACTCCGGGAATGTTATACGCTTAGCAATATTGTGCTGTATTAAGGATTGCCGGCAATAGTAACAACAGCCGCTCCGCCATCACCGCGCCTCTTTGACACGGAAAATCATCACGTCTCATTATAGAGAGGAAAGAAAATTGATGATATTTGTATTTTTCCTTTGTCTGGCAAAATCCATTGCTGTTTTACCATGGTTATTTTTTGCACCGACAGGAACACCCATTCCATGTAAACGAATCACCGTATCTTCTTTCCATTTATCGACCATGTAGGATCGGATCACAGCCATGATAAGGGTATCGCCATCCCTGTTTCTATATTCGGTATCAATGCCTTTAGCCAGGATTTTGTCTGCAATACCGGCCCGTGAGCGTTTTTCCGTCAAGCGTTGTTGCTTGCTTTTGCTCTCGCCACTCATCATGTTCGGCATGGAGATGACAACAGAAACCGCGCATTCAAACAAATAGGCATTTCTGGTTTTGTCATCTGTGTGTACATCAGCAATTTTCAATTTTCCCTGCTTTGCCGCCTGACACTGTTCATCCGGCAATTTATCTGCAGCCACAGAACTTGCCTGCAGGCTCCCGCATCCGAACATCCCCATGCTGAGGATCAGAATAGTGAAAGGTCGATGGCAGATATTCATAATATGTCCCTTTATCCGGTACCAGTCTGTGCGGCAGTGTACCAGATGGCCGGTGACCTGCCTGTGTCTTGAATTGTTTGCTGCTGATCCATTTCTTTTTGTGTTTGACTTCGATGTTCGCACCACTTCGTGCGCCATAGACTTTACGATAAAAATATGTAGCCAATGTCTGTGCGATGCCGGGCTTTGGCGTGTTAAATTCATTGAAGGCCCGCCAGCAGTATGGCTCTGAAGCACATCAACGGCGGCAGAACACAGTACTCACTAATATTAGAACATACTTGTATCCGTCACCGGTTTTCTTCGCCGTATAGCGGTCCAGGTAAAGTAGACCAAGCACCGGCAATGCCGGTATACTGGCTGTAGTGTGGACTTACCGATGCCTGTCCCGCATTCCAGCAAATGAAATAAAGTTGGCGAAAATTCAGCCAGGGAACTCACTACATGAAAACAGCAAACCTTGCCGCTCTGTTAATCCTTTTACTGTCCGGCCTGCTGCCGACCACTGCGTACTCTGCCGATAATGTTGAACAAATGGTACTGGGCAACCATGTCATGACGCTGCAATGGCTCACCAACCATCGAGGTATCGGGAAAGCAAAAATCTACAAGCAAGAGGGTGAGATACATATCGATGGATATCAGCAAGAGAAATATGAAGGCAACACCAATTACATGCGCATTCTGGGAAAGCTCAGGATCATCAATGCAAGAGAACTGGAGTTTGAAGGCTCTATAGTTACGCAAATCAATTACATCAATGCCGGTGTTCCATATGAGCGAAATGGAAAATTTATCCTCAAGGCTACCGGGAAACGGAAATACTGGCGCATGCAAAACATGGAGCAGCCCGATGAAGGGCATGTCGTAACCGACTACATTGATATCTTTTTCGAAAAATTCAAATAGGCGTTTTCACAATAATTTTTGTGGTATTGGTATCAGCAGAGTCAGGTATTGCAATGACACTTAAGCCGTATACAGTCACCGGCAAAGCAAGCCCTGATCTGCCGGCGGATTGTCACTATCCCGCTGCCTATACTACTCCTGAATATTATAATTCCATTTTCTCAAAGACGCAGTTAATTCTGCACTTTCGGAAACAGTTCATTCAATATCGTAATACGGTTTACATCTCAACACGCAATGAATTTTCAGGCAAAACGACATGCTATATATTAATAAAATACACCGGAATTTAGTGGTTATATATTATCAGTATAGTTAATACATACAAAAGGAAAAAGCAATGAAAAAGTTCTCTGTCTTTATCGTCTTATTTTTTTCATTAACACACTTTAACACCGCTGTCGCCCAAACTGACACGTTAGAAGCCAGAACCAAACTCGCAAATGAGTACTTCCGGATCCTTCCCATGCAGAAAATGATGACTGATATGGCAAAAGAAATTTCCAAACAACTTCCGCCGGAACGCCGTGCAGAATTTGAAGAATTAATTATCAAAAGAGTAAGAATCCAGCATCTGGAAAATGAAGCAAAGAAAAGCCTGATAAAACATTTAACACAAAAAGAACTGGAGTTATATGTTGAATTCATAAAACGCCCGGAAGGCAGATCCGCCATGGATAAAATGAAATACTATATGGCCGATTTAATGCCGGTTATTCAAGTTGAAATACGCAGTGCCATCCAGGATATGCAGTCCGGTAATAAACAAAAAATTAAACAATAATCCGTGACACACCGGGCAATGGAATACCGGCGGCAGTGTACTCTATAACACTGTATACGCCGGTTATTCTGATATAGGTATACTGTCCCCCGAATCCAATATCGTAATACGGTTTACATCTCAACACGCAATGAATTGTTAGGTAAGATGTAGTATATCAGAATTTACTAATAGATCTGCCGGGGTTTTATTTGTAAATTTTGTACATATAATTATAGATAGCGTCGCACAATAACGAGTTATCTAAATTGAAAGTTACAGATTACACAGGAATATACGGCAATGGTACGACGGCAAAAATAGATGCGCATGGGAATAACATTGCCTTTGCTTGTAGTGAATGCAGCCACCCTGTCCTGGCCATTGTTCGCGATCATCAGAGAGGAAGCTCACGAGACAACCCTGCCATTTGTAAAGGCTGCGGTGAAACATTTCTGGTTGAGGTCAATGTAAACACTGACAAGGTAATCGTAAATCGTGTATCAGAACTCTGACAAGCCGGCAAAACGTGCATGGATGGACCGACAATCTGCGGCTGCTCCTTATTTAGGCGTCAGGCGCCATCCCACCATAACCTTCCACCTCCTCACTTTATCAATACTTGCCCTGCTGCTGTCGGCGTGCGCATCAACAGAGCCCATGGTTATCAACCCCGAATGGCGCGAGCAGGCGCAGGTTCGATGGGATGGGATTCAGGGGCCCCTTGATGCATTCGTCTACCTTCGAAACGGCAAGAAGTACTGCGCCGTCAGGTTCTTTGACTTTCGCGGTGACTCTCACGGAAATCGGCTTGGCGAAAAGACTTCCGCAACCGCTAAATATGAAACAGTATGTCAACCCCGTGAGGCCGGCCCAAAGCTGTTGTCTACAGCAAAACGCACGAACGGCGATGTTCAATACATCATCCCCCGCTGTCACATATCGGGCAGTTGTAATTTCAACGATCTCGTACCGGCAGTGGTCATCTTGGGCGCAGAACGCCATGCAGTTGTATGGCGACCGCCCAATGTGCTGACTTTCCTATCAGCAGAAGTTGGCCAGCCCTTTGAGTACAGAAACACGCTGGAAATTGCAGCGACAGCCGTATTTCAAGAGTCAGCGATTGATTTTGCTCATCCCAAACTCCAGTGGTACCAATATTCACCGCGACAACGCAATGCAACCATCAGCCTGTCCGAGTTGCCGGGAATAGAGCAGCAACCGGTCGCTGCTCATTAGCCATGATGCCTGTCCCTGCGGTCAAGTTCTCACCCTTGGCCAAACGGGATCAAAACCGGGTTTTAATGTACATATTAAAGGTGATTTTGGAAAAAATTTGCCTGTTTAACCAGTAAGTTGAAACTGTGTTTATATTACCGGCATATCGTCCTTCCAATACAAAATGAAAGTGCTGCATTTTATTGGTTCACAAGCACTTTGGTATTGTTTAGCGGGATCATGACCAGATCTATGATTTGTCCCTGGTGCGTTGATACGGAATAGTAAAAAATGAGTTTCAGAGCGAGAAGGGTTTATCACTTTGTGATCTTCATGGCCATGACAGGCATACATGAAACCTTGAGGGCAGATCCTCAGGATGAAGTACGTCAATTACTTTCATCCTGGATTGATTCAAACCGAACCCCGGGAGTTCAATATATCATTGCTGACAGTCAGAGGATCATTTTTGAATTCAACGCGGGACTTGCAGATGTTGATTCCAGGCGACCGGTAACTGCACAAACCACCTTTAACGGGTATTCAATAACCAAAACATTCACCGCAGCTGCCGTGGTAAAGCTGGCGATGGAAGGGAAAATTGAGCTGGATGCCCCGATCAAGAAATACCTCCCCCGGCTTCCCTATACCGGTTCACCCACAGTGCGTCAGACGCTGCAACACACTGCAGGGTTTCCCAACCCGAATCCGCTGCCCTGGATACACTTGGCTGCTGATCATGACAGCTTTGACGAACAAACGTTTATAAAACAGGTGATCGCGAACAATACAAAGCTTAAATTTGAGCCGGGAAGCAGGTTTATGTACTCGAATGTTGGATATCTCATGCTGGGGCAACTGGTCGCAACAGTAAGTGGTCGCTCGTTTGAAGACTACGTGATGCAAGAAATTATAGCCCCCCTTGCGCTGACCGGGCAGCAAACTATTTCCTTTCGACTTGATCGCCCTCATGACCACGCTTACGGTTATATACGGAAATGGCATTGGCTGAATTTTTCCCTCGGTTTTTTTATCGATAGACAAACCTATCTGACGCGGGCAACAGGAGGTTGGACACGCTTCAACCACTTGATGGTTAACGGCAAAGCGTATGGCGGGTTGGCAGGAAACTCAGCCGGCTTTGTTCGGTATCTTCAAGCTATTTTGCAGCGCAAAGCACCTTTCAGTGAGCAGTTAGTCCAAAATTTATGGCAAGTGGGTACAACCAATACCAATCAACCTGTCCGGACTGCGCTTTCCTGGTTTCATGGCAGTCTGGATGGAAAGCGGTATTTTATGCACTCCGGCGGCGCCGGCGGGTACTATTGTGAAATGAGAATATATCCGGATATAAACCGCGTAAGTATGATCATGACGAACAATACCGGAATTTCCAGTCAAGGTTATCTTGACATAGTTGATCGATATTTTCTGAAATGAGAGCAGAACAATGCTACAAAAAAGAAGCAGCAGGTTGATGATGACTTTTGCCGGAGTATTCTTTGCGCTTGTTGTATTGGTATTTTTTGCCGGCCAATATGCGCGTTGGCATTTGGCCAAGACGTTTCCAGCTCCAGGAAAAATGATTACCGCAGGACAGCATAAATTGCACGTAAACTGTCAGGGCCAAGGTTCGGTTGTGGTGATACTCGAGGCCGGCTTAAATGATTTTTCTATCCATTGGCACCGATTGCAACCACTACTTTCGCAGCATGCCATAACATGCTCATATGATCGAGCCGGTCTTGGCTGGAGTTCTCCGAGTAAAAATCAAAGCACTTTGCAAAACAAAGTGAATGACTTGCGAGTTGTAGTACAAACAGTTGGTAACGGGCAGCCTGTGATACTTGTGGGGCATTCTTTTGGATCGATGGTTGCGCGCCTCTACACCCAGCAATACCCAGAAAATGTTCGTGCACTGATTCTCGTTGATCCGGCCAGTGAGCATATGGCTGAGCATATTCCAGGGTATAAAGAGGCTATAGAATCAGCGGCTGCGCAATTCAAAGGTCTGCGGTCTATTGCCTCACTGGGGCTGATGGCACTGGTGACAAACACTATTCCCGCTGACTTGCTGGAGGGAGAAGCGCTTGCCCGGTATCGGGCGGTTCTGGCTTCCGGCTCGTTTTTTCAGGGCGCATTTGGCGAAAGTAGCGCAATGCTGGATAATCTCAAGGCCATGCAACAGGTCAGGAGAGCACTTCCGCCTGCCATACCGGTCGTTATCATAAGTCGCGCAATAAATGCCGGGGCTAAAGACTATCTTAATAAAGGGATTCCTGGTCAGAATGGCGTGTGGGAAGCGTTGCAGCAAGATCTGGTGCAACGCCTCAATGCAACACATATTCATTCCACTCAAAGTGAACACCGTATCCAGATTTCCGAGCCTGATTTGTTATATCGAAATATTCTACCATTCATAATCGAGTAGTTTATGTGTTGAACTTAAGTGGTCACTAATTCCAAATCATAAATCCGGGGACCGGATCCCAACGCAAACGGGGTCAGGTCTTGCAATGACACGTGACCAGTATCAGGCACTGGCACTGCAAGACCTGACTCTGCTGTTTTTCTTTAAGCAGTGATCGGTGGCCGTTTGTCTTTCCAGGGTTGGGCCTGTTCCAGTTGTGCCGCCAGACGCAGCAGTGTGGCTTCGTCGTTGTTGCGACCAACTGCCTGAATGCCGACCGGGATTCCATCAGGTGTCCAGTGCAGCGGCAGGCTGATACCGGGTTGGCCCGAGATATTAAACGGGTACATGAAGATGCCATTGCTCATGATTAAACGGTTGTAGGCGAGCAGGTCGGTCATGGTCATGTCATAGTAACCGAGGGGACGCGGCAGTTGCGGCATGGTGGGGGTGATATAAACATCATACTTGTGCAGGTCTGATGCAATATTACGCGAGGCCATTTTTACCGCCTCGATGTCGTTGGCATGTTGTGGTGCGCTGAGACTGCGGCCGTAGGTCAGCATGGACCAGAGTACCGGTGCGACTTCGTCTTCCCTGACGTCATGCCCGACAAACTGTTTCAGGACATTGAAGTTATCCACCGTAACGGCGGCGGTCATGCGGGTATAGGCCTCCCAGATTGCCTCCGCCTCGAAGTTCATGTTGTGTTCTTCCACCTCATGCCCCAAATCAGCCAGCAATTGCACTGTATTTTCCACTGCCTTGATGCATTCCGGATGGAGAGTCTGTCCGTCCGGGGCGGTGACGGTAAAACCGATTTTGAGTTTGCCCGCGCCTTTTTTGGTTTGATCCAGGAAGAAACCCGGTTCCCTTGGCGGTGCCGCAAAGGAGTCGCCGGGCAAGGTGCCATAGATGGCATCGAGATAAGCGGCGGTGTCTCGCACCGTGCGTGATACGCAAAGAAACTGTGCGGCTCCATGCCAGTAGTCGGCCCAGATCGGTGCAAAGGTCGCGGTACCGCGGGAGGGTTTCATACCAACGATACCGTTGTTGGATGCCGGTACACGGATCGAACCACCCCCGTCGGATGCCTCGGCAATAGGTACCATACCGGTTGCCACCGCAACCGATGAACCACCGGAGGAACCACCCGCTGTGATGCCCTGTTTCCACGGGTTGTGGGTGGGGCCGTACATGGCCGGCTCAGTGGTCAAGGCCCATCCGAATTCCGGTGCATTGCTTTTCCCCACCAGAATGAAGCCGGCTTTTTTTATGCGGCTGACAATTTCCAGATCCACCGGCGCGATAAAGTCCTTTAGGTATAAACAACTGTTGGTGGTGGGTTGTCCTTCCCACATGGAGGCCAGTTCTTTCAGGAGGTATGGCACCCCCTTAAACGGACCATCCGGCAGCGGCCCCTGCGCGATGGCCCTGGCGGCATCATAGTTTTTGTGTACTACTGCGTTTAATTGTGGATTAAGTGCTTCAATGCGGCGAATGGATTCGTCAACAAGTTCCAGTGCGGAAACCTCTCCCTTGTTGACCATTTCACCCAGCCCTACCCCATCCAGATTTGAAAAAAGATCACTGATGTCTTTGCTCATGATTACCCCTGTTAATATTAATTTAAGTTCATGCAACAACCCTGGTGACGCAACACAAAAATAATAAAAAACAGATGTAGTTATTTATATTATTGAAGACGATATTATGTCTTGACTTGAACAACCCCCACGTCATCAGACAATAAAGCACAGACAATTCAGTATTACCAGTGTGAAACATGTTTATTTGCACGGGTAATTAATGCGGAACTTAACCATATCTGACAGGTAGGCTATGGCGATTAATTTGAAATTGATTTACGCAGAATTGATTGATCGCAACAATCAGGTGGATGAATGTTGCATTATTGGCTGTTATCTGACCGTGATACGTTTTTTGGCTGACACCTTCATGTCTTTTTCACCATACTCCAGTGACAGCCAATATTTTTGTCCGGGATTAAGCTGGTAGAACTTGCCGAGGGGAATCAACACTGTGATGGATTTTCCTGGGTGCAATTCAACCGGTTGTGGCAATACCGGTGTAGCCCATGTCTCTATAGTCTGTTGTGGCAGTTGCCTGCCTGATTCTTCCGCTACGGTTATTGAAAGATAGTGAAAAGATATGAGCATGGATGTTTGGTAGACTTCGAGGGACCATGGCCATTTCATCCCGGGTGATGGTCTGCCAATGTTGGGGTTGAAAACCCTGATTGTGTTTTTTGTGGGATTATGAATCAGCAATCTGACAACAAACTCATCAACGCCGGTTTGATTGGCAGGTATTTCGATGTTTGCTGTGAGCGATGACACGGGATTGTTACCTGCATGCTGAACAGCACATGCCGGAATGAAGAAAAAAAAACAGGTAATTATGTCTCTCCACCTTTTCATCACACCTTGTTCCTATGATGGATTGGTATACTCTGCGGATGAGGTTGTGCAGTCTGCATTGGACTGTGGATTACCTGATGTTATTGTTCCTCCTGCAGGTGTGCCATGGTAAGCACGACCAGCAGCAATGCATCTGTTAAAGAAGTCATTTGCCACCTGGTGGGGATTTCCACCCATTGCTGAATGCAGGGCTGCCGAGGCCTCTGCCTCAGTTGCACCTTGATAGGTTGTACTCGCCGCGCTTGCTGCCGTCATGCGCGTATCCCAGGAAACTACAGAAGCATTAAATGCTGCGAGATGATCAGCCGCATGATGATCTTCATGCCGACGATTGGCAGCAAACATCTCAGCGTCAGTAGGCATGCCAATAGCACGAAATGTCGTATTGCCTGCACCTGTACATGCAGCCAGAGCAGGGAATTGGGCACCGACAGTTGCTTTGGGCACATTCACAGTCCAGGGACCGTTTGCCAGCACGGTTTCATCAAAACTGCCGTCATTGGTTGGAACTGTCGAGATTCTTGCATTAAAACCACCATTTGCCGCAGCTGTAACGGAAAGGGTCGGGCTGTTTATTGCAGCACGGGCATCTGCTGTAGAACTGAGAATATTGCCATTCAACACTGGCAAAGTGACACCTGCCGGTCCAATGCCGAGTGCTGCATTTGCCAGATTGTTGACCTCATGAACCGCTCCGCCCCCCAGGTTGCGGCTCGCTGCACCACACTGCTTTTCGCTGCTTGATTGTCTGCTGAGGATATATTGGGTTCTTTTTTTGTTGTTTGCGAACGCATTATCCCGTTATTTTTTGTTGCATGGCCCTGCTGCACCACATGTGTTAGTTCATGTGCCAACAAATGTTTTCCCTCGGAGTTTTCCGGGTTGTACATACCTTGTCCGAAGTAGATATGATTTCTATAGGTAAAGGCCTTTGCAGAGTATTGTTTGCTAAGCGTCCCGGCTTCTGCATCCCGATGGATACGCACTTTGGAAAAATCAAAACCAAACATATTTTCCATGCTTTTACCCGTTTCTCCCGCCAATGCTTCGCCACCTGAATTTGTCGGGGATAGATCGCCGGCCGTTGAGTTAACTGCACCGGTCTGCGGTGAGCTGAACGCAGCGGTACGGAAGATCATCTGCTGGTAGGGCTTATCCTCTTCTTCCTGCCCTTCCACTGCTTGCCGGGCAACAGTGCCTGTTCCTGCGCTAATGGATATGGATTGTCCCGGTGGATTGTTTGCTTCGTCCTCTTCTTTTTTACAATTACTGCACATACGCTGGACTGTGCCAGGGTGAGCACCACCGGAGCCTGCATCCAGTTTCATTATATGATCAGCAACTGTATCGGCCTCCTGTTCCAGTCGGTCGCCGGGGGAACTAACCAAAGGTTTGCGCTGAACACCGGGTGATATCACGGAAAGATTTGCAAAGTGATAGTCGTAATTTCCTACTTTATTTGATGGTTCAAAATCGCCGGTTTTATCGGCCGTCAATACAGATGGATTTGACAGGGATTGAGAAGTATTGCCAAGCGCCTGTCGCTGAGGAACGATCATATCCTGACTTGCAGATGTCGGACGTGGATTGTAATTTGATTTGTGTGGATATGTTCTCATACTGACTGACTCCTTTCAGGATGTTTTTCAACACCGGAAAACATATTACCCGACGCGCATACTTTAAATTAGTATATGACACATATGCGCAGATTTCATACCTGGAATCCGGACTGCAATAACGAACCATCCCCTCATCTCAGTGGAATACCGTTCTGTTCACCCGAATTGATACGAATTCGGGCAGGGAGAACCGGGCAGCCGTGCAGGAAAATCCACCCGCAGAGATATCCACCGGGGCCAAACTCCGTCTATACTGTGGTCTTTTGAAAGATTGTGAGTTGCATGAGGCCAATAGCACAAACACTCTCATGACTCGACTGAATTAACGTTCATGAAAAATTAAACTGCTGTCTTTTAACTGAATTGTCCGTTTATGCCAACACGCCGTTTGCCGATTTTACTGCTTACTATTTTCGTTTTGCCCACCTGTACCCCGGCGGCAGAACCCGAGGCTGCACACCGCACCATCCAGTTTGGCTCGGAAAAAATTCTCAATGCATGCTGGAGCAAGGAACAATTGCGCGGTAAACCTGCAGAAAAGACCATCACCTATCGGCAAAGTCGCGCGGGCAAGGGGCCGCCCCCCGGTTTACCGCTGCGCACCACCCTGCCGGCGATCCCGGCCACACTGGAAGGTTCTATTCGCTCTGTCGTGTTGCCGGACCCGGATAAAAAACTGGTCGCGCTGACCTTCGATCTGTGTGAGCGGCAGGTGGAAAAAACCGGCTATGACGCGGCTGTTATCAACTATCTGCGCGACAACAATATTCCGGCAACTTTTTTTATCAGCGGCAAGTGGATGCGCAGTCATCCGGCCAAAACCAAACAACTCATGGCCGATCCCTTGTTTGAAATCGGCAACCATTCCTGGAATCACCCGGTGTTGTTTGATGTCACCGAACAGGAGTTCAGGAATCAGGTACTCTGGACCCAGGTACAATACGAAACTTTACGTGAAGAGTTGAAAACCACATTGCCGAAATGCGGCCTGCCTGCATCAGAGATAGATAATATTCCAAATGTGCCGGTTATGTTTCGTTTTCCGTATGGTGTCTGCCAACAAGACATGTTACAGCAAGTGCGCGATCTTGGCCTGACATCCATTCAATGGAATATTGTGACGGCCGATCCCTGGAAGAAGCAGAGTGCGGAAGGTATTGCCGATATCATCCGGCGACAAATCAAACCGGGCTCGATTATTATCGCCCATGCCAACGGCCGGGGCAGAACAACGGGTAATGCCTTGCCCATTATCATTCCCGAGCTGATTGAAAAGGGTTATCAGTTTGTGACCGTGACACAACTGCTGCAGGCAGGTAAAGTGATGGCGTCGGATAACTGTTATGAACTCAAACCCGGAGATAATCTCCGCTACACCAAAAAACGGGAAAAGACGCCGGAAAAACCATGAACGATCTCCAGATTAAACCTGTCCGGGCTGACATCGCTGCCGTATTTGCCGAGACATTGCCCACATTAACGCCGTGGCGTGAACTGGGTTATCAGGCCGACACCCTGCAACGCTATCTCGCACAAACCCAGGATGGTTTTCAGGCGCTCTGTCTGCATGCCGGCGACAAGCCGCTGGCGGTGATGACCATACGCACGCCGTGGTTGCGCGGTACACTGATGGAATTACTGGCGGTCTTGCCGGAACATCAGGGCCATGGCTATGGCAAGTGGCTGATCGACTGGGTGAAAAATTCAAGCATTGAGCAAAACAGACATAATGTCTGGACGCTGGTCTCCGCCTTTAATCACAGAGCGATCGCCTTCTATCATGCACAGGGATTTGTTGAAGTGGGTACGCTCGATAATCTGATTGCTGAAGGTCAGGATGAAATTTTTCTGCGTGCGGTCATTAAATAATCGTGCGGCCTATACTTTGCCTTCTTTCATCTCCACCGCTCTGGCATAGAGTTTGTTTTTCTTTACCCCGCTGATTTCGGCGGCGGCAGCGGCGGCCTGTTTCACCGGCAGGTAGTTCAACAACACGTTTAATGTTTGTTCTGTTTCCGCATCGATCAGATCCGGATCACGCGGGGCGGCGCCGGCGACAACCAGCACGATCTCCCCCCGTTGCTGGTCCTTGTCCTGTTCAACCCACCGGGCCAGATTTTCCAGACTGTCGCGCTTGATGGTCTCAAAGGTCTTGGTCAGCTCCCGGGCAAGGACGGCTTCTCGTTCCCTGCCAAAAACCTCGCCCATGTCCCGCAGACTGTCCAGAATACGATGGGGGGATTCATAAAACACCAGGGTGGCGGTTTGCGAGCGGAGTTGCTGCAAGACTTTGCGCCTGGCTGCCTGTTTGTTGGGTAAAAACCCCTCAAAACTAAAGCGATCTGTGGGCAGGCCGGCTGCGGCCAGGGCGGCCAACAGGGCGCTGGCGCCCGGAACCGGGATAACCCTGATATTGTGGGCCTGTGCCTGGTTAACCAGATGGTAACCGGGGTCACTGATGAGCGGGGTGCCGGCATCGGATATCACCGCAATTGACGCCCCGTCACGCAGGCGTTGCAGGAGTTTTTCGGTCATTTCACGTTCATTATGCTCATGATTGGCGATACAGTGTGTCTTGATACCGAAATGACTGAGTAATTTCTGGCTGTGGCGGGTATCCTCGGCGGCAATAAGGTCAACGGATTGCAGAATCTCCAGGGCGCGTTGTGACAGGTCGCCCAGATTTCCGATGGGAGTTGCTACAATATATAAATTTCCTGCTGGATTTGACACTTCCACGTCCTGACCAGATACTGTATGGCTATACCGAATAATTACATTAACACGACAGAATGATAACTATGATATTACGCAGCGTACTGCTTGTATTGCTTTTTCTCGGCCTCGCTTCCTGTACCACTGTTCCACGGCTCACCAAACAAGCCCTGGATGAGGCGGAAGACCATTTCAGCCGGGGCAACTATACCGAGGCGGCGAAGATGTTTAATGGTATGGCGGGACAGGCTCCATCCAACCGCCGGGGTGAGTTGCTGATGCGTGCCGCCGCCGCCATGGCCAAGGCCGAATTGGCCCCACAGGCGCGGGAAACCCTGGGTGCTGTCATTCTGGACAAGCGAAACCCGCACCAGGTCTTCTTATATAATCTGAGTCAAAGTCATCTGGCCCTGGCAGAACGCCGACCGGCCGATGTGTTTGGTTATCTGGCCGGCCCGCCACCGGTCAACACCAAGAAGCTGTATGTCGCAGAATATTTCCAGTTGCGCGCCGACGCCTACAAGATGCAGGGTAATCGTCTGGAAACCGCCCGCGAACTGGTCAAACGCGAGCAATTTCTCACTCTGCCTAAGCGTATCGAAGACAACCAAAAGGCCATCTGGGATGCGCTGTCCACACTGACCACCCGCGCCCTGCAACAATTACGCACTTCACCGCCACCGGATGTACTGAGCGGCTGGATGCATCTGGTGCAGATCGCCAAATCCTATCAGCTGGATCCCGCCCGGTTAAAACAACAGGTGGAGGCATGGCGCAAACTCTATCCCAAACACCCGGTGAGTAATGAACTGATTGCCGGACTCTCCAACCGCAAGGTGGAAGATGTGGCCCATCCACGCCATATTGCCCTGCTGTTGCCGTTCAGCGGCAAGTTTTCCCGTGTTGCTGAGGCCGTCAGAGACGGTTTCCTCGCCGCCTACTATTCATATGAAAACCGGGAAAACCAGACAGTCCAAATCTATGATGCAGGCAGTGACCCTGAAAAAGTGGTCGAAGTGTATCAACGAGCCGTGAAGGATGGCGCCCAGTTCATCGTCGGCCCGCTGGATAAGGATGCAGTAACCCGACTGGCCAATGAAGCACCCCTGCCGGTCCGTACCCTGGCATTAAACTACACCCAGGATGATGCCTCGGCACAAAACCTCTACCAGTTCGGTCTGCTGCCGGAAGAGGAAGCCCGACAGGTGGCGGAACGTACCTGGCTGGATGGCCATGTCTATGCCGCTGTACTGGTCCCGGAGGGTCCGTGGGGTGAACGTGTCTTCAATGCCTTTAAGGAGCGTTGGGAATACATGGGCGGCAAGATTGTTGAACACCAAACCTATGATTCATCAAAAAACGACTACTCCAAGCCGATTAAAACGCTGCTGGATATCGACGAAAGCCAGACTCGTTCCCATAAACTGACGACCGTATTGAAACAGGAATTGAAGTTCCAGCCGCGTCGACGCAAGGATATTGATTTTATTTTCCTGGCGGCATTCCCGCAGCAGGCCCGCGCCCTGCGTCCGCAGTTGAAGTTCTTCCATGCGACGGAGGTGCCGGTATACGCCACTTCGCACATTTTTACCGGGAACCTCAATCAGGAGAAGGACCGTGATATGGATGGTATGGTGTTTGGTGACATGCCCTGGGTACTGGCAGAGACCACCTCGCACCGCAGTCTGCGCTCCGATATCGAAAGCCAGATTTCCGAAGCCGGTAACAGTTTTCAGCGCCTCTATGCACTGGGCATTGATGCCTTCAACATCATCGGGGCACTCACTCCCCTGCGCCAGTACTCCTATGAACGTTATGATGGGGAAACCGGCAGCCTGAGTCTGGATGAAAAACAGCGCGTGCGCAGGCAGTTGACCTGGGTGAAGTTTCGCAGCGGACATCCACGCATGGTGGATCAGGCTTCGCGGTAATCCGGTGGTCAGTCCCTCGCAAGCTGTCGGCTATCACGCCGAAGATACCGCCTGCCGATTTTTGCAACAGCAGGGGCAGCAGGTCGTGGCGCGTAATTTTCGCTGCCATTACGGTGAACTTGACTTGATCATGCAGGATGGTGAGGTGCTTGTCTTTGTGGAGGTCCGTTTGCGTCACAACCGCCGCTACGGCAGCGGGGCAGAGAGCGTCACCAGAACCAAACAGGCAAAAATCATCGCCAGTGCCTTATACTATTTACAACTCAATCCGGCTCTCGCCGATCACCCCGCCCGCTTTGATGTGGTGAGTGTCGGCAGCGATCCGGAGAATGAAATCAACTGGATCAAAGACGCGTTTACAGCCTGACGGTATTACTTATGAGCACAGATGCAAATATTGAGTCGATTTTTCACGCCAGCATCAAGACCAAACAAAAAGCGGTTGGGGAACTGATCAAGCCGATCAGCGATGCCATTGGTTTGATGGTCGGTCAACTCGAAGCGGGCAACAAAATTCTCTCCTGTGGCAATGGCGGCTCCGCTGCCGATGCCCAACACTTCTCAGCAGAGTTACTCTGTCGCTTCGAACGTGAACGCCCCAGTCTGCCCGCGATTGCCCTGACCACAGACACCTCAACCCTGACAGCAGTCGGTAACGACTACCACTTTGATCAGATCTTTGCCAAACAGATTTCATCCCTGGGTCAGACCGGCGATGTTTTGCTGGCCATCTCGACCAGCGGAAATTCGCCCAACGTCGTGGAGGCCATTAAAATGGCCCAGCAACGCAACATGCATGTGGTCGCCCTGACCGGTCGTGACGGCGGCAAAATCGCCGGTTTGCTCAGCAGCAGTGACGTGGAAATCCGGGTGCCTTCTGATGTCACCGCCCGTATTCAGGAAGTCCATCTGTTAACCATCCATTGCTTCTGCGATCAGATTGATGAAATCATGTTTGCCAATAACTAGCGCCGCTGCTGTCCGCCATCCAGCGCGTGACAGCATGAAATCGTCGTTCTGATCATGCCTGCACCTTCTCCACTGCCTGCTGCTGTAGTAAAGCAACTGCGTGACCTGTTGGGTAAAACCGCCGTGTTAACGGAGGAATCGGAGCGATTTGCCTACGGCTACGACAACAGCCGTCGCCAGGCCATTCCCGATGCCGTGGTGTTTGTGGAAAGCCATGCCCAGGTGCTGGAGATCGTTCGCCTGTGTCATGAACATCACATACCGCTGATTGCCCGCGGTCGCGGCACGGGAACGACCGGCGCCACCGTCCCCACCAGAGGAGGGATTGTCCTCTCCACCGAACGCATGAATAAAATTCTGCGTATTGATACCGCCAATCGATACATGGTGGTGGAACCGGGAGTGATTAATCAGGCAGTACAGCAGGCTGCCGCCAAGCACGGCTTTTTCTGGGCGCCTGATCCGGGCAGCAGCAACTATTGCACCGTCGGCGGCAACCTGGCCTATAACTCAGCCGGCCCCCGTGCGGTGAAATACGGGACCCCAAGGGAAAACACCCTGGGTTTGCGCGCTGTCACCGGTGCAGGCAAAACGATCCGCACCGGGGTCTACACCACCAAGGGGGTGGTGGGCTATGACCTGACCCGGTTGTTGATTGGCTCCGAAGGTACACTGGCTGTCATCACCGAAGCCACACTGAAACTGCTGCCGCTGGCGGAGAGCAGTCGCACCATGCAGGCTGTCTACACCGATATTGATTCTGCCACCGAGGCGGTGGCGGCCATCATGGCCCAACCGGTCACCCCTTGCGCGCTGGAATTTATTGATCACCAGGCAATCGAGATGATTCGTGGTTATTCCAGTGTCGAACTGCCGACCAAAGCCGGCGCCATGCTGATGATCGAAGTGGACGGCTCATCCCACAGCATTGAACATGATGCCGCCTGTCTTGAAAAAGCGGCCACCACCACCGGTTTGCTGGAATTTAAAACAGCACGCAATGCGGATGAAGTGAAAGCCCTGTGGGAAACCCGCAAGGCCCTGTCACCGGCCTTGCGCAATGTGGCGCCGAAAAAGATCAATGAGGATGTGGTGGTGCCGGTCGCCCACATCCCCGCTCTGATCCGCGGGCTGGAAAAACTGGCGCAGGAATACGGCATTACGATTGTCAATTTCGGTCATGCGGGTAACGGCAACATCCACGTCAACCTGCTGGTGGACCCGGATGATCCGCTGCAAATGAAAAATGCCAAGCTGTGTCTGGATGAGGTCTTCGCGTTGGTGCTGAAACTGGATGGAACCTTGTCCGGTGAACATGGCGTGGGACTGGAAAAACAGGCCTATATTGATCGGGAAATTGATCCGGTGACACTGGATCTGATGCAGCGTATCAAACAGCAGTTCGACCCCAACGGTATTCTGAATCCGGGCAAGATGTTCCCGCCCGCCGACAGTTAAACGCTCAACAAACGCCGGTAGCGTTCGGCATCATCCCCGCTGAAACAACAGGCAATGATCCGCGCGAATCGGTCGGCATATTCGCGCATCACAGCCACAGCGATTTCAGCGGCCTGTTGTTTGGGAAAGCCATATACCCCGGTGCTGATACCCGGAAAAGCGATGGAGTGAAGCTTGTTCTCCAGCGCGATCTCGAAGGAGCGACGATAACAGCTTTCCAGCAGGGCCGCCTCACCGTCATCCCCGCCATTCCAGACAGGTCCCACCGTGTGGATGACATATTTGGCCGGCAAGCGGTAACCCCTGGTGAGTTTGGCTTCCCCGGTTTTACAGCCATGCAGAGTCCGACATTCAGCCAGCAAATCCGCTCCGGCCGCACGATGAATGGCGCCGTCCACACCACCACCGCCAAGCAATGAACTGTTGGCTGCATTGACGATGGCATCCACTGTCAATTTGGTAATGTCACCCTGATGGATTTCGATCATGGAACGGCGTGCAATTACTTGACGAGTTTCAGCTTGGGCTTTTTGGTCTTCTTGCCGGCGGTATTCGGGCCGTCACCACCGCCATTCTCCGCCTCGTTAAAGACCATACCCTGCCCGTTTTCCTTGGCGTAAATGGCCATGACAGAGCTGACCGGGAAAGAGACTTCGGTTGGATTGCCGGAAAAACGGGCGCTGAACATGATTTCGTTGTTACCCAATTCGAGACGAGACACGGCGCGTGGTGCGATATTCAGGACAATTTTGCCATTATCCACATACTGGAGCGGTACCTGAACCTCATCATTCTGTGCATTGACCAGAACGTAGGGTGTCATTTCGTTATCAACGATCCATTCGTAGATTGCGCGCAACAAGTAAGGTTGACTGGGTAACATAGTGTGCTCGCCTGGGCTGATTTCCTGACCCCTATTTTTATCAAAATTTGGCCATTCTGGACAGGGGTGATTATCAAGGAATGGGAAATTTTCCGGCCTGAAACAAAAACGGCCCCTGGTTCGGAGCCGTTAAAGTGCAAAATTACAATGAGTTACGCGCTCTGACGCAGTTCCTTTTCACCTTCGGTCAGACTGGACTTGAACGAATCCCGGGTAAACATCCGGTTGGCATATTCGGTCAGCGGCCTGGCCACGGCAGGCAATTCAACCCCCAATTGGGGCAAACGCCACAATAACGGCGCCAGCACACAATCCATCAGGGTGAACTCATCACTCATGAAAAACGGTTTCTGATCAAAAACGGGTGAGGCGCTGACCAGGCTGTCCCGCAATTCCTTGCGCGCTGACTCAACATCATCGCCGGCCACAATCCGATCCACCAGCGCAAACCAGTCACGCTTGATGCGGTGCAGCATCAGGCGATTACGCGCCCGGGAAACCGGGTCAACCGGCATCAGGGGCGGGTGAGGAAAGCGCTCATCCAGGTATTCCATGACAACGCTGTAATCGTAGAGCACCAAATCGCGATCCACGAGTGTCGGCGTTTCATTGTAAGGATTGAGATCCTTCAAGTCTTCAGGTGTGTTATTGATATCAACATCCTGCACTTCAAAACTGATGCCTTTCTCCGCCAATACGATCCGTACGATGTGGCAATACGGACAGGTATCTGCGGAAAACAGGGTCATTGCCAAACGTCTGTTTGCCATTTGCGCCATAATTTCACCTTACCAAATTATCTTGCCTGCAGGGAATGGACGGGGTTATCACACCCCGTCCGCTGACTGCTGATCTAGTGAATGTCTTTCCAGAATTCTTTCTTCAGTGCATAGCTCAGCACGCCGAAGATCATCAGGAAGAGAATAACCCAAAGACCAACTGTCTTACGGGTTTGCTGGGCCGGTTCACCCATGTAAACCATGAAGGCAACCAGATCGCGCATGGCGTCTGCGTATTCCGCTTCAGTCAGTTTACCGGGTTTGACCATTTCGAGCTTTTCAATAACTTTCTTTTCCTTGCCGTCGTGGCCTTTTACCGTCTTGTAAACGGCTTTTTTCAGCCCCTGTAATTCCCACATGACATGGGGCATACCGACATTGGGGAAACGCTGGTTGTTGACACCATACGGACGCGACTCATCGATATAGAAAGTCATCAGGTAGGTATAGAGCCAGTCTGCGCCACGAGCACGCGAGACCACGGACAGGTCCGGAATCTTGGTGCCAAACCACTGTTTGGTATCGCTGGTGCGCATGGCAACATCCATCAGTGAACCGATCTTGGTGGGTTCGCCATGCGGCTTTTTGGAATAATCCGCAGTGAAGATCAGATTCTCGAGGACCTGTTTTTCACTCATCCCCAGATCCTCAGCCATGCGGTTATAACGCATGGCTTTGGCGCTGTGACAACTCAGACAGTAGTTGGTGAACAATTTGGCGCCGCGTTGCAGCGAGGCCTTGTTGTTCAGGTCGATGTCAACGTCAAGGTTGTGCATACCGCCACCTGCCGCCAATGCCGGCGCAGTGATCACACTCAACAGAAATGCAACGATTATCTTTTTCATTAGTCTGTCACCCTCTCTGGTACCGGCTTGGTTTTTTCAAACTTGGGAATAAACCACAAGGCCACGAAATACGCGAAATACAGGAACGTAAATATCTGCGCCGCCAGTGTCCTGCCCGGTGTAGAAGGCAGTACACCCAGATAACCCAGTGCAACGAAGCTGACAACAAAGACTGCCAGGGCAAGTTTGAAGCACAGACCACGGTAGCGAATGGATTTAACCGGGCTACGATCAATCCAGGGCAGGAAGAACAGCACAATGATAGCTGCACCCATCACGATAACGCCCGGGAACTGGGAACCGAGCAGCGGCGGAACCGCACGCAACATGGCGTAGAACGGAGTGAAATACCAGACCGGCGCAATATGTTCCGGCGTCTTCAGCGGATCAGCCTGTTCGAAGTTGGGAGGCTCGATAAAGTAACCACCCATCTCCGGTGCAAAGAAGACCACCGCGAAGAAGAAGATCAGGAACACCACCACACCGACGATATCTTTCACGGTGTAGTACGGATGGAACGGGATACCGTCCAGCGGAATACCATCCGGGCCTTTGTTCTTCTTGATTTCGATACCATCGGGGTTATTGGAACCCACTTCATGCAGGGCGATGATATGCACCACCACCAGCGCTGCCAGCACAAACGGCAGGGCAATCACATGGAAGGCGAAGAAGCGATTCAGTGTGGCGTCAGAAATAACGAAGTCACCACGAATCCACTCGGACAGCGGTTCACCGATACCAAACGGTACAGCGGCGAACAGATTTACAATTACCTGGGCGCCCCAGAAGGACATCTGTCCCCATGGCAGCAGGTAACCGAAGAAGGCTTCCGCCATCAGGGCCACATAGATCAGGACACCGAAGATCCACAGCAGCTCACGGGGCTTCTTGTAGGAGCCGTACATCATGCCGCGGAACATATGCAGGTAGACCACCAGGAAGAAGGCAGAAGCGCCGGTGGAGTGCATATAACGGATAAACCAGCCCCAGTTCACGTCACGCATTATGAACTCGACGGAGAAGAAGGCCAGTTCGGCGTCAGGTTTGTAGTACATGGTGAGGACGATGCCGGTCACAATCTGAATGACAAAGACCAGCAGCGCCAGTGAACCAAAGAAATACCAGAAGTTAAAATTCTTTGGTGCATAATATTCGGACAGATGCTCTTTCCACATCTTGGTGAGCGGAAAACGATCATCAATCCAGCCTAAAAGTGCAGTCAGCTTGTCCATCAGGCGGCTCCTTCAGCTGTATCCAAACCAACCAGAATGACGGTCTCACTCAGGTACATGTGCGGCGGGATGGGCAGGTTCGACGGAGCCGGAACACCGCTGTATACGCGGCCGGACAGGTCAAACTTGGAACCGTGACAGGGGCAGAAGTAGCCACCCATCCAGTCGTCACCAAGATCAGCAGGAGCCAACTCAGGACGATACTTGGGTGAACAACCCAGGTGAGTACAAATACCTTCCATGACAATAATCTCGGCGTGGTCAGTACGTGAACGGTGGAAGTTTTTGGCATACTCAGGTTGCTTGGAGGCGCCTGATTCTGCGTCAGTGAGGTGACCGATGTTCTTTTTCAGGTCATCCATATTGTCTTTGGTGCGACGCACAATCCATACAGGCTTGCCACGCCATTCCACGGTGATCATGCCACCGGGCTCAAGTTTGCTGATATCCACTTCCACCGGGGCACCGGCCGCTTTGGCGCGGGCACTCGGATTCATGGAGGATGCGAAAGGTATAATCAGACCGACGGTACCTACTGCTCCGACCACTGATGTGGCCGCAGTCAGAAAGCGACGTCGGCTGTTATCAACGCCATCTGTACTCATTTGATGATCTCCAGATACTTATAAAACCGGACAGGCAGTGACTGAAAATTGTTGTTTGTTTTGTTAATCACTGTGTTTGAAAACCAGATATTACTTATTATCTCTATGCGAACGGCGGCACATTCTGGACCAAGCAGCCTCATTGGTCAAGGGGAATATCAAAAAAGCTCAGCTATTCAATCGGTTATACAGGATTATCGATATCGATAAATTGGTGTGAAACAGCAAATTTATTGGCTAAATGTTCACCAAGTGCCTGGACACCATAGCGTTCCGTTGCGTGATGCCCCGCAGAGAAAAAGTGAATACCGCATTCACGGGCCGTATGGACAGTATGCTCCGAGACTTCACCGGTGATATAGGCATCTACACCAAGGGCCAATGCTTGCTGGATGTAGCCCTGTGCGCCGCCACTGCACCAGGCGATCCGTTTGATGGGTCGGTCACTCCCGGCAATGTACAGGGGTTCCCGTCCCAGTACTTCGCTGATGTGTGCAGCCAGGGCCGCCCCGCTCATGGACTCCGGCAAACTGCCGTGCATACCGATTCCCGTTTCGGCATCGCCGATAAAGCGCCCTTCTGTTGTGATACCCAGCAGACTCGCCAATCGGGCGTTATTGCCCAGTTCGGCATGGGCATCCAGCGGCAGATGATAGGCCAGCAGGCTCAAATCGGCCTTGATGAGACGTCGGATCCGATCCCCTTTCATGCCGGTCAGGCAGGGGTCTTCGCCTTTCCAGAAGTAACCATGGTGGACCAGTATGGCATCGGCTTGTGCAGCAATGGCGGCATCAATCAAGGCTCGACTGGCGGTAACACCACTGATTATTTTGTTGATTTGTGGCTTGCCTTCCACCTGCAAACCATTGGGACCGTAATCCTGATAACGATCAATCTCCAGCAACTTATTGGTATACTCCAACAATTCGGCTAATTGCACCATGTGATTTCGATCCCTGGTGGATATGTATTCTTGAAAACAGCAACACAGAGTGTATCGGAAAAACAGTATCATGCGAATCGGCAAATCTATCGTTTTTTTCTTTCAGTTCGCCACTGTCGGGCTGGCAGCGGCATTTCTGATCCTGTTTTTCTTCCCCAGCCTGGTGAGTAACGGACCGGGTAATGTGCGGCCGAAGATCGTCGAACTGAAACAAAGCGATCGTTCAATCACCCAGGGACAATCACAAGGCATGGTCTCCTATGCCGATGCGGTTGCCCGGGCGCAACCGGCCGTGGTCAATATCTTCACGCAAAAACGGATCGTTGAACGCACCCATCCCTACAGCAATGATCCCATGTATCGCTTCTTCTTCGGTGATCAGGGCGCCGCACCCCGCGAACGCATCGAAAACAGTCTGGGTTCCGGTGTCATTGTCAGTCCCCAGGGCTATGTGATCACCAATAACCATGTCATTGCCAATGCCGATGAGATCGAAGTTGCCCTGGCGGACGGACGAACTACGCGGGCCGCCGTGGTGGGCACGGATCCGGAAACCGATATCGCCCTGTTGCATATCAAGCTGGATAAGTTGCCGGTAATCACGCTTGGTGATTCAGAAAAGCTCCGTGTCGGTGATGTGGTGTTGGCCATCGGCAATCCTTTCGGTGTGGGTCAAACCGTGACATCGGGTATCGTCAGCGCCACCGGCCGCAATATGCTGGGGATCAATACCTTCGAAAACTTTATTCAGACCGATGCGGCGATCAACCCCGGTAATTCAGGCGGAGCACTGATCAATGCATGGGGTGAACTGATTGCGATCAACACAGCAATCTTTTCCCGCAGTGGTGGTTCACAAGGAATCGGTTTTGCCATCCCTATCAGTCTGGTGAAAGAGGTCATGACCCAGATCATTCAGCACGGTCAGGTGGTGCGCGGCTGGCTGGGTGCAGCGATCGGCGAGATCAATCCGATCCTGGCGGAAAGACTCGGAATCGATCCCCATATGGGCGCCATTGTCACGAATTTGGTCCGCAATGGTCCCGCAGACAAAGCCGGTTTGACGCGGGGTGACATTATCACGCACATTAATAACAAACCCATCAAACACATCCGTGAGCTGCTGGATATTGTCAGCCAAACCAAACCGGGTTCAGTGATTGTGATCAAGGTATACCGAAAGGGTAAATCCTTTGAAACCCGTGCCACGGTCATGCAACGACCGGTACAGGAATAATTATTCGGAAGCGGCTATTCCAAACAAAAATTGTTTAAACCAGGGAACCCGATATGACATGGACAATTATCAAAGCCAGTACACGTGAGTTTATTCTGTACTCTTCCCTTATGGTAATTGCAATACTGTTTGGGATATTCAGCCTCTACATATATGCCGGCAATCAAATATCTCTTAAAACATACAGGGATCAGGGCAAAACTCTTCAGGGTGTGATAGTTCGGCAACTCGAAGACCGCTCGAAAAATTTTGATAATTACTATGAAGTGAAGCTGGAGGGTGAATCACACGGCCAGGCTTCTGTAGTTGCCTGGCATAGCGGCAACATAGACGTGAATGAAAAAGTCATACTGCTTGTAAATGGCAAAGAACACAAAATATATCATAAGAAAAGTAATAATATTTTTCTTTTTTTTGGTATGGTATGGACCATTCCTATATCAATCTGTTTGTATATATTGCTCAAGTTCAGAATTATAAGAATCAGTTGGTATAAGAGTTTGGAGTAACAAGTAAACAGTTCTGCAAATAAGGCAGACACATCAGGCAGGTAAACAACTGGCTATGGGATGGTTAATTACAAAATACATTTTGACTGCCGCGATTGTTGTGCTGGTCTCCGAAGTCGCCAAACGCAGTGACAAACTCGGTGCGTTGATCGCAGCGCTGCCACTGGTCACCGTGCTGGCCCTGATCTGGTTGCATGTGGAAAACCAGCCGCAACAAAAAATCGCCAACCACGCCTGGTATACCTTCTGGTACGTGGTCCCCACCCTACCCATGTTTCTGGTGTTTCCATCCCTGCTGTCACGACTGGGTTTCTGGTTAGCACTGTTTGCCGGCGTTGTGATCACACTGATCAGCTTTGGTCTGTTTGCTTTGTTTGTGAAACGCTTTGGGATCGAGTTGTTGTAATAACTCCACAGCAGCTTATTGATGCATGATTTTACGCACTGCCTGCGCCAATTCGCCAACCCTTGGCTCACGAAAGATCGAATAGTGATCACCGCTGAGAATGATCTCTTCAGCGCCGTACATGGCCACCTGATGCCAGCTGTCCAGCGCGGCGAGTCCATGCCCGTGTTTATCCACGGCCCGGATCAAAACAATCTTCGCAGCGGTCCTGACCGGTCGATAGTGACAAACCAGTTGCATGTTATCCCTGAAGGCCGACATAAAACGCAGCGCCGCACCACTGTCGAAATTGTCCGGGGTGATGTGCAGTCGGCGCGCAACAGTCAGGATCAATTTTAACCGCAGTTGGGCCGGTAACAGATACAGCAAGCGCAACGGCAGGCGTTCCAGCAAGGTGATGTTATTATCAAACAGCCGCCTGATCAGTTGCTCCAGCTGCCGGCAGGTCTCAATCTGATGTGTCATAAATTCCGCCATGGGCAAACGCATCCCCTGAAACTGATCGGCGACCAGACGCAGCATCCACATGACTTTTTTCTTCACCGGCCGATCTGTGCTTGTGGTTTCAACATTGAAGCCTTCCGCAATAAATCGGATCAATGAGCTGAGCGAGTTATGCATCGTCCGGCGGGTATACGCCTGTCGATCCAGATCGGTGGTATCATTTGGATAAGGTGAAACTGTATCAAACATGATCACCTGCGCCACTTCCCGCCCCGCCCTGATAAGAGACTCCGCGACCGCCAGCGCGTTTATGCCACCGGCTGACCAGCCGCCAATCGTAATCGCGCCATGTGGTTGTTCAGCCAGAATCAATCGCGCATAGTTCTCGCCCAGCTTTTCCAGACTCGCATCCAGTTCAGCACCATACAAGGTGGGAAACAACAAGCCCTTCACCTGACATGCAGGTTCCAGTCTTGTGGCCAGTGCTGCATAAGAAAGGACATCGCCGCCGGGCGGATGCACCAGCCACAAGGGCGGCGCGTTACCGGCATATTTGTTCAGATCAATGAAGGGTGTGGTGGGTGCAGTGCCATCCCGGTCTACGTATTGCGCCAGGCCGCGGATGGTGGGTTGTTGCAGAAAGACCGCCAGTGGCACCTGTTTGGCAAAGGTCTGCTCGATTTCATTCAGCACGTTGAAGACCAGCAGCGACTCACCACCTGCTTCGAAAAAGTTTTCCTCCACGCCCACCATATTGATCCCCAGTACCCGACACCAGATACGGTAGATATTCAGTTCAGTCAGGGTCTCCGGATTCTGCAATGCCGCCTTGAAGAACGGTTGTTCGCTGTTGGTTTCGATCACTTTGTTCAGTGCCGGCAAGGCGGCATATTTGATCTTGCCGTTGGGCAACCGCGGTATTTCTTCAATGCGCTGGTAATAACGCGGCTGCATATAGTGTGGTAACACCTCATCCAGCCAGTTGAACAGGCGGTGTTTTAACTCATCCATCTCTGCATTATCAGTGACCAGGTAGGCGACAACCACAACCTGTCCGTCACGTTCAAACGCCTGCACCACACTTTGCCGGATATCCGCATGGGCATTCAGTCGGTCTTCTATTTCAGATAATTCAACGCGGATACCGTTGATCTTGACCTGTTGATCCTTGCGGCCGAGAAATTCGATATTACCCTGTTCATCGATCACCCGGCCAAAATCACCGGTCTTGTAAATCTTCCGGGCCGGATTACCCGGTTCTGCGATAAACACGCGGTCCGACAACTCCGGCCGGTTGTAATAACCACACAGGACAAAATCAGTGGCGATACAAATCTCACCGATCTTGCCCGCAGGCACCCGGTTCTGTTGCTCATCCAGTAACAACACGTCGACATCCTGCATGGGCCGGCCAATCGGGATGGTTTTACGATGTTGATCTTCAACACTGAGCGGATAAAACAGTTTGGTCATGACGGTCTCTGATGGACCGTACAAATTGATCAGTTGTGTGCCTGCCGTGTTCTGCTCATACCAACGGGCAATATCATTGGGCAGGACCCGTTCACCGGCCAGCAGAATGTATCTGACGTTTTGAAATGCCTCTGCTTTCCGTGCATGGTCCAGACAACGACGCAATACCGAAGGGATGGTGTGGATCAGATTCACGCCGCTGGTTTTGATCCATTCGAGCATGGCATCAATATCCAAAACGGTCGCCGGATTGTCCGGCACACATACCGTGCCACCGCTGCACAACGGCAAAAAGACATCACGCAAAAATGCATCATAAAAAGGCTGGGTGAGTTGACTCACACGCAGTGTCGCGTCTGTCGCCAGGGTCTGGCGCTCCCAGGCGATAAAATGGGCAATCCCGTTACGGTTGCCGGCAATGGCCTTGGGTGCACCGGTCGATCCGGATGAAAAATAGATATAGCAGGGTGCATCCTGATCGGGAGAGAACGATAGTGGTGTGTCCGGCAGATCCGTAACCGCCACCTCATCCATGTTCATCACCTGCCCGTCTGCCGGCAAGATATCGCTCATGCTGTTAAAGGACGACAAGGAGGACTGATCCAAAATCAGGTGTTTCGCCCCACTGAGTTGCACGATGTTCCGCAAGCGGGATTCTGGCTCCCGCGTATTCACCGGGACGAAGATCACACCGGCCCTGAAGCAGGCAATCAACAAGGGAATAACGCGTAACGGATCAGCAACAAATACCAGCAAGGGCATGTCCGGTTGCATGCCGGCCTGTAACAAAAAATTCGCCAGGCGATTGGCTTGACGATCCAGTTCAGCATAACTGAGTGTCAGATCGTCACGTTGCACGGCCGGCGCCGCAGGCTGCTGCAAGGCCAACGCTGCGAATTGTTGTTCCACCGGGATGTAATTGTTTCTATTCATGGGTAATCAGGCAGATTAAAAACATCCAGCAGTACATTAAAACTCAACACGATCATCAACAGATCATCTTCATACGGGATACGCAGTTGAAAACCGGGCTTGCTGTACTGCTGTTTCAGGTTTTCGATACTGTCGGGATTGAAATAGCCCTGTCGTTTGATTCGCGCATAGGACAGCATATCATTCACCCACTCGCTGCCCTGTTGCAAAAGCGGTGGTGTACCCGCCGCATGGAAACCGAATTTTTCCCGGTTCACTATCGCTTTGGGTAAGCGGTTGGCGGCGACCCGCTTCAGGATATACTTCTCCACCCCATCGCGCACCTTGAATTGCGGCGGAATGGTGGTGGTAAATTTCACCAGATTGATATCCAGGAAGGGATAGCGGATCTCCACTGAATTGGCCATGCCCATCCGATCACCATGGTCCGCGACCAGATGATCAACCAGCCGTAACCGGTAATCCAGATAGGCGCGTTTGTTAAAGGGGTCGCGGCCCAGTAACATGTTTTTGTCCACCGGGCTGTGGCGGGTGGCGGCAAACTCCGCATACTGTGCATTCACTGCGGGTGCATAGAGTGCTGTCTTGAGTTCACTCAAGGCGTAATAGTTCTTTTCATAAAACAGATCACTGTCACCCCACAGCGCTTCGCGCAATTCTTCTTCCAATGATTGTTGCATCCAGTCATCGCTGTCGCTGTGGTAATGACCCGCATCAAACCGATAGCCGGGATAACCGCCCAATAGTTCATCCGCACCTTCACCGGACAAGACGACACTGACGCCATGTTGCTTCACCATGCCGGACAGGGCCAGTGAGCAGAGATTGTAGGATTCCTTCACGGCGCACTCACAGTGATAGATCATGCGACTGAATTCCGTATAGTCCTGCGCCAGATTGAAATTGATCCCGTGCTGCTGACTGCCGACAGCGGCGGCAACCTGTGCCTGGTAATCAGACTCATCTTCCTCCCCACCGGCAAAAGTAATGGAGTAACTATGGGGTCTTGTTGGTGAGAGTTCACTCGCACCGCAGGCCAGGATCAAAGAAGAATCCAGACCGCCGCTCAGGTAAAACCCGACCGGGACATCGGCCTGCAAGCGGTAGCGAATGGAGCGCTGCAACAGCTCATCCAGTTGCGCCATATAATCCTGCTCAGATTTGATGTGTGAATAGTTTGTCGGGTAATCCAGATCCGCGTATTTCTGCTGCTGAATCTTGCCATTTTCCACGCACAGCATGTGGCCCGGCGGCAGGCTGTGAATATTTTTAAACAGGGTCTGCGGACTGACTACACCGGGAAAACTGAAGACCTGGTCCAGTCCGGTCAGGTTGACTCCGGCAGACACCACCGGGTGTTGCAGGATCGATTTGATCTCGGAGGCGAAGATCAGCTGATCATCGACAATGGTGTAGTAAAGCGGACAGATGCCGAACGGGTCCCGCGCCAGCAACAAACGATTGCGGGTTTGATCATAAATGGCAAAGGCAAATTGTCCGTTGAGATTTTGGATAAACGCTGTTCCCTGCTCCTGATAAAGGTAGATCAGGACTTCCACATCGGATCGGGTTTTGAATCTGACCGAACGGTCTTTTAATCCCGCTTGCAACTCTTTGTAGTTATAAATCTCGCCGTTGCAGAGCAATACAATTGAGTCATCCGCTGAAGTCAGGGGCTGATCACCGCTCACCAGATCGATGATCTTCAGTCTGCGAAAACCCAGCCCGATATGCTTGCCAAAATGAAAGCCGGATGAATCCGGCCCCCGATGAACAAGGGCCGCCGTCATGCGCTCAATGACGGTCTTGTCCGGTGGCCTGCCGGATTTAAGATCGATATATCCGGTCAGGCCGCACATTTAACTCTGCTGTATTCCTGTTAAATCCTGCGGTGCTTAAAACGCAAACCCGACTTTCATTTCCACTACCCAGGCCTGTGGATACCAGGCCAGGATATCTTCCGCATCCTGGATACGGGCGCGATAAGTTGCATCTTTGGCATACTGGCTCGCACTGGTGGTCACTTCCGCCGCCACCGGTATATTTACAGTCAGCCAGTCCACAGTCACCACATAACCCTTTTGCCATTGCCACTGGTTACTCAACCCTAACTGGACATAATTGGTTCTGGTCTGGCTGGCTACCATAGAATAGGTATTGGTCACCAAATCAAAGAAGTCACTCGCCAGCTTGACGGTCATATCACGTCGGCCATAACCAAAGACCCAGTTAAAACTGTTGGAGTTGGGAAAATAACGCGCCTTGATCGTATAGTTGTCCTCCTCCATTGCGCCCAGTTCAAAAGAGAGGGCTTTTAAACCGAAGGTGGTCCAGGCATATTCAAAACCGATCTGCCAGTTTGGATCCAGGATCAGATAGGCAGACAGGGACTTGGTTGACGGGAATGGCAAGGATACGGGCGCATAACCGACATCTATACCAATGTGTGTGTTACTCCGTAAGGTTCTGGAGTCCTCCTCGGCCGATACAGACAAGGTAAACACCATAAAAAGTAAAATTCCGCTGATTATTTTCTTCATACCACTCCCCTTGCAAACTACAGTCAAATTAGACCTTACTTTTAATATATATAAATTAACTCTATCGAATTTACCCGACTGACTCAAGCAAAGACGCTTTCCGAAAAATTTACCGGATTGGCATCCGGATGCGCTAAATAAAAACCCGTCTGATCCGATACACCGGGTAACCCCACATCCATTTTAAACCAGACAATTTTACTAAGGATTATTGCCACAGCATTATGTTGCCAGAGAAAACCATGGATCAGACAAAATTATTACAACAACAGGTCAATATTCAGGAATTGCGCATCACGGGAACCCTGATGACGCTGGGCCGCGCTCGTGATAATGATATTACCATCAATGACAAATCCGTCAGCGCCCACCATGCAAAGATCATCACCTACTTCAATACATCCTATATCGAGGATCTGGGCAGCACAAACGGCATCTTGCTCAACGGTTCACCGGTGCACAAACATATCATCCATGATGGTGATGAAATTCAGATCGGCAGTTATCTGTTTATTATTTCCAAAGATCCACCGGCGTTCTTCTCCCGATGATGTTAACGGTAACAAACTGAATCGTGTCTTAACGTCCCAGCAAGCCGAGCGATAAACCCGGCCAGTATGTGATGACCAGCACGGCAAACAGCAGGATAAAAAAGAACGGCAGTGTCGCACGATAGAGTTGCATCACCGGTTTATCGAACCGATGGCTGGCAATAAACAGATTCATCCCCACCGGGGGTGTAAAATATCCCAATTGCATATTCGCCAGGAAAATGATCCCCAAGTGTACCGGATCGATACCGTATCCCAAGGCCACCGGTAACAGCAATGGAGTCATTAAGACCAGCGCCGAAAAAATATCCAGCATGGCGCCCAGAATCAGTAAAAAGATATTCAACAAGATCAGGAAGGTCAGCTCACTGGAGATATAGCTCTTGATCGTGCTGAATAATGCAGCGGGAATTTCTGCATCAATGATGTAATTGGTCGAAGCCAGGGATGCCCCGAGAATGATCAGAATGGCGCCGACCAGAATCATCGACTCACGCATCACTTTGGGCAGTTGCCGCAGACTGATCTCGCGATAGATAAATACTTCCACCACCAGGACATACAGCACGGTGACAGCGGCCGCTTCCGAAACCGCAAAAAAACCGCTGTAGATGCCGCCCAATACAATAAAGGGCATTGGCAATTCCCAGGCCCCGGCACGCAATGCCTCACGCACCATGCGCCAGGAAAATTCATGTACGGGTTTGTGTACTTCGCGATTCACCCACAAACTCCAGCCGATAAGCAGTGCGATCATCAGGATACCGGGCAAGACACCGGCAACAAACATGTCATCAATGGACACCGGCTTCGACAAATTCATTTGCTGCGCCAAAATGCCATACAGGATCAACGGCAAGGATGGTGCAAACAACAAACCCAGGCTGCCCGAGGTGGTGATCAAACCCAGATTGAAATTTTCCGGATAACCGGCATGTTTCATGGCCGGATAGAGCAAGGCTCCCAGCGCAATAATGGTCACACCTGATGCGCCGGTAAAGGCCGTGAAAAAGGCACAGGCCAGCAGGGCAACGATGGCCAAACCGGCGGGCATCCAGCCCAGTAAGGCATCGGTTAATTGTACCAAACGTTTGGGGGCCTGACTTTCACCCAACAGATAACCGGCGAAGGTGAACAACGGCAAGGCCTGCAACGCGGGCATCTCGGCCAGACGGTATATTTCCAGCGCCATCACCGATAAATCGGTATCGGCCAGATAAAAATTCAACATGGCACCGGCGGCGATCACCGCGAATAATGGCGCACCAAGCAAGGCCAACAAAATCAAAACCAGTCCTGCCAACATCATGACTCGGTTCCGCCCTGCATATATTGACGAACACCCAGCCAGACGAACAATAAATACCGCAGCGACATCATCCCAAACGAGATCGGCAGTACCGCACCGACCACCCAGGCGGGGATACGCGCCACCGATGAACCGGCTTCCAGATCACTGAGCATCATGCTGGTTGAAAAGTACGCCAGGAGACCGCAAACAAGCACAACGAAACAATCCACAATAATACCGATAATCCGTTGGACGCGTGCGGGCAGATACTTGCTCAACACATCAATGGTGATTTGTTTGCGCTCGCGGCTTGCCACAACGGCACCGAACATACCGACCCAGAGCACCATAATACGTATCAGGGTATCTGCATCGGTAAAACCGGACTGGAAAAAATTCCGCAGCAGGATCTGCATAACAGCAAGCAGGATCATTACCGAAAGCATGGCAACCAGTATGCTGTCTTCAATGATGGCGATATAGCGCAGGAATTGTCCTGCCTTGCCTGATTGTTTATCCATGCATCTGCCGTTTGTTGTCAGCCTGACGGCTACTTTGATTTGCGATATGCAGTCAGTAAACTTTCGACTTCCTTGACCATATTTTCCTTGAAGACGCCTTCTTTGATCAGTCTCCGGGTCACCTTGTCCGCCAGTTGCAAGAGTTTCTTTCT
This sequence comes from Gammaproteobacteria bacterium, assembly GCA_029880855.1. GTDB lineage: Bacteria > Pseudomonadota > Gammaproteobacteria > UBA6429 > Thiohalophilaceae > JAOUNS01. Next base: position 67,755 of record JAOUNS010000016.1, read on the forward strand.
TTCCTGCTCACTCGGCGTCAGGATAATAATGCCCTGCTTCTGCAGTGCTTCCCTGGCCTTCAGATTATTTTCCCAGTTTGCCTTGCTCATCCGGTCAAAAACGGCAACCAGCACTTCCTGCATGACCGCCTGATCCGCGTTGCTGATCTTCTCCAGCGACTTGTTGGAAAAGGCCAACGCACCAAAGTTAAAGAACATGGGGAGATCAACCATATACTTGACCTTGGTATGCCATTGCAGCGCGATAGTGAACGCCGGCGGTGAACCTACCGTGGTAAACAATCCGGTTTGCAGACCGGTCAAGACATCAGTCAGCGGTAATGAAATCGGAGAGATACCCAATTCCTCAAGCAAGACGCGTGAAATCGTGTCATCTTTGGGGATCCAGACCTTTTGCTGCTGCAGCTGTGCCAGTGTATTGACAGGTTCCTGGGAATACAGATAGGCAAAACCATCACCCGCCAGTTGATAAACGGTATAACCTTCCCGTTTCAAACCCGCCAGCAAGACTTTGTCCATTTTCTTGCGGACAAAATTTGACTCTTCGTAACTGCGAAACTTCAGCGGCATACTGTAGATCATCGCTTCAGGTGCGATTTGACCCAGCGTGGTATTGGTCAGAGCCGAACCCTGTAATTGACCGATTCGCATTTTGCGCAGCACACTGGCCTCATTACCCATGATACCACCGGGATAGAATTTCAGTGTTACCCTGTTATTGGTACGCTTGGCGATCTCTTTTCCGGCGGCACGCATTTCCTGCATCCAGCTGGTGCCGTCCGGCGCCAGCGTGGCGATCTTCAGAACCTGCCCCGCCTGTGCGGCGAACGCAGGGAAAAACACAATAATAACGGCCAGCACCGATCTGAAATTCATATCCCGCTCCTAAAAATACTCTTTACCACTTTTCAATAATTCTTTTGCATGTTCCTGTGCCATCAGGTTCATGAGGGTGAGGCCGGGTTCTTTCGGTTGTGCGGCAATCACTTCATTTAACAATTTGTCATGCAGTTCTTTGTCGAATACCAGTCTGGCATAACGCTCTGCAAAATGTACCTTGCGCATCAAATCACGACCTTTGGATAATTCGATAGCACGCAGAAATGAGGCCTTGGCCTCTTCCGGCTTGCCACCCAGCGCGGCCGGCAGCAGTGTATTCAAGAGTCCCATGTAAAGGTGCGCACTGCCCATGTCATACGACTCATCCAGCTCAATCACCTTGACCATCATGGCCTTGACCTTGGGCAAATCAGCAACCGCAGACCAGTCATCCTTGTGGGCCTTGATCCAGGCCACCCAGATCACTGCCACCGTATGCAACACCGGGACATCACTTTTGCTGTTGATCCTGTCCAGCTCTGCTTTGAACTCTGCAAACGGACTGCCCAGCACCTTGCACAATGTTGGCTTTTCCTCGCACAAGGCACGCTGACTGTAATCACGAGCCCGACTGGTCAGTCGTTTGGCGCGTTGTTCTTCCTGTACAAAAATCGATGAATAGGCCCCATACAGACGGGCACCGGCCAGCAAGCGACCGGCATCATTGGGGTCACCCTCGATCAAACCATCCACCAGTAACAGATAGGCCGCACCGCCATCTTTTACTGTGGCAGGGTCATCCTGATTAAGAATCGCATTGGTCAATCCATCAGCCATTTTGCCCACACTGGTACAGGCAGAGATAACAACGGCAAACAGGACAACCAGTGCCGTTTTTGTACTTTCACGCATGCTATGAGTCATGATTAAACGTTGTATCATTGATTGTTATCTGTTCTTTTTAATCAAAACGCCTTTGATTATCGCACAATCCTCCAAGGCAACAAGTTACTGCCTCCCGGAACAGTGGATTTAATCCGGTTTACCCGCCAAATGGCGCAAGTAACCTTATTCAAATTAACACAATATACCTGAACACCGACTATTCTGTTTGATGTCGGGCATATTGTTAATCAATCGCTGCGCAGGACATCCTTTAACGCTGAGATGAGAAGCAGATTCTCTTCTTCAGTACCGATCGTAATACGCAGGTATTGATCAATCCGGGCCTGTTTAAAGTGGCGCACTATCACACCTTGTGTACGCAATTTTGCCGCCAGTTCCGCCGCATCATGTTGCGGGTGACGGGCAAACACAAAGTTGGCCGCTGAAGGCGGCAGCTGAAATCCAAGTTGCTGCAATTCCTGACTCAACAGTAAACGACTTTCGATCACTTTGTTGCGTGTGGTTTCAAAATAGTCACGATCCTCCATGGCTGCCGTTGCGCCGGCCAGCGCCAGTCGATCCATGGGATAGGAGTTAAAACTGTCCTTGACCCGAATCAGCGCTTCCAGCAGTTCAGTCTGGCCAAAGGCCATACCAACGCGCAAACCGGCGAGGGAACGGGATTTCGAAAAAGTTTGAATAACCAGCAGGTTGGGAAAACGGTCGATTAAATACACCGCGCTTTCACCGCCAAAATCAATATAGGCCTCATCAATGACCACCACTGAGTCACGGTTTTGCTCCAATAACCATTCAATGTCCTCCGGCGCAAGCAAACGGCCGGTGGGTGCATTGGGATTGGGGAAAATAATGCCGCCGTTGGGACGAACATAATCTTGTACAACCAGACTGAAATCATCCGCCAGGGGTATGGTTTGGTAAGCAACGTTATAGAGCTTGCTGTAGACCGGATAAAAACTGTATGTGATGTCCGGGAACAGAATGGGCTGATCATGTTGCAACAAGGCATGAAAGACATGTGCCAGTACTTCATCGGAACCGTTGCCAACGAACACCTGTTCCGGTTTGATTCCATAATATATTGCCGCTGCTTCGCGCAAGCGCAGGGAAACCGGATCAGGATACAGACGCAGATTATCACCCAGTTCAGCCTGTATGGCTGCAATTACCCTGGGCGATGGACCGTAGGGATTTTCGTTGGTGTTGAGCTTGACCAGTTTGGCCAGTTTGGGCTGTTCACCCGGCACATAGGGTGACAGTTCATGCACCAGCTTGCTCCAAAAGCGGCTCACCCGGCGTTCTCCTGTTTATTCCTTGATGCGAAATTCAGCGGAACGGGCATGGGCGGTCAGCCCTTCGCCACGCGCCAGGATTGAAGCCGTCTTGCCCAGTTCGGAGGCTCCGTCAGCTGAACACATGATCAGGCTGGAACGTTTCTGGAAATCATAAACACCCAGCGGTGAACTGAAACGGGCTGTCCGCGAGGTCGGTAAAACATGGTTCGGTCCGGCACAGTAATCACCCAGTGCTTCCGCGGTATAACGCCCCATGAAAATCGCACCGGCATGACGCACCTGTGGGGCAAGGGCCTGTGGGTCAGCCACGGAGAGTTCCAAATGTTCCGGTGCGATGTAATTGGTCACTTCAATGGCCTGCTCCAGATTTGCAACCCTCACCAGCGCACCTCGACCGTTTAATGAGGTTTGAATAATCTCACTCCGCTCCATGGTGGGCAAAAGCTTTTCGATACTGGCCTGCACCTGATCCAGGAAGGCGGCATCCGGCGAGATCAAAATGGACTGGGCGTCTTCATCATGCTCGGCCTGGGAAAACAGATCCATGGCGATCCAGTCCGGGTCGGTCTGGCCATCACACACCACCAGAATCTCGGAAGGACCGGCGATCATGTCGATCCCCACCCTGCCGAACACCATGGACTTGGCGGTCGCCACATAGATGTTGCCGGGGCCGACGATCTTGTCCACCTGGGGCACGGTTTCCGTCCCATAGGCCAAAGCCGCCACCGCCTGTGCACCACCGATAGTAAAGACCTTGCTGACGCCCGCAATGTGCGCCGCAGCCAGTACCAGTTCATTCAACACACCATCCGGGGTGGGCACCACCATAATAATTTCCTGCACCCCCGCCACATGAGCAGGGATGACGTTCATCAATACCGATGAGGGATAGGCAGCCTTGCCACCGGGGACGTAGACGCCGACCCGATCCAGCGCAGAGACCTGTTGACCGAGCACCGTGCCATCGGCCTCTGTGTAGGTCCAGGTCTCCATACGTTGATGCTGGTGGTAGGCACGCAGACGTTCCGCCGCCAGTTCCAGCGCCTGCTTTTGTGCGGCAGGTATCGTGTTGCAGGCCTTTTCCAATCGTGCGGCATCGATGGTCAGATCCGCCATGGAGGAGACCGAAGTACGATCAAAACGATTGGTAAATTCCACCAATGCGGCATCGCCCCGCTTGCGCACATCATGCAGGACATCGCGTACCACGCTGTTGACCTTGTCATCGGAAACACTTTCCCAGGCCAATAGCTGATCCAGGTGTGTCCAGAAATCACTGTCTTGATAATCGAGGCGGGTTATATCCGGCATGGCTAAAACTCTTTCAGGATAAAATTTACTGCTTGTTGGCCACGGCCCGTTCCATCTGGGCGATGAAATCCTTCACCATGGCGTGTTTCATTTTCATGGAGGCCTTGTTCACCACCAGACGTGAGCTGATGTCGGCAATGTGTTCCTGTGGTTCCAGGTTGTTGGCCTTGAGGGTATTGCCGGTATCAACCACATCGACAATACAATCCGCCAGTCCCACCAGCGGCGCCAGTTCCATGGAACCATACAGTTTGATCACTTCGACCTGTTTGCCCTGCCGGGCATAATAGTGACGGGCCGAATTGACATACTTGGTGGCCACGCGCAGACGGCCTTTCACCGGAACGGCATTCACCGGGCCGGCCACCATCAAGCGACAACAGGCGATATTCAGGTCCAGTGGTTCATACAAACCTTCACCACCGTGCTCCATCAGCACATCCTTGCCGGCCACACCGATATCGGCGGCGCCGTACTGCACATAGGTGGGCACATCCGTGGCGCGGATAATTACCAGTTTAACGTGCTCAAGGTTGGTATCCAGAATCAGCTTGCGACTGGTTTCCGGATCATCCAGCGGCGTAATGCCGGCCTGAGCCAGCAACGGTACCGTTTCCTTGAATATGCGGCCCTTGGACAGGGCAATGGTCAATGTTTCACTCATAACAGCTTAAGATACAGACTTGCAGGTAGAAGACAAGCGGAGAATCCAGTCATCAGGGTACCCGGTGGATGTGTGCCCCCAGTTGTTGCAGTTTCTCCTCGATCAACTGATAGCCGCGGTCAATGTGATAGATGCGCTCCACCACCGTCTCGCCTTCGGCGACCAGACCGGCGAGGACCAGGCTGGCGGAAGCACGCAGGTCAGTGGCCATCACCGGTGCGGCCGTCAGTTTCTCCACACCGCTCACAATGGCGGTATTGCCCTGTAATTTGATCTCCGCCCCCATGCGATCCAGTTCCTGGATGTGCATAAAGCGGTTTTCAAACACGGTCTCGGTAATCGTGGAAGTACCCAGCGCCACGGCGTTCAAAGCGGAGAACTGGGCCTGCATATCAGTGGGAAACGCCGGATAGGGTGCAGTGGTGATGTTCACCGCCTTGGGGCGTTTGCCTTTCATATCGAGGATGATCCAGTCCGGGCCGATTTCAATCTCTGCACCGGCTTCGCGTAATTTGGCCAGCACGGCATCCAGGTGTTGGGGGGCTGCATCCTTGACCTTGATGCGACCACCGGAGATAGCGGCCGCCACCAGATAGGTACCGGTCTCAATCCGATCAGGCAACACGGTGTAGGAGGTCCCGCTCAGGCTCTCGACACCTTCAATGGTAATCGTGTCAGTGCCTGCCCCCGTGATCTTTGCGCCCATGCTGATCAGGCAATTGGCCAGATCCACCACTTCCGGTTCGCGGGCGGCGTTTTCAATGACCGTAACGCCATCAGCCAGACAGGCGGCCATCATCAGGTTTTCCGTACCGGTCACCGTCACCAAATCCAGCACCAGCTTGGCCCCTTTCAGGCGTTTCGCTTCGGCCTTGATGTAACCGTTTTCCACCACCACATTCGCCCCCATGGCCTGCAGCCCCTGGATGTGCAGATTGACGGGACGAGAGCCGATGGCGCAACCACCCGGCAGGGAGACTTCCGCCTTGCCGTATTTGGCCACCAGCGGTCCCAGCACCAGAATCGAGGCCCGCATGGTCTTCACCAGTTCATACGGTGCATACAGCTCTTTGATGGTAGTGGGATTAACTTCAATACTGAGTTTTTCATCAATCGTCAGATCCACTCCCATGCGACCCAGCAGTTCCATGGTGGTGGTGATATCGTGCAGGTGTGGCACATTGTGGATGGTCATGGGCGCGTCAGCCAGCAAACTGGCCGCCAGGATAGGCAGCGCGGCATTTTTGGCGCCGGAGATACGAATCTCACCGCTTAACGGTGCGCCACCTCTAATAATCAGTTTATCCATGCTTGGTATTGTTTCTTTATTATGTTGTGCGTTGTTATTGTTTCGACATGGCTGGTTCAGGAAACCTGAAGTTTTTTCGCCGTTGCCCATTTTTCCGGTGTATAGGTCTTGATCGACAGGGCATGCAATTCGCCGCTGGTGATCCGATCATTTACCGTGGCATAGACCAGTTTCTGTTGTTGCACCGGTGTTTTACCGGCAAACACCTCGCCGATAACGATAGCATCAAAATGGCTGCCGTCACCCTTAACCATCACCTCACAGTCGGGTAACCCCGCCAGGATCAGTTGTTTTACCTCTTCCGGGTCCATGCTGCTCTCCTCGAATACGTCTGCAAATTCAGATTCTGCCAACAAAAAGAGGCGGTATTCTACCGGGCATGGGGCAATTTCGATACCTGTTTTACCTGACCGGACCGGAATCCGATCACGTCACGCGGATAATTCCACTTATTCCGCAAGGGGAATAACTGACTCCAGATCGCTCACTTTGATAATGTCCAGCATCTGCTCAGGCAGGTTCCGGAACCGAATCTCCAGAGCGCATGCCCTTGCCTGCCGCATCCAGTCGATTAACAGGGCCACTCCCGCACTATCGCTGCGGCTCACACCCTGCAGATCAAACAACAAATTTTCTCCGGCGGATTTAATCACGGCAGAGGATTCCCGCCACAGTTTCGGAACGGTCTGCGAGTTCAGTTCGCCAATCACATTCAGACGGTTATCCTGCTTTTCTATTCTTGCATTCATGTTACTTGAGTCCGGCCTTGCGATTATGTTGTTCCAGTCGTTCAATCAGTGCATTCAACCCGGTCTTGGTGACTTCGGAGGCAAAGGAGGTCCGGTAATTGGCTATCAGACTCACCCCATCCACCGACACGTCGTAAACTTTCCACTGATCTTTTTTCAAATGCAGTGAATACTTGATGCTGATCGGCGCCTTGCCCGACTCAATGATCTCGGTCCAGACCGTCACATCTTTTGTGGCGGGATCATCCCGCAACGGCAGATAGCGCACCTTTTGTTCGGTGTATTCCAGCAACGCCACGGCATAGGTCCTGACCAGGGTATCCCGGAAAGCGAGTACAAAACGCTTTTTGCCATCAAGGTCAGCGGTACGCCAGTGTTTGCCCAGCACAGAGCGAGACATGGCGATAAAATCAAAGTGCGGCAGCACAATATCACTCACCATGTCATAGATCAGTTGGGGATTTTGTTTTAACGCCTTTTGTTCGGCACGCAGCCTTTCCAGCATTTTGTTGCTGGTGGCCTCGACCAATTCTTGTGGTCCGACGGCCGCCCCGGCGTGGCTGTACGAGAACAACAGGACACACAGCAGCCCCGCACTCTTCAGTAACGGCATACCCCAACCCCGAGGCATCACTTTTTCTTCTCCTTATCGGCATCGCCTTCACTCAGGAAACGCGACACAAACTGGCCAATAAGTTTTTCCAATACCATGGAGCCCTGGGTCAGTTTCAGCTCGGTGCCGTCCTTTAGAACCTCTTCCTTGCATTCTTTATTTTCGTTGCCGGCGCTCTTTTTACCTTCCAGTTCAGCCAGCAAGGCATCGTCGCAATCGCTGGCGCCGGAACCGGGTTCCAGCCCGATGTATTTTTCACCCAGCAGACCTGCCGTGTAGATGCTGGCGGAGGTGCCGGACGGCAGGGTGTCGTAATTCTTTTCTATACGCATGGTCACCACCGCCTCGAGGGAGTGTTTGTCGAAACTGATCCCGGTGACCCGACCAATCCGTACCCCGGCCATGGAAACCGGCGAACGCACCTTCAAACCACTGGCATCCTCAAACCGCGCCGTCACGGTATAACCTTCATCATTGGAATAGGAACTGAGATTGCTGACCTTCATGGCCAACATGAACAGTGCCGCTGCACCGGCCGCGACGAATATACCCACCCAGATTTCCACCATTCTTGAATTCATTGTTCAGATCTCCCCGAACATTAATGCAGTTAAAACAAAATCCAGCCCCAACACCGCCAGGGAGGAATAAACGACAGTGCGTGTCGTGGCGCGACTCACCCCTTCCGAGGTGGGAATGGCATCATTACCTTCAAAGATGGCAATCCAGGTCACCACCACACCAAATACCATGCTCTTGATGACACCATTATAGATATCATCATACATATCCACCGCATCCTGCATCTGTGACCAGAAGGCGCCGTCATCCACACCGACCATGCCGACACCGACAAAATACCCACCTATCACACCCACCGCACTGAAGATGGCGGCCAACAGAGGCATGGCAATTACTCCGGCCAGAAAGCGCGGCGCGAGCACCCGACGAATCGGATCAATCGCCATCATCTCCATGGCGGACAGTTGTTCGGTGGCTTTCATCAAACCGATTTCCGCTGTCAGGGCCGAGCCGGCTCGCCCGGCAAACAACAGGGCGGTGACAACCGGCCCCAGTTCCCGCACCAAACCCAGGGCCACCACCACACCGAGTGACTCTTCGGCACCGAAATCCACCAGGGTGTTATAGCCCTGCAGACCCAGCACCATGCCCACAAACAAACCGGAAACGATAATGATCACCAGCGACAACACGCCGACAGAGTAAATTTGATAGACCACCAGACTGACGCGACCAAACAGGGACGGCAAACCGCTCAGGATTTGCACAAACAGAATACTGGCCCGCCCCAGACGTTCGAAAGCACCCAGACAGGCCATTCCCAGTGACTGTAACCAGTTACTCATCACACCGCCTCCCCGGCTGCCGGCTTGTCATCCACGCCGGCCAATAAATCGTCCGCATAATCAGCTGCAGAGTAATGGAATGGCACCGGACCATCCGGCAACCCCTTCAGGAATTGTTGTGCCCATTCTGACTTTGAATTATTGAGCTCTTCCGTTGTACCGTGCCCGACGACCTTGCCACCCGATAACAGGTAGACATCATCGGCGATGGAGAGGGTTTCCTGGATATCATGGGAGACAATAATACTGGTCAGGCCCAGTGCGTCATTCAACAACCGGATCAGTCGGACCAGAACTCCCATGGAAATGGGGTCCTGGCCGGTAAAGGGTTCGTCATACATAATCATCATGGGATCAAGCGCGATGGCCCGCGCCAGAGCGACACGTCTTGCCATCCCGCCGGATAATTCGCTGGGCATCAATTTGCGTGCCCCGCGCAACCCGACAGACTCGAGTTTCATCAGAACCAGATCGCGGATAATCTGTTCCGGCAATTGGGTATGTTCACGCAAGGGGAATGCCACATTGTCAAAGACATTCATATCTGTCAGCAATGCACCGTTCTGGAACAGCATGCCCATCCGCTTGCGTAATCGGTATAGTTCGCTGCGATTCAGTTGCTGGACACATTCACCATCCACTTCGACGGTACCGGCCGTGGGCTGCAACTGACCACCGATCAAGCGCAACAGGGTGGTCTTGCCGGTACCGCTCGGCCCCATGATCCCGGTTACGCTGCCGCGTTTGATATCCAGGTCGATATCATCAAAGATAACCCGGTTACCACGCGCGAAACTCAGGTTGCGGACTTTTATTATTATGTCGTCGTTATTTTGCATCTTGGAATGTATAGCACTTGATGACTGAACATGTCATTAATTTTGGAGAAAAATTTCCGGTCTGTAACCGTCCCTTGCAAACTTTTTCCGTTATCTTAACCAAACCTTAATCAATCAGGTCAAGCAACACCACTGCATTGCGCATAACATCAATGCGCGGCGGTGTTCCATCAAAAATTATCACCACCGTCTGCCGGGCTGAGGTCTGACTGAGCAGTGATTCGATTATCCTGCGCAAGGCGCGCATATCCGTCGTTTCACTGTTAACCCGTGTACAAACAAAACGACCTTGTGCAACCGGTATATCTGCAGCAACGTCATACCGAACCAAACTGATACCGCGCGCTTGCAACAGCTGCGTTGCCTCCGGTGACACCGGCTGACCGGCGGTATCCACACTCAAAGGGACCTCTGTCTCGGGCAGACTATCCGGCAAACCGGCGGTCATTTCATCGGGACTCAGCCGACAAATCACACCGCAGCAACGTCCGGAAAACAGTGCCAGTCGCCCGGCCTGGTCCTGAAACTGCGCCGGCGATGAAAATTCACAAACAAACTGTAACGCATCGCCGCAGTCGGACAACCATTCAGCGATACTCTCATCGGCCAGGCTCCAGTAATCTGCAGGAAACAGGACAACCGGAAATTCATTACCGTAATAACCCAATTGCCACTCCTCAGGCAGGTCATCCGGGTAAAATATTGTTTGCCAGGCGGCATGCCGCCAACCTGCCGCACCAAACATAATTCGATATGTTTCACCAGCCATTTTTTATCCTATAATCCAACTACACGTAAAATCACGAATGATGCAGCTTATGGGCGAGATAATCCAGTTTAAAAAACCGAAGGCAAAAGACAAACACAAAGGCAAAACACTGTGCCGAAACGGTTTTCACAAGTGGGAGCCTTTAAAAGACAAACCCTTCGATGTCAAACAGGGCAAACTCGTTACTGTATTGCGTTGCATTCGCTGCGGCATCACTAGAACAGAAACCCGATAGGTACTGCCATTGATTTCTTGTTCCTCCGGTGTGATGATCGTACCCCATTATCAGGTTTGAATTATGAACGACAAATTATCAGGAATTCGCTTTATGCCAGGGAAACTCGCCATACTGTTTGTCATTGCCCTGCTGGTCACAGGCTGTGCGGGCACTCCCAATGGGAAAACGGCCCCTGCACACGACCCCTGGGAATCCTATAATCGCGCCGTGTTTAACTTTAATGAAAATTTTTACGAGTACATCCTCGACCCGGTCAGCCGTGGGTATCAGTCCATTACACCCGACTTTGTCCAGACCGGTATCAGCAACTTCTTCAGCCATGTGGATGATATCTTCGTCATTGTGAACGATCTGTTGCAACTCAAGATTCAGCATTTTGCCGAAGACTTCATGCGTTTTGTCTTTAACACCTTCTTTGGTGTCTTCGGTTTGATTGATGTCGCCAAACACATGGACCTGCCCAAGCGCAATGAAGACTTCGGCCAGACCCTGGCCTACTGGTTTAACTGGGAGGACAGTCGCTATTTTATGCTGCCTTTCCTCGGACCCAGCACCTTGCGTGATACCTGGGGTACTGCAAAAGAGTGGTATGTATATCCCACCAATCAAATCGATCACATCCGCAGCCGTAACAGTGTCATTGCCATGCGGGCAGTCGACAAGCGTTCCGGTCTGCTCAAGGCCAACCGCATTGCTGAGCAGGCCAGTTTCGACAAGTATGCGTTCATTCGTGATGCCTATTTGCAGGCACGCAAGCGAGATATCCATGACGGCAACCCGCCGCGGGAAAAAGTCTACATCGCCCCACCCACCAAGGAAGACGAGGCGCTGGAAAAAGAGCTGGAACTGTTACAATAACCAACCATCACTGCCACGGCGTCTGTTGTCCCCATGAATGAAATTTACCTGTCCAGTCTTTCCATAATAGTGGGATTTGCTCTGTTGGTCTGGGGGGCGGATCGATTCGTCCATGGCGCTTCGGCAACCGCTCGCAATCTGGGAGTATCACCGTTGATCATCGGCCTGACCATTGTCGGTTTTGGCACCTCTGCACCGGAAATACTGGTCTCGTACTCTGCCGCCATGGAAGGGAACCCCGGCCTGGCTGTCGGCAATGCCTTGGGTTCCAACATCACCAATATTGCACTGGTGCTCGGTATCACCGCCCTGATCTGCCCACTGGAAGTCAAATCGGAAACCCTGCGCCGCGAATACCCCGCCATGTTTGCCATTATGCTGATTGCCCTGGTATTGGCGATGGACGGCGACCTGACCAGAACGGATGGTCTGATCCTCCTCAGCGGTCTGGGCCTGATGGTGTTCTGGATGGTTAATCTGGGGTTGCGGAAAAGCCGGGTTGATCCAATGGAAATTGAATATGCCAACGAGATCCCCAGAATCACAACCATGGCTGCATTGTTCTGGTTGATGGTTGGTCTGGCCACCTTGTTGCTCAGCGCCAAAATCCTGGTCTGGGGCTCAATCAATGTCGCCAAATTTCTCGGGGTCAGTGACCTGGTCATCGGGCTGACCATCGTCGCGATAGGCACCAGTCTGCCGGAATTGGCCGCCTCCGTCATGAGTGCCTTGAAAAAGGAACCGGATATCGCCATTGGTAATGTTATCGGTTCCAATATGTTTAACTTGCTGGCGGTACTGGGCCTGCCTGCCGCGATCTCACCGCTGAAACTGGATGCCGGTGTGCTGGAACGAGACTTTCCCTATATGATAGGGCTGAGTATCGCCCTGTTCACCATGGCCTATGGTTTCCGGCAACACGGCCGTATTAATCGGATTGAAGGCGGTCTGTTGTTTACGGCCTATATTGCCTATCTGGTGCTGCTCTATTTCACTATCCGAACTTAAGGAGGCGTTATGCAAACCGAATCATTTAAAGTCATGAACGTTAAATGCGGTGGTTGTGCAAGCAATATTCAAACAAACCTGACGCAATTGCCGGGCGTGGCAACCGTCGAGGTTGATATCGCCACAGGTACCGTCGAAGTCCAGGGTGAAGGCTTGAACCACACCACGCTGATCACAAAGCTGGCGGAATTGGGTTATCCTGTCGCCAACAGCTAAACTAACAAAAAACACATAACAACGGTCTGACACAGAACCCATGGACAAAACCCGCATTCAAACCCTGGCGTATGCCGTCATTGATACCGAACAACAGGCTATCCTGACCCTGAAAGATCGCATCGGGGAAGACTTTATTCGGGCGTGTCAGTTCATGCTCGAATGCGAGGGACGCATCGTCGTGACCGGAATGGGCAAGTCCGGCCACATCGGCAGCAAGATCGCCGCCACGCTGGCCAGTACCGGCAGTCCGGCCTTTTTTGTGCATCCCGGTGAGGCCAGTCATGGTGACCTGGGCATGATCACCGGCAAAGATGTGGTGCTGGCGATTTCCAATTCCGGCGAGACCGATGAATTATTGACCATCGTGCCGTTGATCAAGCGCCTCAATGTTCCCCTCATTGCTATGACCGGTAACCCGGCTTCCACCCTGGCCAGAGACGCTGCCGCACATCTGGACATCAGTGTTGAAAAAGAGGCCTGTCCGCTGGGGCTGGCCCCCACCGCCAGCACCACGGCGACGCTGGTCATGGGTGATGCACTGGCTGTCGCCTTGCTGGAAACGCGGGGATTTACCGCTGATGACTTTGCGCTCTCCCACCCCGGCGGACGGCTGGGTAAACGGCTGCTGCTGCATGTCGGTGATGTGATGCACACCGGTGACGAGGTTCCCCGAGTGGACGAAAACGCCCGGCTCAGTGATGCGTTGGTGGAAATGACCCGCAAGGGATTGGGAATGACCGCCATCGTCAACAAAGACCATAATATTCTCGGCGTCTTTACCGATGGCGATCTGCGCCGGGTTCTGGACGGCGGCGAGATCAATATCAAACAAATAGCGATCCGTGATTGCATGACCGCAAATTGCAAAACCATTACTGCAGACAAGCTGGCGGCAGAAGCCCTGCAAATCATGGATAGTAAACGGATCAACGCCCTGCCGGTGGTGGATGAGCGGCAACAACTCATCGGGGCATTGAATATGCACGATTTACTCAAGGCCGGAGTGGTTTAGGCCGTTCTGGTATACACTGACCAATAACACAAACAAACAGGCAGCGGCGAAATACCATGCAGGATGTATTAGACAAGGCCAAACAGGTCAAACTGGTGATTTTTGATGTAGACGGCGTACTCACAGACGGCAGTCTGTTCCTCGGCGATGACGGCCAGGAATACAAGGCCTTTAATTCAAAAGACGGCTTTGGCATGAAACTGCTGCAGTCCTCCGGCGTCGAGATAGGCATTATCACCGCACGCAGCTCAAAGCTGGTGGAGTACCGCATGAAGAGTCTGGATATCAAACATGTCTACCAGGGCCGCCTGGACAAACTGGCGGCATATCATGAATTACTCGCCAAACTGAATCTGACCAGAGAAGAGACGGCCTACGTCGGAGACGATGTGGTGGATCTGCCGGTGATGAAACAGGCCGGTCTCGCCATCGCTGTTCAGGATGCCCATCCACTGGCCAAACAACATGCTCATTGGCAAACCCCGCACAACGGTGGGCGCGGCGCGGCGCGGGATGTCTGTGAACTGATCATGGAAGCACAGGGCAGCCTGCAGAGCCAATTGGACAAATTTCTCTAAATGGGCAAATTTCGCTTCCTGATCCTGTTCGTGCTGATTATCGGCGGCGCTGTGTTTACCAGTTGGTTATTAAAATCGCTGGATGAACAGCAACTGGATCGAAAAGCGGTGTCGGAACACGAGGCGGATTATTTCCTGGAAGGCTTTACGGCAACAGCGTTTGATCCGGCAGGCAAACCATCCTACCGACTGGAAGCGGCTCTGCTGCAACACTACCCAATCAGCAACGTGGTGAAACTGCAAAAACCCTATATCGAATTTTTCACTGATCATCCGCAACCCTGGCAGACCTGGGCTGAACAGGGCACCTTGCATGAAAAAAACCGCCGTGTTGAATTAACCGGCAAGGTGCGTATCCATCGTGCCGGTGGCAAAGATGAGTTACCCATTACCCTGCTAACTGATACACTTTACATCAATACCAGCACCAAGCTTGCCGAAACCGAGGCCAGGGTCAACATCACACGCGGCAAAGATGAAATTTTCGCGACCGGTATGCGCATCGACATGCTGAAGGATAAACTGGAACTTATGTCGAAAGTGGAGGGTAAATATGCAGTGCCGTAACCTCTTGCCCGCGCTGGGACTGCTCGTGTCATACGCCGGACCACTCTCGGCCCTTGAAGATGACCGCAAGCAACCTATCCATATCAAGGCCGACCATGTGGAGATCGACAAACGCAATGGCTACAGCGTTTATTCCGGTGGAGTGGATATCAATCAGGGCTCCCTCCGTATCCAGGGTGACAGCGTGACACTCTATTACGAAAAGGGACAACTGGATAAAGCGGTGATCAACGGCACACCGGCCAGATTTCAGCAACAACGCGACAAAGACGGTCAGCAAGTCGTCTCCCAGGCAAACACCATGGAATATCACGCGCGCCGGGCCCGCCTCTTTCTGCTGGACGAGGCCAGGGTTACACAGGGAGCCAACAGTTTTGCCGGCGCCCGAATTGAATACGATATTCAGAAAAGCACCGTGATCGCCAATAACAGTGATTCATCCAGCGGCCGCATCAACGCCATTCTTGCCCCGGCCAATGGGTCCGGACAATAATCTGCCCATGAGCCAGTTAACCGCCAGTCACCTCGCCAAATCCTATCGTAGTCGCAAAGTCGTCACCGATATTTCCCTGCACGTTGGCAGTGGAGAGGTTGTTGGTTTGCTGGGGCCAAACGGTGCAGGCAAGACCACCTCTTTTTATATGATTGTCGGTCTGGTCGCTACCGACAAGGGAGCGGTCAAACTGGATGATCATGATCTGACCCAGCTACCCATGCATGCCCGCGCCCGATATGGCATTGGCTATCTGCCGCAAGAGGCCTCGGTGTTTCGCAAGCTTTCCGTAACCGATAACATCATGGCCATTCTGCAAACCCGCAAGGAACTGAATCCCACCCAGCGAGAACACGCGCTGGAGGAATTGCTCGAAGAACTGCACATCGGACACATTCGCGCCAATCTGGGTATGAGTCTGTCCGGTGGCGAACGACGCAGGGTGGAAATTGCCCGCGCCCTGGCGACAAATCCCCGCTTTATCCTGCTGGACGAACCCTTTGCCGGGGTTGACCCGATTTCTGTACTGGATATACAAAGCATTATCAAACACTTGCAGGAACGCGATATTGGGGTCCTGATCACAGATCATAACGTGCGGGAAACCCTCGGCATTTGTGATAGGGGCTATATTGTAAACAGCGGCGAAGTGATCGCCCAGGGCAATCCGGATGTCCTGCTTGCCGACCAGCAGGTACGTCAGGTCTATCTGGGCGAACATTTCCGTTTGTAAAGGGCCAATATCAGGATTATTTACGCTAGAATAGTGATGAATCGGCAGTTGAGAATTTCTGCCCTACCACAAAAAATATGAAGCAAGCATTACACCTCCGACTTGGCCAGCATCTGACCATGACCCCGCAATTGCAGCAGGCAATCAAGCTGTTGCAACTGTCTGCGCTCGAGTTGCAAACCGAGGTCCAGGAAGCCCTGGACTCCAATATGATGCTCGAGGTTGCCGAGGATGGACATGATGATGAGTCAAACCCGTCACAGGCCGCAGAGGAACGCAACAAGAGTACCGGTGAAGACGAAAGCCTGATCATGCAACAGGAGGCCATTCCTTCCGAACTGCCGGTTGACAGCGGATGGGATGATATTTACGAGCCCGTCACCACCGCCAGTTCCAGCAATCGGGAGTATGATGTCCGCGAATTCGACATCCCTGACTCCGCCGGTGGTGAATCTCTGCAGGATCACCTGATCTGGCAAATGGAAATGACCCACTTCAGCGATACAGATCGAATCATCGCCGAAACCATTATCGATGCGATTAATGAAGATGGTTATTTCGCCGCCTCACTCGAAGAGATTCAGCAAGCCCTGACCAGTGACGAACTGGAGATCGACATTGAAGAAGTTGAGGCCGTGTTGCATCGCATTCAGCATTTTGATCCACCCGGTATCGCCGCACGCAATCTGCAGGAAAATCTGCTGATCCAGCTTAAACAGTTACCTTTTGATGTGGACCGGCTGGAGCACACAGTGGAACTGGTGCAGGACCATTTCGATCTGTTGGCCAACCGTGACTTTGCGCAACTCATGCGCCGGATGAAAATCACGGAAGAAGAATTAAAAGAGATTGTCCAGTTGATCCAGACCCTGCAACCCCGACCCGGCAGTCAAATCACCAACAGCAAACCGGAATATATCGTCCCGGACGTCATTGTTAAAAAGATCAAGAATCGCTGGGTGGTTGAACTGAACCCTGATGCAGCGCCAAAGCTGCGCGTCAACAATCACTATGCCAGTCTGATCAAGCAGGTGCACAATGACGCGGATAATACCTACATGAAAAACCAGTTACAGGAAGCGCGCTGGTTTATCAAAAGCCTGCAAAGCCGGAACGAAACCCTGCTCAAGGTATCGCGCTGCATAGTGGAACGACAGCAGGGATTTCTTGAACATGGTGAAGAAGCCATGAAGGCCCTGGTTTTACACGATGTAGCGGAAGAAGTGGAAATGCACGAATCCACTATCTCTCGCGTCACCACCAAGAAATACATGTATACCCCCCGCGGGATATTTGAACTGAAATACTTTTTCTCCAGCCATGTCACCACAGCCAGTGGCGGTGAATGTTCGGCAACAGCGATCCGAGCCCTGATCAAGAAACTCATCGCTGCCGAAAAACCCAACAAACCGCTGAGCGACAGCAAACTGGCCAGTATCCTGGAAGATCAGGGTATCAATGTCGCACGACGTACTGTTGCAAAATACCGGGAAGCCATGGGCATCCCGCCATCCAATGAACGCAAGCGTTTAACCTGACAACAACCGGCAGAAGGAGCACCTTATGCAATTAAACATAACAGGTCACCACGTTGAAGTTACCGAATCCATGCATGACTATGTCCACAACAAAATGGAGAAGCTTGAGCGTCATTTTGACCATGTTACCAATGTTCATGTCATTTTGAGTGTGGAAAAAAATCGGCAAAAAGCGGAAGCCACCATCCACATCACCGGCAATGATATTTTCGCCAATGTCGAAGATGAAAACATGTATGCGGCGATTGACGCACTGGTAGACAAACTGGACCGTCAGATCCGCAAACACAAGGAAAAACTCACTGATCATCACCGTGCAGACGGTGGGATTAAACGGCAACAAGTCAACGAGTAGCTTATACATCCATGCAACTAACTGAACTCATCCCTTTGGAACGCATAGCGTGTAATGTCGGCGCGAATAGCAAAAAACGCGCACTTGAGGAATTGAGTGAACTCATCGCCGGAAGCGAAGGGCGCATTACCAGCAGTGAAGTATTCGACAGTCTGCTGAACCGGGAACGTCTTGGCGGTACGGGCGTTGGCCACGGAGTGGCCATCCCCCACGGCCGTCTCAAAAACGGCACCATTACGCTGGGGGCACTGATCAAACTGGACCATGCCATCGACTACGATGCCATCGACAATCAGCCGGTTGACCTGCTGTTCGCCATGGTGGTCCCGGAGGAATCCACCGAAGAACATTTACAGGCGCTGGCAAAGATCGCCGCCATGTTTAATGACGCGGGGATGCGCGAGCAAATGCGCTCCGCCAAGAGCCCCGTCGATCTGCATGAACTCGTCCGGCAGTGGCAACAAACCCACTAGGCCATGACCCATTCCATATCGATCCAGCAGCTCTTTTCCAGTCACCACAAGCAACTGAAACTGGAATGGATCAGCGGTCGTGAGCATAACATTACCATCACCCCCGACCGGGATGAACTCGATGAGGAAGTCCTGGCCGGGTATTTCAATTCGGTACACCCAAACCAAATCCAGATCATCGGTCACAAGGAGCTGGCTTACCTGACAGCCCTCACCGGCCACTCACTGGAAAAGATTTTTAACGCGCTGGACAATAATGAACCCTCCACTTTCATTATTGCCAATAATGCCGAGACCCCCACCGAACTCCTCGAATTTGTCCGCAGCAGAAAAATCGCCCTGTTACGTTCCGCCCTGCCCGGCGCGAAGCTCATTGAGTACCTGCGCTATTATCTCGCCGAACTCTTTTCTGATCGCATTACCCGGCACGGTGTGTTTATGGAGGTCATGGGGCTGGGTGTGCTGATATCCGGCGCCAGCGGTATCGGCAAGAGCGAACTGGCCCTGGAGCTGCTCAGTCGTGGTCATCGCCTGATTGCGGATGATGCCCCGGAGTTTTTCCGCGCCGGACCGGAAATCATCCACGGACGCTGCCCGCCGGCCTTGCATGGTTTTCTGGAGGTCCGCGGGCTGGGTATCCTGAATGTCCGGGCCATGTTCGGTGAGACCGCCATCCTCAACAGCAAGCGCCTGCGGCTGGTTATCCGGATGCAGTTGTTCTCGGAACAGGACCATACTAAGATTGACCGATTGTCCACCACCGATCACTATGAGAATATTCTGGACGCGGAAATACCGGTGGTGGTCCTGCCCGTTGCGCCGGGTCGCAATCTGGCGGTCATAGTTGAGGCAGCGGTACGCAACCACGTCCTTTTGCTGAGTGGTTACAACGCCACAGAAGACTTTATCAAACGACAACAGAAACTGATTAATCAAAACGATTCATGAGACTGGTTATCATCAGCGGCATGTCCGGTTCAGGCAAGTCAGTCGCGCTGCACGCCCTGGAAGACCTTGATTATTATTGTATCGATAACCTGCCTATTGGCATGTTGCCGGCCTTTACCGTGCAAATCCTCAGCACACCCGATACCAATTACGATAATTTTGCTGTCGGTATTGATGTCCGCAACCTTGCCGGCGACCTGAGCATTTTTCCGGAACTGGTGGATCAGGTTCGCAACAGTGACATGCAGTGTGATGTCCTGTTTCTGGATGCGGATGACATTACCCTGATGAAGCGCTTCAGTGAAACCCGCCGCCGCCATCCCCTGACCGATGACGACACCCCCCTGAATGAAGCAATTCAGGAAGAACGCCGCATGCTGGGGCCGGTCTCATCCCACGCCGATCTGGTCTTTGATACCACCCGTATGACAGTCCACCAATTGCGTGAGCTGGTCAGACAACGGGTGGAAGGTTCCAGCCAGGATCGGATGTCCTTATTGATTGAATCATTCGGGTTTAAACACAGCACCCCGGTAGACGCAAATTTTGTGTTTGATATTCGCTGCATCCCCAACCCGCACTGGGTACCGGAATTACGCAACCTGACCGGGCTGGATCAGCCGGTTATTGATTACCTGGAAAAATACCCGGAAGTGCAGAAAATGTACGCCAATCTGCATGGTTTTCTCGCTGAGTGGATTCCGGCCTTTGAGGCGGAAAACCGCAGTTACCTGACTATTGCAATAGGTTGCACCGGCGGTCAACATCGGTCAGTCTATATGGTAGAAAAACTGGCGGCCGAATTTCGCAAGTCGATGCACAATGTGTTAACCCGCCACAGGGAAATGGAATGAGTGTCGGCATCCTGGTCATAACGCACAGTCACATCGGCAAATCGCTCTGTGATGCGGCGATCTCGGTACTGGGCAACTGCCCCCTGCCGGTTCGCACCCTGCCGGTTTCCTTTGATTGTGAACCGGAAGAGATGATCAGCAAGGCGCGTGAATTAATTAAAGAGATCGATCAGGGCGAAGGTGTACTGGTCCTGACCGATATGTATGGCTCCACGCCGAGTAATATCGCTTGCAGTCTGCGCAACAGTACCGTCAAGGTGGTTGCCGGAATAAACCTGCCCATGCTGGTCAGGATCATGAATTATCCGCAGCTGGACCTGGTGCAACTGACCGAGAAGGCCCTCAGCGGTGGGCATGAAGGGGTGCTCCCCTGTCACCCGAAAGAACACTGAACCATGTTGCAGGAAAAGATTACGATCATTAACAAGCTTGGTTTGCATGCCCGGGCGGCGGCCAAACTGGTGACACTGGCCACGGGTTTCCAATCCGAGGTCAATATTGCCTTCAACGGCAAACAAGTCAATGGCAAAAGCATCATGGGCGTGATGATGCTGGCCGCCGCCAAGGGCAGTAACATCGAGATATCTGTCTCGGGCAAAGATGAGTCAGAGGCCATGTCCGCCCTGCTCAGTTTGATCAACAACAGATTTGACGAAGAACAGTGAACCTTATCGACTGGCGCAACCGTTACAACTTCGAGCAGTGGGGCCGTTATGACCTATGCAAGACTTGGTACAGGCATTTCAAGCGGTGTCGTCATCGGGCCGGTACGCATCCTCTATCGTAACGAGCTCGAAATCCCGCAGTGCTCCCTCCCCCCCCAGTTTATTGCTGAAGAAATCGCCCGTTATCAGGCCGCACTGACCGGCGCCAAACAACACCTGAAAGATATTCGCGGTCAAATACCGGCGCATACACCGGCGGATATTGTCGAGTTTATCGATACCCACCTGCTGATGCTGGATGACTCCACCTTGTCTCGTGTCCCTATCGAAATCATCAGCAGTCGGGAATGTAACGCAGAATGGGCCCTGAAACTGCAACGTGATTCACTGGTCAGGGTCTTCGATGAAATGGAGGACCCCTATTTACGCACCCGACGGGATGATGTGGACCATGTGGTCAATACCATCATGCGTATCCTGTTGAACAGCCCGGTGCACCACAGCGTAAAGCCATCACAGGAGTCTACCTATTCCGGTTATGTGCTGGTGACCGATGAGTTGTCGCCGGCAGATGCCATCCTCATGCAGCATCAGGGGATCGCCGCCTTTATCACCGAGGGTGGCGGCCCCACCTCACATACCGCCATTCTGGCCCGCAGTCTGGGCATCCCGGCGGTAGTCGGTCTGCATCATGCCCGCCATTGTTATCAAAATGATGAGACTGTCATTTTGGACGGTCAACGCGGCTGGGTCATCGGTACACCTGATGCCCATACCCTGACCCACTTCCATCAACAACGCCGCCGTGAACAAAACCGATTTATCGAAACGATCCGTAATCGTCACCAGCCCGCCGTTACCCGCGACGGCATAAATATCAGTGTACTGGCCAACATTGAAATGCCGGGAGATATTGAGTCAGCCAACCGCATCGGTGCACAGGGTGTCGGTCTGTTTCGCACCGAATATCTCTACATGAACCGTCTGCTCCCGCCTTCCGAAGAAGAACAATTTGAAATCTACCGCGAGACCTTGCAACGGCTGGCCGGCAAACCATTGACGATTCGCACCCTGGATCTGGGCGCGGATAAACAAATTAACAACAGCTCGACTCAAACCACGGTACCGGTCAATCCTGCACTGGGCTTGCGGGCGATTCGTCTGGCACTGAAAGAACCGGATTTGTTCCTTCCCCAACTGCGCGCTATCCTGCGTGTTTCGGCGCTGGGGCCGGTCAAAATCCTCTTGCCGATGATTTCCAATGTGCAGGAACTGCAGCTTATCCTGCGCCTGTTACAGGATACCTGTCACGCCTTGCAGACGCAGGGACTGGCGTTCGATCCCAACATTCCTGTCGGCGGGATGATCGAGGTGCCGGCGGCGGCAATCAATGCCGACATGTTTCTCAATTTCCTCGATTTTCTCTCCATCGGCACCAATGACCTGATCCAGTACACGCTGGCTATCGACCGTGTCGATGATGAGGTCAACTACCTGTACGACCCGTTAAATCCCGCCGTGTTGCAACTGATTAATATCACCCTGATGGCGGGCAGAAAATTCGGCAAGCCCGTCAGCATGTGCGGGGAAATGGCCGGTGATCCGCGCTTTACCCGGCTTTTGCTGGGACTGGGATTGACGGAATTCAGCATGCACCCCAACACGCTGCCGGAAGTAAAAGAGGTCATACTCAACAGTAACGTCAGCCAATTATCACAATTAACGCAAACCATCCTCCGCAGTAATGACTATGAGCAATTCACAAACCTGTTGAATGACTTTCAATACAACCACTAAACATTTTTTTGCACACTTACCAACTGTTTTACCAATTTTCTGTAGAGCCTGTTAAACTTTATCTGTCTAACAGGATTTGGGTATGTCCGACGAAACCGAAAACAATAACGACAGCGCAAGTCTGCACGATTTACTCAATCGGCGGGATGAAGCCGATACAGGACGGGTAACCGAGCTGTTGCAGGACATGCACCCGGCGGATATCGCCCACCTGCTCGAATCCCTGCACACTGAACAACGAGATTATCTCTGGCCGCTGGTCCCGGTGGGCGCGGAAGGCGAGATCCTGCTGCACCTGAATGATCAGTTGCGTGCCGGCATTATCAGCAAGATGGGCGCAGAAGAGCTGTTGGAAGCGGCAGAACAGCTCGATACTGACGACCTGGCGGACATCATTCCTGAAATGCCCCTGAATGTGACGCAGGAATTACTGCTCACCATGGAGGCTCAGGACCGGGACCGGTTGCGTTCAGTCCTCTCTTATCCGGATGATACCGCCGGCGGTTTGATGGACCCGGATACGATTATGGTCCGGGAGGACATTACCCTGGATGTGGTACAGCGTTTTTTACGCAAGCGAGGTGAAATTCCCAGCGGCACCGATACCTTGTTTGTGGTGGATCGTGACAGTCAATTCCTGGGGGTATTGCCGCTGACCCTGTTGTTGATCAAGGACCCGGGTACCCGGGTAAGTGACATCATGGATAAATCTGTTGAGGCTATCCCGGCCGAAACCCCCGCCCGCGATGTCGCCAATATGTTCGAACGCCGCGACCTGATCTCCGCACCGGTAGTGGATGTGGAAAAACGCTTGTTGGGTCGCATCACTATTGATGACGTGGTGGATGTTATCCGGGAAACCGCCGATCACTCTTTCATGAGTATGGCCGGTATGAACGAAGAAGAGGATATGTTCGCACCGGTGTTCCGCAGCACGAAACGTCGCAGTCTGTGGCTGGGCATAAACCTGCTCACCGCCTTTCTTGCCTCCTGGGTGATTGGACTGTTTGATACCACGATTCAGCAGCTGGTCGCACTGGCCATCTTGATGCCCATTGTAGCCAGCATGGGCGGTATCGCCGGCAGTCAGACCCTGACCCTGGTGATCCGCGGCATGGCGCTGGGAACGGTCAGCCAGAGTAATGCCAAACGACTTTTCCTGAAAGAATTTATGGTCGGCATCTGGAACGGCCTGATCTGGGCAACGGTGATCGCCGGTGTTGCAGGGCTTTGGTTCAACAGCGTGAATCTGGCATTGATCATCGCCCTGGCCATCACGGTCAATTTAATCGTCGCCGCCATTGCCGGTGCAACGATACCGATGCTGCTGCAGAAAATCGGTGCTGATCCCGCCCTGGCAGGTACGGTAGTTCTCACCACGGTTACTGATGTTGTGGGCTTTTTCACATTTTTAGGTCTGGCGGCCCTGTTTCTGGTATAAAGGTTTAACGGGTCGCCACACAGTTCCACTAAACGGCCCGGACAGGCTGCCGATAAATTGATAACTATACAAAAAATCGCACAATCACCGGCATGACAGCAAAACGTAAAAAATGGATGGACCTCTATCAAACAGATATACCGGTCCTGGCTCGTCTGCTCAGCAGCAGCCTGATTGCCCGTGGTTTCACTGCCAAATATCAGAAGAAAAAACCCAGTGGCGGCACCGAATCCACACCATTTGTAAGGATCGAATACACGGAACTGGAAACAGCAAAAACCTTGTTGATTAAATACCACCTGCTTGGTTGAATCGACACCGGCCTGCGCCCAAACCTGCTCTTCCTGCACTACACCTCATCACTCATTCCAAAACCGTCGGTAATGGGATAGTCTTGTTTTCACTATACTATCCAACATCAATGGAACAGAGATCGGACAATCTGACATGTCTGACATGTCTGACATGTCTGACCGTTTCCACCAGGGCGCAGCAAACCAAAGGGGAGTGAGAATGAAATTATCAATCAACCTGTTCGGCATGATCCTGCTGTGCAGCCTTTGCCGTCCTGTCATGGCAACCGGATTGTGGCAAGCCGAAGAATATGCCACATTGTGTCAGCAGGCTGTCAAACCGGACAAAACCATGCTGGCCGGTGAAATGGGTGATTATCTGAAAATACTGCAAACCGAGGACAAGATCGATATCGACAAGATCAGAATCCCGGCAACCCGCCTCATCGAAGCGGCACTGGATAAAGCCATCAGTCTCAACTGGGCGGCCCTGGAATTTTTTACCGAGCCCAATTTTGCCGGAAATAATGCCTGTATGGTCTTTATGACTGAGGCCATGCTGCAGGCCGTGGATAAAAAATATAATCTGCACACACTGTGGATGATCAATGCCCCGTACGATGTAGATGATGAGGGCAAGGGAAAAATCATGCCCATGAAATTCCTGTTGATGGGCCGAGGCAAACTGATTGTGGGTTATAAGACAAACCGGGTGATATCGGTGAAGGACTACCCAGTATTCACCGGTCGCTATGACTATACTGAATATACGTCCATGGATATCATCAATAAACCGAATCAAACCGGAGTGTTCAATATCAAATCATGGAAAAGCGCCGCTGCCGGATCAACCCCGTTTTATGGACCGGCCAATGCCGAAATTCTTTCCATGGAAATCGCACTTGATAACAGGGAAGAGATCCTGATCAAATGCAGAGAGACCTGGGTTGTCCCCGCTGAACAAAGAGTGGATCGTCTGAAGTTTGAAGTCAGGCAAAACCGGATAAGCGGATAGCCGGACCCTGCCGGGTCCGGAAGATCGTTCATACAGTCTACATGACCAGCCAGGCACCGTAGATAAAACAGGCCGTAGCAATCGTAGAACCGGCTGAGCCGATGAAATTACCTACATAGACCAGCCGATAAATCGCATTGCCGCTGAAGAACGTGAGTCCTCGCTCTCCTGTTGATGCGCCAAGGAACATGGAAAAACAGAAACCATAGCCTGATGCGACAAAAGAAATAATCAGAATTTTTTCCCACAATGCGGGCATTTTGAGGATCGGTAACGCCGCAGCAAATGCGATCATGGCTGTGCCGCCCATACACAGGCTGGAATGGGCCACACGCCAGGCTCGAATCTGATCATGCGACTTGTTTTTCAGTATGACCATGTTAAAGGGTAAACCGGCCGCCAGGCCAATCATCAAAACCATACCACCATGAAACGCCAGATCGAGGGCTGTCATTTTCTATTCTCCTGTGTTGTCTTCGTTATCATGTCGTCAATGAACAGAGGCGGAATGACCGCCTCATGCCTGCATGAAATTTTCAATTACCGGCTTGGCAATGCGGCTGCCGAGTGAATTTGACAGGACCTTCAGTACCGTCATCTTCATGCCGTGTCGAACGGTGCCCCGTGCACCGTAGAGCAAAGACAACCAATGGGATGTCCGCACCAGACGCTGGTTGGCATTCCACTGACTTTGTTCATAGCTTTTCAGGATTGTGTTTATCTCTTCACCGGCTTCCAGTAACGGACCGACATGGGCGGCCAGTGAGCCGGCGTCACTCAATGCCAGCGCCATCCCCTGCCCGGCTGTTGGGTTGGTGGTATGGGCGGCATCTCCGATAATTACCGCACCATCAGTGACATACCTGGGGGCATGGGTGCGCGTAATCGTATAGACGTGTGAACCGTCCCGAAACAGTTTCATACCTTTCAGACTCGGAACCCGCTCCACCAGTATTGTCGACAGTTCGTCATCAGACAGCCCCATCCAGTAGGATGCGCTGCCGGCTTCAACCAATACACCCACACCGACCCGATCGGGTCTGGGCATCAGTAAAACACCACCGTCCGCATGCAACTGGATACGCATGGCATCCTGATAAGATGCCGGTCGTTCCGCCTCAAGCCCAAAATAGGCATGGTCATAATAATAGGATTCAAACGGTATCCCCAACATGTTACGCAAGGCGGACTGTTGCCCGTCTGCACCTACGGTTAAGGGGGCGGTTACTTCATGATCGCCCGTATCATCTTTGTAAGCGATGCCTCTGACTGGCCCGTCTTCCGTATCACGCAATAGGCCTTTTAATGTCGCAGGTTGTGCCAGCGTGACATTGCCGGTTGCCATGGCCTGGGCCTGCAACAACAGTTCGGTCTTGGCATGGGGCAAAACCAGATAGGGAGAAGATTCACCATCGGTCAACTTGGTGTGAAACAACATGCGATCCTGATGATGAAACTCAACCTGATCGATGGGTACTGCACCCGCTTCCATCAGTGCATCAAATAAACCCCACTGGGCCAACAGCGCGGTATTTTTCGGCACCAGACTGTCACCACGATGTATAGTCCCCAACCGGCGGCGCTTTTCCAGCAATAAAATCCGTAGCTTGTGTTTTGCCAGGGCACAAGCCAGACCGGAGCCTGCGATACCTGAGCCGATGATGATCAAGTCATAGTCATAGTTTGTCTTACTGGATGTCATTGCACTCCTCCCATCGCCTGAATTGCACCGGGCATGATACTGATATCAACCGGCGTATACATATCGGTCAGTTCACCATCCAGCGTCAGGGGCATGGGTTCACTGCTCTCCACGCGCAGTTTTGTCGCTGTGCCCATGATCACTGCCGGCATCTTTTCATGACCCGCAGACAGCACCTTGCTGAAGGTATACAACAGCTTCGGTACCGACATTTTTGGAAATATACAATAGTCCATCACACCATCATCAACGCGAGCCTGCGGCGTCAAGCGAAAACCACCGGCATAACTTGCGGTGTTGGTCACGGCCAACAGCATCACTTTGCCGGCGTAATTAATCTTTTCACCATTGACGGAAATGTGTTGCGGGCGATAGCGGAACATGGCGCGCAGGGCGCTTTGAGTATAAAGCCAGCGACCACGTCGCATACGTGAGGAGTTGATGTAGTTGAGTGCCAGGGTATCCATGCCAAGACCCAGGACACAATAATAGTAGCGGTCACCGGCCTTAATCACATCGAATGGCCGGATATGTTCCTGCACCAGCAGATTGGCTGCCGCTTCGATATCTTTCGGTAACCCCATGGCAACCGCGATATCGTTACCGGTACCCGCAGGCAGTATGCCAAAAGCAGTCCTGCTGCCGACCAGACCATTGGCGGCGAAATGAGCCGTACCATCACCACCCACCGCAATAACCCTGGCGTATCCCGCGCGCGCCGCTTCAGCTGCAAGTTCCGTCACATGCTCGGCACTGTTGCTTTCCACCCATTCACAACCGGGCCAGGCATTTTCAAAAACAGCACGAACCCGGTTCAGTCGCTCCCCCGCCCGTCCTGCACCGGCAGACGGATTCAGTATTATTCTGGTTTTCATTCCTGCGCCTCATCAACAACGATCCAGTCCGGGCCGGCAGATAAATCCGTAGAACAGTAATCGCCTGGATGTATCGTCACTTCACCTGCAAATAATGTCAGGACAACACAGCCTGAGAAAAAGATTTCCGTTTCAGTCAACACTCGCCCTGTGATATTCATTATCATAGCGGAGCAAACTACACGGTTGCTGCATAACCGGACCGTGTTCGCCCCCATCAGCAGAAATTTACTGCACGCGAAAAAAGT
This sequence comes from Gammaproteobacteria bacterium, assembly GCA_029880855.1. Taxonomy (GTDB): domain Bacteria; phylum Pseudomonadota; class Gammaproteobacteria; order UBA6429; family Thiohalophilaceae; genus JAOUNS01. Next base: position 96,309 of record JAOUNS010000016.1, read on the forward strand.
GCGCGCTTACTGACATATTCGCCTTATCTTAGCAGAGACAGCCAAGCCTTCAACTGATTTGTGTATTAGCCGGGTTATCGCAGAAATTACCACCGCCTGTCTCGGAAACCGCGCTTAATCGGCAATATCATTATTAACACGTAGCGTCTTTTACCACTTATTAACAGGGATTTCCCTGATGTATATCCCGCAGGAGATAAACATATGTAAAATTACTATTACTTTTAGTCATGTTTATTAACGCTTGCAGGCATAGTAGGCTAGACTGCAGTCTTGCGTAAGCGGAGAAAACTGATGTCTCAGAAAAATTACCTTAAAGCGATCGAACTGTTCGATACAGCGAATAGCGAAGATCCCAATTTTGAAACCGATGCCGGCGGCAAACAATGGCCCAAGGAATTACTCTATTCACACCGGATGGGTGAAATGCAGGAACGTTACCTCCCCGATGCTGATGATGCAGTCAAACTGGCAGTTCGGGCGCAACATATCCAGCGCTGGAAATCACCTCGCAGTGACTATCCCATGGATCGCATTGGGTATCTGAAATGGCGTACCGATTTGTACAAATTTCATGCGGAAACAGCCGGTAAACTGCTGAGTGAGGCCGGTTATGATGAGGCGTTTATCGAACGGGTCAAACAAGCGGTGGGGAAAAAATCCATCAAGTCCAACCCGGATACGCAAATGCTGGAAGATGTGGTCGATCTGGTCTTTATCGAACACTATATGCTCGACTTTGCGACACGTCATCCGGAGTACAGCGAAGAAAAATGGCTGGATATTATTCGCAAGACCTGGCACAAAATGTCAGAGCAAGGGCAACAATACGCACTCTCCGGCAAGATCGCCTTGCCAGAGCCCCTGATACCGTTGATCCAGAAAGCGGTTGCGGGGTAAAACGATCTGAATTGCCGGGTTAATCCCCGGCAATCGTCATCTCATCGATCAGCCAGGATCCGGTCAGCAGATTGCCGCGCCGATCCACATCCCCGGCCACCGCCTGCAAACCACGGTACATCTGCCGCAGGTTGCCGGCCAGCGTGAACTCTTCAATGGGATACTGAATTTCGCCGCCTTCCACCCAGAAACCGCCGGCCCCTCTCGAATAGTCACCGGTCACGATATTCACACCCTGCCCCATCACTTCGGTGACCAGTATGCCTTTATCCATCTGCCTGAGCAGCGCATCCAGGTCCGCCGCCTGGTGATTGATCGACAGGTTGTGTACCCCGCCCGCATTACCGGTGGTCTGCATGCCCAAATGACGGGCCGCATAACTGTCCAGCACATAACCCTGCAAGACACCGGCTTCAATGATCCGCCGCTCACGGGTGGAGACCCCTTCACTGTCAAACGGTGAACTGCCCAGCCCCTGCAACAGGTGAGGCTGTTCCTGAATCTCAATGAAATCGGGAAAAATCGCTTGCCCCAGACTGTCGAGCAGAAACGAGGATTTGCGATACAGGGCGGAGCCGTTAATAGCGCGGATGAAATGGCCCAATAACCCACGGGCTGCTTCGGCACTGAAGATCACCGGCAATTTGCCGGTCTGTATCTTCCGGGCACTGAGGCGTTCAACGGTGCGCTGTGCCGCTTTTTGGCCGACGCTCACTGCCGCTTCCAGTCCGGCGGGATTACGCGACAGGCTGTACCAGTGATCGCGCTGCATCTCGTCATTTTCCCGGCCGATCATGGTGCAGCCAAGGCTGTGCCGTGAACTGGGATAACCGCCGACAAAGCCGTTGCTGTTGCCGTAGACCCGTGCACCGCTGTGCGTGGCAATGTAGGCCCCTTCAGAATTATGCAGCCGTTTGTCCACGGCAAAAGCCGCCGCTTCACATTCTTTCGCCATCTCCACCGCCGCATCCGGTGTGATATCCCAGGGCTGGTATAACTGTAAATCAGGAATATCCCTGGCCATCAGTGCCGGATCGGCCAGACCGGCATATTCATCTTCGGCGGTATAGCGGGCGATATCCACCGCCGCCCTGACCGTCTCACTGACCGCATGGGGACGAAAGTCCGTCGTACTGGCAGACCCCTTGCGCTGCCCGAAATAGACGGTTACACCCAATCCCTTGTCACGGTTGTATTCAATGGTCTCGACTTCACCCATGCGCACGGTCACAGAAAAACCGGCCTCACTGTTTACCCCCGCTTCGGCGCTGGTTGCCCCCAGGTCTTTGGCCTGTTGCAGAATATCACCCACCAGTTGTTTTAACTGATCCAGATCGTAAGCCGCCCGGGCCGTCGTGTTTTGTGCCATTAGTTTCGCCATTCTGTAAATTACCCTTTCTTTTATCCGTCCGACTTGTTTTAATCAGACGCATTTCACCTGCCGTGACCGCTATGACTGATCAAGACGACAATATCGACCAACCGGAAGCCCCCAGCAAATCACAGCTCAAGCGTGATGCCCAGGCACTGCAGGATCTGGGCACGGAATTGCTGCAACTGGATAATGCAAGCCTGCAACGTTGCGCCTTGCCCGAGGCACTGCTGGATGCCGTCCTCGCCGCCCGCAAAATCAAACAACATGGCGCCAGAAAGCGGCAACTGCAATACATCGGCAAACTGATGCGGGGTATCGACCCGGCCCCTATTGAGGCGGAATTGAACCGGCTCCGGCAACTGCACTTGCAAAGCAATGCGACCTTTCACCTGATCGAGCAATGGCGCGATCGCCTGTTACAGGATGAACAATCCCTGGCGGAATTAATCGAACAGTACCCACAACTTGATCGTCAGCACCTGCGTCAATTGATCCGCAACGCCCGCAGTGAGCAGGCACAAAACAAACCGCCCCGCCATGTGCGCAACCTGTTCCGTTATCTGCGGGAAATCATCCAGTCAGAAAACGACTAGGAGCGGGTTCCGCCGACGGTTAAGCCATCCACCAGCAGGGTCGGCTGGCCAACACCGACCGGGACACTTTGCCCTTCCTTGCCGCACACCCCGACCCCGGCATCCAGTGAGAGATCATTGCCAACCATCGTAATACGTTGCATCACTTCCGGTCCGTTTCCGATCAGTGTTGCGCCTTTTACCGGGCGAGTCACCTTGCCCTTCTCGATCAAATACGCCTCACTGGTGGAAAACACAAACTTGCCGGAAGTGATATCCACCTGGCCGCCACCGAAGTTAACGGCATACAAACCGTTCTCCACAGCAGCAATGATCTCGGCCGGATTATGTTCACCCGGTTGCATATAGGTGTTGGTCATGCGTGGCATGGGCAAGTGGGAATAGGATTCACGACGACCATTACCGGTCACCGGCATCTTCATCAGTCGGGCATTAAGTTTGTCCTGCATGTACCCTTTCAGGATCCCGTTCTCGATCAGGACATTCCGTCCGGATGGAATGCCCTCATCGTCGATATTCAATGAACCGCGCCGGTTCACCATGGCGCCGTCATCCACGACGGTACACAGTTTGGAGGCCACCTGTTGACCGATACGGTCACTGAAGACAGAACTCCCCTTGCGATTGAAGTCCCCTTCCAGACCATGTCCCACGGCCTCATGCAACAAGACGCCCGGCCAACCGGGGCCCAGTACCACCTGCATGTTACCCGCCGGGGCATCTTCCGCATCAAGGTTGACCAGGGCCTGACGGACCGCCTCACGAGCGAAGCCCAGACCGCGATCCTGATCCAGGAAATAACTGAAATCGACCCGTCCTCCGCCGCCGGCGCTGCCCTGTTCACGGCGACCATCCTGTTCAACAATCACACTGACATTCATGCGCACCAATGGCCGCACATCACCGGCCAGCGTACCATCCGTTGCGGCCACCAGAATCACTTCATGGACACCGCTCAATGTCGCAATCACCTGTGTCACGCGCGGATCGATACGACGCGCCTCGGCATCGGCCGCTTTTAATAACGCCACCTTGGCATCTGCACCCAGTGAAACAAGCGGGTCATCCGGTAAATAGAGTTGCTGACCATCACGTGTTGACCAGGCCTTGAGTTTGCCTTCGTGACCGCCGGCGGCGATCACCCGGGCTGTTTTGGCCGCCTGGGCCAGAGCGGGCAGTTGAATCTCGTCTGAATAGGCAAAACCGGTTTTTTCACCGCTGATCGCACGCACACCAACACCCTGTTCGATGTTATGGCTGCCTTCTTTGACAATGCCGTTTTCCAGCATCCAGGACTCATGGCGAGATGACTGAAAATACATATCCGCATGATCAATGCTGCGCCCCAGCATCTGACCGAGCACGGACTCCAGATCACTCTCGGATAAACCCGCCGGTGTTAACAAGGCTGCGCGGGCCAGCTCCAGCGAGGGTTTAGACATGGGGTATACTGCACGGCATCTTGCGATGCTCCAGTACCGGGAAACTGCGCCGGGTATCCTTGACCTTCTGCAAATCGATATCGGCAATGACAAATCCCGATCCACGCGGCAATTCATCCAGAATGGCGCCCCAGGGATCAACAATCATGCTGTGCCCATAAGTCTCGCGGCCGTTCACATGAAAACCGCCCTGGGCTGACGCCACCACATAACTGAGATTTTCAATGGCGCGGGCACGCAACAGGGTCTCCCAATGCGCCTTGCCGGTAATGGCGGTAAAGGCGGAGGGGATGGCGATGATTTCCACACCGGCATCCGACATACTTCTGAACAATTCAGGAAAGCGCAAATCGTAACAAATCGCCAGCCCCAATTTACCAAACGGTGTATCACTCACAACAATGGAGGAACCGGGTTCAACAGTAGCCGACTCATTATATGTTTCATTCGCTTCTGATAAATGCACATCAAACAAGTGTACCTTGTCATAACGCGTAACGATCTTGCCACTGTCGTCATACAACTGGCATGCCGCCCAGACGTGAGCATCATCGCCGGCTTCGATTGGAACAGTACCGCCAACGATCCAGATGCCGTGCCGATTGGCCTGCTCCGCAAGAAAATCCTGGATATGGCCGCTGCCGTTTTTCTCACGGACCTTAATCTTGTCGGTTTCATGCAACCCCATAATCGCAAAATTTTCCGGCAGAACAACCATCCCGGCACCGGCGTCGGCGGCACGGCCGATCAGACGTCCCGCTTCAGTAAGATTGGATCCCACATTGGGCCCGGAAGCCATTTGAATCGCAGCAACACGTTTCACAACTTAACCTCTCTGACTACAACTTTTCCGTTAATTTAAACTGATATTTTTTTGTGTGGGCAAGACAGCCTGCCGGTCCTGCACCATGAGCTCAATGATATTGGCGGCAGCACTGCCGGGGCGCAACTCGATATCCCGGGCGGAGACACCCAGTGATACCAGCCATGAACGCAACTCGTGCGCCCACAACGTACCTTCATCACCACCGGGATAACGAACCAACAGACGACCTTCATTCGCGGCCTGCAATTCGGCAAATACTTTACTGATCACCGGCATCTTCAGCACGACCTCGGCACGTTTGGGCACGGACCATTCTGCATGGGTCAATTGGTAAGTCTCCCCTGCAGAAATAAACAGTGGATATACCCCGATAAAAAAACCAAACAGCAACCGTTTCATGTTTTTAGGGTAACACTAAAAATATCAGTCGGATACTGTAAGAGAAAAAAACTGACCATCGAATAAGCATAATTATTGCCGGTAAATTATTCTTCAGGCCGCCTCATCCAGAGCCTTTTTCCCGGCCTTCTCATCAGCCGGTGGCTTGGTCTTGTCGATACGTTCGATAACGGGATCTTTCCAGCTCCCGCTGATCCGATACTGACTGGAAAGCGACTTGTCCATATCTGCGCCGAACAGCCGTTCCAGCAAAAGCACGACAGTTCCGACCTGCGTTCCACCCACCACCACACCAACCAGGGGCATGGTATTGGAGGCCTTGGGTATCACGGTCATGATTTGATCAAAATCCTGTGTATGCAAGCCGGTCCGACCGACAATAAACACTTCAGCCAGTGGTCCATCAATTTTCATATTTTCAGTTATGGCGTTGCCATTGCGAATTTTGAAACCACCCTGGATCTTGTCAAAACTCATTCCCTTGCTCATATCGCTGAAGTCCAGCAGTAATCGACGCGGCAAGGTGGACAAGCTCAGCAAGCCCAGCAACTTTCCGGCACCCGGATCAACCTTGGTCAGGCTGCCATCCTTGATCTGCATATCCACCGTACCATTTAACTGATCGAATTCCATATCAAAGGGCGGCCCTGACCAATATAAATCGAAGTTTGCGCTGCCGTTGCCTTTTTCGACTATCGCTTTATAGCCTGCCCCCTTGAGCATGGCGCCAAAATCAGGTGTCGTGAGATTTGCCTTGAAGGTTGTCTGATGTCTGCCAAGGCGATATTTCCAGTAACTGTTACCCTGAAATTTCAGCGCAGCTGAAGATAATTGAATGTTGTCGAAAAACAGACCATCTACTTCTTTTCGACTGGTAAAATCCAGTTGCCCCAAATCTATCCCGTTCATGACAAACCGGGTGATCCTGCCGCGAAATGCCGGCAACAACTGGGGACGAATGGTTTTTTTGGTGCTCTTTTCCTGCTTGTCCTTGTCATCGGTAAACGGGATAGACAGATAGCCCATATCCAGTACAACGGGAATATACAGGACCGGCTCATCATCCTCATTTTTCTGAAGCGCGGCATGTTCGTCAACCACCGCACGCCATTGATCCGCCGCCAAATCATTCAAGACACCGGTAACCAGTAACTCTTCGGCCGCCGGCAGTTTGGCCTTGCCGGCGGCAAATTGCACTTCACCGCGTTTGATACGGGACGGTTCAAAACTGTTATCGATTTCCAGCCAGGCGGAAACACGGTTGCCATATTCCGCAATCATTTCCATCCGGTCGTCTTCCTGAAACCGAATCGTATAAAGCAGATTCCGGTTTGCTTCAGCAGTCTTCCGGAAAGGCTCGGGCAATTCAATCGCAACACCGGCCAGATCGGTTTGCAATTGCAATTGTGTCGGGATCTCTTCACCTTTAAATCGGTGACCAAAGGTCAGAGTACCTTGCCAGGCGATGTCACCTTTAATGCGTTGCACACCCGGCAGCGGAAAACGTTTATACAACCCGGCGCCGCTGTTTACCCCTTTTGCATCGACATAAAGGACAAGTTTCTTTTCCACCTTGCCGGAACGTAAATGAAACTTGCCCTTGCTACCCAATATTAACGCGGTGAAATCATTTGATGACAAGCTGTCCTCATCAAATTCCACCTTTCCACTGATATCAGTGAAGTCAATCTTACCCTTGCTCATATAGACCTGATTGTCATTTAAGGCAACACTGCCTGCAAAACGCAAGGGAGACCGTTTTGCAACATTGTCACTCAGTGGTAAACGCAGATTCAGTGTGGTAACGATATTGCCGACAAAGCGTGTCTTGGCAACAATGTCTTTGGCCTTTGGAGTAATCGGTGAGTTTACCAGGAATTTTGCGCCATCATGCAGACTGGATGTCACCCGACCGGATAACTCCAGTATGGGTTTGGCAAAATTTCTGATACGGAGTTTTGTCTCATGGATATCGCCATTATAGAGTTTGCCCCGGCTGGCGCTGACATCGACGCCCATGTCGGAAATCAAACCGCTCATGGTGACTGCCGTCACCTGCGGCCATTCAGAGTGATAAGACAGGGTCATATCTTCAGCCTCCAGATAAGCCTGCAAGACGCCCTTACCATGTCGAAACGGTAACTTTTGCATATTGCCTTTATAGACAAATGCAATCTGCTGGATATTGCCGCCGATAAATGCCTGGTCCAGCCATTTCACCAGATTTTTGCCCAGCAGTTCTGTCGGTAAATAACGCGTGAATGAGGTAGCGTTGACATCGGTGAGCGCCGCCTGTACATCCAGATGATGAGGAGCTCGATTACCGGAAGTTGTCAGGCTGACATCCGCTGTCAGGTTCAGATCGTTATTCGAAATGGCAATCTTTTCAGCATTAATCTGCCAACTCTTGTGTATTTTTTTCCACCGCACCACACCGGCAGCCTGATCCACATAGAGTTCATTGCGAAATATTTTTGGGGCGTGCAAAGTAAAAAACGGGCTGTGTAACCTGAGCAAGCCCTGTTGCTCTGAAAAGACGATTTTACCGCTTAATCCGAAAAACCCGGGGTAATTTTCCCAGGCAGTGATATTCAGCTTGTCCAGTTTGGCACTGATCTGATAATTCTCCAAGACAGAATTCTTCAATTGCATGAAGGCCCTGAATGAGGTAATCGCACCTTCCGGTTTAAGATGATTGAGCAGCTTGACGGTTTCATCATCAGCCCCGCGGGCAAACCGGATGAATTCACGCAAGTCCTCGGCGCGACCATAGCCAAGACTGACATCCAGTGATGACGACTTGTCGTTGGCGCCTTCCTGCCAATCAAGATTCAGTTGGGTGAACGGCCGTTTTACACCGCGCAGAACATATTCGAGATCGGTGAGATTCAATTTCCAGCCGTCATCAGACGAGGACCAGGCAAACAATGATCTGACGCGGTCCACCTGAATTTTTTTGCCGCTGTCCGGCTTTTGTAACGTCATACCGAACATTGCCACATCACCGGATACATCTATTATCCGGCCTTTTTCCCATTTTCCCCAGATTTCATAGTCGGCTATACCGGTAATGAATTTGACATCGTGTATTGGCGGCAACACGCCGATCTTGTCAAACTTGACCGCCTTGCCCTTGAAATAGTACACACCGACCCATTCCGCCGGGTTTCTTAAGTCACCGGTCACATCCAGCGCAATCTGCATACTTTCACCCAGGGAGGCGGGCAAAATGATATTACCGGTGAGTTGATGTCGTTCATCACTGTTGTGCAAGGCAATGTTTACATGTTCAAAACGCCAGACCTTGCCGCCTTTACCCTGTTGTTTCCATATAATGGTACTGTCGGCCAACTTGATATTACTGCGATTGAACAACCAGTCAGCCAGTTCCGCATTGGCCGGAACATCATTATTTTCCTGTTGCGTATCAAGACCGGGAAGATCCACACCCTGTACGATAAAACGTCCTTCTACAGTGCGCGTCACAGAGATGCGGGTTTCGACAATGGTAAAACTGCTGGGAACCAGCGTCCGGGCGGTAATTGAGGCAAGCACGGCAATACCCAGTCGGGCTTCCCGAAACGAGATGATCTCCCGACCGCTTTTTCGATCTTTCAGGTGCACATCATTGAAGATCAGGGTCGGTGTAAGCCCAACCAGACGGGCATCCATGGATTTGATGGAAACCTTTTGTTCCAGATACGTTCCCAATTCCTGTTCAAGGTGTTCACGGTAACCCTTGACCTCTGGCAACAGGATGCGGGCAACAGATAACAACACGGCAGCGGTAATCACCAATAGTGCCAGTGTGTATAGAAATACACGGTATGCTCTTCTGGCAATATAGTGAATATCCGACATGTGCTTTACTTGGTAAAATCTCAATCTGCTTACATCAAGACCACATCGAACTGTTCCTGGGTGTATTCCGATTCCACCTGCAGTTTGATGGGTTTGCCGATAAACTCTTCCAGCTCCGCCAGACTGGTTGACTCTTCATCGACCAGCATATCCACCACGGTTTGCGAGGCGAGCACCAGTAATTGTTGCGCATCAAATTGTCTGGCCTCACGCATGATCTCACGGAAGATTTCATAGCAGACAGTCTCGGCTGACAACAATGAACCGCGACCATTACATGCCGGACAGGGTTTGCACAGGATATGTTCAAGACTCTCTCTGGTCCGTTTCCGGGTCATTTCGACCAGACCCAGTGAAGAGACTTCACTAATCTGGGTTTTGGCATGGTCCTTCTCGAGATTTTTCTCCAGTGCTCTTATCACCTGACGGCGATGCTCAGGATCAATCATGTCAATAAAGTCGATAATTATTATGCCTCCCAGGTTCCTTAACCTGAGCTGACGAACTATCGCCTGACTTGCCTCCAGATTGGTTTTGAAGATGGTCTCTTCCAGATTGCGGTGCCCGACAAAGGCGCCGGTGTTGACGTCAATCGTGGTCATCGCCTCGGTCTGATCAATGATCAGATAACCGCCGGATTTCAGTTGCACCTTGCGTTCCAGCGCCTTGCGAATTTCATCTTCAATGCCATATAGATCAAAAATCGGTCGCTCACCGGGATAATGTTCAACACTGTGCGCCAGGTGGGCAATAAACTTGCCGGCAAATTTTTTCACCTTCTCATAGGTCTCACGGGAATCAATACGAATTTTTTCTATCTCACTATTACCCAGATCACGCATGGTGCGCATGACCAGCGGCAAGTCTTCATGGATCAAACTCGCCGCTCTGCTGCTGCCGGCATTTTCCTGGATATTGTTCCAGAGCTTTTGCAGGAAGTGCATGTCATTGCGGATTTCGGTTTCAGTCACGCCTTCCGCCACGGTCCGCACAATGTAACCGCCTTGCGCGTATTCCGGAATCAACCGGGTGACGATCTCCTTCAGACGTTCTCGTTCCTGTTCCGATTCAATTTTTTGTGACACCCCGATGTGTTCCGAGCCGGACAGAAAAACCAGATAACGGGACGGGATCGACAACTGCGTGGTCAAACGTGCACCCTTGCTGCCCATGGGGTCCTTGATAACCTGGACAATGATCTCCTGACTCTCACGCAGCAGGTTGATGATGTTATCAACCGGTTTGTTTTCAACCACACCCGATTCGGTTGTTGAATGAATGATGTCAGAGGCATGCAGGAAAGCAGTGCGATCCAGGCCGACTTCGATAAATGCCGCTTGCATACCCGGCAGGATGCGGCTGACTTTGCCTTTATAGATGTTACCGACCAGACCGCGTTTTAGCGCCCGTTCGATGTGTACTTCCTGCAGGACGCCGTTTTCCACAAAGGCAACCCGTGTCTCCTGCGGGGTAATATTGATTAAGAGTTCTTCGCTCATCGTCGTCTTGTGTTCTCATTTTCAATTTTGGTGGTACATCCCGGCGAATAATCATCTGCAGCTGCTGACAATCCCCGCCTTTTGTAACAACGCCGCCGTTTCGTACAACGGCAAGCCCATCACGCCGGAATAGCTCCCTTCGAGCCGGCGGATAAAGACAGCCGCCCGCCCCTGTATTGCATAGGCGCCCGCCTTGTCGACAGGTTCATTTGTCCGCCAATACCACTCCCGTTCCCCTGCCGAAATCTCTCGAAAGGTCACTTCACTGCGGCTCACAGCACTGGACACAGTGCCGGCCGCCATCAGCGCCACGGCAGTCAACACCTGATGGGTGCGGCCTGACAACTGCGCCAGCATGGCGAGGGCATGTTCCCGGTCGCGGGGCTTGCCTAATATATGATTGTCGATGGTGACGACGGTATCAGCCCCGAGCACCGGTTTTTGTGTCCCAACCGGCAAATTTGCCCACCCGGTCCGCGCCTTGTCGACCGCGACCCGCAGGGCAAAGGTTTCCGGACTCTCGTCTGGATTCGGGATTTCCGCCACATCATTCACAACTATACGATATCGGACACCAATCTGTTGCAGTAATTCCTGCCGTCGCGGCGATGCAGAGGCCAGATACAGATCAAAATCTTCCTGGTTCATTGTTTTCTATTTGTGATAGGGGTGGTTTTTCAAAATACAGGTCGCCCGGTATAACTGCTCCGCCACAACGATCCGCACCAGGGGGTGGGGCAGGGTCAAGGCGGAAAGTGACCAGCTTGCATCGGCCCGTTGTCGACAGGCCGGCGCCAAACCTTCCGGACCACCGACCAGCAGGGCAATTTTGCGGCCTGACTGCATCCAGTCCGACATTCTGTCCGCCAGCTGTTCGGTCGACCAGCTTTTCCCGGTGACTTCCAGGGCGACAACCAGACAGTCTTTTGGGATGGCCGCCAGCATTTTCTCCCCCTCCTGCTCCATCAATCGGGCCAGGTCGCTGCCCTTGCTGCGTTTCACCAGGGGGATTTCCACAAGCTGCAGGCTGCTCTCTGCAGGCATACGCCGGGCGTATTCCGCATATCCCTGATTGACCCAATCAGGCATACGGTGACCAACGGCAATCAGGTGGATTTGCATGGGTGCGGCCGTTGCCAAATAGTCAGAACGCAGCGATCAACCGGTCTTGTCACCGGCGGCGGATGGACTGTCTTCACCCCAGAGTTTTTCGAGATTGTAAAAATCACGAATGGAAGGCTGCATTACATGCACGACAATATCACCGAGATCCACCAGCGCCCATTCACCGTGCATTTCGCCCTCAACACCTATGGGCTTCACATCGTGTTCTTTTACTTTTACGACCACCGAGTCGACCAATGCCTTGACCTGGCGAGCGGTGTTCCCCGTTACGACGACCATAATGTCGGTCACACTGGTCTTGTCCCGCACATCGATGACACGGATATCCCGACCTTTCACATCTTCCAATGCATCAATCACAATCTTTTGCAACATTTCTGCTTCAATCATTCGTTTTACCTGAGTCCAAATAGAGTCCTTCCCGCCTGATATAGTCACACACTGCATCAGGCAGAAAATAACGGATATCACGCCCTGCACGGATCAGCTGTCGTAACCCGGTTGATGAGATAGCCAATTGACTGACTTGCAAGAATATCACGTTACCGGCGGGTCCGGCGTGACAATCCAGCGCTGTTTCGGCTTTGTGCGTCTGCAGCATGGCACGCAACGGAGCACTGTTGATATCGCGCTCATCCCATCCCGGGCGGGTCATGACCAGCAGGTGAGCCAGCTCAATCAATCTTTCCCACCGGTGCCAGCTGTGCAGCCCATTGAACGCATCCATCCCGAGGATCAGCCCCATTGAGGCGGCGGCACCCAATTCCTGCCGGATGCTGCTGAGGGTATCCACCATGTAGGATGGTCCCACCCGATAGAGTTCTCGTTCATCCAGGGTGAAACCCGGTTGGTCGGCGATTGCCATTCGCAACATTTGAGCGCGTTGCTCAGGCCCGGCAAGCGGTGCCGGCCGATGGGCAGGGGTGCCGCAGGGAATGAATCGCACCTGTTCGAGACCGGCTTGCTCTGCAACATCCAATGCTGTCCGCAAATGTCCAAAGTGGACAGGATCAAAGGTCCCGCCAAAGATACCGATCATCAGGTGCGAATGTGTCCGTCACCCACCACGATGTACTTTTGGGAAGTTAACCCCTCCAGTCCCACCGGGCCACGGGCATGGATCTTGTCGGTACTGATACCGATTTCAGCCCCCAGACCATATTCAAAGCCATCAGCAAAACGCGTCGAGGCATTGATCATGACTGAGCTGGAATCCACTTCGGTAATAAAACGTCGCGCACGCGTAATATCTTCCGAGATAATCGCCTCGGTATGACCGGAACTGTGCTGATGAATATGCTCAATGGCCTGGTCCAAACCATCGACCACGCGAATCGACAAAATGGGAGCCAGATATTCTGTATCCCAGTCCTCCGCAGTGGCGGCATTGATACCGGCCAGAATGGCTCTCGTTGCCTCACAACCACGTAACTCAACGCCCTTGTCCAGATACATTTTGCCCAGTTCCGGCAGGATATCCGCCGCTATTGTTCGATCCACCAGCAGGGTCTCCATGGTGTTGCAGGTCCCATAGCGCTGGGTTTTGGCATTGAAGGCGACCTTGAGCGCCTTGCCCCGATCCGCCTTGCCGTCGATATAAACATGGCAAATGCCATGCAGATGTTTAATCACCGGCACCCTCGCTTCAGCACTGACCCTTTCGATCAGACCTTTCCCGCCACGGGGTACGATCACATCCACATAGGCCTGCATGGTAATCAGTTCACCGACGGCCGCACGGTCGGTGGTTTCGATAACCTGTACCACCGCTTCAGGCAGACCGGCCGCCTGCAGGCCGGTCCGGATACATTCGGCAATGGCCTGATTGGAATGCAGCGCCTCAGAGCCGCCGCGCAGGATCGCCGCATTGCCGGACTTCAAACACAGACCGGCGGCGTCAGCCGTTACGTTGGGACGGGACTCGTAAATAATACCCACCACACCCAGCGGCACGCGCATCTTGCCGACCTGAATGCCGGAGGGACGATAACTCATATCAGATATAGCGCCGACCGGATCCGGCAGTGTGGCAATCTGGCGCAAGCCTTCCGCCATGCCGGCGATACGTTCTTCATTTAGCAGGAGGCGGTCCAGCAAGGCTTCGTCCAGACCGTTTTCCCTGCCCGCCTGCATATCTTTGGCATTGGCGGCAATCAGCTTTGATCGGCCGGACTCGATTGCCTCGGCGATCGCCAGCAAGGCGGCATTCTTTTCTCCCGTGCCGGCACAGGCCAGCTGGCGGGAGGCCAATCGAGCCTGTTGCCCGAGTTGGGTCATATAGGTTTTTACGTCCACTTTTGCATCCATCGTTTCATGCACTCCGTCGAGGTACAGGAGAAAATCGTCAGGCTGCCGGGCGGGCTTTGGTCACCACCACCCCGGCCATGCGCAGGCACAATTGTAACAATTCGTCCCGGCTTCTGCCTGCGGATAATCCTTTAATCATGCGATCAATTTCGCCTGCCCGCCATAAAATCCCCTGCCAGCGCAGTAAATTGTGTCGTTGCAGGGCGGCGCGTAACAGGGGTTTGCGTTTATCCCAGACCCGGTGTGAGGCAAGAACCTGTTCCAGCGGTTCGCCGGCAGCCTGGTCCGCCGCCATGGCGCAAAGTGAACGAATCTGGAAGATCATGGCGCCCAGAATGGCCATCGGCTCCACCCCCTCTCCCAGCAAACCGAACAGGATACGGCAGGTGCGCCGTGCATCCCCCGCCAGTGCAGCGTCGATCAGGCTGAAGGCATCATAACGGGCGCTGTCAGCCACCGCCGCCATCACCTGCGCCACATCCACCTTGCCCGGTCCGTTGAGCAGCAGGAGTTTTTCCATCTCCTGATCGGCGGCGAGCAGGTTTCCTTCCACCCGCTCCGCCAGCAGCCTGACAGCCTCCGGGGTCGGCTGCAAACCACGCAGTTGCAGTCGTTGCTGGATCCACTGGGGCAAACGGGCCGACTCAACCGGCCAGATAGTGACCGTTACCCCAACCTTGTCCAGCGCGGTAAACCACTTGCTGCGCTGTTGCGCCGCTTCAAGCTTGCCGCTGATCACCAACAATATGTTGTCGGGGGAGGCTGACTCCGCATACGCAATCAGGGCTTTGGCCCCGGCATCACCGGGTTTACCGGTGGGCACGCGCACCTCGATGAGTTTGCGTTCGGCGAACAAGGACATGGCCCCGGCCGAGGCGGTCAGGTGATCCCAATCAAAGCTGCGGTCTACATGGAAAACCTCCCGTTCCGTTACCCCCTGAGCACGGGCCTGTTCGCGGATAATCCGGCAGGCCTCTCCTGACTGAAACGGCTCATCCCCACTGACCAGATAGACCGGCGCCAAAGACTGCTGACAGTGTGTTTCAAGTTGTTCATAACGGATTTTCATGCGGCAACCATAGCAGGGAATGACGATGTATAAAATGGCATTTTCCGGTCTTCTGGTGAAATTCTCCCGGTGTTCTACAATGACTGAAACATACAAAACAAACAGGAAGGACCCGCTATGAGCAAGCTAAAGGCCGCCCCAGGTTCCACACTTTTAACCTTTTTTTATTGTTTACCGGCCGCCATCGCGATTGGCCTGGTGCTCAACAGCTATTTTCACCGCACGGAAAAGGTCGGCTGTTTTATTCAAACCCAGCGAAATACAGTCATCGAGACCTATAAGGCCGTGCACAAGGGCGATACCCACGCCAAGGCCAGCAGCGCGGAGCTGGCAAAACTCGTGACAGAACACGACGCACTAAGCCACCTGATGAAAGAAAAAGACAAGGATGGGAAAGATATTACCACCGTATCGGTTCAAACCCGGCAATTGCTGCATTTCTTTATCCGCTACTACAGCGATATGCCGACTTCTACAATAAACAGACTCTGGACCGACATCGGGCAAAACAAGAAAGTGGCAACACAACAGTCCGCACAAGACACAAATACCCCTCTGGATAATCATTATCAGTGCACAAATTCCAATGTCCATGTTGATGCGGATATCAAGCAGGCCATGTTTTCCATCTGGTTAAGCAACTCAAGTGTTCTGGCCATCCTGGCCATCCTGCCTTTCCTGCTGCTCGGCAGTCATATGAATTTTTCCAGTAAAATGGATCTGGACTATGCAACACGGAAAGCCATCGTCAATTACAGCTGGTGGATGAAGTTTCTTATCGGATTCATTCTGGCCTATGGCTGGATCTATTTGCTCAATCCACATGGACGGGGTGCAGGTACACTGGAGCAATACCTGATCAGGGTTGACCTTTATCAGGCTGACACTATCCCTACATTACTGAAAAGCGGGATATACCAGCCGATTATTGCAGGTTTTCTCGGTTGGTATCTCTATATGCTGACCTATTTCTTCTCCAAGGTCTTCAGCCATGATGTACTGTCCACCAATGTGTATGGATTGATGTTCCAAAAACTGCTGTTTACCTATGGTGTTGCACTTATCCTGCCCTCTTTGCAGAGCACCAACAATCTGGCAGCAGGGGTCGACACTTCCATTGTTATGGCATTCCTCATTGGCTTTTTCCCCATGTCCGCCTTCAGTATGTTGAAAGACACCGGACTGAAAATGCTCCATGGTTCCAAAGGTGAAAAAGGCCAGTTGCAGGAATTGCCCGGCATTGCTCGCTGGCAAATCCTGCGTCTGGAGGAAGAAGGTATCGACAGTATGGGCGCTTTGGCCGCTTACAAAGACCCGCTCGACCTGGAGATGAAAATACCATCCATGTCCAATCTGGTTGGTTACTGGATCGATATTGCCCGACTCTATACCATTCTTGGTCAGGAGACCTATCAGGCGACCAGCAAACACTGCAAGACCGCCAGTGAACTGGTGCGACTGGTAGATGGCGATAATCTGGATGATGATTCCAAAAAAATCAAAGAGGCGCTTGCTGCCGAAGGTGTGGTGAACTTGCCGGAAGTTTCGCGGATTATTAAAGCAACATTTATGAATCAAAGGAAATAATTCCGCACAACCGCAACAAAGGATCAGGCCGTGTACCGACCGGCACAGCCTTGCTATATGACATCATTGAAAAGATATCTTACTGTTGTCTGTTTGTTTCTGATCCTGTTGCCATGCAGCCTGGGCGTTGCTGCGGCAACACCAACTCCCCCCAGGAATATCATCCTGATGATCAGCGATGGTCTCGGACCTTCCGCCATCACTGCCGCCCGTGAATACTACGGCAGTTTTGCCCTGGATGAATTTTTCACCGGCACCATCAGGACACACTCCCATGACAGTGCTGTTACTGATTCTGCCGCCGCCGCAACCGCACTGGCAACCGGTGTCAGGACTCGAAATCGGGTCATCGGTCTGGCTCCGGACAAAACACCCTTGCGTACAATTATGCAAGAGGCCAAAGCGAGAAACATGGCCACCGCGCTGATAGTCACCACACCTGTCACTCATGCCACGCCGGCCGCATTTGTTGCACATGTGCAACATCGCAAACTCATGTATGACGTGGCGGAACAGGAAGCCAATTCCGGAACTGACCTGTTACTTGGGGGCGGGACGATGGACTGGCTGCCTGCAACGAAAGGTGGTTGCCGGCCGGATAAGCAGGATCTGTTAAGCATGCTCAAGCAACGCGGCTATCACACAGCGACGTATCAAAACAACACTCTGCAGATACCCGCACTGCCTGCTATCGGCCTGTTCAGTCGAGACAATATGGATTATGTCATTGACCGTCGTGCGGACAGTGGTCCCGGCCTGGCGGAAATGACCAGGCAGGCATTGGTGCAGTTGGCCAAACATCAACAAGGCTTTATCCTGATGGTAGAAGGAAGTCGCATTGATCATGCCGCCCATGACAATGATGCCGCCGCCATGCTGGAAGAGATCAGGGCCTATGATGAAACCGCTCGTGTGGTGCTGGATTTTGCAAAACGTGACGGCGCAACGCTGGTTATCTCGGTATCCGATCATGAGACCGGCGGGATGTCTATCGGTCGGGACAGAGACAACAAGAGCTACTATGCGTGGCGACCGGAAGTGCTGCGTAAAGTCCGCGCTTCATCCACCGCCATTGCCAAATTGATCATCGCAGGAGCCGATCCGGTCTCAACAGTACTCAAATATACCGGCTTGCCGGGATTAACGGTACAAGAACAACAGGAACTAGTGCAACTGAGTCACGCCGCACGAGAGACATACAAACAATCCAGCGGTTGCAGCAGCAGATGGCAAGCGGGTGAACTGCAGGAGAAATTAAAAAAACCCTGGAAAGTATCCGCCGTCAAACAGTTGCGCTACTGGATCAGCGAGAAGGTCAGTCAACATGCACTGGTCGGCTGGACTACCCACGGTCATACCGGCACCGATATCAATCTGTATGCCTACGGCCCCGGTTATGAAAACTTTCGCGGCAACTTCCCTATTACTTATATCGCCAAGGCTGTTGCCGAATTGATGGATTTCAAGCGAATCAGCGCACAAATCCGCAAGTATCAGTAACCATACCGATCACACAGGACGGTTAGCTTCAACTGTCATGTATCAGGCTGTTCTCAAATTTCCCGATAATCTCGCTGATCCAGTCGTTCTCCGGCTCAGTCCGGCCGGTACTCGCCGCATCAAACGGTAACAAAATCTCAATTGAGCGACAGGACTGTTTGTCACGGTCCAGCATGACCCGACCACCATGATGGTAACAGATCAGAAATGCAGCCAGCATGGTCTTTTGAAAAACCAGTGCGCTTTTAATTTTTTCGGCAGGGCCGGCCACTGTACCGCACGGGACAATTTTTAACATTATCTTGACTCCCTGACAGCCTACATTTTCCAGATAGCCGTTTTCCGTACTCAACGAAACCAGCATGCCGGGACTCATACAAGGTTTCGTGGAGACCAAAAAAAGCTGAAACATCCGCGCCAGCAATATTTTATTGCCTTTGACCAAGGTGTCGGAATCACTCATGCGCCAGACAATATCGGTTTTGCCATTGGACAAAGCAGCAAACTGATCACGCAGACAGAGATTCACATCCACAGAGTCTGTAAAATCACTTTCGTCTGAGTCAACTTGCGTCATCTCTGCCAGATAATGAAACAGATTGTGCGCGGAGTTAATATCTTCTGCGAACTGTTCAAAAACATTAACCGAATCTTGTTGTGTATTACCGAGAGCTGAAAAATCCAGATGCAGGTCGGAAAGCCGGCTTAAATATTCGTAAACCGCTTTCACCGGAAATCTTAGGTGCCGGAATCCGCAAGACATCACCATCAAATCACGCAACCCGTTTAATGCACGGGTATGTTGCCAGACAGTTAATTTTTCATTTACCAACTTGTTTCTTTCGTACTGCACAACGAAATATGACATGGCCTGCAACAATTCGGCCCGCAGTACTTGTAAATCCCACGGCTTGGTAATATAGCGAAAAATCTCGCCCCGGTTGACGGCGGCAACAGCATCATCCAGATCGGAATAGGCGGTGGTCAATATTCGGGTAACCAGTGGATAGTGTTCCTTGACATGATTAAGCAACACGACGCCGTTTTTGTCAGGCATACGTTGATCTGTAATCACGACACCAATGCGGTCTGCGTTTCTTTCCAGCACAACAATGGCCTCTTCAACACTGGAGGCGGTCAGAATACTGATGTCACCGGAAAAGGCCCGGGCAAAATATTTTAACGCTTTTTCTTCATCGTCAACAAAGAGAACGGAAAACGGACTGTCATTCCAGGTCGGAGAGGGCATACTTTACAGGCTTACCGGGTGTCATCAATTTACAGAATAAGTATTGAGCAAGGGGAACCTCAATTCAAATTCGGTGTAGTCATTTTTTTTGGATTGGCAAACAATATCACCACCTATACTCTGCATTGCGCGATGGCAAAAAGCAAGCCCCAGCCCGGCATTCGTATAACTGGTCTTGGATGAAAAGAAATCATCAAAAATATAGGGGATATCTTCTGCTGCAATGCCCCCGCCGGTATCGCGAAATACCAGCTTGTTATAATCAGCAGCTTTTTCCAGTCGTATTGAAATATCACCTTTACCCAATTGATTAATGGCATACAATGAATTGTTTATAAGGTTAAAAAGAACATGCTGTATCAGTTGCACCGTACCATAAAAGCTGAATTCCTCAGTTAACTCACATTGAACCAGACTGCGCTGAGCATGATTGAAGGGATAGCTGTTCAACGTACCGTGGACAACTGTAACAATAGAATTGATATCCGCCAAAAAGGCCTGATTATTGTTCTCCGCCGCATTCATCAGCAACATATCAATAATGGCATTGCTTCTGTTCACTTCCTGACTGATATCATGCACAGTGTGTTTCAGATCATCAATTTTGTCCCGACCGATATACGGAATTTTGTCTGACTTGTCATAGACAGATAATAAAGCGGGTAGTGAATTATCTACAGTCCATGACACTGCACCGATTTTCAGAAGCGAAACTCGCAGCTCGTGCCCGATACTGCAGGCCAGTGTCAACATGGATTTTTTTCTTTCATTGACCAGATCGCGAATTTTTCTTTCTTTAACAAACAGTTTCATGGCGCTGTCGATCGTCTCAGCCAGATGATCAAGATTCCATGGTTTGTTGATATAACGGTATATACCGACATCGTTGACCGCATTAATCGTGTCCTGTAAATCAGAGTACGCGGTGGTCAGCATACGAATGGCATGCGGGTGAATTTTTCGTGCCTTTTGCAAAAACCGAACACCCGAGTCTTCCGGCATTCTTTGATCTGAAATTAAAACTGCAATATTTTCACTCTGATCTATCAGGATCTTTTCCGCCGCACTGACCGAGGTAGTGGTGATTACTCTGAAATCCTTTGATATTGCGCGATCAAAGTACTTCAATGACTTTTCTTCATCATCGACATATAACACGCTGAGTCTGGACTTATCACCGGCAGAGTTCATACTGCCCCCTCTTGAACATGTCTATTATCTTCAGCCAGAGGCAGATCGAATGTAAATTCTGTCCACTCGCCTTCACTGCTTTTAACGACAAGTTCACCATCGTAATTTTTTATGAGTGTATGACACACGCTCAATCCAAGCCCCATACCCATACCAACTTCGCTGTCAGTGTAAAAAGGCTCAAAAATATGTTCCATAACTTTCTTGCTCATACCACAGCCATTATCCCGTACACTTACGCTCAATCTTTTTTCTGATATACCGCTTTTGATTTCAATACACCCTTCCCGCTTGCCGCCTGTCTTGTTAATGGCATTAACTGCGTTTAATAACAGGTTAACCAGGACCTGTACTACATGTGTATCAGAACCTCTGACAACTGTGTCCGGCACAAGTTGCAGTTTGACACTGATATTGTTAATTTCATGTGATGTAAAGCGTATTGCGCTGTTGACTGCATCCTCGAACTCAAATGTTTTATTACCCCCGCCATGATCAGGATAGGCGAAGACATGCAACTCCGTCACGATAGACTTTATACGTTGCATCCCTTCGTGGATATCCTGCACCGCTTCATTCAAAAACTCATCGTTCTTTACTGCCGGTTCTGCCATTGCCAATTGCAGTGCCGTCATGCTGTAATTAAGCGGGTTATTTATCTCATGCAACAACCCGGCAGAGAGTGTTCCCAAGGCGTTAAACTTTTCACTCTGTATCAAGCGACTCTGTGTCGTCTTCAACTCCATCAGCGTATTCTTTAAGTCGATATTTCTGGTTTGCAGGTCTTGTTGCAATGCCGCTGTCTTTAACAAATTACTGATCCTGACTTTTAGTTCAAGACTGCTGAAAGGTTTGGTAAGAAAGTCATCTGCGCCGTTTTTCAGTGCATTGAGTTTTGATGCTTCATCAACCCGCGCTGTCAACAGCACAATCTTGACCTGACTTGTCGCACTGTTTTCCTTAAGCAATCTGCATACATCCAGCCCGCTCATTTCAGGCATCATCATATCAAGTATCACTAAATCAGGTAAATAATTTCTGGCCATTTCCAGTCCCTGCCTGCCATCAACAGCCTGTAAAATCTGGTAGTCGGGCGCCAACATATTCACCAGATATTGCCGCATGTCAGTTTCATCATCGACAATCAGAATGACCGGCTGAACTTTTTTTTCTGCCGCTCCCTGCTCAATATTGGTGTCCGACACAGTCGTTTCGTCACTGTCCTTGTCAGTAATCGTTCTGGCTGCCGCGGGGGCGGATGTATGAGGTTGTTGTAATAATACCTGAGCAGGTTTCTCAATCGATACAGGAAACTCGATCGTGACGATGGTCCCCTGTTGTGGTTCGCTTGCTATGGCAACCCGTCCTGCTTGTCTCTCGGTCAGTTCTTTTACCAGTGACAACCCCAGGCCGGTACCCTGATATTTGCGTGTCGCCGAGCTATCGACCTGATGAAACCGATCAAATACAAATGGCAAATCTTCCTTGTCGATACCGATACCGGTATCACACACTTTGATAACAACTTTCTCATCTGTGCGATAACCGTTTACAGTGACTTTACCGCCTCGACCGGTAAACTTGATTGCATTCACAATCAGATTAAGAAATATTTTCTCCATCGCGGCCTGATCGCCGTTGACAACCAGTTTTTTATCACTGAAATTACCCACCAGAGTACTGCCAAATTGTCTGGCCAGATATGCCGATGAGTCGAGTAATCCATTGAGTAATTCAGTCAGATTTAATGGTTTTTTCTCCAGCTTGAATTTTCCCTCCTCCAGTTTTATAACATCAAGCAAATCATTGACCAGTGACAGCAATCGTTGAGCATTAACCGCGACCACCTGTAATGTTTTGAGCAAGGTTGACGGTAACTCTTCCTTGTTATTCAGAATATCCGTAATTGGCGCCAGAATTAACGTTAATGGCGTTCTTAGCTCATGACTGATGTTGGCGAAAAAGCGGGATTTAATCCTGTCCAGTTCTGTCAATTCCTTGTTTTGAAAACCAAGATTGTAACTTGACGTAAATTCAGAAAATCTGCGTTTGGCGTTAAAATAGATCGCGGTAACACTGATGATACTGGTCAAAACCAAAAAATAGAGGTTGTTATAAAAGGAGGAAAAATCCATTTTGGTTTTGCTGTGCGAAAAACAGGCGATTAAGTACAAACCGATGGTTATACCGCAGAAAACCAATCCTTCATTAAATGACAATGGCAGAATAATTCCGACGGCAAGAATAACCAGGGTCAAACCCGCGTAATAGGACGAATTCGCCCCCTCTGACAGGTATATCATCAGGCACATGGTGATTTGTATTACGATTACCCAGGAATAAGTGATGAGATGAATATATTTTTTTGCCTGTGGTAAATAGTAGGTAATCAGCGCAATCCCCAGAATCACATCACACAAAATACGCAACAAAAAAAACCGTTGGAAGTATTCCGGATAAATCACGATATCCAGTGTAATACCTGCCGGTACCAGCGCCAGTGCCAGAATGCAACCCACTTTGGCAAACCGGGCCTGATGTTCACGGACCGATTTATTGTAGGCAATCTGTATATCAGTGGAATTCGACATTATTCGCCCGGTTTCCTGATCTCCAGAAACAGGTTAATTCCGGTTTCATCTGCATAGACATGCTGTTCACCCAGTCCGGGAACCAGTTTTTTCATTTGTTCTTCATTCCTGTATATCAGGAACCACTCCGCAATATATTCCATCGCCCAACGATCAGGGTTACACGGATGCACGTTGGTCACCAGCAATGTTCCACCGGGTTTAACCCATTGGTAATACAGATTGATCAGCCGATTACACACTTTATCAGACAGGTAATCAAACAATCCGGCACAATAGACAAAATCATATTCTTCACTAATCGTACTCTGCTTTTTCGTTGACTGCTTTAATAAAGAGTGAACTGACTCGTGTATGTAGTCAATCTCAATAAAATTAGCATGCTGCTGCATTAAATCATCAAGGGTATTTTTTACATAAGACAGTGTTTCCTGGTTAAAATCCAGCAATCTGAATGCACAGCTGTTCTGCAGTGGTACGTATTTTATCAGACGTTGTATTTCAATCGCCGGTCCGCAACCAATATTAAGTATATTGGCAACCGTGAATTTTTCACTGTGCGAGCTGACGAGCCGGGACAGATGTTCCACCAGAATGTCAATTCTGTTTCTATGCGCCTTGACCGGACCAACCTGCAGATACAGGTAATTTATCAATTGGGCATACAGGGTGGGACCATCACGAGGGTCCCGGAACATCATATTTACCATTTCATAATCACCGGCATAGCCCAATGGTTTGCTATAGGCCCGGTGCACAAAAGGCGCACGCATCATTAATGGATGTAAATCCCACTGCACAAAGCTCTTGTGCACGTCGGATTCCACCTGCGGAACCAGGCCGGCTTCCTGCTCAAATTTGATAAATAATTCGACCAGTTTCTTGCCTATGACCGCAAACAGTTTGTTAAAAAAACCTTCAGCAACAGATGCTCTGTCTACCGGTTGTTGATCTTCAATCACCAGATCCAACTGTCCCAACCATCGATTCAATTCGCTCATGAATGATCGAAGTTCACCCACTGCAAGCTGATAACCCGGTCGTATGCGATGTGTTTTGTTCCAGTTATCGACAAAATTTTCCAGCTCGGGGCCAATCGCATTGTTGTCCCTGAGCAGACAGGAGAGATCCGTCCAGGGATCTACCAGTGTCGCGGAGGCAATAAGCATCAAACCGGTATTGACCAGGTTGCTGATGACAGCCCGACCATTATAAACCGCCCGGTCACCACGGCGTACCGTGAGGTTCTGCAACACTTCGCTTAATTGAACAATCGAATAGGGATTATAGATTTCTATGACAATGGTAGTCCGGGTCAGTTTTAGCAACGTACCCCGCGACTCAATCCCCTGACTATTACGAAAAGTGATCAGGCTATTCGTCTTACCTATAAACTCCGACAAAAACAGATACTCCTAAAAACATGGAGATTGAGCATAAATATAGCCATGCTAACCATAGGAGATTTATTGTTGTTTTTTTTGCAGCCGCAGCTGTATCTTCTCTATGAGCCTTGTAATTATTAATGCATTCGCTGTTTGAAATCCCTGCAATTCCCGGACCAGCTCTGGCAGTAAAAATTTAGAGAGAATCTAAATATTAAACCGGTTTCACCCTCAATCCGGCAATATTTTAATCATGCTCAACGTGTAAAGCACCTGCAAGCAGGGTCACAAACACCGTGTTGGCATTGACAACTTCAACCGCCCGGAATCCCAGTTCACGCAGTTGGACCAGATACCATTCCAGGGGCAAGGTGGTCAACACCCCCTGCAAACGCTGTTTCTTGATTGCTATCTCGGCTTCACTGACGCCATTGGCACGCTTGAAATCATAATAAAGTTCGTTTGCCAATTCTCCGGCAGCGACCTTTTCCGTCAGGATCAACACCCCGCCGGGGGCAAGCGAACGCCTGATTGCTTGCAGATAGGTCTCCCGTTCCGGAATGAAATGTAATACCCAGTTGGCGATAATCACATCGTAGGGACCGTGATCTTCCGGAAAGGTATTCGACTGGAGCAGGGTTGCCTTGTCAAAAGACCTTGCCAGCATTTCAGCCGAACTGTCGACACCGTAGAGATTACGAAACCCTGCCGCATACAGGGCCTGCAGGGTGGTGCCAATGGCGCTGCCGACATCAATGATTTTGGGATTAGCCAATCCCAGTTTGCGAATGATGTTAATGGTCAAGTCGATAACCCGCTGGTAATCGGGTATCTCACGCCGGGCAATTGCGGCAAAGTTTTCAGCCGCTGCCTGATCAAACTCCCATTTCTTTACCGTCACACTGGTACCGCACTATTGATTTGTGTTACGTGATTTTTGCAAACTGATGTTCAGCCTGTTCAACATCTGGCGCACACTGAATTGCAACATATCCTTGCGCAGGCGCTCTTCTTCATCACCGGTGGACAAGACATTATTGGGATCAAAGCGCAGTTCACGCAGCGTTGTTACCGTCTGATCATTGACCAACACTGCGCCATGCTGATCCATTAACCGAAACACAAGGAGATAACTCAACTCATATTCACCGGCCCGACCGGATGAATCGATCGACAATACCCTTTTCTCTATTTTGTTGGTCACAATGTGCAGGATTGCCGTGGCTGCCGACTTGTCTTGCACGAGACCGGCACCCGCCCCCTGTAACCGGGCCTGTATCTCCACGCCAAGCTCACTATAGAAGTCCACACCGCTCAGAAAAGTCTTTTCCATACCGGGAGGAAGATCAATTTGTCCACGCAGCCGCCAGCCACAGCCCTGGCTCAACAAAGACAACACAATCACAGTCAATAGTATGGCGTTACGTATCACAGTACAGCTCCTCACGGGCCATCTATTTCACGACCACATTCACCAGTTTACCCGGCACCACAATCACTTTCACGATGGTCTTGTCTTCGATAAAGCGTTGCACGTTTTCATCGGCCTTGGCGGCCGTCTCAATCTCTTCCCGTGTTGCGTTGGCTGCAACCGAAATGCGTCCACGTAACTTGCCGTTCACCTGCACCACAATATCCATGCTGTCGCGCACCAGTGCCAACGCATCAACGGCAGGCCAACCGGCATTGAGAATATCCTCACCATAACCCAGTTCACGCCAGAGTGTGTGACTGATGTGCGGCGCTATGGGTGACAACAAACGCAATAAGATACTGTAGGCTTCATTGGTCAGTGCCGCCTGCCCCTGCGCAGCGGGTATCTCGCTCAACAGATTCATGATCTTCATACAGGCCGCGACCACCGTGTTGAATTGATATTTGCCGAAATCCGTCAGTGCTTGCTGTAAATGGCTGTGCAGTTCAAGTCTGGCTGCCGGCACCTTCGCATCGGCGGCTGACCAGTCGACAGTTTCCTGTTGCCCCTGCCTGATTAATGCGCCGTTATTCGCGGCAAACACCCAGACACGTTTCAGAAAACGATAGGCCCCTTCCACGCCGGAGTCCGACCATTCCAGACTTTGTTCCGGTGGTGAAGCGAACATCATGAACAGGCGGGCGGTATCCGCGCCGTATTTTTCGATCAGCGCCTGGGGATCAACGGTGTTGCCCTTGGATTTGGACATCTTGGAACCGTCTTTCAGCACCATCCCCTGGGTAAGCAGATTTTCGAACGGCTCATCATTGCTGACCAGCCCCACATCCCGCATTAATTTGTTAAAAAAGCGGGCATAAAGCAGGTGCAGGATGGCATGTTCGATACCACCCACATATTGATCCACCGGCAACCAGTAATCGGCCCGCTCATCCAGCATGGCATTGTGGTTGTCACGACAGGCATAGCGGGCGTAATACCAGGAGGATTCCATAAAGGTGTCAAAGGTATCGGTTTCCCGTTCCGCCTTGCCGCCACACTTCGGGCAAGTCGTATTGTAAAAGCTCGGCATCTTTTTAATGGGCGAACCCACGCCGTCAAATTTCACGTCCACCGGCAATTTCACCGGCAGATCTTTATCCGGGACCGGCACCTCACCGCATGTTGCGCAGTTGATAATCGGGATCGGCGCCCCCCAATACCGCTGCCGTGATACCCCCCAATCGCGCAGACGGAAGGTGGTGCGTTTTTGTCCCCGATCTTTTTTCTGCAAGTGTGCGGCGATCTTGTCAAAGGCCTGTTGTGAGGTCAGACCGGAAAACTCACCGGAGTCCGCCAGGATGCCTTTTTCCACATAGGCACCGGCCTGCAAATCGACCGGCCCGTTATCTTCCGGTGCAATCACCTGTTTTATGGGCAAACCGTATTTCCGGGCAAACTCCCAGTCACGTTGATCATGGGCCGGTACGGCCATCACCGCCCCTTCGCCATAACCCATCAGGACAAAGTTGGCGATAAACACCGGCACCTTGTCACCGGTGATCGGGTGAATCGCCTTCAATCCGGTATCGATACCCCTCTTCTCCATGGTTTCGATAGTCGCCTCGGCGGTGCCGGTCTGTTCGCATTCACGTATAAAGGCCGCCACATTGGCATACTGTCGGCCGGCTTCGGTTGCCAGCGGGTGTTCCGCGGCCACGGCCACATAGGTGACACCCATCAGGGTATCCGGGCGGGTGGTAAAGACCTTCAATTGTTCCTTGCGACCTTCGATGCCAAAACAGACTTCCACCCCGTGTGACTTGCCAATCCAGTTGCGCTGCATGGTCCGCACCTGTTCCGGCCAGCCTTGCAACTTATCCAAATCCGCCAGCAACTCCTCGGCGTAGTCAGTGATCTTCATAAACCACTGCGGGATATCCTTGCGCTCAACGGTTGTCTCACAGCGCCAGCATTTGCCTTCTATCACCTGTTCATTCGCCAGTACTGTTAAATCGTTGGGGCACCAGTTCACCGGTGAAGTCTTTTTATAGACCAGTCCTTTTTGGAACAAACGGGTAAACAGCCACTGTTCCCAGCGATAATAATCATCATCACAGGTGGCCAGCTCGCGCTGCCAGTCATAACCCAGACCCAGTTGTTTCAGCTGGTCACGCATATAGGCGATGTTTTCATGGGTCCATTTGGCGGGTGGAACATTATTCTTGATGGCCGCGTTCTCTGCAGGCAAACCAAAGGCATCCCAGCCCATGGGTTGCAGGACATTCTTGCCCAGCATACGCTGGTAGCGGCTGATTACATCGCCAATGGTGTAGTTGCGCACATGGCCCATGTGCAGTCGGCCACTGGGATAGGGAAACATGGAGAGGCAGTAATATTTCTCTTTGCCGGGATCTTCGCTCACCTCAAAGGATTTGTGCTCTTCCCAATAGGTCCGGGCAGCGGTTTCAATCTGTTTTACTTTGTATTGTTCGTCCATTGTCGACATTATTTTACTGGTTATACGGGAACCGGGCGGTCTGGTACATACCCCGGCAGAACCCGCAAGGATAGCGTAGACAGCTCCCCACTCACAATAAAATCCGCTGATTTGATCCAGGGCAAAGCCACGATCAGCCATGTAGGCTACTATTTTACATGTGTGACAGAAATGAGTACGGAGGAGACCAGCCATGGCGGAACAGGGTTCAACAGCGGAAAAACTCAGCAAGGCCTATGAAATCATGCTCCAGCGGGTCAAAACGCTCTGGCACGACGTCGAGGAAAAGACCAGGCCGACCTTGCAGGAGGCACTGCAAAAAGCCCGGGAAACCGCCTATGAGTTGGGCGAATTGAGCCGTGAAGAAGCGGAAAAGATCAGTGAATATGTGCGCAAGGATCTGGAAGAGGCGGCCGAATTCCTCAATGAAAACGGTAAACAGTTTAAAGACTGGTTGAAGACCGATCTTGAATTTGCCGAATTAAAACTGGCGGAGATCTTCGCCGCCATGGCCGACACCACCCGTATCGAGCTGGAAAAGTTCGCCGAACGGGCCCGGCAGGTTGGCGAGTGGCACACCGGGGAGATCACCGGCATCGGTATACTGCGCTGCAAAGGGTGTGGCGAATTACTCCACTTTGAGAAATCGGGCCATATCCCGCCCTGTCCCAAGTGTCACGGTACGGTGTTTAAAAAAGACTTCAGCAAGCCGCAGATACTTTAACGCCGCCGTCTCAGGTCAAACCCAATCCAGCCGGCCACGGCCAGCAACAAACACAGCACCGGCCAATTCCCCAACCGGACATACGGGGTTGCCCCCTGCCGTGGTTGCACCTGCCCTTTCAATACAAAACGCTCAAACTGGGGAGAGCGCGCCACCAGCTTGCCCCGATGATCGACGATGGCCGAGATCCCGTTTGTCGTCCCCCGAATCAACATCCGCCCTGTCTCCAGTGAACGCATGCGGGATATCTGCAAGTGCTGATGTGGGGCAAGTGAATTGCCATACCAGGCATTGTTACTGCCATTGATTAACAGAGTCGCTTCCGGCAGAAAATCGATTACCTCTTCGCCAAAGGCATCTTCATAACAGATCGAGGGCGCGACCGGTTGGCCGGCAGCCATCAGGATTGGCTGTTTGCGTTCGCCGCGACTGAAGCTGGACATGGGCAAGTCCAAAAAACTGACCAGTCCCCGGATCACGCCTTCCAGCGGCACATACTCACCAAACGGTACCAGATGCCGTTTATGGTACACACCGGGGGTGGCGCCGATGCTCACCAGACTGCTGTAGTACAGGCCGGTATCCAGATTAAGCCAGGGCAAGCCAACGATCAGCTCAACATTGCGTTTGCGTATCTCTGCTTCCAATGGCGCGAAATAGAATTTTTTCAGGTCATGGTAAAACATGGAGATGGAATTCTCCGGCCAGAAGATCAGATCACTGTCATCCCAATTTTCGCGGGTGAGTTGCTCATAGGTGTCGAGACGTAAACTGACCTTGGCCGGGTCCCACTTGGTGATCTGGGGTACATTGCCCTGCACAATACTGACCCGCAACGGCTTGCCCACCGGCTCCGTCCATGCGATCTGTCCCAGCAGGGCAGAACCGGCCCAGATCACGACAAGCATAATACCGCTCCTGATCCGCCAGGCGGGTTGTCTGATTAACAGCAACAATAATGCACTGCTGAACAAGCTCAGCGCCGATACCCCATAGACACCAACGATCGGCGCCACACCGGCCAGGGGGCTGTCTATATGGCTGTAACCCAGATTCAACCAGGGAAACCCGGTCAGCATCCAGCCACGGACCCATTCAAACAATAACCAGCAAGACGGCAAAATCAGCAGGATAGCCAGGGTTTCATAGGCGGGATGGTTGCGATAGGCAGTGAGCAAGCGCCCGCTGACATACCCTTGCAGGGAGGTAAACAGCGCCAGGAAGGCGACAAACACCAGGGTCATGACGACAGCGATGGGGGCCGGGGTATAGCCAAAAACATGGATCGCCACATAGACCCAGGAGACCCCCACCCCGAACAAACCAAAACCAAACCAAAAACCGATCCGGGCGGCTTCAGCGGCCGTTTTGTTCAGCCAAAGCAGAAAGACAATGGCCGGTATTACCAGACTCAGCGGGAAAAATGACAGCGGGGCAAAGGCCGGCGGCAGCAATGCACCGCACAGCATGGCAAGCAGGCGACTGCGCCAGGGTTCAGCTATCACCATTGCCTGCCCGCGACAACGCAACCTCCGCCGCCGTTTCCACGGGTGCAACCCGGGTGACTTTCAGGAGATAAACGCGACGATTATCCGCGCGCACAACCTTGAACTGGAACCCGTCAAGAATGATCTTCTCACCGCGTTTGGGCAAATGACCAAAGGCATTCATGACCAGACCACCGATGGTGTCAAACTCCTCATCACTGAAGTCAACGTCAAAGAAGTCATTAAAATCTTCAATGGGGGTAATGGCCTTAACCGTGTATTTTTTATCTTCATGGTCGAGGATGTAGAGATCATCTTCAAAATCATGCTCGTCCTCGATCTCGCCCACGATCTGTTCCAGTACATCTTCAATCGTTACCAGTCCGGCCACGCCGCCATATTCATCCACCACGATAGCCATGTGGTTACGGCTGGAGCGAAACTCTTTTAACAGGACATTGAGGCGTTTACTCTCGGGGATAAACACCGCCGGGCGCAACAGGTCACGCAGATTCAGTCGTGCCCCCTCTGCATCGCCGTTTTTCTGGGCAAACAGCGGTAACAGATCCTTGGCCAACAATATGCCCAAAACCTCATCACGGCTTTCCCCCACCACCGGGAAACGTGAATGGGCCGAGGCGATCACCACCGGTAAAAACTGTTGTGGATCGGCATCAAGTTCCACCACCACCATTTGGGATCGGGGGATCATAATGTCGCGCACCTGCATTTCTGATACATGCAGTACGCCTTCAATCATCGACAGGCCGTCCACATCCAGCAACTCTTTTTGCTGTGCATCACGCAGAACGTCCACCAGTTCTTCCCGGTCCAGCGGTTCCTTGACAAACAGATTACGGATCCGCTGCATTAATGTCGGGGCGGGTTTTTCGTCTTTGGTAAAAAGACTGGGTCGCGGTCGATCTTCGCTCATTGTTCCATTAACTCATAAGGGTTGGGAAAGCCCAGGTTGGCGAGGATATCGATCTCGATCTGTTCCATCTCTTTGGCCTCGTCAGCCTGAATGTGGTCATAGCCCTGCAAATGCAAGGTGCCGTGAATCACCATATGGGCCCAGTGGGCCGCCATGGTCTTGTTTTGTTCTGTTGCTTCCCGCTCCACCACCGGTGCGCAAATCACCAAATCGCCGAGCAGGGGCAGATCCAGTCCGGGTGGATTTTCAAAAGGAAAGGAAAGCACATTGGTCGGCCCGGGTTTGTGCCGATAGGTCTGGTTGAGTTCGGCGCTTTCGTCTTCATCAACGATACGCACCGTCATTTCGGTTTGGGTACCCTGTTCACCCTGCCAGGCAGCCGCGGCCCACCTGCATATGTCAGGGTCGTCGGGTTGCAGGCCGCTTTCCGTCTGGCGCTGGATATCCACTAACATATTATTTTTTCCCACGCTCGCTGTCGCGGGCGCTTTCCATTTTTTCGTAAGCCGTGACGATCTTCTGCACCAGCGGATGCCGCACCACATCCTTGGCGGTAAAGAAGGTAAAGCTGATGCCCTGCACATCACGCAGCACTTCGATCACCTGGCGCAGACCCGATTGATGGCCGCGGGGCAAATCGATCTGGGTCACGTCACCGGTAATCACCACGGTTGAACCAAAGCCGACCCGGGTCAGAAACATTTTCATCTGCTCCGGCGTGGTGTTCTGTGCTTCATCAAGAATAATAAAGGCTTCATTCAGGGTGCGACCACGCATATAGGCCAGTGGCGCCACTTCGATCACGTTGCGCTCGATCAGCTTGGCCACCTGCTCAAAGCCGAGCATTTCATACAGGGCGTCATACAGGGGGCGCAAATAGGGATCGATCTTCTGGGCCAAATCGCCGGGCAGGAAACCGAGCCGTTCACCCGATTCCACCGCCGGACGTGTCAACACCAGGCGTCGTGCTGTATCCCGTTGCAAGGCTTCCACCGCACAGGCCACCGCCAGATAGGTCTTGCCGGTACCGGCCGGACCGATACCGAAGTTGATATCGTGGGTCAGGATGTTGCGTAAATATTTTTGCTGATGAGGACCTCGCCCTTTGATGGTCCCCTTGCGCAGTTTGAGGATCACTTCGGCCTGTTGCGGTTCCTCATCCAGCAGGGCATCCACACCGGACTCCTGCAAAAACAGATTCACCCGGGACGGATTGAGAATACTCTTGTCTGACTCACGATAGAGATCAAACAGGATCTCCCGCGCCGCCTGCACAGAGCGATGTTCGCCGATAACCCGAAACACATTGCCGCGGTTATTGATCTCCACCCCCAGACGACGTTCAATCTGGCGCAAGTGTTCATCCAACTGGCCACAGAGATTCGCCAGTCGCTCATTGTCGGCCGGTTCAAGAATGATGTCGGTAGAGTTGGGAACAGTATCCAAGGCAGGAATATATGTGGTGTTGATCAGAGTTGGCTGGATGTGCGCAAGCCGCCGGCGATCAGCTCGCCGCGCAATGAATTGGGTCTGGCTTCGGTAATTGTCACGCTGACAAAGTCACCTGTTAATCGGGAATCACCTTTAAAGTTTACCACACGATTGTTTTCTGTGCGCCCTGACAGCTCATTTGGGTCCTTTTTGGAGGGGCCGGTCACCAAAATCCGCACCGTTGAGCCAATCATTGCCTCACTGATACTGGCAGTATTTTGTGAAATACGCTGCTGGAGGATGGCCAGACGACGCTTTTTCTCCTCCGCCGGCACGTCATCGGGCAGACTTGAGGCAGGCGTGCCGGGACGCGGACTGTAAACAAAGCTGAAAGAGTTATCGAACCCCACATCGGCGATCAGATTCATGGTCGCCTCAAAGTCCTCCGCCGTTTCACCGGGGAAGCCGACGATAAAATCGGATGAAATACTGATATCCGGCCGCGCTTCACGCAAGCGGCGAATGATCGATTTGTACTCGAGCGCGGTATGTTTACGCTTCATCAGCGCCAAAATGCGATCAGAACCGCTTTGCACCGGCAGATGCAGATGGCTGACCAGTTCCGGCACTTCCGCATAGACCTGGATCAGACTGTCACTCATCTCCATGGGATGGGATGTGGTATAGCGAATGCGATCAATACCGTCGATGGCGGCCACAAAGCTAATTAACAGGGCCAGATCCGCCATCCCGCCATCGTGCATGGGACCGCGATACGCATTTACGTTCTGGCCCAGCAGTGTGACCTCCCGCACCCCCTGCCCGGCCAACTGCACCACCTCGGCAATAATGTCATCAAACGGCCGACTGACCTCCTCACCACGGGTATAGGGCACCACACAGAATGTACAGTACTTGGAACAGCCTTCCATGATAGAGACATAGGCGCTGGGACCATTTACCTCTGGCTCCGGCAGGTGATCAAATTTTTCAATTTCGGGAAAAGAGATATCAACAGAGGGTTGTTGTTTCGCCCGCGCCTCATCCACCATCACCGGCAGACGATGCAAGGTCTGGGGACCAAATACCATATCGACATAAGGCGCCCGCTTCAGAATCGCCTCGCCCTCCTGACTGGCCACACAACCACCCACACCGATAATCAGATCCGGATTCGCCTCTTTCAACGGCTTCCACATACCCAATTGGGAAAACACCTTCTCCTGCGCCTTCTCGCGCACCGAGCAAGTATTCAACAACAACACATCCGCCTCTTCAGGCGCCGCCGCCAACACCAGGCCATGAGATGCCTTCAGCACATCCGCCATCTTCGCGGTATCGTACTCATTCATCTGGCAACCAAAGGTCTTGATATAGAGTTTTTTCATTGCTGGAAATCGGGCTGTGCCGGTATGTAGATATAGAGGTTTTCTGTCAGGGGGATGGATATTACACGGTTTTGGGGGAGATTTTCCATCATCTCAAGGGAATTTGGGGCAATTTTCACTCAAGATCAGGCCCGGTTTCACTCGACAGCGAAAGATTTTCGCCGGCCACTGCGTGGCTGAGGCGAGTGACTTACACTTGCGCGACCAAGAGAAAGTCACCAAAGAGAAGGCCGTCCCGGCTGCCATAAACTGTGATTGGTTTTGATTTTTGCCTGTGTTTGACAAAAGGGCCGGTCGCTCCCGGCATCCTGCCTCCCGCGACATTCGTCCATCCATGGACGTCATCCATGGCCCTTTGTCAAACAGCGACATCCTGTCGCTACGCTATCAATGCAAAAATTAAATCCAATCACAGGGCAGCAAAGTGACTGATCCTCGCAGCAAGGTTTATGCTTATCGATATGCCTGCTTTAAACATGATATTCGGGGGTGGGATCATTCCCCTTTACAGGCATGTTGTGAACATGGACTTCGAAATCGATCAGTGCGCCACAGGAAGTGGCGCTGCCCGGCAGCGGTACAGGGAGGTACCGTTGCCGGGCAACAAGTCGAAGTTGATGGTCACAACAGTCTTGCCTGTGGGGGAAACATTTTTGGTGACTTTTGATGTTCAAAAGTCACTCGCTCCCG
>JAOUNS010000044.1 GCA_029880855.1 Gammaproteobacteria bacterium
TGAAATTAACCATTTATTTTAACAATTTATTAAAACTTATAAAACACTTTTCTTTAACTAATAATGTCCTTAATTATAAAGTCCAAATTTGTATTATTATGTCACAAGGTGTTGTCACACGGTGACATGTTCCCCCTGGCTTCAAAAAGTTCGTCCCGAACTTTCTTCATACTTCATTGTCATAGTAGAGCATGTACAGAGTTCATATATAAAGATGCTTCTCGAAGTTGTGCTGTAAGCTCATACATTCCGGAGTCTGCTGTCAAATGCAAGTCGAAGGGCAGGCTGTCCAGGATTTGGGGTGTTGTGGCATAACATGGAGCTATCGGGCGACTTATTGACTTGTTGCAAAAGTATGTCTTTTCATGACCAATACCATGTTCATCAATGTATCTAGTTTTTATTTGAGCTTGGTCATTGAATTCCTGAATTTGTGTTGGTCGTTGGGCCCGAAGAATCCATCCACGATGGGTAGCAGGGTTCCCTGACATTTGTTTAAGGATGTTGTATACTTCATCTTGGATTTCACCTTGTCTGGCATCGGCTTGTAATTGGCTTCTAAGGTAATCAATTTCATCAGCATTGCAGTCTGGGCATGTGCAGTCAGGACTTTGTAAACATTCAAACTGATGGTTGTAGAGATCAAGTTGTTCTTCAAGGTAGGAGATGTAGTTGGATGTGCACTCAGAACACTTACACTGGTTATCATGTGTATAGTGTTGATAAAAGTCTTGTTGTTGCTGGTCAATGGTGTTGGTTCCTGTTTCAGGTGTTGTATCGGTCTGAGTTGCTTGGTTTATGTTGGTTGAAATAAACTGAACGTCTTTGAAAAACTTGTGCCGGTTGTTCAGTGGTAGCTTTCTTCTTTTGCCCTTTGCCGTTCTGTTAATGTGAAATTCTCGAATGAGTGTGTCTGGAATTTGGCAGCCATAATACCAATCGATTAAATTGTTAATGAACTGAACTTTGTAGTACACAGTGTCTTGCGATCTTGAACTGGCTTTGATTTCTTTAATGTCATCTTCAGAAAACTTTTTACATGTACCCCTTTTGCACATTTCACATTTCTTTTCAAAAATGTCTTGTTGTTGAAGAGTGTTTGGAAGACCTGATCCTGGATTTATCAATTGGCTTGGGTTTGAAGGATGGCCATGATTTTTATTGCTGACCCTGTCTTGTGTCATTTCTTTATCTTTGCCCTTGCCTTTACCTTTGCCCTTGCCTTTGTCTTTGCCTGTATCTTTATCTTTGCCTTTGTCTGTATCTTTGTCTTTGCCTTTGCCTGTATCTTTGTCTTTGCCTTTATCTTTGCCTGTATCTTTGTCTTTGCCTTTGCCTTGTGCTGTATTGTCCGTTTCATGTTGTCTCTGGGTTATATTGCTGTGTTGATCTAAGCTTGGTTGATTACTTCTGGTATTCTCTGTGTCTTTGCCTTTGCCTTTATCTTTGCCTTTATCTTTGCCTTTGTCTGTGTCTTTGCCTTTGCCTTTATCTTTGCCTTGATCTGGGTCTTTGCCTTTGCCTTTGCCTTTGCCTTTGTCTTTACCTTTGCCTTGATCTGTGTCTTGAGCCGGAGGTTGAGGTGGAATGCTCTCATCAGTGAGATTGTCATGCGCAGGGTCATCACTATGGTCTGGCATATCAGCATCATCTAGCTCATCAGGATCAAGTTCATCAGCAGCATTTGTCAGCTCAACTGGCACATTGGTAGGTCTGTCGGCAGGATCATAATAAGGCTTCAGTCTGATTGCATTTACTAAAGATGTGACTTCTTTGTTGGTCTCAGAGTTCCGGATTCGGTATGTGAAGTTTGGTCCTTGCAGGGTAATGTAGTAGGGGCCAACCCATCTACGATGTAGCTTCGGTGCTTTTCCCTGAGGAACTTTGGTGCAATAGAGCCAAACTTGTTGCCCTACCCTGAATCCAGGAAGCTTTGACCATTTGTCATATTGGTGCTTGTATTTGTCTTGGGCTTTCTTGATGTTTTCTCCAGCAAGTTTTCTACAAACTTCGACATTGTGGAGAAGTCTTGCAACATTAAGCTTGACATCAGGGGTCAAGTTGTCTTTGGGTTGCAGAACGACATCAATGGGCAGTCTCATCTCCCTCCCATATAGT
>JAOUNS010000045.1 GCA_029880855.1 Gammaproteobacteria bacterium
TACCAATTTGAAATGTGATCCGACCATTTACGGAAATAAGCGAATGACTTCGCGCCAAATTATAAATCTTATTTGACTACCTGGTCAAATAAGGAAATGGATTTTTAGAATGGCCAGAAATATTACAAAATGAGTTTCTCAGTTGACAAACTGTGTCAATAATAGTTAAATTATGCATTTTATAACAATAAGGTGTTTATTTGACAATGTATTTAGATGAATTTGGCCAGTAATAAATCTTTAAATTTACAAATGTGTAACCCTTGAAGCCAATGAGACTACCTTTAACGCATTACATATATTGGTTACATAGGTTAAATACATGTATCTACATTTGTATATTAACTCAGAAATCTAACCATTATGCTCTCAACCATGAAATGATATTTCATGGTACTTGTGTGAAGTATTAAAGGCTATTTGATGAATAAATGATAGATACTGATATTGTGTACTAGAAATGGCACTTGTATAGAAAATTAGCACAGTAAGCAATGTTTTATGGATGACATACAGTTAATGCATAATAAAAACGACAGAACATTACATGTATTTCTAATTGACCATAATTTTCACAGCAGAAATATTATCGTTAAATAAGCGTAATTTTGTGGCAGTTGTTAAAAAAGAGTGACACTAGAATAAAAATTTATGAGTGATTTAGAATTCAAATAATTAGAATTGCAATTATACATGTAAATTAAATTCAATGAAAATAATTTTTTACACTGTAATCTATGAGGCCAAGGTACATTTAACACATCGATTAACGCATGGTGTTATGGAGTCATGTAATAAAAACCATGTTTTACTTCAAGGACACATTTCGGATGGCACATGGCCATCTATTATCATCAGCATACATGTAGTAGCCGCCTTATGCCTTTAAACATACATAATTTTTGCTGCCCGAGTTGATAATGTCTGTTCTGAATGAGTGCTCCAGAGACCTTGTCATCCTTGCAAAAATGAAAACATGATTCAGTGAAGCATTATTTTTTATAATCCCTCTAGGTGGGAAATGCCCCATAAAAATTAAAACATTGCATCTAATGAACAACATGCTGGACAATAATTATACATGTTGACTTGAAAATTCCAAATGCATTTATCAATTAATATAACTATATTGTGGACAATGTTAACTATATAATATAAAAAGTTAAAGTTGTTGATCATTATTTTTATAATGATAACTCAGCAAACATAGATTTATATTCTCAATGTATTTGTCTATTTCTATCTAATTTGCCATTCTAATGCATAATATTTCACTTTAATACCACACACACACCTCATTCTGTGGATCAGGAATCAGCTCAGACAGTCAGCGCTTAAATAGAAGGGCTTAAGCAGAACCGGAGTCTACATACCAATCATATGCATAAATATGTCAGTCATTGTTAAGACCATAAAACAATAAATGGCAAGGCTGTAAACCAATTAGTATAAAACAGTTATCTTACATGTAGATCTGTCAAACACTTACAAAAGGCATGCTTATCAGTGAAAAAAATCAATACTTGGTTGTCATTTAAAGGCCTAGTTTATGGAACATCTGGAATTTTAATCCCCTGCTTATCTGATGCAGCGCTGCCAGAGTTTATGGCCCTGTGTATTAGACAACAGGATGTGAGAGGACCCAGCCAAGAAGGATTTTAATTTAGGGACCCATAAAATTGATACAAATAGCCTTGTTTTTCAATTATGTATTGAGTAATTAGGAAAGGGAAAAATTAAACAAGTAGACTAATCCTTTAATCATTATAATTTTTAATTCATTATGTTTGTATTTATGCAACCAACATAGATGTCTTGTTCTTTTAACTTTTTTCTTATAGAAGTAATAACAAAAATAATGAAGATAATTATTAAAAATATTTTTTATTTGTATTTTTTATAAATATCTATATTTTATAATAACAATTATGATATTTTTATTATTTAATTTATTATTATTATTATTACTATTCTTTTTTTTAATTATTTTATTCACTTAATGATAATAATAATAATTATAATAATAATAATAATAATTATTATTATTATAATTATTATTATTTTTATTATTATTATCATTATTATTATACAAATCATAAAAATAGTAT
>JAOUNS010000017.1 GCA_029880855.1 Gammaproteobacteria bacterium
CAATTCAACAGCTTGCCGTTTAAACTCTGCGCTGTATTGTTTTCGTTTTGTCATTGAACACCCCTCGAGACTATTGTCTCTTATTTGGAGTGTCCGTTAAACTGGGGGAAGTTCACTCTGACCCCGTTTTTATGAATCAACTTCACTTATATCTTTTATATACTTGAAGCTTGCCCCCTTAAATGGCGGATCTATAAATGAATCCAATTTATCAAATATTTTTTCATGTATTACAATAATAGATGGATCTTCGGCCAGCCTGAACAACAGCGTTGAATCTGTTTTGCCGTAATCAATAATTAGATACTCTATATCTATTACACCTGCCCCAATATTGGTATAGCTTGATTTATCCAGGTTTGCACAGGAAATTATCCCGAGTATGTTTACTGCAAAGTAGTCACCCCATGATCTTTCCGACTCATCGATCAGAATAGCCGGAAAAGCCTGTATGTTATCAATGCCAATTTCGTACAAAGCATTAAGAAATCGTTTTGACAGGACAGGAATAATTTGTTCATGAAAATCGAGTGGGCCGGCTTCACCATAACTACCGATTTTAAACTCCAGGGGCTTGCCAGGCTCATCACTAATCAGATTGCCTGTCATAAATTGGTGTTTTTTGGCCCAAGCCGGTTCTTCGGATATAAATGTTTCCACCATCTGGTTAACTATCATTTTGTAATACATGCGAATAATAATCTCTCTAAAATCCGTGCCAGAGAATAAACGATTAAATGGGGCGGAGTGAACCTCCTCCAGTTTAACGGACACTTCAAATCAGAAGCAATGGCTTCCCGGAAGGAGTGTCCCAATGAGCAGAACAGGCCAACGTAAGCCATACAAAACGTACCAAAAGAGTTTAAACTGGAAGCGTTGAGACTGATGGAAACATCAGACAAACCGGCCAGTGAGATTGCGATGCAACTGAAACAATTGTTCTCTGACCCGGTTTTTGTTAGATTTTATTGATTATTCAAATTCCTTTATTTCATAGCTTTGAGCTAAACCAATAATTGCATTTACTGCTTGCTCAATATCTTTTTTCGATTCTACATGAATTGAGTAATTACTTGACCCTGGCTCGATTGTTACGGCAAATTTGATCTTATAATCACCAATAAACTCGTATTCATACCACTCATTCTTGGTTTCATCGGAAGTCTTAGCCCCTTCCTCGATAGCATCTTTATCCCAATTATCAAACTTGTTGGCACAAAGCAAGCTAATTGCTTCTGCTACAGGAATAAGATTTCTATCATCAATCCAGTTTTCTAATTTCATTTTCTCTGAAATCTATTAGTGTATTAGACAGATTTTGCAATCACAAAAAGGGACGGAGGGATTATTTTTTAACCAAATGACAGAATTGTTCATTATTTAATCCCTCCGTCCCCTTTATTCTGTCACAGGCGCGCCTGTCAGGAGCTAACCTCACCGGTGCAGATCTGTCGGGAGCAAACCTGTTCAAAACAGAAATATTCGGATCGAATCTGACCGCTGTGAACCTGCAAGCGACTAATATGCACTTTACATGCATCTCAACTTCAAACATGACGAAGGCAATCCTGACCGAGGCATCATTAAGCTGGGCAGGTCTGGGCTCAGCAAACCTCACCGAGGCAGATCTGTCGGGAGCTAACCTGTCCAATGCAAGCCTGACCGGAACAACTCTGTCCGAGGCAAACCTGTCCAGTGCAGACCTTTCCCAGTCAGACTTAACCTATGCGATCTTGTACAAGGCGGACCTGACCAAAGCAAACCTGAGCAAAGCGAATCTGACCACAAAAAGGGACGGAGGGATTATTTTTTAACCAAATGACAGAATTGTTCATTATTTAATCCCTCCGTCCCCTTTATTCAATCTGTCACAGGCGCGCCTGTCAGGAGCTAACCTCACCGGTGCAGATCTGTCGGGAGCAAACCTGTTCAAAACAGAAATATTCGGATCGAATCTGACCGCTGTGAACCTGCAAGCGACTAATATGCACTTTACATGCATCTCAACTTCAAACATGACGAAGGCAATCCTGACCGAGGCATCATTAAGCTGGGCAGGTCTGGGCTCAGCAAACCTCACCGAGGCAGATCTGTCGGGAGCTAACCTGTCCAATGCAAGCCTGACCGGAACAACTCTGTCCGAGGCAAACCTGTCCAGTGCAGACCTTTCCCAGTCAGACTTAACCTATGCGATCTTGTACAAGGCGGACCTGACCAAAGCAAACCTGAGCAAAGCGAATCTGACCGATGTAATCCTGTCCGAAGCAGTCCTGACCGATGCAAACCTGACCGAGGCAGACCTTTCCTATGCAAACCTGATCGATACAAACCTGTCCCGTGCAAACCTGTCCGAAGTGAACCTGACCGGTGCAGAACTAAAGAATACGCAACTCATTGGTGCAAAAATTGGCGACGCGATTATCGAGGAAGTTGCAGTAACAGTAGAGATATTGATTCAGGCTGAATGTTAATGGTTCTGATGAGTAACTTTTAGTTCAAAATCAAGCGACGAATTTGTTCTGACCCGTTATTTTGTGCCTGGAGTACTTCATCTCTTTTTGCTCTCAATTATCCTGGTGTTTATGAGATGAACAAACATTACATTATGTTATGTTATATGACCCTCCCATCGCTGGATCGACTCCTGTGAGGATAAAAGGACCCGATCAATTTTTAAACCTCGGCAAAAAACTCGATGTTTATCCTGGAGATTTCGAGTTTGCTCTGGAAGTATCTCCAAATATGGAAAATTATCGCGAAGCCACACCATTAGACTGGCTCGACCCACCAAGAGTGACAAACACTGTTTCCCTGCAAAATGAAAAATGTACTGCTGGATGCCGGTATTCATAACATTGATTACTGTCCTGCAAAGGTAATTTACAAACCAACTAATGAACAGCTTGAATATTCCGTCGCTAACATACCTGGGATATATGACCGCCTTGACCGTAATGCTTCTATATTGACGCCCGGTCCGAGAGGGATGGTGTTTGGCATTATGAGCATGAAATTTAACGTGGAACTAATGCAGGATCTTCGTCTTTTTCGTCTTAAGGAAAATCAAACTTCATTATTGTTGATGGATCGTTGCGGAATGCGATGCTGGATAACGGACTCACAGGCATGAGGTTTATCTAAGACAAGGATTATTTGAGAATGATAATAATTTGTCACCGCCCCCTTTTACTTATTAGAAACAATCCTTGTCTTTCCCCGTGTTTCGTTTATGCAATTTCTTCAGCCTCTTCAAAGTCTATGCCAGTAAACCCCAATGCTACGATTTCTTCGGCAAGGTCTTTTCTAATCAGGACAATCTCTGAATAATATTTCGGCCTGAAAAGCAATCTATTCGGATCGATCTTATCCTCATTTATCACAAACTCATCAAAATAATCTATCGTTTTTGGATCGATAGTACACCATTCAAACACAGAGTTTTCCATATCGATGCAGTCTATTGCACCATGCGGATGAAGCACAAAATATTCAGCATCCTCTGCATTCCCATTATGGTTTATTATTGTAATTGGTATATATTGCACGTTCACAATTTGTTTTGACTCCAGAAACTCTTTTAACCTTCCGGATATGACAA
Source organism: Gammaproteobacteria bacterium (assembly GCA_029880855.1). Classification (GTDB taxonomy): domain Bacteria; phylum Pseudomonadota; class Gammaproteobacteria; order UBA6429; family Thiohalophilaceae; genus JAOUNS01. The sequence goes on from JAOUNS010000017.1 coordinate 3,599, forward strand.
ATCCTGCCCCAATAACACGAATATTGTCTGCCATCTTCTTATCTTTAGGAAATGAGTCATCCATTGTGACATACGCATTCGTACTGATCGACTCATAAGGTCTGGCCCTGTACCGGTTTTTAACAGGTCCAACATTGTTCAAGCCAACCAATGTACAACACCCTGTTGGCGTATAAACATCCCATTTAAGATAATTACTCATCCTTCATTCCTCTAAATATTCAAAAAACAATTTCTGTCTGATCCTGGTCATCAGCGTAATCGGTATACTATCCCCGGCATTCACCTCATTTACCATTTCGGAATATATCGCCCGGTACTATTTTTATAATTTGTAAAAGATTGGCCATGTAATTTGCTCAAATAGGGCTCTTCTACTTTACGCACATGCACTTCAATTGCCATATACCCCAGCAAAGTAAAGCACATCATGATTAAATTAGGGACCAACACCAATAACCCCAAACCGAATATCATGACCCCGGAATAGATTGGATTTCTGACTTTTGAATAAATACCATGAGTTATCAGTCTGGTTATTTCATTCTCATCAACACCTATCCGCCATTCTTTTCCCATTTGTAACTGGGATACACTGGTTAACAAAATACCTGAAAGACAGAATAATACACCAATCACATTGCCGTATCTTCCAAACTGGAAATATACATCAAGACCGACAAAGGTCGATAAAAAACTGACAATCGTTACACCAATAAATACTATAATTATTAATGTGCTTGAAAATATTGCGATTAGAGGAGAGTTTCGGTGAACAGAGCGCAGTCCATAATCCCCGGTAAGCCGGTAATGCCATATACTCCTTCCTGCTACCGCAAAAATAATAAAAAATATAATCATTACGAATGACATCTATTGTCCTGACTTTTTCTAAATCAACAGAACGGGAACAAAAGGGGTCGGCGACGACTTATGATTTTCAGAGTCGTCACCGACTCCTTTTATCTTTTGATAACTATTTTGTGGGGATACCTCAGTCTCTGACACCTTTTTACTCGTCCCCTTTTACATTACTAATTTGATTCTTCTTATTCCCATAATTGCACCGATTATCGTTATGCTTGTTTATCGTTAGACAATTCACCGACATCATCCAATACAGCAAGATAGAGGTTTGGGTTTAGCTTAAAATTTGTCGTAAACCTTAATTTATCAAGATAAGGTCTCACCGCCATGATATAGCCCTACTCCTTGGCTTTTTTGAAGATACCCAACATACCAGTTATTCTTAATCCCTGATTTCTCGCTTCCCAGCGGTCATCTACTTCATCAATGTTCAAAAGGTGAGCATTCAGATGCATAGCCAGACCTATTGCCTGACTTTCGCCTGGATCGAGCTTCTTTTAAAACTTTTTGGCATATTCATCATAACTGCTGACTTTCTTCACCTTAATCCATGGCAAGGTTTTTACCTCATGCGCACCTGCCTTATGATCACCATGACTGGTTAACTCACCAAAAACGGCTTCAGGGATATAGATACAGGTAAAAAGCTTCTTCAATAAATCAAGCGCCTTTATTTTCGATAGATAGATGATTGCAGTCGTATCACTTACAACTATTATATTATCGCACATATCAAAAGTCCTTTAGATTATCGCCATCTTCCAAATAGTCTTCTACATCATAATTGACATATTCATCATACTTTTCCAACAGACCATGAAACTCCATTTCTGATATCCCGAGTATTTTCCCACCCTGAACACCATTAATTCGCTTCTTCTTATATAACGAGACAGCAAGAAACTCCTTCATCTCCTGCTCGCCCAAACCTGCTGATTCTGCTATTTCATCAGGCACTTCAAATCTCATAACACTTCTCCGTATTGTGGAAATCTTTCATAGAAGAAATGAGGTCATCGAATATTAGAGAAAATTGTTCTCTGACCCTGAGGTAATAACAATTTTATCCCGTTATCGAAATAATGAAAATTTGCCTTCTCTACAGCATCAAATGCCTATATTTATAGCTAATGTGATCTGTATAGATATCATGTAAATATAGAAAAGCCATAACTTGTTGATTTTGATCACTATTTTGTGGGGATCACTCAGTCTCTGACCCCGTTTTCGTTGTTCTCTTAACCCGGCTTCAAAATACTTTCTTGTTAGTTTTCAATTTTATTTCTCATAAACTGGTATAGCGACTTACTAATATGCTGTTTTACCACATTCTTTTTGCCTATAAATATATCCTCGTGATCTAATAAAACAATCGCATAGTCGCCTTGACCTGGTTTATTACTGCTCAGGTCAAAACATACAGGATCAAAAGAACCCGTATCAGATCTCGCAAATGGTAAATATCCTAAATTGCAGCACTCTTTAATAAAGTCTATATTGTTTTCGTAATATTTATATATTTCACTGGCATTTCCATCATAATTTTCCAGGAACGTGATTGGCGATGAATCGAATTCATCAAATGCATTTTCATTGTAGATTTCTTTGAAAATTTTCGGAAAAGCCACCCCAGGTGGCAATAATGTTTCAATGATAGAAATATCCCAGCCGTGAGGCACACTAAACCCACCCGAAGCTTCTGTTTCCTTGCTAAGAAATTTATATATTACTACAGATCTTTTCATTCATTTTCATAGCTGACAGTAGATTAAACAGATTCTGTAAATTACAGAAATAGGCAGAATCTACCTATTTCAGTCAATATGCGAGAACAAAAGAGGTCGGAGTCGTCACCGCCCCCTTTTATCCCGTCCCCTTTATTGTTGAATACCTTGTTAGGTTTCGTTTTTGCACATTAATATCATTTTCTGCTTTGTCATAGTTTCATTGCTGAAAAAATATGGTTCTGAATAATTATCAGGTACCATATCTAAATCAGATTTAGCTTTACTTATAATGCCTAATTTCAAATAGCACCAAGCCCTATAAAAATAGGCTGTATCACGAAAATACCCATTATCTAACTTTAATGCCTTACTTAGCGCAAAAGCAGCATCATTATAATTAGTGCATTCAATTTTCCTAAAGCCTCTTCGAAAATGCGGAGATGCAGAAAGCGGTTTGAATTTACTCACTCTAGTATTATCTAGTTGGGCTTTAAATAACCGTCGCTTGGAAAATAATATTTCACTTCTTTTTTCATAGCCTTCATAGTTATTCTTATCTTTGTTAATAGCCGCAGTAGCATAAGCAAGCGCCAAAGCTGTTCTACCATTGTGATGTAATTTCCGTATCCACTTAAAGCAATGTGCCTTCGTCATTTTGAAACCTAACAGTTATTTAGACATCAAGTCCGAATCCGCCTTACTAGCAGACATGTCTGCTAATACCCGATTCAGCTGATAATTGGCCGTTCTGGATATACACACAAAATACTCCCATAATTCATTTATTTGAAGTATCTGGTTAATACCGGATAATAGTTTGTTTAAAAATCAACCAAAACCTGGCAATTCTTATAACAATACTGATGAAATATACGGTGGTATTGACCTGATTATGGGATCAACCCCTTCGCCGGTGCGTTGTCATGGACGGCTTTCTGAATAAAACAGTCGGCATCATGGATGATGCCGGTGAGCAGAGGGACATGGACGTCCCTTCTGCGAACCACAAAGGGAAAGCCGGACAGGACAACAGGCTTGCACCGACGAGGGCGGCCTTCTCTTTGGTTACTTTCTCTTGGCCGCGCAAGAGAAAGTGACCCGCCTCAGCCGCGCAGCGGCGGGCGGAATGTCTTAAGCCGGTCAGGACAACAGGCTTGCACCGGCGAGGGCGGCCGCACCGCTCCTGGCCATCCATGGCCTCGCGGTATTAGTACATCCTGTACGTCATCTCTTTGGTTACTTTCTCTTGGCCGCGCAAGAGAAAGTGACCCGCCTCAGCCGCGCAGCGGCGGGCGGAATTAGTTTAAATCAGGTCGCAGACAACAACCGCTCAGCGCCTCATCTACCCCCGATGTTCCGCAATGATCTTTTTATACACCGCCAGGGTTTTATTGGCCACGGCATCGGGGTGGTAGCGTTTATAGGCTTCGTCGCGTCCGGCGGCGGAGATGGTGTTGCGCAGGTCGGGATTATCGATCAGTTGGTTGATGATCGCCGCCAGTGCGGTGCTGTCATCAGGATCAACCAAAAAGCCGGTGCGCTTGTCGTCGATCATGTAGGGCATGCCGCAAAGATTGGATGAGATGACAGGGACACCCACGGCCATGGCTTCGGCGATGGCCATGGGGGCATTTTCCTGATAGGAGGGCAGGACAAAGATGCTTGCTTCGGTGAGTTCGCGTTGCACTTCGGTTTGCGGGATACGGCCCAGCAGTTTTACCTTGTCATGCAGTTGGTGTTCCGCGATGAGGTCCTGGATCTTTTTTGCATACCATTCGATTTTTGCTTCACCGGCCAGATGCAGTTCACCGTCCCGACCGCTTTTGATGACCTTGATGAAGCCGTTGATCAGGCCCAGGGCGTTTTTGCGCGGGTTTAACCAGCCGGCAAAAAAGAGACGGCCCGGTTTTTCGTTGCGTTGCAGATCAAAGTATTTGGCATTGATGGCGTTGTCGATGTCATAGATCTGCGCATCGGTGAGTTGTTCGATCTCGTCGCGCACATACTGGGTGATGGAGATGATATGTTTGAGTCGTTTGACATAGCGTTTTTCCAGCCAGTGCCAGATTTTCGAACGCAGACGCCAGAAGGCCTTTTGTTCGGTCACGACGTTGAGGCTGTCAAAGCCGTGGATGGTCATGACCTGTGGAAAATCGCGCAGGTCTGCACACAGACCATAGGTCTCGTGATAGTGGACGATATCGGGATTCAGGCTGCGGATATAGTTTTCCAGTTGGCGTTTGCCCGGCCCCATCATGAGGTCGAGGAACAGGGGTGTCCGTCCCCTCGGCAGGCGATGCACAGTGACGCCCATGACGCTTTCCACCACGGGTTGTTTGATCTCCTGCTCCATGGTGACCATGTGGATGTCACCGGCATTGATGGACAACAGTCCGCGCACCAGGCCCAGGGTGGCGGTTTCCACGCCGCCGCGGGGGCTGTCTACATCACTGGGAAAACGACTGTGGATGACGATTTTCATAGGCTGCTTGATTTTATTGATGAAGGTTGATTGTAGCTGAAGATCATTCCCTGATCACAGTGTCGGATTATTGAACACTATTCCACGGCACCGAGTGTAAAGCGTTTGCCCTGCGGCCGTTTTAGCCCGTTATAGTCACGACGGATATCAATGCCATAGCGTTTGTAAAACTCGTCATAGACCGTGCTCTCCACACCGGCGTTACGCGCCTTTGATCCGGCGCTCAAGCCGAAGTTGCCGTTGGCCGGATCGATAAAACCGGGATCATCCACCATACAGTGACTGCATACACCGGCTTGCGTTTGCAGCATCTGCAAGCCGATCTTGTCGATACCGCGCCAGCGAAAGCGCGCCGCGCCGCGTGACTCGGTAAACAGCATATGGTCCACTTTGGTCATGGGCGCGGAGTTGTACATGCTCATGTGATAATCACGGTTATCAATGGCGGAGATGATATTGCCCGAGACGTGCACCGGTCCGGCCAGCACGGAATTGATCCCGCCGTGGACATCATGGATGGTGTTGTCCACCACATAGCGGGTCATGTTGCCGTGCCACAGGGCGATCGCCACACCGGGTCGATAGGGGTGGGCGGGTGTATAGGTAAAGCCGGGTTCGGGATGGATGTTGTAGATCAGATTGCCGACGATATAGGCCTTGTGATCATTGGTCGGATTGGTGCTTGATTGCCGGATGCCGTAGTTACAATCGTAAATTTTATTAAAGATGATCCAAATGTTGTCCGGTCCATATTGAAAACCGATACCGTCACCGGGCTGGGTGCCGTGGCGGCGACCGCCATAACTGATGTTTTGCGAGATGATGACATCACTGGCCTGTTTGGACCAGAAGGCGGTCTGGCGGTTGTTGTAACCGATATTCTTGCCAATATATATGTGGTGCAGATACTTGTACGAGTTCTTCCAGTTACCGGCAATCACCTGTACGCCGTTACCACTGAGATGTGAAAACTCGTTTTCCAGGATCCAGACCCGGGACAAACTCGTCGTGGCATCCCGCGCCCACAGGTTGGGCGTGACGCCGTGAAAGTCTTCGTCCTTGGCGGTCTTCCAGTTACCCAGTTCGCTGAACCGGTTCTTGTAGATCACCACATCACTGATGTTACCGCCGCGCAAGGGCTGGATGCTGATGCCGGAGGTATGATTGACATAAAAACGGTTGCGGATCGCGCTGTGACGGATAGCGATGTGTTGACCGGTGTTGCCGCTGATTGCCATCGCCCCGCCGATGCCGCCATTAAAATCGAGATGTTCCAGGATCACATAGCGCGAGTTAACAATGTGCATGCTGCCGGTGAAGACCGGTTTGGCATCGGGTGTACCACGGAACCAGCAGTGTTTGGCGGCGGTACAGTCAAAACGCAACTTGATACCCTGTTCCTTGTAGGGTCCGCCGTGGATCTCCACATAACTGCCTGCCGGGAAGACCATGTTGGGAATGGTTTTGCGCGGACGTCCCGGTGTGCCGTTGGCATTGAAAAAGTCTGAGGCCTTTGGGTGGCTGTTATCGATGTAGTAACGGTTTTCTGATTTGCTTTTCAACCAGTCCGCCGGTGCGGTTTGATCGATACCGAATAATGGCGCCGGGATGCCAATGGGCGGTTCATAGGCGAAGGCGCCGCCGGCATGCAGTGCAATGAAGAGGCAGACCATGACGAACAGGACCTGCGCATAACAGAGGCTGCGCAGAAAGGCGATGATACGCGGGATAAATCCGCCGTGGTCTGTAGAAGCATTCTCTTTATCCATTCGCCTGTCCTGTGTGGTGGTTGAACCAAAATTGACAACATGCTTACATTCTGACCATACCGGTGTGTTTCCTGCAGGACATTATGTGGCAAAATCAGATGAGTCACAAATCACACCCGAGCCATGAAACTGCATATCCTCAGCGACCTGCATCTTGAATTTGCGCCGTTCACTCCCCCGGCTGTGGACGCTGATGTGGTGATCCTGGCGGGAGACATTCATATCAAGGACAAGGGGCTGGACCAGGTGCTGTCAACCTTCCCCGACCGGCCGGTGTTCTATATCCCGGGGAATCATGAATATTATGGCACGGCCCTGCCCCGGCATCTGGAAAAACTCAGGGAAAAGGCCGCCGGCACCCATATCCGTATCCTTGATAATGAAAGCCTTCGTCTGGGCGATACCACCTTTTTATGCTGTACCCTGTGGACCGATTTTGCCCTGTTCGGTGATCCGCGCATCGCCGGTCATGAGGCAAGTCAGGTCATCAGCGATTATCGCAAGATCCGTGTCAGTCCCACCTTTCGCAAGCTGCGTTCCATTGATACCGCCGGAATGCACCATAAATCGATCACCTGGTTGCAGGAACAGGTCTCACTGCACAAGGATGGACAGCTCGTCATCATCACCCATCATGCACCCAGCCGCCGTTCCATCAGTGAAGAATTCAGGGATGATATCCTCAGTGCCGCCTATGCCTCGAATCTGGATGCGTTCGTAGCAGAAAGCGGTGCCGTATTATGGATCCACGGGCATCTGCACAGCCAAAGCGACTACACTATAGGAAACACCCGGGTGATCTGTAACCCGCGGGGTTATCCCGATGAACCCAATGACGACTTTATACCGGAACTGGTGATTGAGATATAACGTCAATGTCATCCATAAAACTGCAATACATTCGCGGTGAAACCACTCAGGCGGAATACCTGTGCCATACGCTGTCAGAACTCCACCTGGCTGATTTGTGCCGGGGTGACAGCGAACTGGAAAAGGTTATAACGACAGAACTAGAGCGTGGTTTTTCTGCACTGGACAAACTCGACCGGAATGATCCCTTTTGGCATCACAGCAACAAATTACCGACCCTGCCAAAATTACCCGACTACGCTGAATACAGACTCAAGACTGAACCAAACAACAGCGATGCGGCCCGGCTTCTGATTTGTTATGCATTTGCGACAGGCAGCGGACACCTTGATCTCAATGCCTGGACAGTTTTAAAAAACAATCATGCACTGGACCTCACGTTTCTGGTGGACACCGCCTGGCTCTCTTCACCCTACTGGACAAACCAATATATTCCGCCATTTGTCGATCTGGTCAATGCATTGGAACTACAGGAACAGGTTTTACCTGAACTGGATCGAATAGCGGCACAGCATCCCGATGCACTTGAATGGGTGGCACCAACTAAAACAGAATTGCAAAAGGACTGACGTATGCACTATTTAAATACATCCTTTCTGACACGGGTCATCGGTCTGTTGATATTCATTCTGCCCGGCGCTGCATTTGCCACGGCGCAGATCCCCGATGATCTCGTTATCGATGGCAAACGGCATGCGATTTTTACCGAACCGTTGCGGCTGTATCTGGAAAATAACAAACAGGCGGCAGAGATACTGAGAAAAGAGATCTCAAACACCTGCTCCGCCTCCTGGCGCGGCTATCGTGGTTTTTGGCAAATCACCGACAACAAACTCTACCTCATCAAACTTGAAGTGGATCCCTGTGATAACCAACCGGACCTTATTCCACTCAGCAAACTATTTCCCGACAGCAAGGGCCCCGTCCATGCCCACTGGTTCAGCGGTAAATTGATTATCCCGCAAGGCAAGATGGTTGAATATGTTCACATGGGTTATGGCAGCAAGTATGAAAGCTATCTGGTGATATCAATCGAGCAGGGCAAGATTACTGCAAGCAAGATAGTGAAAAACCGACCCGATCATTGACACAGTCCGTTTTCGCAACATATCGCATCAACATGGAGTGACGCAATGAAAGCAATGGTATGTACAAAATATGGTCCACCGGATGTCCTGCAACTTCAGGATATCGACAAACCTGTTCCCAAAGATAATGAGGTACTGATACGCATTCACGCCACTTCAGTGACTGCGGGTGACTACCGCATTCGCGGCCTGAATGTACCATTTGGTTTTAAGACACCCATGCGACTCATGCTGGGTTTCAACAAACCCAGACAATCCATACTGGGCATCAATCTGGCTGGTGTCATTGAAGCTGTTGGCAAGGATGTCAAACAGTTCAAGGTAACTGATGCTGTTTACGGGTCAAGCGGAATGAAGCTCGGCTGTTACGCCGAATATATTTGTCTGGATGAAAACAGTTCACTCACCACCAAACCTGAACATATCAGTTTTGAGGCAGCCGCCGCTTTTCCCTTTGGCATGTTCACCGCCCTGTCATTTCTGCGTGATAAAGGCCGGATTCAACCGGGTGAAAAAGTGTTGATCTATGGCGCATCCGGCGCAGTCGGCACCGCTGCAATACAACTCGCCAAGTATTTCGGTGCCGAGGTCACCGCCGTGTGCAGCGGCGAAAATATTGAGTTGGTGGCATCATTGGGCGCCGACAAGGTGATCGATTACACCAAACAGGATTTTACCCAAAGCGGTGAGCAGTATGACATTATCTTTGACACCGTTGGAAAAAGTTCTTTTTCCGGCAGCTTGAACTCATTGCGCGATAACGGTCGATACCTGCTGACCGTCACTGATTTGTGGAGCAATCTCCGGATACTCTGGTCGAATCTCTTTCGGCACAACAAAGTCATTGCCGGTATCGCCACTGAAAACCGTGATGACTTGCTTTTTCTCGCCGGACTGTTTGAATCCGGCAAGATAACACCGGTGGTTGATCGTATCTATCCATTTGCACAACTACCCGATGCCCATGCCTATGCAGAACAGGGTCACAAAAAAGGCAATGTGGTGATCACAATGTCGGATCAGCCATGACATATATTTTCTAATATACCGGTTTTGACACATGCAACAGACCCTTAATATCAGACCTCTTTATGATTGGTAGAGCCTGAAGAAATTGTTGTATACTGCCATTAACTACTCAACGATCATCTGCAACAGGAACAACGAATGACACAGGAAACAGATGCCATACCCACGGTCTATACAATCAATGAGCACATGTACATGGATGCATTGGAGTTTTATTGGATTGTAAAACAACATACACCCGCAGATGCCATCAAGTGGGCTGTCTTTTGTTTCCTTTTTGCGGGCAGTTTCTATTATTTTTTGGACAAGATACCCATCATCAGCCATATCTTTTTTTACATTTGTGTATTATTCGGTCTGCTGTTTTTAGCCCTAATCCCCTTGCGCACCCATATCTGGCGTCGCAGATATCGAACATCATATCCCTATCGCAACCTTGCTTTTGCGATTTTTGACGAGCAGGGAGTTCATGCCGAAATCGATGGCAAACCTTTTCACAAAGCCTGGGATGAGTTCACCGGTTATGCTGCAGGATTTGATTATGTCTATCTGCTGGATAAGGATAGATTCTTTCTCATTATTCCCCGCCACAAATTCAGGGACAGTGACGAGTGGCGTGCCTTTTGGATTTTGCTCCTCAAAAAACTGGAGCTGAAAAAGTTTCCATAACCAGAGGCGGAATCTTGCTCGATATAAATCCGATTCCCGCATAAAGCCCGGGAACCGGATATACTTCACGCTGTACGACGCCGACACAACTTGTTAATCCAGCGACCAGGGTGATTTGGGTGAACTGCCGATATTGATGATCCCGATCTGGTTTCCCATCCGTGTCTGTACCGCCGGAGAGACCATTTGCACCTCCTTGCCATCAACCGTTACGGTGGAGAACAACAGGATGTTCAGTGAGCCGCCAAAGTAAAAGTTACCGAGTTTGGTCTTGCCTTTGAAAACCTGACCACCTTTTGTAAAACAGTTAACCTGTCTGTCCGCCGGCTTGTCTGCATCACATTCATTCAAGACCACCGAACCCACCGAATCAAGACCAACCGGTATCGAAGCCACATAGCCGGTCAGTTTTGCGGGTTGTGTGTTAGGCAGATTATCAAACTCCACTTTCATTACCAGTACACCGCGCTGGAAAGCCTGAAATTGTGAGAAATCGGTACCGGGACGGCCCACATTGCCATCCATGGGTACCCAGTTGGGAAAATCGGGATAACCAAAGGTGCCTGGCGTACCGGGTGTGCCGGTTTTAACAATCTCGGCATGGATCATTTTGCCGTCTACCGGTGCGTGAAAGTGATGGTAGGTGTTAGGCATCAAGACGCAGGTTAATCCACTGCCACCGACAAATTTCTTTTTCAGTTCATCTGGCAAAGTACCCAGCATATCCTGCACCGAAATAGGAATTTTTTTCACATCCAGGACAGTATCAAGTTGTAACGGATTTTCGATATATTTGCGAACGTAGTTATTGTCATACTTCACTACCTGTACCAGTGGATTCATGATGCAATCTGTGGGTGCGACGATAACGTAATTTCTGTCCGACATGGTGACCGGACGACTCGGGTAATTCCCGACACTGTCGGTCTTCAGGTTTCGTGCAAAAAATTCATTCCAGCTTTTATATTCCTCCGGTTTTGTCTTTATATAATCATCAATTTCTATGCGAGGATCTTTCACCCATTGCCCCACCTCGCCGGTTGATGCCTGACTGTCCATGAATACACGATACTCTGCATTCCACATGGATAAAAATACCGGCCCGGTAGCCAGTGGTTTGCCGGGTTTGTGAGGATCACGCCCCTGTACAAAATTTTGTCCGGCCGGGTTTTGATAATATAACCATGCAAAATAGAGAATTGGATCCAGCGCATTATCCTGATCGCCGCTGATCTGAGGCAACACCTGGCACCATTGATCGAACATGTTTACCATCGCCAGCATTAACCCCTTGCCGTTTTTCGCTTGCTTCCATGGATTCTTGCGCGATTTCCCGTAACCGTATCCCTCCGGCATTGTTTTCAGTCCCTTATAGATATTGTCAAAGGCCTTGCGTGTCGCCTTGTCGTTCTTGTATTGCTGTTGCAGATATTGCAGTGAGCCATCACATGCTGATTGTGCAACGACGGTTTGTGCCGACATCAGCGCAGCAACAAACATCAGAATTGATGTCAACAAACTGAATAGGTATTTACGATGATACTGTTTCATGACTGCTCCTTTGTTATCCCTTTTGCCATGGATAATAGATAGGAAACAGAAATGAACTTGTCGAGGCAGGATCAAATAGTTTGATCAGTTACCTGTCAGTCATCCACTCTGATGACAGATAGATAGTGCTTGATCATTCACTTAATCAGACATGTATTGGTTACTGTCATACAACCGGTTTGTTATCCTTGTATTGAAAATGGATCTTTTATTTATTCATACGGCACGATATCTTCCGCATTCAGGATATAGGCCGCTTCGGCCACCTTGCTGTTGGTTTTCTCCACTTGCATGACGCCGGTAACCAATACGGTATCCATGATCTTGCGGATCACCTTTGTCCCATTCTTGCTTTTGACAAAAACGATCTGGTTTGCCGGCGGCGGCGGGACGTGGATACAGGCGCCGTGATACGGCACGAGTAAAAACTCGGAGATGGCCTTGCCGTCTGATTCCAGCGGCACCACAAAGCCGGGTAACTTGATGCGTTTGCCGTTGAGTTTCCAGTTGGGCGGTCCCAGTTTCTGCAAGCGTTTGATCTTTTCCTTTAACAGGATAATGCGCGGGTCGTCATCGCCGATTTTGCCGTTGTTATAATCGGCGATCAGCTTTTCATTCGGTCGCCAGTTTTCCGGGATCAATTCATCCCAGCCGATCTCTTTTACCGTGTCACCGGCTGCCGGTTTGGGTTTTTCCGCCGCCGTGGTTTGCATAAAGGGAATGGCAACCGCCAGACCAAGGCAAAGCAGGGTAGTCAGAATGATATTTTTTAACATGGTTTTCCTCGTTATATCCGGATGGTCATGCCATCCGCCAATGAATATTGATAGGCGCGCAGGCCGGGAATGATACTCACCACGGTTCCCACCAACAACAATATGCCCAACAGACTCAACTCATACAGACTGGGCCAGTCGATACCGATAAACAAACCGAAACGGTTTTCGATCAACGGCTGTGCGATGAACAAAAAGCCATATAGCAAACCGATCCCGATCAGGATGCCCAGCAGGATCAACATCACCGCCTCGCCGCTGATCAGAAACAGGATATGCATGGGTCTGGCCCCGACTGAGCGCAGTATGGCCATCTCGCGGCGGCGTTCATTGAGACTGGTGAGGATCACCGTGATCATGCCGATCAATCCCACCAGGACCACAAACACCGACACCGCCAGCAAGGCCTTCTCCGCAATGCCCATCATGTCCCACAGCTCCTGCAGGGCCACACCGGGCAGGATGGCCAGCAAGGGTTCAGCCGGGTAGTTATTTATATAGTGTTGTACGCGAAAGGTACTGACGCGGGATTGCAAACCAAACAGGGCCGCCGTGATGCTCTTTGGTGTCAGATCCATGGTCGCGGCCTTTTGTGCCGAGATAGACAGGCCCGGCATTTTGCTCCCGCCCTGCCAGTCCACATGAACAGCCTCAATGGCGCGCAGGCTGACATGTACCGTGCGATCCAGCGGTGTGCCGGTCTTGCGCAGGATACCGGTGACGGTAAACGGTTTGTTGTCATGCTTAAACAGACTCACCTCACCCGCACCGTGGGCAATCACGATCTTTGAACCAGTTTGATAACCCAGCTTCTCCGCCACATCGGCGCCGAGCACCGCCTCATACAGCTCACTGAATGGCTTGCCCGCAGCAAATTCCAGCGGTTTGTGCCGGGCATAACGATAGTGTTCAAAGTAATCCACCGTTGTACCCATGACCCGAAAACCCCTGTGCGAATCGCCCAATGCAATCGGCACCGCCCATTTCACATCCAGGTGTTTGCGCAGTTCCTGATAACTCTGCCAGGAGACATTATTCGTCGCGTTGCCGATACGAAACACCGAATAGAGCAGCAACTGTACCGAACCGCTGCGCGCACCGACGATCAGATCCGTACCGGAGATGGTATTGGCAAAACTGTTGCGTGATTCAACACGGATACGCTCCACACCCAGGAGCAGGGCCACACTGAGGGCGATGGATAACAGGGTCAGGCTTGCGGTAAAGCGGCGATTCCAGAGACTCTTCAAGGCCAGTTGATGGACGGGAACCATTATGCCGCCTCCGTCCGGTTATCAACGGCGCGGTTGATCTCGCGCAAGTCGATACGCTGATCAAAGAAACGCTCCAGACTGCTGTCATGACTGACAAACAACAGGGTGTTGCCCGCCGTGTCGCACTCGCGGATCAACAGTTCGATAAAGGCATTGCGTCGATCCGCATCCAGTGAAGAGGTGGGTTCATCGGCGATGATGATCTCGGGCCTGCCGATCAGGGCGCGTGCCGCCGCCACCCGTTGCTGCTGGCCCACACTCAGGGCCGTGACCGATTGATGCACATGTTCTTCATGCAGATCAAGATGACTCAACAAACGCCGCGCCTCATCCTCCGCTGTGCCGCTATGCAACACCCTGGCGCGACGCGGCGGTGAAAACTGCAAGGGCAACAGAACATTTTCCAGCACCGAGAGATAGGGGATCAGATTGAACATCTGAAAAATAAAGCCGATATGATTGGCGCGGAAGTGATCCCGCTTGCCGGCAGGCAAGGTATTAATGCGTTGTTCCAGCAAGTTGATCTCGCCGCGTTCCGGTATCAGCACCCCACCCAGCAAACTCAACAAGGTGCTCTTGCCGCTGCCGCTGGGTCCCTTGATAAACACCCGCTGTCCGGCCTCAATCACCAGACTGTCGATGTTCAATACCGGTTGCGCCTCGCATTGCCAGCGAAACAGTAATTGTTTGATCTCAATGACCCTGCTCATCGCTGCTCCGATCACCGGTTTAATGTTATACGTGCATGTTGTTTGGTCAGTGTCACGGCCTGTTGACCTGTTGCACTCAGTAACTGCACATTGATTCGTGTCATACCCGGAAATGTTTTGAACAGGTTTACATCCAAACCGTTCAGCTTGGAGATGTCACTGCATTGATACACATACTCACCATCGAAATCGGCATGACTGTCATGATCACGCACTGCTTTATTCTGCAACAACGGTGTATTCACATTCACCCTGCTCAACTTGCATCCCGCCGCCATGTCCGGCACAAAGATGCCGTCCACCAACATCAACTTCGCCACAGCCTGCATCACCGCCCGTGTTTCATTTTCATTACGCGGTCTGTGTTCAAAGCCCACCAGATTCACAGCCGGACTGTTGAATTCGATATGCAAACGATTGTCTTCGACAACCATATTCATAGCAGCAGCCCCGTGTTCATGGGCGCCATGACGGCGGTGGCCATGTTCTGCCGCCGTCAATGGCAGGGCAAGGCTTAACAAAGCGGAAACAACAAGACGATGGATAAAACGACCTGGCATGTCACTCTCCTGATAAATCGCAAACACTATATCGGCACAACCGCAAACGACTGTACACGCGCATCAAACAAGGATTTATCTTAAGCGACCGGGGGCGCCCGACTCTGGTAATAACCGGTATGGAAGCAACAAGAATTAACAAAAACGTCGGACAATACCGCGACAGCAGCATCCACCCGCACCGGTATGACCGGCAACGCCGTCCGATCATCAATATCATTCACCTGCAGACAGACCAGACAGTAGACCGGCTCCCCGCTCAGGGCATGCTCCACCCCGTGGGACGCCAGATGCCACTGGCCGAACAGCAGGCCGACCCCCATCAGGGCATATAACAAACGCGGGAAAGGCAAATGGCGATGCAGCATGGACCGATCAAAGCCTGATCAGAGGGGGAAGTCAAGAACGGTCGCCGGATGGTAAACCGACAACACATATCGCCCCAGATAAACGAGCGGGAAACTGACCGCCCTCAGGGTTTATACCCGGTCCAAACCTGTGCCGGGTAACCTGCACTGACCCCGGTATATATACATATTGGTAGTACGCTTTTTCAAAAGCCTGTGCTAGACTCCCGGGAATTAAACGTTGCATAACTTCAAAGGAACTGAATCGCCATGAGTCTCAAAGACAATGTCCCTGTTCACGCCAATAGCCGCACCAGAAACTACCTTAGCGCTGAAGAATTAAAGAACTATATCTTTTTCTCCAACCTCACCAAAGGTGGGACCGGCAAGAAATTACATATCGATGCAAGACTGTTACCGGTATTCCTCAGTGCTGTCGATCCCGACACTCATGACGGCAAGGAAACGATTCGAAAGATCGAAAACCTGCGGGGTATGGCCGGACAGGTTGACAGCCTCAAAAATCAGCAGAACGCCTTTGACAACATGCTCCTCGTCAAGAACCTGCAGATCTATTACCAGGTTCGTGATGGTCAGGTCTATATCACAAACATCAAAGTTGACTATAGGGGCGATAAAGAGGAAATGGGCCTCTATAATGTATACACCCCACACGGCCTTAAAGAAAAGAAAGCACACTTTGTGAAAGATGACAAACTGCCCTATGGCGCCACCAAGGTATATATCAGTGGCGCCGTTTCAAAACTAAAAGCCGCAGTAGCTGAAAGCCAAAAATACTTTGCAAATGAAAAATACGTTGTACTGTTCTATTGTCCGTCACATATCGTGAATGGACTTGGAATCTGGAAATCCAGCCTGCAAAGCCACCGCGCCAATAATGCCGCCGCCAAACTGGCGGAAGTGATCAATAAAAACAAAAAAACTACGTCAACCTGGGCGGCGGACGGAGAAGGTGCGGCACTGCTTGCCGGCAGCCTGCGCCATGTGCCCGGCGACCTGGAAAAACTCACCTTCCAGTTGCTCAATCCGGTGGGTGATTCCACCAAGCTGCTGGCCACACTGAAGCAGAAACAGGCGAAGTTCCTGCCGCAGACTGTCAGCATCGACAAAGGCCATCGACCCGCTCATGTATCACTCCTGGCCCAGCAACCCAACATGTTGAAAACGGTCTCAGCTTTACCAACGCCTGATGCAAATTCTAAAAAGCTTCGCGATGACTGCCTCGCCGAGATCAAACAGCTGGGTGGCGGCTTTGCCGGCGCCATCAATTCACGACTGGGCAAAACCTTTATGGACATTGCCCGCATCGCCAACAAGATGATCTGATATGAGATTTTTACACAACGTCATCGGCCCCGACTTCGACAAGGCCGATCTGGTCTCCTTCGATTTCGGTGACGTCGATTTCATCATGCGCCTGCCTGAAAATAGTGATCGAGACGGTGAAAAATTTCTCGCGCCGAGCGACCTGACCTGTATTACGGACGATCAATGGGATATCACTGGTGACAGCATCAAGACCTTAACCCTGGCGAAGCACCGTTGGGTATACAAATACGATGACCCGGTCAACGAGATTGATTCTTTCCTGACAGATATATATCTGGTCGTTAAGGAGATACCGGCTGAAAAGCAGACACAGCCGGTCCCACTCAATATCAATACATTTTCAGGCTGGATCCTGGAAATGATGCACCACTGGATACACTTGACCGTGCGAGACATGCCGACCGGTGAACCTTTTGAAGTTGTGATGAAGAATTGGCAGGCACCGGCCACGGTCGCTGATATGGAAATCATCAAACGGGATAATCTTGACTGGGTTGTCGCACCTTACGGCCCCATTGACAACGGTCCGCCGGTTCAACACATTTGTATTCCGCTCAACAGAAAATATTTCATGATGTTGATGGTGGAAACATCAAAAATGTATTACGCGGATCTGGCAGACCCCTTCCTTGATAAAGAGATCGAGCTTGTTGAGGCGCAGATTTGTGATGAGTTCCTGAGTTATATCAATATTGTCTACTCGCCCGAGATTCTGGAAGCGATCAAAAAACAACGTTCATAGTATTCATATCTGCAACAGATTGAGTTTGACTTAAATGGAATTTATGCACAACGTCATCGGCCCCGATTTCGACGAGGCCGACTTGGTCTCTTTCGATTTTGGTGATGTCGATTTCATTATGCGCCTGCCTGAGCATAGTGAGCGTGATGGAAGAAAATTCCTGGCGCCGACTAATCTTGCTCAAATATCTGACGAAAACTGGGATTTCATTGCTGAGGATGGCTCGAAAATAAAAAATCTGACAACACATTGCTGGTTGTATAAAGACAAATCGAACGACGATGATGTTTTTCTTACGCACTTAGACATTATCCTTAAAGAATTGCCACATACTGCTCAACAGCAATTTGCACCTCTAAACAAACAGGCTTTATGCAAGTGGATTGTAAACGCATTACACGACAGTGTTGCAGACATGGAGATGCAAGCAATAAAAGACTGGAACAGGCCATCGTCGACTGGCAGGTCCCTGCCCAGGTCTCAGACTTGGAGATTATCAAACGTGACCAAGCAGACTGGATCACCGCCTCATTCGGTCATGAAAGTGTGGGTAACCCAGAACAACATATTTTCATTCCATTAAATAGACAGTATGTCATTGTAGTAACGATCAATTCTTCAAAATTGACCTATTCCCACACCCCTGATACCTACCCAAAACAAGCAATCGAACCGGTAAAAGAACAAATTCGTCAAGAGTTTTTGAGTTATATCAACGTCGTCTACTCGCCCGGGATTCTGGACGAGATCAAAAAACAAAACCCGTCGCGTTAACGCTCTCCCCGGTGACGCCCGGCAAACCTGCGCATCAGCACTACCGGGGCATAAATCAAATAGCAAACAATCACCACACCAACCGCCATACCGATGAGATACCAGGGCCAGGGCCCCATGAAATCCAGCAGTGAAGCACCGTCGGGTTTTAGCAACAGGAAAAGGTAATTGGTTCTCAGCAACATATTCAGACCCAGCATCAACACCCCGTATATCAGCGTAACAACAATCGCCTTCCAGACCGAGGCATGCTGTGGTTTGAAGCCAAAGACGAAGCCGGCGTACAGCACGCCGAGTACAGTGAGTGAATGGCCGATGTAAAAAATGATATAACCGGGATCAGGAAACCCGACCAACAGGTCCGGCGTGATCATGGCCATATTCGAACCGCCCAACGCCCAGAAATAGGCAATCTCATAAATGCGATAGGAACGCTTCAACAGCATCAACACAACCAGGAACGTACACAGGTCACAGATCTGCAACGGCATCAAAGCAAGCCAGGGAATACCAAAGCTGCGATACAGCAGGGTCTTGGCTGCCATCACCACCACAATCAACAAAACAAAGCCGTTGGTGACCGAATCAGCCAGCCCCTTGTCCAAAACCAGACGCGAGAACGGCTGCATCAGAAAACAAAGCGCCAGGATCAAACCCAGAGTCACCAGATGTGATGTGCCAAAAATGACAAAGTCAGGATTTTGCATAAGGTAATGAACTCCCTGCCGGAATCTGCGAACGGCCGGCCATCATCCACCGCCCTTTACCCGGTACATTAACTTCACTGTAGCAGAATATCGCAGCCGAAAAATACGCTATCCCGGCTAATGGCGCTGTGCTATTGTCCGGCTTCCTCTTCTCTGGAAGGATAACTGCCATGCGTCTGACAAATGTTATGCGTTTCGTTGTTGTTATCTGCGGTATTCAATTCTTATCGCTTGTTTCCCCCGCTGTCACTGCCGCCGAACCGGTACAGGTTGTACTGGGCACCGCGACAAAGGGTGGCGGTTTTCAGTTGTTCGGCCAAACCCTGGTCGAGGTCGTCAATGAGCACCCCGGCGGTATCAAGCTCACTGAACAACCCACCAAAGGCAGTAAGGAAAACCTGCCCTTGCTTGAGCAGGGCAAAATCGACATGGGTCTGGTGGAAGGCAATGCGGCCCGCCAGGCGTTGGTCGGCATCGATCGAGAACCCACCCGCCTTAAAGTCCTGGCGGTGATGTACCCCAATCCCGGCATGTTTGTGGTCCGTGCCGATTCATCGTATCAAACCATTGCCGACCTCAAGGGCAAGGTCATTGCCTTTGGCACCAGGGCATCGGGGCTGCGTATCCTGGCCCGTGATGTGCTGGACGGTCTGGGCCTGAACCCGGAGCAGGACTTTCAGCCGGTGATCCTGGACAAGGCCGGTGATGGCCCGCGCATGGTATTGGACAAGGAAGTCGACGCCCTGTGGGGAGCGGGTATCGGCTGGCCCGGCTTTGTTAAAGTCGCCGCCGGCCCGAACGGCGCCCGGTTTATCGCCCCAAGCCATGATCAGATCAAACAGATATTACACAAGCACCCGCATCTGAAAACCATGTCCATCCCCGCCGGGACCTATACCGGTCAGGACAAACAGATCGACTCGGTGGGCCTCTGGTCATTGATCCTGGTGCGACCCGATCTGCCGGAAAAAACCGTCTATCAACTGGCACGCGCCATCCATCGCAGTGAAGCGAAAATGGCGCAGCAACTCAAACAGGGCGCCTACACCACCGCGAAAAATACCGTGCAGCATGTCGATGTAACACAACTCCACCCCGGCGCAGCGCGCTACTACCGGGAAGCGGGCTTGTTGAAATAAATTATCGACTCTCGACTGTGCAGGTATTGCAGCTCAATCCAACAAGACTCATCAAGTTGTGCTGCATACCTGCCGTCACTAATAGCAAATTCAATATCCAGAGAAGCATTGTTGAAAGAGATATAGTTAGTCACCCATCATATAAAACAGTTACGCTTTTCCAAATCCGGAAGATCATGTCGCTTATTACGGCCTGTCCCTCAATCTGATCTTTTAGCCAGGGCCTTGCCCGTCTTGCCGGCAAGTTGGCAAACCATGACAAAATGGTCTACATAACCTGAAGATATTTGAAACAGGAGTGATGATGCGACGGCGAGTATTTCTCATTTTGATCGCGACAGGATTGCTCAGTCTGGTTGGTTGTGGATCACAGACGGCGCTGGTTAAGGACGGTGGTTTGCAGGTGCAAAAGCAGGCGCAGTCCGGCCTGAGCTGGCCGGAGGCGGTGCAGTACTGTAAAGAACTCGGTATGCGGTTGCCGGACAAGCGTGAGCTGGTTGATCGCATTTCTCCCGCCTGGAAAACACCCTGGGGTAATTACTGGACGCGGACCAAAAGCAAGGGCAAACCCTGTGTGGTGGCGACCAGCTACGGTATTTCCAACTGCAAGGTTCCGTCGAAAAACCGCAAGATGTTGACCCGCTGTGTGACGTCAGCAAACGGGAATTAGTTTAATTCAACTATGTCGACATCCATACTGCGATTGCCGCCTTCGTTATAAAGACTGGTACGATAACAGTCCTGCAACGCCGGCACTGAACATCACAATATATAGTACGACAAGCAGAATCGTCGTACCGAGTGATGCTGCCTTGTTACAAACTCGTTGCCAGACTTCCAATACAGCAAGTGCGATTATTCTGGGGTGATGATTAAAATCATATAATTTGAGTCTGTTCACAACCTCAATCAGCATATCATTAGGCATCGACTGCTTGTCTTTATCCTGATCACTCACCCTGTCTCTCCATTCATGGGCGATGTTCGCCACCGGTATCATTCTGCGCAACGACAAGAATATCATCACCGTAAAAATACCCATGATGGGCGCTTTCAGGTACCATGCCATCCCGCCAAGTACTAAACACGTCGCATATTTAAACACGATTTCAACATTCGGTTTTCTGGAAAATAGCAGGCTGTCGAAAAACCGGGCGCCATCCAGTGGATGAATCGGCAGCATATTTAATAGATTGATGACCAGAAAGAACCATGCAAATTCAGCAAACTTCGGATTATGTGTAGTTTCATACGCTGCGATCATTACAATCCCCAGCAGGATCCCCGGCACAGGCCCCATTAGAGAGACGATTGCTTTTTGACTGCTCACCGGGTTAATCGCTCTTCCTGTGACGGCGGCACCCAGCAAGGGAATAAAGAACATTGTTATATCCTTATACCCGTATGCCTTCATTGCCAGGAGATGACCCATTTCGTGGATAAAAATGACTACTATCAACGTAACCAACGTGGAAGACGAAAAACCGTACGTGCCCAGATTGTAGAAAATCAGTACCGTTACAACCAACAGCATAATATTCGTGACTATTCTTCTATTCGGGTTCTCAATTTTCACAAGTTCAGTTTTGACCTGATCAATCAATGGTACGTCGGAACTCATAGCGGCGATTCTCTAAAAAAATATTCATCTGTATTCATCATGCTTTAACCGGCCTTGTTATACCTGCCCCATCAGGGTGTGTAGGTATAAAACACCCATTTGCTGTGTTCGGCGTTAAGTGCAGAATAGACGGATTGCGCGGTTAGATTGTCATTGGCCGTGAGCCATTGCAATCTAACGGCCTGTTGTTCTATGGCATATGCGGCACAGTGCTTGATCAGGGCGGTGGCGATGCCCCTGTGCCGATACTCTTCCAGTGTATAGAGATCATTCATTACCGCCACCTTGCTCAATATGGAGGTGGCATAGGTGAAATAGACGGTGGCAAAGGCGACCAGTCTGCCATCCATGCGATAGCCAAACTGGCAGCCTTTGTCTGATTCCGGGCCAAATTGGCTGAAGAATTCGGCTGTTCTGCTGTCATCAATATCCTTGACGGCATAAAACACCAGATATTCGCGGATCAGGGGCAATACTTCAGCGAGATTGTCTTTATCAATAACTTCTATCATGCAAATTCTCCAACCTTCTTCATCAAGATCTGTCGGATAACCAGCCAATATAGTTTTATTTATGTCGTACTGAAAAAAAAGCCGAAGTCATGACTTCGGCTTTTTTGATTATTACACTCTCTACCGTACTAACGCAGTACGCTGTGTACCGCCGCGATGCTGCTGCCGGCCATCTGGTAGAGGCTGCGGCTCAGCGTCGAGAAGACCCAGCGGATGAAGTCGATGGTGACTTCACCAATCTTGCGCAGGCCGCGGCCGAGCATGGCGAGGATTCGTGTCAGCAGGTTGCCCACGCCTTCGGCCACTTCTTTTGACGCCTTGGCGCCCTTGGCCAACAACATGGAGAGCTGATCCAGGAAGGTCAATCCGGCGCTGAGTCCGGCCTGGATACCGATTCCCAACAGCTTGAAGACCTTCTTCACCAGATACATGATGGCGTTGTGAATCATCTTCATGGTGTGAATGGTAAATCCGACCACCGATTTGGAACCCAGCCACGCTTCAACCTGTGAATCCCAATCCATACCCGGCTGTTTGATCTTCAGGCTGCTGTAGCTGTTCGCACTGCTCACCGAGTTGATATAGTTTTCCATGCTGTGGGCCTGCAGCAATGAGAGACTGCTGTCGACAAAACATTCGGTGCCGGGCATGGGGACATGGATGAAGGGCCAGAGCGGGATCATGCTGACCGGGTCGTTCTTGTGATAAACACGGAAGATGTTGCTCTCGCCGGCTTCATGGGTCAGGCTTTCGGCAAAGGTGCGACCACCGACTCGCGGGCAACCAAAGGTGTAGAGGACCGGACGGGCAATGTTCTTTTCCGCCACATAATCGGCGGCCAGTGTGGCCAGTGCGCCACCCAGACTGTGTCCCACACAGTGGATGCGATGGGGGTTCAAGCCGCGCAGGAAGCGGGCAATTTCGCCTTCCATACTTTTAAATACGTTGTTAAATCCGGCGTGGACGATCTTGCCGGTGGCTGAAGTCTGAAAACCTACATTGGCATCAGTGATCAGATCATGGGGCATGAGTTTGGTGCCGCGAAACACCATAATCGCATCGCCCCGGTAGTCACCCTTGCCCTTGGATATAACACCAAAGCCGGTTTTGGATTTAAGGAGCAGTGCACCGGATGTGCCGCTGATGCGCTTGCCTGCGCTGAGGTTGAAATGTTCTTCAATGCTCGGATGAAATACAGTCAGATCATTACTGTGCATAACCCGGTAGACGTTATCCGCCGCATAGGCGGCTTCAATTGGTTTCAGGACTCGCATAAGATTCTCCGTGGTGTGATATTCCCTTGTGAACCGAGCCGACTCCCTGTTCGGCTGAGAAATTCCCGCCCGGCAGACAACTTACCGGAACGTTGTTCCCCTAATTAATTTTGCAAATACCCAGTACAGCGCGTGGACCAAACCATTTTTTCTCATCACTGTCAGTTAACTCACAGCTTAATTTGAGTGGCTGTTTGATCTCGCCGTTTTCGTCGTAGTTGCGTTTATCCACTTCCCAGGCGCGGTATTCTTTACCGTCATGGTGAATGAAAATCTTTTGATAGATAAAGGGTTCAACCGGCAAAATGGCATTCACCGATTTGGTAAATTTTGCATCGAAATGAAAGCGGCCCTGTGCGTCGGTAACGGCGCTGTCGGTATGGGTCTTGTCATTGATTTCAGCGCTGCGCACCAGTTTCACGCCGGCCAGCGGTTTGCCTTCCCGCGTCACCACGCCGTTGACCTCGGAAAACAGGCAGACCTTCATGAAATCGAACATTCCCATACTCACCTCTGTTGTCGCTGTATACAGCAACAGGGAAACAATCAGCGTTAAAACCGTTTTATGCACGTTGTTCCACCGCATTTGACGGGAGGTATGATGTGGTTTTACAAATCGAATATTAGAATATTCCAATATTGATATCTTACCTTCCCTGACCATTTTTTAGCTACTGATTCTAAGCTCCGCTGCTGCCGGAAACAATAGAATAACCGGTGTTTTGTCCATTCTGTTGGTCCGGGAATCCGCCGCGCCCCAAAAAAAACGCCGCCTGCCCTCACGGGCAGCGGCGTTCTGAGCCGATGGCTGAATTTGTCGCTTATGATTCTTCTTTAACAGGCTGGGCAATGCCCTTCTGTTCTTTCAGCGCCTGGATAGAGTCGGAAATACATTCCTGTTCATACCATTCGGGGGTCACTGCATCTTTGGCTTCTGCTTTGCAGGATAACTTGATTTGTTCAAGTTCCACTTCAGTGATGCCTTCGTTTGGATTGGCTACCGCAGTCAAGGCAATACCGTTCGTCGCAAAAACCAGTGCAATCAGTCCCGCTTTCATTTTCATTTCAGTGTAACTCCGTAAATATATGGGTGGATCTGGCAGGCGAACCCGCCATTTCGGTTGCGTCGCAAACCTTGCACAATATTTAGACCAGTGGTGGTTTTGTGTAAAACGAGATTTTTTGACCAAAATGATTCACACTTCCAATCCATCGGTCTGCCCAATTGTCACGGCCGGCAGCTATAATTCAGGTATCTCTCCCGTGAATTAGTCCCTATGGATATCGATGCATTAAAAACCTTTCTGGAAGTAAACCGTACCCGCCATTTCGGTCTGGCGGCGAAAAACCTTTATGTCAGCCAATCCACTGTCAGCGCCCGGATCAAGTTGCTGGAAGAGCAGATCGGCCTGGCCCTGTTCATTCGCCAGCGCAACAATATCCAGCTGACAGACGCCGGTCAGCGGCTGGTGCGTTATGCGGAAAATATCGTCACCAACTGGGTGCGCGCCCGCCAGGAAATCGGGATCGCGGATGAGGCCCACATCCCCATGGTGGTGGGTGCATCCACCAGTCTGTGGGATTCCATCCTGCAAGACTGGATCGGCCACATGTACAAGGCCATGCCGGAGCTGAGTATGCATGCCGAGGTCCAGCAACCGGAGGTGCTGTTCCGGCGTGTGCTGGAACGCAGTATGGATATCGCTTTTGTGTTTGATAACCCCAAGTCGGACGACCTGGAGTGTGTGCAATTAACCCATATGCCGCTGGTCATGGTCTCCTCCACCCCCGGTCTGACTGTGGATGACGCCCTGCATCATAAATATATTATGGTGGACTGGGGAACCTCCTTTATAAATAACCATGCCCGCCTCTACCCCGACGCGCCGATCCCGCATATGCGGGTAATGCTGGCGCGACTGGGGCTGGATATCCTGATCAAACAGGGCGGGACGGCCTATATCACCGAACCCATGGTGAGCCGCTTTATCGAATCCGGCGAACTCCATCCGGTCAAAAATGCGCCGGTGATCGATCGCATCGTCTATGCCCTGTACCATCTGGAGCATGCCCAGTCTGATCTGATCAAACAGACCTGCCACTACTTCCTTGGTGAGCAGACACCCCGCCTGCAGGCGGTGGAGTAGTTGGGTATGACAAAACTGTGGTGATTGAAACAACGCCGCCTGACCACACACGCCGACCCCGCCGCCAGAAGAGCTCACTGCTGTTACGCTGGTTGCGCCTGTCGTTTCGTTTACAAAGCTGGTGCTCGACAAAGTGGGCGGCACGCCGCCTGTATCGTCTCTGGTTTACCTCACCCCGCTTCCGGGAACCACGCCGTGAAACCGCATGGCGCCGGCAGGCGACAGAATTGACCCTGACCGCCGCAGGCGGGAAGCTGGCGGTCTACCGCTGGGGCGAGGGTGAACGTCGGGTACTGTTGCTGCATGGCTGGAGCGGCCGCGGCCCGCAAATGGGCGCCTTTGTTGCACCCTTGCTGGAGGCGGGCTATCAGGTGGTCGCTTTTGATGCACCGGGTCATGGTCGCTCAGCGGGCAACAGCAGCAGCATCTTTCGCATGAATGAGGCCTTGCAGGTGGTGACGCAGGAGCTTGGTCCGTTCCACGCCGCCATCGCCCACTCTTTTGGCGTCATGTTGCTGGCCTACGCCCTGAAACATACCGGCTTCAGTATCAAAAAGGCGGTCTGTATCAGCTCACCCACCACCCCCCTGTTTCTGGTGGATCAGTATTTCCGGTACCTGCGTATCCGTCCCGCCGTCAGGCCGCACTTTATGGCGCTGTTTGAGGAGGAATTTTTCGCCAATGCCTGGCAACGCATTACAGCGGATGAGAATGTGCGCGCCTTAACTATCCCGGCCCTCATTCTGCATGATCGGGAGGATCAGGATGTGCCTGTGGAGTATGGTGAGCGACTCGCCAAAGCCTGGCCTGCCGCACAGCTGGTGATCACAACCGGTTTGGGTCATCGCCGCATTCTGCGCAACCCGGCTATTCTCGAACAGGTCACTGACTTTATTCAGCGCTAACCGGCATCAGCCAGACGTGACTCCGGACTTAACTGTCCCGAGACACCGGGGATAATAATACGAAACAGGGTGCCTTCCCCTTCTATGCTGCTGCATTCGATTGTCCCGCCCATGGTCTGGGTAACGATGTTATAAACAATGTACATACCCAGGCCGCTGCCGCCCTTGCCGCGTTTTGTGGTAAAAAACGGCTCGAAGATCCGATCAATATTCTCCCGACTGATCCCTGTGCCGTTATCGGAATAATCCAGCTGAATTCTGTCGCCGCCTTTTTGTTTCACCACCAGCCGCACTTCCCCGCAATCCCGTTCCTCAAAACCATGGTCGAGTGAATTCATGATCAGATTGGTCAGTACCTGCGCCAAGGCGCCCGGCTTGTTGTAGATGTTGATCTCCCTGCTGCATTCGATACTGACCGTATGCCCGCTTTTGCGTAACCTGGGCCGCAGACTGTAAACGATTTCATCCAGGTATTGCTTCAGATTAAACAAGCGCAAATCATTGCTGGTCTGATCCACCGCGACTTTTTTAAAGCTGCGGATCAGTTCGGCGGCACTGTCGAGATTCCTCATGATGATCCGTGAACCTTCGGTGCTGTCCTGCAACATTTTTTCAAAATCCGCGCGGGTCAATTCACCATCCTGATAAAGTTGGGCATATTCCTCCAGTTTCATCTGCAAGTGAGAGATGGCTGTCATACTCATACCGATCGGCGTATTGATTTCATGTGTGATACCCGCCACCATGCCGCCCAGCGAAGCCATTTTTTCCGATTGCACCAACTGGTTTTGCGTCATGCGCAACTGTTCCAGTGAAGACTGCAAATGTTCATTGGCAACCTGTAATTCCCGCGTCCGCTCCTGTACCAGGGCTTCCAGATTTTGTCGGTAATGCTCCAGTTCCTGCTGCGTCATATACAGTTCTGAAATATCCTGCACCGTGCCTCGAGAATGGAACGGCTTGCCATCATCACGGTATATAGTCTCGCAGGATTCGCGTACATATTTGATACGACCATCCGCCATTTGCAAACGCAGCAGCACGACACAGGGTTCGCGGGCGGTCAGCGACAGGGTATAGGTATCAAAGGCCAGGTCGCGATCATCCGGATGCACGGCGTCCATGAACACACTGGATGAAGGGCGGATATCTCCACTGACCTCCAGGATGCGATACACCTCATCCGACCAGTATAAAGTTGATGTTTTATGCTCCAGCTCCCAACTGCCGATTCGCGCCATGCGTTGTGCCTCATTCAGGGCATCACGTTGCGCCAACAGTTGTTGTTGTGCTGATTCCGCCTGCTGTTGCAGGGGCCGGATGAATCCGGCAAAACCCACCGCACCAAACAACGTCAGCAGGATGGCACAACCAACAGCCCACAGCGCAGCACGAATGTAGGGCGCCTGCATCTCGGCCAGATCAAATTTGTAGACAACACCGATATCCAATGCCGGTACCGGCGCATAACCGGCCAACACGATCTTGTTTTTGTAATCAAGCATCTCACCACGACCGGTCTCGCCTTTTAACAGGGCATGCATCAAGGGCTGTGCCGTACTACCGTCACCTTTCACTATCGTCACATGTTCAATGCCGCGCTCGATATTGCGGTGCGTGATCACCAAATTGTCACCATCGCGGCGGCCGATAACCAGTTCCTCGGTGGCATGTGCTTTATGATAGTTACGCAAACCCTGTTCGATTTGGCTGATGGTCGCGCCCCATGAACCTTGCGGATGATCCATTTCACTATGCCGCTGATCAAATTCAGCCACTGCCTGCATGATACTGGCCAGAGACGTCGCGGTGTGTTGCAACTCCTTGAGTGTTTCATTATAGGCGGTTTTATATAACAACCTGATGCTGATCGTTGCTGTAGTCAGACTGACGGTTAAGGTACCCAGCACCAGCCACAAGAAAGTCAATTTCTGAAGCTTCTCCTTCATGATCCTCTCGCACCTATTGCCGGTGACACAGTGTCAGAATGGAGTAAAGGCTGTTGTGTGCCCTCTCCAAACTCAATATGAAACGAGACTCCTTCACCAACCGTGCTATGACACTCAATTTGTCCATGCAGACTGCCGGTGACCAGGTTATATACAATGTGCATGCCCAGACCTGTCCCGCCCTGCCCGCGCCGCGTAGTGAAAAATGGTTCAAAAACCTTTTGTACCGTCTCCTGATCCATACCGCAACCGTTATCACTATAATCAATAGAGATCAGGCCGGCTTCTGTTTTATTCACTTCAATAGTGATCAGACCGTTGTTTAGATTTGCAAACCCATGTATCACCGAGTTATTGATCAGGTTGGTGAATATCTGGAACAACGCACCCGGATTACAAGTGATCTGCAGCTCATTATGGCATTTCACATTAACTGTATGCCCTGCAGACTTAAGTATTGGAATCATGCTATCGAATATTTCTTCACAATACGTCTTGATGTAAATTGTACGCTGCTCATCGATAATCTGATCAACAGCCACCTGCTTAAAACTGCGGATCAAATCGGCTGCACGGTCCAGGTTTGACCCGATAATGCGGCTTGTTTCCTCTGCTATGGTTAGCAGCACCTCGAAATCTTCCCTGGTCAGAGTATTGTTTTTATAACGAAAATTGTAATTTTCCAGCTTCATTTTTAAGTGACTGACAGCCGTCACGCCAACCCCGATTGGCGTGTTGATCTCATGGGCGATCCCCGCCACCATACCGCCTAATGATGCCATTTTCTCCGCTTGCACCAACTGCGACTGAGTCCTGCGCAAATGTGTGAGTGACGAATGCAGGTGTTCATTGGCTTCTTTCAATTCGCTGGTGCGTGCCGTCACCAGATATTCCAACTGCCGTTGATAACGCTCCAATTCCGATTCCACACGACGCTGTTCGGTGATATCCCGACAGACACTCATCCAAACCTCGCCATAGACCGGGTGTGTAAAGGCACTCATGGAAACATAGCACCAAAGACTTTCTCCATCCTTGCGCAGGTATTGCAGATTGCCCTGCCAGACACCCTTATGATTCAGGATTGCATAAATTCCCTGCATACTTACATGCCGTTCTTCCGGCGGACCATACAACAACTCTTCCATGGTCTTTGTCTGAGCCTCTTCCTTGCTCGTACCAAACATGCGTTCAGCGCCACCGTTCGTGTAAATCACCCTGCCGCCGGCCGATTCGATCAACATGACGCCTTCAGACATTTGTTCCAACATGCGTGACTGCAGGCGAATGTCTTCTTCCATAGTTGCACGATTTTCAACACGTTGATGGCTGTATCGTTCCGGCAATACCGGAGCGATTGCACCGAAACTTTCGACAATATCGAATACACCATCCGCATTACAGCGCGTGAGATAGGTATTTACAGTTGCATGTTGGGTTACCGGGTCCATTTGTACAGTGCCCTGCGGACTGTTAAGTCGAATTGAGTTCAATGCATCAACCAATGCTTCGCTGTGAATACTGCCTGCCGCATTGGCTGCCTGAGCGAAGGCCTTGACGCACAGATAGGTCCCTTCACCAAAATTGGTCAGGATACCGTTACCCTCCGGCCAGATGCCGCTGACGCCGGGATAGTTCGCCATACGGTGTAAATAGCGGCGGTTTTCTGCATTATCTATCGTCATAAAATAGGTATTGCTGGAATAAAAGCCGTCCCTGACTTCGGCCGGTAACTTGCCGGCCATCAACTCGTCATAATGTCCCATGACCACAGCCATCTTTGATTTCATGCCGCGTTCGGTAAAACGGGTTAGCAGATTGACCTGATCCGCACCGGCAAAATAGGGTACAAATACATCGGGTGCCGCTATCTCCACCTTGTCCAACAGTCGCTCCAGCACTGCCGGAAGCACACCGATGGGTGTATATTCTTCACCCAGAACTTCACCGCCAAGTTCCAGCAATATACGTTTTGCCGCATCGATGGAACCGCGAGGCCATTCGTAATTATTGCCGGCAAAAAACATCCTCGGCCCGAAGTGTTTGTACATGTAGGGAATCATTTTCTCAATTTGCTGGTTGGGCAGGGCGGCAAAATGAAAAAAGTATCGACTCAGAATACTCCCTTCATAGAAGGAAAAATTCAAATAGGGAATTTTGTTCGGTTCAGCCACCCGATAGGCAACTGCAATGCGTGAGTTGGACAGCAGATTACCAACCAGCGCGACACAGTGATGTTCTTCGATCAGTTTGGTTGCAGCGGCAACGGCACTCTCCGGTAAACTGCCGTCATCCTCGATCATCAGTTCCAGTGGTCGACCCAACACACCGCCTTGCTCATTTATCTCTGCACAGGCTATTTGCCCGGCACGCGCAATCTCGGTGCCATAAATACCCACCAACCCTGTCAGCGGGGGCATGAGTCCCAGTCTGATTACATCAAGTTGCATGATGTCAGGAAGCCAGTTTCTGTTGATTTGCCTCGCCCGCTTTGGAGCGATGCACCAGCGGCAACTCAATCATAAACTCTGCACCTTTGCCCAGCTGACTGTTGCAGCTGATTTTTCCATCCATTGTCTGCGTAACCAGATTATAGGTGATATGCATACCCAGACCTGCACCACCCTGATTGCGCCGTGTAGTGAAAAACGGCTCAAACACTTTGCGGCTGGTATCCGCATCCATACCTCTGCCATTGTCAACATAGACAATCTTGATGCGATCCTTGCCGGCAGTTGTGACCGTAATGGTTATTCGGCCATTACATGTGTCGCTAAACCCGTGCAGTGTGGAGTTCACCACCAGATTGGTAATCACCTGGGCAAGTGCCCCCGGATGGTTATAGAGAAGTATATCTTCCGGACAATCCAGCTCTGCGCTATGCCCACCTCTTTTGAAGTGGGGTTGCAGACTCTGCAGTATCTCATCCAAATAGCCCTTCAGATTAAAATCGCGCATTTCATTCCCGGCCTGATCCACAGCAACCTGTTTAAAGCTGCGGATCAGGCTTGCGGCACGTTCCAGATTCATTTGCACAATGCGTCCGGTCTCTGCAGTGGTGGCGATCATGGTCTCAAAATCGTCTCTGGTCAGTTGCCCATTTTGGTAACGGGCTGCATAGTCATCCAGCTTCATTTGCATATGGGTGATGGCGGTGACGCCGACACCGACCGGTGTGTTGATCTCATGCGCCACCCCGGCCACCAGACCGCCCAGCGAGGCCATTTTTTCCGATTGCACCAGCTGTGCCTGGGTTTCACTTAACTGGCACAGGGATTCCTGCAGGTTTTCATTGGCGGCCTGCAATTCAGCGGTGCGCTGTTCAACCCGCAACTCCAGTTCTTCATTGAGTTTTTTGATCTGCGCTTCTGCATGCTTTTTCTCGGTAATATCCTGCACTGTACCAATCATCCGGATTGGCTGTTGCCGTGCATCACGATAGACATTGCCGCGTTCATTGACGATGCGTATTGTGCCGTCCGGCCTTACCACCCTGTGTTCAATTTCATAGATAACCGCAGCATCGACCACCGTCTTGTTAACGGCTTCTACAACTGCGGCGCGATCATCGGGATGAATGTATTCCAGAAATGCCTCATAGGTTGCACCGAACTCTTGTGGTGTCAGGCCGAAGATACGATATATTTCGTCGGTCCAGTACAGACCGCCGCCAACGATGTCCCAGTCCCAACTGCCGATATGTGCAATAGACTGGGCCCGTTGCAGGGTGTCACGGCTGCGCGCCAGTTCCGCTTCGATCTCCTTGCGTCCGGTAATATCATGGAATGTCACCACCGAGCCTGCCATCTTTTCGTTCCGTCGGATAGCGCGTACTGCATACTCAACAGGAAAACAACTGCCATCCCGGCGCCAAAATACCTCATCGTCATGACTTATGTGGCCGCCACTGATATGAGCCTTATAGATCCGACATTCTTCGACTGCATAAGGAGAGCCATCCTCCTTGCTGTGATGGATTAATTCATGCATGTTCCGGCCAAGGATATCCTGCTCATCGGTGTACCCCAGCATGGTTATACATGCCGGATTGACGTAAATGCAAATCCCTGCCACGTCTATGGCATACACCGCCTCGCCGGCTGATTCCAGCAACAGTGACATACTGACTTCAGTGCTGTCATCTGTTACCTTGCCCGGCCTGGTTTCTGCAAGTTGATGCCCCGGTTGTTTTGTGCTTTTTTTCAATTCGATTGCGTCGTCAACAGCCATTACTGCACCTTGCCATACTCTTTTATTTACTCTTTATTGCATTCATGAATGAGGGAACACCGCTTGACTGCGCGAGACTGATCAATGCCTCTGCCGTCAGCGGCGGGCTATAGAGATAACCCTGAATCGCATCGCACTGCTGATCGAACAAATAGTTCAACTGCTCAGCTGTCTCCACACCTTCTGCAACAATCTCCATTCCCAGCGTATGTCCAAGCGTAATAATGGCGGCTGCAATAGCGGCATCATCCGGATTGAAGGTCACATCACGGACAAAGATTCGATCGATTTTCAGCGTGTCGAACGGCAGGCGTTTCAGATAATTCATGGACGAATAACCGGTTCCAAAATCATCAATGGATAAACATATACCCATTTCATGCAATTCATTGAGGATCTTGGCGGTTTCGGTTATCTGTTCAATCAACAGACCTTCCGTGATCTCCAGTTCAAGTTGACCGGGCGCCAGACCTGTTTGCGAAAGGATGTCATTAATCCTGTTGACCAGACCCCGACTCTGAAACTGCCGGATCGAAAGATTTACGGCAATCCGACCCGTCTGCAAACCCAGATCCTGCCACGCCTTGTTCTGCGCACAGGCAGTCTGCAGCACCCAGTCACCCACCGCGTTAATCATGCCGGTCTCTTCGAGAATGGGGATAAATTGCATGGGCGAGATATTTTTCAATTCATCGTTGTGCCAGCGTAACAATGCCTCACAGCCGATAATGCCGCCATCCCGAAGCGATAATTGTGGTTGATAGTTAAGCCGGAATTCATCTTTTTCCAGCGCGCGTCGCAATCGTGTTTCAATACTTAACCTTTCCGATGCCTGATGGTCGTCTTCCACTGTATAGAATTGATAGTTGTCCTTGCCTCTGGCCTTGGCGCGATACATTGCTGCATCTGCTTTTTTCAACAACTCCTGACTGTCGGTGCCATCTTGCGGGAACATGGCAATGCCGATACTGGACGTGATAAACAGTTCCTGACCATTGATAACAAGCGGCTCACTCAGACTCTCAATCAGTTTCTCGGCAATATGTGGCACATCATCCAGCGCCGCCAGATCATTCAGAACAATTGCAAACTCATCGCCGCCCAGACGCGCCACGGTGTCACCTTCTCGCACACATTCATGCAAGCGTCTGGCAACATATTGCAACAACTGATCACCAATGGCATGTCCCAACGTATCATTGATCATCTTAAAACGATCCAGATCCATAAACATCACGGCAATACTGCGTTCATGCCAGCGGATGCGTGCGATGGCCTGCGCCAGTCTGTCCTGCAACAAAACACGATTCGGCAGGCCGGTTAATGAATCATGATGGGCCAGATGATACAGCCGTTCCTGGGCTTCAATCCTCTCAGTCACATCCTTACCGGTGGAGATGTAATGGACAATCTTGCCATGGCGATCTTTTTGCGGCGTAATGGTTTTTTCTTCGTAATATATCTCACCGCTTTTCTTGCAGTTGACAATTACATCGCTGAAGACTTCACCATTTGAAATGGTGCGCCACAGTCGTTTGTA
Source organism: Gammaproteobacteria bacterium (assembly GCA_029880855.1). GTDB lineage: Bacteria > Pseudomonadota > Gammaproteobacteria > UBA6429 > Thiohalophilaceae > JAOUNS01. The sequence continues at coordinate 38,208 of JAOUNS010000017.1, forward strand.
AAAGGCATCACTCTGTCGATCTGATTTGATTACGCGGGGGGTTTTGCCGATGATTTCATCCTGTGCGTAGCCGGTCATGCTTTCAAATGCAGGATTGACATATTCAATAATCCCGTTACTGTCGGTTATCATGACCGAGTCAGCAATCTGTTCCACTGCGCCGGACAGTTTGCGCATTTGTTCTTCCGCCATGCGTCGTGCGGTGGTGTCCTGTAAAGTACCGATGATCCGGGTTACATTGCCCCGTCGGTCCAGTTCAACTTTGCCTTGTTGATGAACATGGAGCAGCCGTCCATCCTTGCGCAACATGCGATGTTCGATATCATAAGGTTTATGCCGGCTGAGTAACTCATCAAACACACTGTGCACAAATGGCTTGTCCTCTTCCACCACCAGCTCCAGCAGCTCCTGCCAGGTGAGCGGCGGTCCTGCCAGGTCAAAGCCGAGGATTCGGTACACCTGATCAGACGCACTGATGTCCGCATTGTTGATATCACGCTCCCAGTTGCCAATCCTGGCAATTTGCTGTGCCTCCGACAATCGCGCCTCACTGCGCGCCAGATTTTTATACGCCTGTTTGCGGTCATCAATCTCCTTTTGCAGCTCCAGATTGATCTTCATGATCTCTTTGGTACGATCCCGTACACGGTTTTCCAGATCGGTATTTGACAGGGCCAGTTTTTCAATTTCGCGCAAATCGCTGTAGGCACGCAGTGCTGTAGTCAAGGCGGTATAGAGCTTTTGTGTGGTGAGATCGGTTTTTTCGCGGTAATCATTGATGTCGTAGCGACTGATTACCTCACGCTCAGGCGCCTGGCCCGGTTGTCCGGTCCGCAGAATAATGCGCACAAAACGATTTTTGAGGTTTTCTCTAATATAACTGACGGTCTCCAGTCCGGCATTATCCGACTCCATGACCACATCAAGCAATAACACGGCGGTATCGGGATGTTCTTCCAGCAAACTGCGACACTCTTTGCCGGAATAACCCTGAATGATCTTGACTGATCTGCCCTGAAATTTAAAATCCGATAAAACCAGCAAGGTCACCTGATGCACGACCTCGTCATCATCGATGATCATTACCTTCCAGGGTGCGACGGTGTCTTTTAGCGATCCCGGGTCGTCAACAACATGAATAGCCGGTCTGGCGGCAAACAACAGTTCATCTTTACCGCCACTGCTCGCCTGTTTATGTGCATACATTGTTAACACCCTATCTGCTGTTTGCATAAACAAGTATTAGTACAGCATGTGCGCAGGATGTCGAAATTGACGAAAGTTAACACAGTTTATGTGTTACGAAATGTAACAGGCTTGATCCTCTGCAAGGATCAAGATTGATTACGGATTCAGTGCTCCGCTGAGTGGACGTAGATTTGGGTCAACCAAATAAAGGTTTTATATTCCTGAAATTTGCTGAAGCCGGCGGCATTGATCCAGCGTTCGATATCGGCCGGGTTGTGTGCGTAGGGTCGAAAGTCAGAACCAAACAGTTTTAGTATGACAGCGCCCAATCCCACCGCCATGCGGATAAACCAGCGATAGCGGGGATAGGTCAGGGCATAGACACGTCCGGTCTTGCGGATGGATTGGTTCACCAGCGTATCGGCATCGGGATAACAACAGACCACTTTGTCGAGCAGACAGATATCCGTTGTCTCTATCTCGTTCAGGTGTTCGATAAAGTCACCGTTGATATAGGTAACCCGCTCCGCCAGTCCGCGTTGCTCGGCCCAGTTCCGTGCCTCGGCAATCATGTCGACGGCCAGGTCAATACCTGTGGCTCGCTTTGCGCCCTGCTCCAGCAAATACAGGTGTAAATGACCAACCCCGCTGCCGATTTCCAGCAGGTCGGCACCCTGATATCCGGCCGCAGCAAGACCGGCCAGCAGCTGTTTTTGTGATGGCTCAAAACCTTTTTTACTAAAGCGGCGCCGGTAACTGCGTGCAAAAAAAGAAAACAGGCGTCCGCCGGAGCGTGAATGTGGGCAACAACATGTCATCACTGGATTGTACGCAATTCATCGGTACAGACCTATCACTATCCGTCAAACCACTACAAAAAACATGCTTAAGTTCTTGATAAATGACAAATTAAACATTTCCACCTATACTTCGGGAACTTAAATCAGGTCCGGTGCGTGTTGTTTGATACGGACCGGTTTTCAAATGGATTTGTACCATGTTGCACTTGAGGTAAATAATGAATACAAAAACCCTGAACATCGCTTTCTATATGATTCTGTTCATCAGCATTTTTGTCTTTTCACTGTCCGGTTAACACAACAGTTCGGCTTTATTCCTTACATAACCCACAAGATCACCTATATTTAACGGATGAATTTCATCCAGAGAACAGCCTGAGTGGCTGCCGCCCGTCGTACTACGGGCGCTGCCGCGCCACCAGCCTCGTTGGGCAAGCGTGAATTGCTCAATACCCGGATCTGCGATCTGGGCCTGTCACTGCAAACCAGCCCGATACAGCCCTGGATACAGCAACTCTATACCGAGCTGGCCGACCGGCAGCTCCGTTTTAAACCCCACTTCTGGTTTTCCGATGACTGGTTTTGCCCGGATGGAATCCCGGGCGTGGCGATCCCGTTCTATCTCGGCCACCGACGCCTGATCCGTCTGGAACGCGAAATGACCATGGATGTGGAAGGCGGTGACAAACAGTGGTGCATGAACCTGTTGCGGCACGAGACCGCCCATGCCCTGCTGAATGCATACCGACTGGACAAGCGGGCCGACTGGCGCAAGACCTTCGGCAATCCCGCCAAACACTACCCGGAGACCTATCAGCCACGGCCGTATGACAAACGTTTTGTCCTGAATCTGCCCAACTGGTATGCGCAAAGCCACCCCCATGAGGACTGGGCCGAGACCTTTGCCGTCTGGTTGCGTCCCAATTCAGACTGGCAACATCGCTATGCCGCCTGGCCGGCGATCAAAAAGCTCCGCTACGTGGAGCGACTCATTGATGAGATACACGCCAAACCACCGAGCGTCAAGAATCGCCGAACCGATCACCCGGTGAGTCGTATTCGCACCACCCTGCGCGAATATTACGCCGACAAACTTCGCCGCTATGACGCTGACGGGCCGGAGTTTATTGATCGTGATCTTTACAAGTTATTCGGCCACCCGAAACGTAACAGCAAGGGAGAACCTGCGGCGGTGTTCTTGTTGCGCGTGCGTAAAGAAGTCATTGAATCGGTGGAATACTGGGGTGGTGAGTATCGCTTTCGGATTGATCGCACCATTCGCAACATGGCCAAACGTGCTGCCGAGTTAGGCCTGCAACGTAACTGGAAAGAAGACAAGGTCCGCATCGAACTGGTCGCCTGCCTGACCATGCTGGTGGTGGACAAAATGCTGAAAGACGGTTTTCATATCACCCTGTGATGACCATTGGCCTGTCACCACGCTTGCCGGCTGATCAACAGACCGACCTCTGCCTGATTGAGCGTGTTACCGACCATCGCAAACGGGCGGCGATCCTGATCTGGATGTGACGCTTTTTTAAAGCTCACCCCGGTCGCTTCAGTTTTCTCCTCCGTTGTCCGACATTAATTCTGATGCCATCCGCCCGTTCCGGAAACACAGCGGCAGAATACGGGATATCAAACCCATGAAAAAAATGCGTGTCATGATGCTGGTCCATCCCGAGATGGAACCACTGGATCATTTGAGCAACCCGAAAGACCCCGAATATCTCAAACGTGAAACCGAGATCGACGTGAAGCGCGCCCTGGTCAAGCTGGGCCATGAGGTTAACGTGGTCACGGTGCATGACGATCTGCAACCTTTGCGCGACGCCATTGAGCAGTGGCGTCCCCAAATCGCCTTTAACCTGCTGGAAGATTTCGCCGGTGACGGTGCACTGGATTTTTATGTTGTGAGTTATCTCGATATGGCCGGGATACCGTTTACCGGTTGCAATCCACGCGGCATGATGCTGGCCCGTGACAAGGCGCTGTCGAAAAAGATTCTGCATTTTCATGACATCAAGGTACCGGAGTTTCGCATCTTTCCCTTTGGAAAAAAGATCAAACACACCAAGCTGAAAGACCTGCCTTATCCCATGATCGTCAAATCCAATATTGAACAGGGTTCAGTCGGGATATCCCAGGCCTCGTTTGTCAGCAATGCGAAGGATCTCTGCCAACGTGTCGAACAACTGCAAACCATGACCCAGGGCGATGTGATCGCAGAGCAATATATTGACGGGCGTGAGCTGTATGTGGGCGTGATGGGTAACGATCGGCTGGCTGTACTGCCCATTCGCGAACTGAGTTTTGACGATCATGCTTCCCGCGAACAGCGAATTGCCACCTATAATGTGAAGTGGAATGATAAATATCGGGAAAAAATCGGCTTTAAGTATGGTTTTGCCGCCGGCCTGTCCGGCGGCACCCGCATGAAGATCGAGAAGCTGTCCCGGCGTATCTATCGAAAACTTTTATTAAGCGGTTATGCCCGTCTGGACCTGCGCATGGCCGCCAATGGTGATGTTTACGTGCTGGAGGCCAATCCCAATGCCGCCATCACCCATGATGATGATCTGGCCCTGGCCGCCAAAAAGGCCGGTTATGCCTATCCGGCACTGATTAAACGCATTCTGCAACTCGGTCTGTGTGGCAAGCAACAGCAGGGAAACAGGTGAATTCACGCACAGATCACACGGAAAATGTACCGAAATATTCAATAACTCAGTGCAAAATGACGATATAACAATGGCGGCGGACCCGTCTTAAATGCATGGCAGTGTATGACAAAACAGACTGAACAGAAGGCTGTAATGGCGGACAAATCGTCAAAACCCCATGATCCCTTTTTTGATCTGCTGGCCGGCACAACCGCAGAAACAGGGGAAAAGTTTTTTCATAACTTTGTCAAACATCTGGCCCAGACCTATCACGCCCAATTTGCGCTGGTTACTGAATTGCTGGAAGACACGCCGGGTACAGCACGCACCCTGGCCTTTCATGCCCATGGCAATAACATGAAAAACTTTGAATACAAACTGCAGGATACACCCTGTGAGTGTGTCTATGAAAACGGCCTGCTCTATTTGAAATCAGGCCTGCAGGAACAATTCCCGGATGATCATGACCTGGTTGAAATGGGTGTGCACAGTTATCTGGGCATGCCTTTATACGCCAAAGACGGCAGCAAGATCGGACATATCTGCGTGCTGGGTATCAATCCCGTTGCCGAATCAGCCAGCGCTATTGATTACCTGCATATTTTTGCCTCCCGCGCCGGAGCCGAACTGGAACGTATCAAGGTCGAGCGGCAATTGCTGAACCAGCGTGAAAAACTTGCACAAATGGTCGATGAGCAAACCGTGGAGTTGCGTATCTCCAAAGAACTGGCTGAGGCGGCCAATCGCGCCAAAACGGATTTTCTGGCGCGCATGAGTCATGAATTGAAAACACCCCTGCATGCCATCACCGGTTTTTCCCAACTGATGAAAGAAGAAACGGCAGGCAGACTGAATCCTGTCTATAAAGAATATGTGGACAGCACCCTGTCCGCCAGTTACCACCTGAAAAGCATCATTGATGAACTGCTGGATTTTTCCGTACTGGAAATCGGCAAGCTCAAAACAAACATCAAGCCCCATACCATTAAACCGTTGATTGATGATTCGATACGCATGGTCACCAATAAAGCCAGGGAAAAAGGCATCAGCATCCACTATGATGAACAGAGTGACAACGCGGCCCAAATTATGGTCGATGATGCCAGACTGCGTGAAATCATGATTAACCTCCTGACCAATGGCATTAAATATAATCACGAAAACGGCAGCATCACCATTAATGTACAGGCAACCGAAAACTCATATTGCATTTCCATCACCGATACCGGCACCGGCATATCCAAAGTTGAGCAAGCCAAGGTGTTTAATGAATTTGAACGCCTGAATGCCGATCAGGACTGCATTGAGGGTACCGGTATCGGCCTGGCGATCACCAAGCGTTTGGTAGAACATATGCAAGGTACTATTGGACTCGAAAGCCAACTGGGCCGCGGCTCCACGTTTTGGGTCGAATTCCCGGCCGTCAAACCATGAGAGACAGTTGTATAACCTGAAACATGACAAAAATATATAACAAGAGAATAGCATGATGCATAAACTGATTACTCTTTCCCTCTTGCTGATACCCGTTAACGTCTCCGCCCTTGAAATTGTCGGTGTCGAAATACCCGAGCAGGTTACACTGCTTGATCCGGGTAACCGAATAAATTTGAATGGCGCCGGCATTCGATCCAAGTTTGTTTTTAATATCTATATCGGCGCACTCTATCTGAAAACCCAATCCAGTGATGTTGATACCATTCTCAACATGAAAGGTCAAAAGCGCGTTATGATGCACATCCTGTATGACGAGGTGAGCAAAGAGAAACTGATTAACGGCTGGAATGATGGTTTCAGCAATAATCACAGCAGTGAGGAATTTGCCAAACTGCAAGCCAGACTAACTCAGTTTAACAGCCTGTTTACCACCGTAAAAAAAGGTGATGTCATTACACTGGATCTGCTGCCCGACATTGGTACGGAAGTCCGTATAAATGAAGAGATCAAGGGGATGATCCCGGGGAATGATTTCTACCAGGCCCTGCTCAAAGTCTGGTTGGGCGACTCACCGGCCGATGGCACCCTGAAAAAGGCCATGTTGGGTATCAAGGATGAATAACAGGCTGTGTGACATCACGCACCTGACACAACCGCAACGCCCGCTAAAACCCTCTTTTAGTCATCCGGCCTCCGGTCTGTCGGTGACGGAATTTGGTTGATCGCTGACAAGCAATTAACCCTGATTTTCTCAAGTTTTTCTCGGTACCACCGATAATTAAAATAATCGGCTCAGCTGCACGCCATCAAATCTATCAGGCACTCCATGGCAGGAATCAAGCTCAAATCAACACGTATTATTGTCCTGAGTACAACGGCAATCCTGCTTTCTATCGTCATTCTGATCCTGGCCAATCTCTACTTTCTACACAGCACCAACCGGCATCTGGACGCCATTGACAAACAATACAACCAAAAACTCGACATCATCCTGCGCATGACCTATCTCGTGCGCGAGCGTTCCATGATCATGCTGACGATCTATCTTGATGATGACCCGTGGAGCGTGGATGAACACTATCTGAAGTATTATCAACTGGCAGTGGACTTTATCACCTTGCGGGATCGCTTGCTGGCGCAGGGATTAACACCGGAAGAAAAACAGGAGCTGGACAAGGCGCTGGTATTTATTCGCCAAACCGAACCCATGCAGAATGATATCGTGGAGCGGATCCGCTCCGGTGGCGACAAAATGCTGCGGCATGATATCTCCCGCAATGATTTGCCCATGGAGTATAAACTGCTGGAGATATTCGATCGCTTGTCCGCCATGGTGCGCAACAACAAACAACTTGCGGCCAAAGCGGCGAATTTCGATTTTATTCGCTCGGCTTTTATTGTCACCATGGTCTCTCTGCTGATCCTGTTGAGCATCATGGTCTTGATGTATCGTTCCCTGCGCAAGATCCAGACGATTGAAATGAGTTTGATCCGGGAAGCCGACAGTCTGGGCTGGGAGGCAACGCATGATCCATTGACCAATATCTACAATCGTCGCCGGCTGCAGCACAAATTCGATGAAATCAATCAAACATCCGGTGCCGGAATGGCGGTACACTCAATACTGTATATTGATCTGGATGATTTCAAGCCGATTAATGATCGATATGGTCACCCAATCGGGGACCGCTATTTAACCGCGTTTTGCCGCGAAGTGGAACGCTGTATTCGACACAATGACTTTTTTGCCCGACTCGGCGGCGATGAATTTGTTGTACTGCTGGAAAATTGCGATCAACACCATGCGCGGGAAATCGCCGAGAAAATCGTGGCACAAGTCCGTGATTTCTCGATTTACAGTAATAACGACAGGATATCCGCCCGTTGCAGTATCGGACAACTCAGCTTCAAACCCGGCACAAACGACCTTGACAGCTTATTGCATAAAGCCGATGCGCTGTGTTACGAGGCCAAGCGACTGGGCAAAAATAATGTTTTTTGTTCAAACAAGATTAATTAACAAAAAAAAACCCGGATCTTTCGATCCGGGCAACAACTACAATGCATAACTGTTAAATTTAAAAATCAATCCGTGTATAGACCCGGCCGTTGTTATAGACATTATTATTCCGCAAATCCCGATAACTCACCTCCGGATACCATGAACCGCTGCCGGTCGGCAGTGTCACCATCACATCCATGGTCTGCCCCGGCGACAGTTCCAGACTGCTCACGGTACGTGGTGACGGCAGCGCAAAACCGTCAATGTTGTAATGAACAAACGAGCGACGACTGCCGTTGGCATCACGGATTTCAAAAATGCTGTTCACCGAATGCATACCGATTAAGCGGATCGCAACTTTGGTCCCCGGTGCGGCTGTCAACACCTCTGCCGGTGCACTCCGGCTTAAGCCCTCATTACCGTTCATCAGGAAATAGCGCGGGTTATAATCGGCAAACACGGTCGAATCCCCGGTAGCCGTGTGGTAGGCCGGGTCCACCGTACTCAACACGATGTTCCATTCATAGTCATAGGTCGGACCATTGGCATTGATCCGGTTACCGCTTTTGACAATGAATGCACCATACATCCCCATCTCCAGATGCTTCACTGTGTGCACATGACAGTGATAGGCATGACTGCCGATATAGCGACTGTCCACCCTGAAGGTATAGGTGTCGCCATTCACCCCGGCGCCTGTTTCAGGCACCCCGTCTTCCGAGGTGGGCACATCCAGCCCATGCGGGTGAATGGTGTGGCCGTTATAGGGAGCGCTTTCCTGTGGGGCCATCATCATGTTCAGGGTGACATTGGCGGTTTGTCCCGGCTGTAACTCCAGCACCGGGCTGGGCAGGGAGCAATTCCCCATGCCGCTCATGCCGCCTTCGCAAAACACCCAGAAGTTGACGCTTCTGCCGTCACTCATGGTGCGGTTGATCTGGCGAACCATCAGGGTGACGTTTTGTGCATCAAAGACAGGTATTGGACCGGCCGCTCCGCCGCCCCCCATACCACCACCACCGCCACCACCACCGGTGTTGTGCATGGCCTGGGTTGCGCCGAACGCTGTCACGGCAAAGCCGACAGCAATAATGAGTTGGTTAATAAGTTTCATTTTCACGGCAACCCCCTTAATGCGCAATGATCATGGCTGCAGTGCCATTCAGATAAACACCATTACCCGTTTCCATCTGCGCTGTATGCACATGCATGGGATAATGCCCTGGTTGATTTAACTGGTACAACACCATTGCAGTGGTGCCGCCCTTGACGTTAATCGTATCACCCCACTCAAACTGACCCAGCCGATTGCCATTGACGCTGATGATCCGAAAGTGGTTGCTGTGGAAATGCAGTGACTGATCGTATTGGCCTGCATTGACGATACGCACCAAAAAGAGTTCACCCACACTGCCTTCCAGGTTGGTATCGGGATCACCCATGGCCTGAAAACCATTCTTGCCGTTCATCAGGAAGTAGTTGGGTCGATAGGTGCCGGTATTCACCGTACCGCCGCCATTCGCCACATTGTTCCAGCGTGGCACATCCATATCGGTGATCACCCAAAGACGTTCCTGATCCGCCGAAGGCGCAGTGGACCAGGCGCGGGTACTGCCTGCTGAAGGTCGCACGATCACCGCGCCAAACAGACCCAATGCCTGATTCACCCCGCCATTCAGGGTGTCATGATAGAGGAAGACACCGGAACGATTGGCTGTCAGGGTATAGGTGTAACGGCTGTTCGGTGAGATGGCAGTGCTATCGGAGGTCATGCCCTGCACCACAAAGTTGTGGCTGCGGTTATGGTTGTTTACCACCTCTACAGTAATCGTCTGGCCCTCGACCATTTCGATGATCGGGCCGGGTACTCGACCGTTACCACCATTGGCGGTGGTGTAGCCCCAGACAGGCAGACTGGTGGCGCCGTTGCCGCTATCGGGACTGGCGGTGATATTCACCTGTCCGGTTTCAATATACAGGGTGTAGTTTGCTGACCCTCCCCCGGTTGAACCCCCACCGGTTGAACCGCCGCCGGTAGAGCCACCCCCCGTGCCACCACCACCGGTACTACCGCCCACGTTAATGGTGACATCACGTGGACTCAGGGCGATATCCGCCCGCAGATTTTGCATCACATAACTGCCGCCGGTATTCGAGGAGACGTTCACGGTGGCTGAAAAACGGCCGCGGCCGTCGGTCCTGACCTGCAGGTAGCCCCGGTCACTGCGTACCCGGAACCGATACATGTTGCTGCTTGAACCGGTGGTCACCGTCAGACCTGACGGCAGACTCCAGCGAAATTCCCGCTGGCTGCCGCTGTCATCGCCGCTGATGGTCCAGGAACCGGTTTCACCGGTTGAGATATTCACTGTCGAAGTTGACAGACTTGCCGATGCTGCAACAGCTATCGTCACGCCCGTACCATAAAACAGCAGAATTGCCAAAGCGCCCCGGCCGATCCCTCGCCAAAGCTGATTTAAAAATGTCGTCATGCTTGCGAACCCTCCTCAACGTGCTGGTACTTGTTGAAAAACGGCGGCCCAAATCCGCCTGCACAATTACAGTGCAGCCCAAGCATATCGCTGATGAGGAACAACATTTTGTGACAATTGTTACTTATTACCTGACAAATTTAGTGAGGTTAATAACAAAAAAAGACAGTGAATACTGCCTTTTTGCGGGAGGGTAACTGCATCGATCATACGGCCATATGGATCACACCCCGACCAAGTGAAATACAACCCTTGCGCTCCAGTGTCTTGAGCAAGCGGCTGATCACTTCACGCGATGTACCCAGCTCGCGCGCCAGCTCCTGATGGGTGATATGGATCGTGTCACTGTTGGAACCTCGGGACAGGCGGCCCAGCATACAGATCAGGCGCGTATCCAGACTCTCAAAAATGGTGTCTTCCATCAGCTCCAGCATATCGTGGTAACGATCCGTGAGGTCAGTCAGTACATACTCACGAAATGCCGCTGATATCGCCATGGCTTGCATAAATTGGGGGCGGGATAAAATCAGCGCCTGGACATGGGTTTCCGCTTTGGCGAAGGCGCCGAAGGTTTTGCGGTGCAACAGACCGTTGATGCTCAACACACACAACTTGCCCGCCTCGATCCGGTACAGGGTCACTTCCCGATCTTCGGCGGTTTGTTGATATATCCGCACAGTCCCGTTCAGTAACAAAATAAACTGTTCACAGAGAGTATGGGGTTGCAGGATATCTGTTCCGGCAGGCAGCTCAACCACGTTCGCTGCGCCTATCAGCGCATGCCAATCGGGATTTTCATCGGCTGCCAATTCGGGAAAGCGGTGTTTCAATCGTTCCTGAAACAACCGATAAACTGGTGAAAGAGTATGTTCTTCCGCTTGCAGACTGATTGGCATCATCATAAATTTCCTCTCGCAAACTATCCCGCATACGCGTCGGTGTACAATGGGGCGCCCTGTTTAAACAGGATCTCGTTTTCCTCCCAAGACATTGCCTTATTCTGTTCGTTGTGCGGCAACACCTGTCATTTAGTGTAGTTATAAAATCGCCGATGTGTATGGTGATGACACCAATTCCATGCCTATAGGCATTGTTTTCTGTACTTTATAACGGTTTTTTTCCGCAGCCGGCTAAATTGTCATTATATTTTTCGCGTATATATGCAGGGCCCACTCTGCGCCACCCTGCTCATGCAGTTGCTAGAAGAGACTGAAAATCCTGATCCTGCAAATAAGCGGCAAAGTCAGCATCATCTATAAACTGTTCAGCCGTCTTGCCCAACTCGAGTGAAATCTGAATATACTTCAGCATGTTTTCGCGATCATGAAACGCGGCAAAACCACAAGCCAGATTATAGGCCAGCAGTTGCTCTTCGACCTGTTCCGGCAGATATTGCAAATACCGGTAGAAACGTTCCCTGTCATCACTGTGGATAGCGGCAACCAGCACCAGATAGAGACTGCTCGCAAATACCCTCGGCTCCAGCTTGTCAAACATGGCATCGGCCAGGAGAAAGACTTTTTCATACTCTTCGCCATCCACCATAAAGTAGAACTGGAAACTCAAATCAAGGTCCCGGATATAAACCCTGCCTGACAGTTGTTGCACGAGGTCCAGCAGGCGCTGCATATCCACCTCAGGATTATCACGATAACCTGAGTCCGTTACACGCTTAAATACGGCACGGATTTCTCTGGCATATAACTCGTTCGCTTCCTTGCCATTCAACGATTGCAAATAATCACGCCATGGTTCGATCGCCTGCATGGGCGACAGGTTTCGATGCAGCTCATAGATAATACTATCCACCACATCAATAACAAACTTGCTGTATTGCGCCTGTTTGTCACGCAGATAGTCCATGGCGACAGCGATTTGGTCCTCCGGGAAATAGGCCCGCAGCAGATCAGCCACTCTGGATGCGCCCTTGTTGCGCACGAAGCAGTAGTTCATGGCCTTGACGGCTTCGTCATAACTGATCTGCGCCGGATCAATCGCATCCAGGATTTCATAATATTTATCGTCAAAGAATGTCTCAAAATCACTTTGCCCGCACATGGCGATCAAGCGACGCACATCATCCGGCTTGTCGGATTCCAGCAATAGCATGAGTTCCATTGTTTGACTGCGTGCAGCGGACTGGTTGTTGAGCCGGGTTATCCATTCCTCCGGCAGAACCTCAATAATGCCCTGTTGCAGCTCAATAAAATATTCACTGCCAAAATAACCCAGACACTCATCCTGATATTCAAAAAAGGCATCCATCAGGCCGGTAAAGGTTTCCTCATCTTTGCAGCGGGAAAACGCCGGGACAAACAGGGCATCGGCACCGTCGCCGCCTTCACTGTTCATCATGTCGCTGTGTCCATCGCGCAACAGTTCCAGCAAGGCCGCCGCCTCGAATTCCGGGAACAGATCATCATACAGCTGATCCAGTACGGTACTCTCCCAAAAACGGTGGCCAAAGTCATAGTATGCACATGCCTTGTCAAAATAACTGATCACCTGCTTTTGCGCCTCAACATCCTTGCGCTCGATCAGTTCCTCTATTGCCTGCACGGTAATGTTGTAATTATCGTTGGTCACGGAGCGTAATGAGATATCCACCAGCGTCAAAAGTGTATCGATACTCACTGCGGCATGATGCTTCGCCAGCCCTTGCTCCAGCTGCGGCAGGCTGACCAATTCTTCATTATCGGCTTCCTCGCCAAAGTATCCGGCCAATGGGTTGTTATCATCATGGTAGTTCTTGTCCACGTAGAGTTTCAGGTCGGCCACCGCCTGTTCAAAGACGGCCGGCTCATCAGCCGCGGTGGCGGCCACCACCTCTTCTATCGTTGGCAGATTTTTGAATTTCTCACGCAATTGCCACTGCGCCTGAACATCGTCATCGGCTGTCAGCGTTGTCAGTGTGGGATGGACATAGATGGGATCCAGATCATCAATACCGGAACAACCTTCTATATTCAGCTCCTCCAGCTGCGTGAGACTTTCCAGTACGCTGATGTCGGCCAGCTCATCACAACTTTCCAGCTTGAGCCTGCGCAACGGTAATCCGGCCAGACCATCGATATTCTCCAGCGCCTCAGCGTTTTCCAGATCCAGATCTTCCAGAGCGATCAGTCCGGCAAAATCAGCACAATCCACCAGCGCCGAATATTCTATCTTCAGTTTGCGCAGTTGCCCGGCATTTTTTAAAAAGCCGATATCCTCCACACCGCACATACTTAAATCCAGTTCGGCCAGTAACGGCAACCGCCCAATCACCTCAGGCAATGGCTTGAGATAAACCTTGCCCTCACCATACTTGTCCACCGGCGAGAGGGTGCCTTCATTAAAGGCCTGTGAAAAATCCAGCTTGTGCAAGTTGATCAGATTGGCAAATTCATCCGGTAGTTTGCTGATATGTTGATTGAACGCCAGTTCCTGTAAATCAGTCAGGCCGCATATTGCAGTCGGGAAAGTGCGCATATGTACGCCGCGAATGGATAATTTTTTCAGGCTTTGTAATTGCGCAAACGCTTCCGGCAGATCACGCAAACCGCAGGAGACCAGTTCCAGCTCTTCCAGTTTGGCTAACTGTGCTATTTCGGGCGGCAGTTCACCCTCTTTCATGTGCGAACCCCACAGCTCCATGCGTTGCAGGTTGGGCATGGCGGAAACAATGGCGCGTGTGTCATTGGCGGTATGTTTCACAACAACATCAAACTGTCTGATATGCGGCAAGGCCGGCAATTCAGCCAGATCACAAAACGACCAGAGCGTCAGTTTTTTTATGTTGGTGAGTTTTTCCAGATTCACGGGTGGCGGATAGAGGCTGTCCCGATTGCCGCCCGAGATATAGATCTCCTCCAGGTTTGGAAATTCATTTAATTCCAGCGGCAGTGTTATCTCACCGGTCACATCATCGATACGTAATTTCCGGATATCACGATACTGCAGCAGCTGAGTTATATCATAGGCTTCTTTGGAGAGATCAAGACTGAGGGTGTTATCTTCGTACTTCATACGCGGCCTTCCCTGTAAGTTATTCTGATTTATTAATCCATCTTATCCGAATCAGTACGGCAGGAAAAACGCTTTTCGGCCAAACTTGCAGACCGTGTCACGAGTCAGGAAGGGGAGCATAAAAAAACCGGACTATTACCTCCGGTTTTTAAGGCAGGTTGCTCAGTCGGGAGAGTCTGTGAGAATCACGACATGGATCTGCCTAAAGCTGTCGCGGACAACGAGACGGGAACAGGTTTTATATATTGACCTTGCCCTTGCCCTGGCTCGCCAGACTCAAGGAGTGTTTGCACACCAGGTGAATACGCCCCCGGGCCAGCTGAATACAGCGCTTGTGTTCAAAATCCTTCAGGATGCGGCTGATCATTTCCCGTGTGGTGCCCAGCTCATGGGCGATATCGGAATGGGTCACCTGTATGGGATGACCGCAGGAACGATCAAATTGCTCCACCAGCCAGCAGGCCACGCGCAGGTCCAGTCGGTCAAAGGCAAAACCGGAGACCAGATTGGTCAGCAGGGAGAGGCGCTCGGTCAGGGTGCGCAACACGTAGTTACGGAAGCTGGTTGATTGATCCAGCGCAGTCTGGAAGGCAACCCGATTGATCACCAGTCCGCGCATGGCGGTTTCGGTTTTCACCGAGATGCGGGACTGGACCCCATCCACCAGATTATTCAGGCTGTGAATACAGAGCTGACCCGGCTCCACCCGATACAGGGTCACCTCGCGGCCCTCATCAGAGTGGCGATAGACCCGCACGCAACCTTCAACAATCAACATCAGATGGTTGCATTCCATACCTTCATGGAAAATCGCGGTGTCGGCCGGGAAGGTCTGTAACTTGGCGCCGGCCAGCATATCCCAACATGCCTGATCGGCGTTTTCTGTCAGGGCATGGTAATCCGAAAGCAACGCCTTCAGTTTGCTGTGGTCAATGGTCGCTGCCTGGACTCCACTATGAACAATACCTGGATGTGCTGTCATTCTCTCATCCTCAATATGCCAAACTCTTCAGAGTCTGTGCCTGGCGTGGTGTGCTGAATGGAAACATAATCATGCTGATCAAATTATATACTGATAATATCCCTATAATAAATAGTGCATTATCCTCCTTTTCGTGGGTATTTTCAGTACCTTTTGGCACACAACACACCGCTGCCACGACCAGGCCAAATAAGGCTTAAGTATCAGTAAGTTGCGGTCGCAGCAGAGATGCAGAAAAAAAGGGGCCGCAAGGGCCCCCATAAAACTCCATGAATCCGATGTCAGCCGCTAGATAAAGAGGCAGATATCTGATTCACCGGCAAACTCAAAAAAGGTCGCGGCACCGCCGTATTCCACGTCGGAGATGAACTCGCTGGTGGAGAGATCGAACAGGTCCACGGTCATCTGGCAGGCAATCATTTTTACCTCCAGTTCCTGACACATGCTGCGCAACTCTTCCAGGCTGGCAACACCCTTTTTCTTCATTTTGGATTTCATCATCATGGTCATGATGCTTTCCATACCCGGAATGGCGGTACCCAATACCGGGAACCATTTGTCCATGCCCATGGGCATGGGCATGCCGGGATTGCCCAGCGGGCTGACCTTGACCTTGATGTTCTTTTTCAGCAACTGCAGGCCATAAAAGGTAAAGAAGATCTGTACCTGATAACCCAGTGCAGCGGCAGTGGAGGCCAGGATGAAAGGAGGATAACCCCAATCCAACGTACCCTTGGTGGCGATAATTGCCAGCTTTTTCTCACTCATTGGTAATTCCTGCTTCTGTCCGGTTTCGATGCCGCTATTCTGTCGGCACACCACAGTGAATTCTGTATGTTTGGGTACAAAACGGTAAAAAATTCACGACACTTTTCCTCTGTTTGCACCTGATCCATCCAGTGTGCGTTTAGCCACTTAAACGCATAGACCAACTGCACTAAAATTGCCGCCTTTCGGAATGGACGACTGCTGAGGATGCCTGCATGAACCGCCTGTTATTACGCCCTGTTTACCACTTGATGATCTTGCTCGCCGGTTTCCCGGCATTTATAACCGCCGCCGCTGCCGATGAACCCCGCTACAAACCCTTCGTCCTGGCACAGACCGTCGACAGCACCGATCTCAAACAGCAAATCGACACCGTCAAACAAAAACTCGCCGCCAACGGCTATCAGATCATCGGTGAATACACACCTTATATTGATAATCACATTCTGGTCATCACCAATGACCGGTTACGCAAGCACGCCGCCCGCACCGAATTCGGCGGTTATGGCGCAAGTCAACGCGTTGCATTCAACAAATCCGGCAACCGGATCCAGATCAGCCATACCAACCCGGTCTACATGGCCCACGCCTATCGAATGCAATCCGATCTGCAAGACGTCAGAAAGCAACTGGCCGGTATCCTCGGCTATGAACAGGACTTTGGTGCGCGACTCGGCTTGACTGCAAAAGCATTG
This sequence comes from Gammaproteobacteria bacterium, assembly GCA_029880855.1. Taxonomy (GTDB): domain Bacteria; phylum Pseudomonadota; class Gammaproteobacteria; order UBA6429; family Thiohalophilaceae; genus JAOUNS01. The sequence continues at coordinate 55,243 of JAOUNS010000017.1, forward strand.
CGTAAGTACCACTATGATTTTCTTATGCCTTATTTCACTGACCACATGAATCTGGCGGAATATAAAACCCAGCAGGCGGCGATTGACTATATTGAGAAATCACTGCAAGGTAAAAACAGCACGGTTAAAAAAGTCTACCGTATCGACATCCCCGGCAAACAGGAGACCGTCTTCGGTGTGCAATTTAAAGGAAAAGACAAGGATGATTGCAGCAGTGATGACTACATCATGTCCCGGGTGGATTTTGAAAATTTTAAAGCCACTGCACATTTGCCCTATGAAATTCTGATATCAAAAGGCCGGGTTTTTGCCCTGTTCGCCGAATTTCGTATCGCGATCAGCTTTCCCGATCTGAGCATGGTGGGCAGACGCAGCTTCGCGACCATCATCTGCGCACCCTCCGCCATCGAAAACAGCCTGATCAAGGTCACCGGCGGTACAGACGAGGAATATTAAGCCGAAGATTTTTCCAGAATCATCTGGATCGCTTTTTGGATGCGACTCTGGCGGGTGGCGTGTTTTTTCGCCTCCTCTATCCATTTGATATATTCGCGCTGATGAGACACTGACAGCTGCTCAAATAAACCCATAGCCTCACCATGGTTGGTCAACTCGACAAGAAAATCTTCCGGAATACTCATACGCAACTCCTGGTATACAATCACTCCACTTTTGTTATTTGCACATCCGCCAGCGCGGCCTGTCGCTCTGCTTTCTCCAGCTTGCCGATGCGCGTCACTTCAGCATAGAAGCGCGGCAGGTCATAGTCCAGTCGCTGCAGCAACGCCTCAAAGGCCGGCACCAGTTCATGATAAGTGGCGGTCAGGGCCAGATGGGCATTATTCAGTCCCTGCGCCATCCACTTGTCATAACCGTCATACCCGTCCCAGCGCTTTTTCAACACCAGATATTCCTGTTGCAGCTCGGCAAAGAGCCGCCGCTTGCCCTCCGCCAGCTTTTGCGGCTCCTTTTCCGCAGCATAAAACTGTTTGAGCTTTTCCCGTGTACCGCGCAACAGCTGGTTGAAATCCTTCTGTCGCTCCTTATAGATCCGATACCGCTGATTGGCCGCCGGATCATTTAACTTTAACAACCAGCGCCGCACCCCTTCCAGCTCCACCGCCGTGGCGAAGGCCTCGTTAAAGGCCGAATCGTTTTCGATATAGACCTGCTGATGGGCCAGCTCATGAAACAGCACCCCGGCCAGATGCACATCATCCCGATACAACATGGAACTCACCAGCGGATCATTAAACCAGCCCAGGGTGGAATAAGCTGATGCACCGGAGACCTGCACATCATAACCCTGCCCCTGCAACTCCGCCGCCTTGGCCTGCGCCGCCGCCTCATTGAAATAACCCCGATAACTGATACAACCCACGACCAGAAAACACCACTGCCTCGGTGTAATGGAATAGGGTTTGGTCGCCACCACATTCCAGACCGGATACTTGCGATCCAGCTTGACGAACTTCTTGTAACTGCCGTTATCCGGCAGACCCAGCTCGGCCACCGCAAACTGCCGCATCACCAGCACCTGCTGTAACTTCGCCTTCAACTCCGCCGAGGTCTCCTGCTGTGCCAGCACCTCTTCAATGGGTTTCTCGCCGGACATCAACGCAAAATGGCCGGACATGAGATGGGTGTAGTAGCTGATGGAGGAGCAGCCGGAGGTGAACAGCAGGAATATGCTTAAAATCGGTAATCTGAAATACATTGCGACGTAGTCAGTAGATTCATCAGGGTAATTTTATCGTAACCGGCCGGTTATTTCCTGTTTAGTCGCTGACTTTCTTTCAGAATCTTCTGGAGTTTCTCACTGGTCTTATCATCCAGACCGGTACACTTGTTATGGTTCAGTCCCTTGATAAACATAATTTTTTCATCGTCAGTTATAATTGTAAAATGTTTTAATGGATATTGGCTTATGCCTTGCATTATCCATTTATCGCTACAACCAAGCCGGATCATATAGTCAATCCACTGTTGAATAAATGTTTCTCGTTTAAAAGCGGAAATGCATGTTGCCAGAGGGATGCTACGCTGATCACATAACAGACCATACTTGGCAGTGACACCTCTAAAATCGGTTATTCTGTTTGATTTCCGTTTTATTCTTGAGATTCGTTTTTCTATAGATTTCCTGTCTATTATCGAATTATCTTCCAGCATGAAATCAAAAGCCGCGATGATTGTATGTACTTCTACACGGTTCAACCCTCCGAGCTTAACATCCGTTAACCAGCTTAAATCCAGATTTGATGTACTAAAGTCTACACCGTGTAATTGTGCACCACTAAGATATGCACCCTGTAGTTGGGCTTCTTGAAGATTCGCACCCTGTAGTTGGGCTCCTCCAAGATCTGCACCCTGTAGTTGAGCCCCTTCAAGATCTGCACCCTGTAACTGGACTTTGTAAAGATCCGCACCCTGTAATTGGGCTCGCGCAAGATTCGCTCCCTGCAATTGGGCCATCACAAGATTCGCTCCCTGTAATTGGGCAAACCCAAGATTCGCACCCTGCAGGGTGGCACCCCAAAGCGACGCACCCTGAAGTTTGGTTTCATATAGTTTCGCACCCTGAAGTTGGGCGTTACGAAGATCAGCACCTTGTAGCCAGGCCCCTCTGAGACTTACACTCTGTAGTTGGGCTCCATTAAGATTCGCACCCTGTAGTTGGGTGTTCCAAAATTCCGCTCCCTGTAGCTGAACCCCTTTCAATATTATTTTTGGCAAACTACAATGATTAAACAAGGCGAAGCGCAGATCACGGTTGCGCAGATCAATACCGATAACCTTGTCCATCGCAGTTTGTTTGGCTTTTTCATTTTTACCCAATAACGCATTTATCGATTGTGTATCAAGTTGGCCCTGTAAAATAACCTGATTCTCAATAATCAGATTTTGTCTGAATGGCAGTCCGGACAACGAATAGAAAGCTTTTGCCATAAACCACTCATCGACACGCCGACCAAATTCATCGGATGAGGGTATTGCAGCGATACACCAGGCAATAATAAACAGCGACACACTGGTCACGGCCAGACTACTCTGGCCGCGGGCCTGATAATCGATGGGTGATACCAGCGCCGCTGTCTCCCGCCAACTGAGCTTGTCGGCCAGATAGACCCCCACGCGACTGAGATGTTGCGGTGTCCGTCGTATTCGTCTCTTCAGACCATGCCATAGCTGCCACCACCAGCGTGTTTGTTCATCCGCCGAAATGACAATCCTTGGCCAGATCAGCCACAACAGCACGCAGTCCACCAGAATGACAATGCGATGACTCCAGGTGATGGCCTGTGAATGGAACGGGATAAAGCGCAACTCGGCCCAGGTGAGGATAAACAGGGGCAGTACAATAAGCGATATCACCATCATGGCGTTGATAAACAGACGCATCAGGCGCGGGTGTTGTTGATCGACAATGGCATGGACCAGCCAGAAAGTCCAGAGACGGTCCCGTTGCAGTTTCAGCACCGCTGCATCATCACATTTTTCAGACAGGGCATTAAAACTGTGCAGTTTGCTTGCCAATAGATAGCACTGGACCAACAGATTGAAGTGCAACAGCACCAGCATCCATGGTGTGATGACATAGAATTCCAGGATAGGCAGTTTGACATTGAGCAACGGAAGATTTACCGGGTCGATCTTGAGCAACTGCACATCGGTGGTGGAGGCGATGATCAACCCGAAGTAGACACAGAGCAACAGGAAGGTAATGTGGACATTACGCACCGTTTTGGCGGCGTCATTGGCCGCACCGACCAGTTCTCCCAGTTGTTTGGTGATATCCTCAGACAAAAGGCCGTTCCTGTACCGTTGTTATAGTTTAATCATAGTTTTTTAATGCAAAGACGCCAAGATACAGTGTTTTATATTTCATTTTCTTCACGTCTTTGTGTAGAAATCACAAAGTGGTCAAATTTTCGTCATTCCTGTGAATACCGGAATCCGGTTTTATGTTGTTCTCATGCTTTGCGTGGGAACGGATATGAATCGCGTCGCGATGGCCCGAAATTTGATGTCGGGGGTTGCCCGACAGCAAGTTACTTTCATTTGCTTGTCCAAATGAAAGTAACCAAAGCAAAAGACACCCCATGCCGGTAAAGCTGTAATTGATATGTATTTCATTCTGTCATTGGCAGATGGACCTTCCCTGGTCCACTGCCAATCCGCGGCATCCTGCCGCTGCTGATTTATGATGAAATGACATATCAATCACAAACCTGCAATGGGGAATGATCCGGCACCTTAGGACCATGTTTAAATCAAGTACATCCTGGAACGGTAAGACAGAATAGAGCAACGTATTCCGCCGTATGTATTGGTTTTATATCTGTGCGGATGAGGTTGCTCATGCCTTGTTTGAGGATCACTCCCTTTGCTGCCGGGTGATTGGGTTTGATTTATATACATATCCAGATGCGGCAGGATGCCGCTGTTTGCCAACGGGCCAGGGACGGCCCTTTTGCAAACGCAGTCTGAAATCAAATTCAATCACGTATTTGCGGCAGCAAGGGTGTCCTTTCTTTTGGTGACTTTTCTTTGGACACGCACAGAAAAGTCACCCGCCTCAGCCGCGCAGCGGCGGGCGGAATGATTGTATATTATCGTTAGAGTGTAGGTTGGGTTGAACGAAGTGATGCCCAACGTTCGATAGTGTTGGGTTTCGCAAGCTCAACCCAACATACCATTTTCTCTGCGCCTTCGCGCCTTTGCGTTGAAAAATTTACTTGCCGATACAAAAACTGCTGAAGATCTTGCCCAACAGTTCATCAGAGGAGAGGTGGCCGGTGATTTCGCCCAGTGCCTGTTGCGCCTGACGCAGGTCTTCGGCCAGCAGTTCACCGGTATGGGTTTCCAGCTGGGCGCGGGCGTTGTCCAGTTGGTGTAATGCGCGTTGCAATGCATCGAGATGACGGCGACGGGCGATGAATTTGCCTTCGCCTGTGCCGGTATAACCCATGATGGTTTTCAGATGACCGCGCAACAGTGAGATACCGTCACCGGTTTTGGCGGAGAGGCGCACCATCGTACCGTATTCATGCTCCAGCAATTCCGCCTTGTTGCCGCTGAGATCAATTTTGTTATGCACGAAGGTGACCGGCAGTCGCGGCGGAAGCTTGGTCTGGATGCGTTGTTCTTCATCACGCAGGCCGGTAGTGTCATCGATCAACAGCAATACCTGGTCGGCCTGTTCAATAGCCTGCCAGGTGCGTTTGATGCCTTCCTGTTCGACAATGTCTTCGCTCTCACGCAGACCGGCGGTATCAATGATGTGCAGGGGCATACCGTCGATATGGATCTCTTCCCGCAATACATCGCGGGTGGTGCCGGGTATATCGGTGACGATGGCCGATTCCCGCCCGGCCAGGGCATTCAGCAGAGAGGATTTGCCGGCATTCGGTCGCCCCGCCAATACCACATGCATCCCTTCACGCAACAATGCACCCTGTTGTGCCTCTTGCAGGATGTCGACCACCTGTTGATAGATGATCTGCAAACGTTGCCCGATCCGTTCATCGGCCAGAAAGTCGATCTCTTCTTCGGGAAAATCGATGGCGGCTTCCACAAACATGCGCAGTTCGGTGAGTTGCTCCACCAGTGTGTTGATCCCGGCGGAGAAGACACCTTGCAGTGATTGCAATGCACCCCGTGCCGCCTGTTCGGAACCGGCCTCGATCAGATCGGCTATCGCCTCGGCCTGGGCCAGATCCAGTTTGTCATTCAGGAAGGCACGCTCGGAAAATTCACCGGGCCGCGCCATTCTTGCCCCCAGTTCGAGACAACGGCGCAACAGCATATCCATCACTACCGGTCCGCCGTGACCCTGCAACTCCAGTACATCTTCGCCGGTAAAGGAGTGGGGTGTCTGGAAAAACAGGGCGATGCCGCTGTCGATAATGCGTTGCTCGCCATCCAGAAAATCGAGATAGTCGGCACGGCGCGCCGGCGGCACCACACCCAGGATCTGTTCGGCGATTTCGCGACTGGCGGGACCGGAGACACGGATAATCCCCACTCCGCCACGCCCCGGCGGGGTGGCAAGTGCGGCAATCGTGTCATTGGCAAACGGATTGGTCATGTCGCAAGTGTATACGCTTCAGGTTTTGATTTCGCCATCCACATAGAACCACTCACCGTTTTCCCTGACAAAGCGGCTTTTCTCCTGCAGTCGATGCGCCTTGCCATTGATCTTGTAGCGGGCGACAAACTCCACCGTACCGGTCTCATCCCCGACGCCGCCGGCAACTTTACTGACGATCTTCAGGCCGATCCACTGTGGTGATCCCTCCGCATGCAAGTCAAGCACGGCGGGCCGGGTGGAAGGATGCCAGGTGCGTAACAGATAGGCTTCATCATTGACGACATAGGCAGTATAGCGGGAACGCATCAGCGCCTCTGGGGTATCGGCCACCACATCGGTCTTGTGCACAAGGCCGCAACATTGCATATAGGCCTGGTCGGAACCACAGGGACAGGTCTCTGGTGCCTGCACTTACCGCTCCTTGTCCTGATCGGGTTGTTGTAAACCGGCCTGCTCTATGCGCTTCTTCTGTAAGCGTCGCGCCAGTTTTTGCATATCATCCGCTTTGTCACCTTCGTCGATGATCTCCAGTCCCAGCAGGGTTTCAACAATATCTTCCAGGGTGATGATTCCGGCCATGCCACCAAACTCCTCCATGACCAAGGCAATGTGTGCGCGCCGGCGCATCAACTCATCAAAGGCTTGTGACAATGTCATGCTGTCCAGCACTACCGGCATGGGACGCCGATAATTTGCCAATTGAGAGTCACTGTTGCCGCGTGCCTGGGCCAACAACAAATCCCCGCGCAGGACAAATCCATCAACCTGTTCCGAATGGTCCTTATATATAGGAATACGCGAAAACCGGATGTGATCATATTTGTGGAAGAAGGTTTCGATACGCGTTGTTTCAGGCAAGGCAAACACAACGGTGCGCGGTGTCATGGCATCACGCACAGTTGTCTCGCGCAACAGCAACAGGTTTTTCAGCATCACCGACTCCTGTTGCGCCAGTTCACCTTCCTGCACACTCAATTCCGCCATGGCGGCAAATTCACTGCGACTGAAACCGGTCAGACCATGTTTGGCTTCGGTCAGTGAACCGGTGATTTTCTGTGACAACAGCACAAATGGATAAAGCATTTTAATCAGATATTTCAGACCATAGGCTGTAGCCGGTGCCAGACTGCGCCAGTAATGTGCACCCAGTGATTTGGGAATAATCTCGGAAAAGATCAGGATCAATAAAGTCAGCACTGCGGAGGCAATGCCCACCGAGGTATCACCGAATACGATAGCGGCCTGCGCCCCCGCACCGGCCGCCCCCATGGTGTGGGCAATGGTGTTCAGGGTCAGAATGGCCGCCAGGGATTGATTGATATCCGCCTTTAACTTGCGCAATAGCGCACCGGCCGGTCTGCCCTCTTTTTCCAACAAGGCGATGTAGGCCGTGGTCACACTGAGGATCACCGCCTCAGCGATGGAGCAGAGGAAAGAAAACCCAAGGGCTATTAATATGTAAGTGATAAGCAGTAACATAATGAGCGATATTCCTCGCCATGATTGTAGCTGCACTACTGTTAGCGCACCAGACTGGAACACTCCGGATTTGTATATCGTCCTCAAAAGCATGACAACCACATCGGTATTCCAAATGGAGTGAGGCCCTGTGAGACATTTAGCCGGTCAACACCAATATGATTCCCACCATACCTTGTGTGAGTACCACCTTTGTTACACAATTTCTTCCAATACTTACTGATATACTTAGTTAATCCGGCCGAAAATGTACACCTCAAAAATATTACCATTTGAAATCAGGCCGGTGCATACATTATATGCCACTCCCAAGGCCGGCTCGCGCATTCAATATTTTTTTACTATGCTTATTGCATAGAGCGGATAAGCCGGTATTTCTTATCCAAATCAGACACTGCTGAACCAAATAACAGGATGTTACGGCAAATGATACCGGATCAACACTTGTGGAAAACCACAATCAGTCTGACTCAGCTTGCACATATTTTGTACACTTTTATTTTTACGCGGATGCCTAAAAATTGTGCATTTTGCACAGCTGTTTTTCTCTCCTTCATCCTCTCCCCGTCGCTGTCGGCCAATGATGATCAGAAGCAGTGGTATGACGATGCTTATGTCGTATTGGGGATAAACTGGCATAATACAGAACTTCACGCCAGTGATGCTCTCAATGGAGATCGAAAACTGGGCATTATGGCGGATGAAGGTGCTGTTTCTTTTCTGGCGAACATTTCAACCCGAGGCTACTTTCTTAATCCGACCTCAAATTTCGGTTATCAGTTTTCTTTCAACATCGACTCTTTTAATATTAATCATCAACTGCTGAATGATGGTCAGTTTGTCAATCTGAATACTTCAGTGAAAGGAGAATATATTTATATTACACCTGTCCTGTTTTATAATTTTGGCGACAAACAAATCACCGATGGACAGGGTGAATACTTCAGGATTGGTCTTGGTTTTGGGGCCGGCTATCTGAAAGCAAGCGGCAGCATGTATATGACGGAGAGAAATGCCGCCACACCAACAAAAATTGACATCAATGAAACCACTCAATCGATCAGTTTTCTGCTGGAGTACCGCTACGCTGACTACATCGCCCGGTTTACCGCGGGCGGACCAAAAACCAGGCCACGACTTATTGAGCTGACTTTTCCGGAATTTGCTTTAGCGGAATACACGGCATTCGATATTGCCTTGTCCCTGGGATATGTCATCCAGTTTTGACCGTGACGAGTTCTGTCATGACGTCTTGCATATCTTCACGTATTACTCCGGCAGAAAGCTCATAGTATAACGATGCACGCCGGCTGCTTCGAATGACCCGTAATTCAATGCCTTTAGTATTGCGCTGATTTCCCGCTCAAAATCCTTGCTGCCGGTGGTGTTCTGCTCGGTAGAGATATAATTTACCACGCCATCCACACTGATGGTCAGCACAAAGACCAGCTTGCCGGCAAAGTTGCTCTGCAGACTGCGATAGCGTTGATAAACCGGCGTGGTGGCATGCTTATGATATTGCACGACACATTCAATGCGTTCACTGCTGACGGCATGGGCGCAATGGGTCGGGAAATCGCTGTTCAGTGCCGTGTCCGTACTCTGTTGCACCAGGGCACACCCGCCAAGGACAAGAGCAAGAGCAACAGTCAGCCGGCCATGTAAAGCAGGAAATTTATTCAGCATGGTTAGTTACTCCGTTTTCAAACCCGAGCCTGCACAGCATACCGTTCAACAAGCAGCCAATCTGTTATGGACATCATGAAAATCAAAAACAGCCGGCCCTGAATGCTATTTCTTTCGCGTTGACCTGAGTGCATCGATATTCTCTTCCCAGTTTTTACCGTCAAATGGGGTGATCGTCATGGACTTCACCGTCCCTTCGTCCAGGCAGCGGGCATTAACACTGTAACCGTCCGGGTGGGAGCGAGGAACATAGAATGATTTGATGCCGCAGATATTGCAGAACAGGTGCTTCGCCTCATGGGTGTCGAATGTATATACAGCCAGATTCGCCTCACCCTGCAACAAACGAAACTGTGTCTTGTCTACAATCAGATGCAGTATCCCGGTCTTGCTACAGATGGAACAATTACAATCCGTTACTTCAATATCGGCCGGCGCATCCACTTCATACCTGACTGCGCCGCAATGACATCCGCCCCTATGCACTATCATCATCTTCATCCTTTGGTTGACTGTTTGTCTGTGGATGGCGTGATTATATAGACATTCTGTGCTCCACACGTATACTTAAATAATCCGGTTTTTAATGATGGCAGGCCCGATGGCCTTGTTGAACAAAATCAGACTCCAGACCGATCTGCCGAATAATGATCCGCCCGGCCGCCCCCCGGCATGGAAAAAAATCCTTGCCGGTTTGTTGCTGATCGGCTTGTTGTTACTGGTCTTTTTCGTCCCGCATCCAACTATTTTCTATTACTCCACCGTCATCACCATGTCACTTATACTGGCGGCGGTCCTGTTGTTTACGCCGGCCTACTTTTCCACACTGGCCGAGCTGCAACCCGGCAAGACCTCGTTTGATGATCGGTTTTTTACCCTGTTGCGCCACATCAAGCACAATCGGGCCAACCTCTTTACGGTTATGCTCGTCATGGGCGGTATTTTTGCCTGGGCCGCACTGGGTGTTCCCTGGGTGGTTGAGCAGATCATTGGTCCCTATGTCTGCCCGCCCGGTTACAATGAGATGACCTTTAAAAATTCGGTAACGCGCATTCCCGTCGCCGGTTATGTGATTGCCTATTCATTCGAAGGCTACTGTTCCGGATCGCTGGGTATATTTCGCGGTATCCGCCTGTTGCACTTTTTCATCGGCTTGATCGGCGCCTATTTCGTGCTCTGTTTTCTCTGTCTGCTTGCCGTTTTGCTGGTCAGACTGATCCAGCCGCCGATCATGATCGCCGCAAAAACCGTTGGCGCATGGGGACGCATGGTGCTGGTTTTCGTGCTGTCACTGGGGCTGTGGAGTGGGTTGCTTGCCGTACCGAGTCATGCGCCCGCCATACCACAGACGGTGAGTCGTCTCTTTAATCTGACCAACTACTACAGTACCCATCTGCACGCCCGCGCCCGCTATGGCGGTGATATTGACAAGCTGGTGATGGCACTGGAGGCTTATCCCTACAATGTCAATCGTGAGGATAATCACACGGAAACACCGCTCGCTCTGGCGCTGCGACATAACAATCTGGTTGAGACCGACATGCTGCGTCGCTATGGCGGCAAGATCAACACCCGGTGGCAGTCGATCACGGATAAACGCAAACGTGATTCCGATTACACCGGATTAACGTTCCAGATCCTCAAGGAGATCAACTGTGATCTCTGTCAACAGGAGGTCGCCGAGCGGGAAACCTTGCGCCGGAATAATCAGGACCGAAATAAATGAAGCGAATTAACCCGGTGGTCATACTGCTGCTGCTTGCCTGTCTGTTGCTGGTCACGGCCCCCTGCCCCGCCCGGGAAGAGTTGATTATTGTCGGCAGTTCACCAATCAAGCATTATCGCAAACCGGCTATCTTCGTGCCGTCCACCGGACAGTTATTTGTTCGTGCCGATACCACGGCAGAGGTTTGCAACCATACCTTTTTCTTTTATAACAGCGAGTACCGCGAGTTCATTACTGCCTGTCTGGACAGCCGCAGCGGTACACGCATCATCAGCGATCCTGTTGACGCAAAAAACTATCGGGATAAAACCGCAAAAAAACGCGTGATGAGCCCCAGTGAAGAGACCCGGCTGGATGATTTCATTCTCTGGTTTGCCGACTGGGATTCGGCCCGACAACAGATTTGTCTGGTCGGCAAACACTATGCCATGGACGCACCTTTACGACTGCTTTGTTACAGGCGCAATCAGCTCGGCAAGGGTTTCACCCGTCTGCTGGATGAGAACATCAATGATGCTTTTTTCCTGATCCAGAACCTGATGTTGTATCAGGGCAAGGCGGTGATCGCCGGGCGCAAATCAAAACGGGATACCCACCGTTATGAACTGGTGTATGACATCGCCAATCAACATCGCGTCTCCTACGGCAAGGTTGAGTATGGCCGGTTGCTGGGCAAACTTAATTCAGAACAACTGGCGGTCTACAAGAAAGGCCATATCTATGGCTATGATCTGCAGCAGATGACGCCGTTTACCGAAGTACCCAACTTCCCCTTCCAGCGGGTTTATGGACAAATTCCCGGAAAAAAGGCCTATTTTGCCAATTCAGACGGCCTGAAGATGCTGGACATGAGCGGTGAAATCTACAAGGTGGAGATGTTTCATACTCAATATGTTTACGGGACCACCGGTTTTGATCGACGCCACAAATTCACACCTTCCAGCGGCACATATGTGGCGCTGAACAAACTTGATCTGACGCAAATCTGCGAGGATATCGCCACCCGCTGGTGTGCCTATCGGGAACGTGATCGGGCCTGGACCAAACGTGGTCACAGCGGCATGGTGACGGAGTATTGTCTCAAGTATCAGGGCATGTGCCTGAGCATGGAACCATCGGCAACGTTTGAAACGGATTTTGTCAAAGTCTATGGCGGCAAAGAGGGACGGCTGCGCGAAGCGCCGCCCTGAGCAAGCCGCACTCACCTGAACAACGGTATAATGCAGTTACCCTGCCGAACCCTGGTCGTCGGCTTTTTTCAGATCGATGGAAATCGAGTTAATGCAGTAGCGCAGTCCGGTGGGTTGCGGTCCATCGGGAAAAACATGCCCCATGTGGGCGCCGCATTTTTTACAGTGTACTTCGACGCGATGCATACCATGGCTGTGATCGTGTTCTTCCTCAATCACTTCGTTGTTGAGCGGCTGGTAAAAACTCGGCCAGCCGCTGCCGGAATCGTACTTGGTGTCTGAACTGAACAAGGGCTCACCGCAACAGGTGCAGACGTAAACCCCCTTGTCCTTGCAATGATAGTATTTGCCGGTAAAGGCCCGTTCGGTGCCTTTCTCACGACAAACATAATACTGTTCTTCTGTCAGTTCAGCACGCCACTGCTCATCACTTTTGTTTATTTTATCCGTCATACAATTTAACCGTTATTCAAAACCCGCCTTCTCGGCCTCCAGCATGGCCAGGCTGACATGTTTGCCTACCTGATCATGAAAACCATTCCATTGATGATAAGCCTTTAGCTTGGCCACCACTTTGGGTTTCATTTCATAATCACTCATGCCTTCATCCAGCAAGACCTTGACGGTCTCATAGAGAGTGGACAGGTAGGTGCGAAATTTTTTCACGACTTTCACATCACCGGTCGGGCCGTGACCGGGGACATAGACTTTGACGCCCAGCTTGATCGCCACATCACAGGCATTGATATTGCCGCGAAAGGTGGCGTCATCCATGCGTCCGATACGCTTGTGAAACACATTATCACCCAGTGCCAGCACATTTTCTTCCACAATATGGACCATGATATCGGTGCCGCTGTGGGCTCGCTTGGGTGCCAGAATACGGAAGGTCTTGCCACCGGTTTTAAAACTTGCGGCCTCATCCACCTCAATATCCGGAATAACGGCGGTGGTGCCATCGGTCGCACCCTTGGTGAGTGTGGACATCAGGTCCAGCCACTGCTTATCCGCACCGGCCTTGGCCTGGGTAATCATATTGGGATGAGCCATGAAGACAGCTTTGGGAAAAAGATCCTTGAAGGCCTGATTACCCAGCCAGTGATCGCCGTGAATATGAGTGCTTAATACATGAGTGACGGGCCTGTCGGTCAGTTTGCGGATCTGGCGCAACACCATTCTGCCGGTATAGAGACTGGAACCGGGATCGATGACCACAACACCTTCACTGGTCAGCACAAAAACCGGATTATTCATAAAGCCCTGGTTTTGTGGTGACGGCATCCCCGCCGGACCGTGGATCACATAGGTATCAGCCGCGATCTTGTCGGCCTTGTAATCGGGCAGTTCCTTCGCCGCTAAAAAGTTTGAATTCAGAACCAGCAACAGGAACATCAACCATTTCATTATTATATACCTTTGGGTTTATATGGAATGTAGAACAGGAATTACTTTCACTATAGATGATAGCGGCGCATTCGTGCGGGCAAATTATCAAGAAAAGGTAAAATTATTTATCTGACGCTATCGGTAATCCCGCCGCCTTCCATTCGGGATAACCATCTTGCAGGCGACGCGCCTTGCGCCCTGCTTCGCGTAAAAAGGCCACCGCATCAAAGGCCAACACACAATGCGGCCCGCGACAATAGGCGACGATCTCCTGGGCCGGGTCCAGCTCGGCGATACGCTGCTTCAATTCCGACAAGGGAATATTTATCGCGCCCGGTAAATGACCGGCCTGATACTCCACCGCCGGTCGCACGTCGATCACCGTGACCAGCTGATCCTGCACTCTGGCCAGTAATTCCTCCCGTGCCAGTGGTTCCAGACGGTCCTTTTGATGCAAATAGCCGGTGATCAGATCGGTTACTTCATCGAGGTGGCGCTCCGCCACTTCGCGGATGGCGGTCAGCACAGCCGGCACGTCCTCGCCACTGAGGCGGTAATAGACCTTCAGCCCCGCCTTGCGGGACACCACCAGCCCGCTCTGTCGCAACTGTTGCAGGTGTTGTGAGGTATTGGCCACGCTCAATCCGGCCGCTTCGGCCAGATCATCAACACATCGCTCACCCTGCGCCAAAAATTCCAGCAATTCCAGACGGTTACCATTACTCAGCGCCTTACCCACGCGGGCAAACTGGGCAAACAGCTGCTGTTTGAATCCGGGACCTGTTGACATGGTTAATTTTTCATCTATTCTAGTATTCAAGCAATTACTTGAATATAGACCCTCACTGCCGGCCCTGCAAGGCGGGGCGGGTTGGAGAGCAATGTTATGGATCTGAATGAATATATCCTGGCCCATGAGAAGACCATTCGCATGGGCTTCTTTTTCGGCATACTCACTATCATGGCGGTTTGGGAAGTCCTGGCGCCGCGCCGGGCATTAACCGTCTCCAAAGCCATCCGCTGGACAAATAATCTGGGTATCGTATTCCTGAACAGTTTTTTACTGCGCCTGGCCTTTCCTGCGGCGGCGGTCGGCGTCGCCCTGTTTGCCCAACAGCACGGCTGGGGCCTGCTGAACTATTACCCGCTGCCACTCTGGCTGACTGTCGTGATCAGCATTGTGGTGATGGATATGGTGATCTATCTGCAACATGTCATGGTGCATGCCATTCCTCTGTTCTGGCGCTTGCATCGACTGCATCATGCGGATCTCGATTACGATCTCACCACCGGTGCGCGTTTTCACCCCATCGAGATCTTTCTTTCGATGGGTATCAAGTTTGCCACCATCATTGTGCTGGGGCCGCCCGTGGTTGCTGTCATTCTCTTCGAGATCATCCTCAACTTCATGGCCATGTTTAATCATGCCAATGTGAGATTACCGATGGTTCTGGATCGTCTGCTGCGACTGATTGTGGTGACACCCGATATGCACCGGGTCCATCATTCGGTGGAGGATGATGAGGCCAACAGCAATTTCGGTTTTAATCTCTCGGTGTGGGATCGCCTGTTCGGCACCTATCGCGATCAACCCCGCGCAGGGCATGAAGGCATGACCATCGGTATCCATAAATTCCGCGACATGAAAGATGTCAGTTGGCTGCCCGGTATGCTGCTGCTGCCCTTCAAGGGCAAGATCAGCAGTTATGCCATCAACCGTCGCCACTGGGATGGTCAAGATGAAAACTAAACTGCTGCGCATTATCCTCGCACTGGTTTTACTCGGTGCGATAGCATTCGTCATCGCACAACGTGATCAGTTCAATGCGGTTGTCCTGCAACAATGGGTTAATCAGGCCGGGGCAGCCGGACCGATCATCTTTATGTTGATCTATGCCATCGGCACCGTCCTGTTTCTGCCCGGTTCGGTTATCACACTGGCCGGCGGCGCCCTGTTCGGTCCGGTGCTGGGGACTTTCTATAACCTGACCGGCGCAACCATCGGCGCCACGCTGGCATTTTTGATTGCCCGTTATCTCGCCGCGGATCAGGTGGAACAAAAAGCCGCCGGCCGGTTGCAGGCAATCAAGGCCGGTGTCGAGCATGAAGGCTGGCGTTTCGTCGCCTTTGTCCGACTCATGCCGCTGTTTCCCTTTAACCTGTTGAATTATGCATTGGGCCTGACCCGCATCAAGCTCAGCCACTACATCATTGCCTCATACATCTGCATGTTGCCGGGCGGCTTTGCCTATACCTACCTGGGTTATGCCGGACGTGAAGCCGTCACCGGCAGCGAAGGTTTGATCCAAAAAGGCCTGATCGCCCTGGCCCTGCTGGCGGCGGCGGGATTCATCCCGCGCCTGATCAGCCAGTTACGCAACGGCCCCATGCAATCGGTTACCGATCTGAAACAGCAGCTGGACAGTCACAGCGATCTGTTATTGCTCGATGTTCGCACCGCCGGCGACTTTAATGACGAACAGGGTCACATAGCACAGGCGGTAAATATCCCGGTCGAAGAGCTGGCCGGACGCCTTGGTGAGATCAGTGACGCGATGCACAAACCGGTTTATCTGGTCTGCCGCACCGACCGCCGTTCAGCCAAAGCCGCGCAAATTCTCGCCGCCAATGGTTTCAGCCAGGTGCATGTGGTGCGTGGCGGAATGACGGACTGGAACAAACAGCAATTTCCGGTTAAATAGCACCGCCTGTTGATCACCACTATAGGTTTTGCCCTGTCACTTTGTCCCTGCGATACTCATCCTCATCATCTGCCGCCTGCTTTTGGTCATCCGGCAGATTGATGGCGATCTCATCATGTGTGTAATTCTGTACATGGGTGAAAATAGCCGGATCAATTTCAGAAAGTGATTCAACTTCGATTAGTTGCTGGCCGGATAAAGCACCTCTTACTATAGGCAGCGTTGCCAGAGATTGGTCGTTAATATCCGGATCACTACCGCCAAAAGTTGTGTAGATACTATACTGAGAAAACAGATCCAGTCTGTCTCGCACCTGGAAATAGATGGGGCGACCTATCACACCCAGATTTCCATGACTGACAGAGACATCCGCCTCCATGGCAATAACATCCGGAATTACCCCCACCCCAAAAACCGAGCCCTGATCCACCTGAAATGTCAGAATCCCCGTGTTATAACCGGCGTTGATCTGGGTTATATAGACATCACCCACATTAAAGAAGCCGATATGGCCTTTGTTGGTCAGTTGCTTGACCTGTACATCACCCACGTTGGCGATATTAATCACGCCACTACCGTTTGAAATATTAAACTCTCCAACCTCAAGCTCCAGTGCATTCAGATCAGTACCTATACCGTTGCCTGCCTGTATCGTCAGCTTCGCAGCCTTGATATCCGTGATATCATCAACACTGCTGTCGGCGATTTGGCCGATCACTGTCAATTTAACTTCGCCTGCATCAATACGACCGATACCCAGATTACTGCCGGCGGTGACATCCAGCTTGTTACTCGCAAAATTACCTGACAGGTTGCTCGCCTTATTGATGGTCAGCACGGTATCAATCGAATTATTCAGCTCTACCGTGCCGGCATCCAGTGTTACATTACCGGCAAACGAATTATTCCCGGTCAGGCGGATCGAGTTTGCATCGATAGATAATGTCTGAACATCCGTCTTGTTCAGGCTTGCCGTACTGGTCACATCGCCGGCAAATATCTGTAAAGAACCCGTCCCGGAAAGACCAAACAGATTCAGGTTACGATTGCCATTTCTTATGATGACATTCGCAGAGTCTTGCACAGCCAACCGCTGAAGATTTGTGTTGATATCGACCGCATTGGTTACCCCCATCAGTGAAAGTCCGTTTGCATCAATCGAATTGCCATTTGTTGTTAATGTTTCAGCAGCCAGCGTCAAGTCGCCGGAAATATTTCCGCCAAACACACTATCCATTCGAACGGTATCATTTCCTGTCAACCCATCAATGATTACGTTGTTCTTGTTGGCAAGCAGAAGTGGTGCATTCCCGTTTACTCTAACTCGATCCATTTGGTTGGCGGTATCCAGGACAATGGTATCATTCAAATTGTCTCTGCCATTAATGGTAAATGATTGAACAAATGCACTGTCTGATACATCTACAACATTAGTATATTGCAGGTTTATATTATTGTTTGTATTTGAATCGGTATATACGATGTTATTTGCCGGGGTAAACACGCCGGACAGGTTTTGCTGAACAGCATTGATTCCAGGCGCTGATACGATTTCTACATAATTACTGCCGTTAGTGCCATTAAAAACAATCGACTTGTTCTGGTTTATTCCTGTACCCAGCACAATACGCAATATATCATTACCACCATCGCCGTTAATATTTCCTGCTACACTGCCATTACCTGATATTTCAAATGTATCATCATTCCCGCCCCCGTTAAGGTTACCGGTTACTGAACTGTTTCCGGCAAGTATAAAGGCATCATTACCACTATCGCCATTAATATCAACTCCAACGGAACCATTACCGGATAATTCGAATCTGTCATCACCACCACCGCCGCTGACATTGCCCGATACTGCACCGTTTCCGGTAATTTGGAATCTGTCTACGCGATTACCGCCGGACAAGGTGGTAAAACCGCTGAATGCCAGTGTATTTGCTGTATTATTCGTCTCGGTTATGGTGCCGCTGTCCTGCCCGGTTATATTCCATGTTGTATCGGTATTTCCTGACCGCAAAGTCCCGTTCTGAGTTTCAATGCGCTCAATATTAGAGATTGCCACAGGGACGCCATTTGAGTTAATGCTCGTATCCCCAAGCGTCATATTCAGGTTATTGCCCGCAATGACGACATCCGCATTGATCTGACTCCCTCCATCAATGGATCTGTTTGCGGCGCCGGACAAATTATTGCCGGAAATATCGAAGGTATCATTTCCTGTTCCACCAATCATATTCAGGTCAGTAACACCGGTAAACAGAGTACCACTCCCGATTGTTATACGGTCATTATTTTCATTCCCATTCAGTGTAAGTGTGGCCATGTTGTTAAACTGAGCATTGGTTATAATAATCTCATCATTATCACGATTGCCGTTGACAGACATCTCGGTAGAAGCTGAAAATGTCCCGCCCAACATTTCAAACCGGTCATTCCCCTGGGCGCCTTCAAGAATAATACTTCCGTTGGAGGTTGAAATAGAAGATGTCGCATCGGTAATGAAACTGTCACCACCGGTCCCGCCGGTGATTGTTATATTCACAATATCATTACCCAACGCACCGGTGGTGATTGTCCCGCCGCTGATATCAAAGGTTCTGCCGTTGTTGTCAATGCCGTAATTAAGATCTACGTCTGTCGTTCTGACTTGATTGTTGTTATCGTTACCGGCTGCCGTAATAGTGCCTGTTACGAAAAGATTTTGTGTCGCATTGATAACCAGATTACCAGCTGTTGTTGCATTCCTGATTTTTGTATCAACCGCCCCATTGCGTAACAAGGCATATGCAGTATAGGTGCCTGTGGTAAACAGGTTAATTTCACCCTGCAGGTTATTATTATTATTTAAGTCGATATCTGCATTAGTGTTATTTGATGTAAATGTGCTGATGCCTGTTACGGTCAGAGTATCACCCGTTGTAATAGCATCGCCTTTCCCCTGAACAATGCCGTAGCCATTGGCATCTTCGCCACCGCTGGTCACCGTCAAATCGCCTGCAACAATCATCTCACCCAACCAGGCATAACCGGCCATATCCAGCGTAATACTGCCTGTACCGGTGGTGGTCACTGTCACCCGCGTGTTGCCGGAGGATTCACCAATATAATTTTCACCGGTTACATTAAAATCGCCATTCACCGTGACATTTGCTTTCAAAACAGCGTCACCTGTGCCATTTGTGTTTGAATCTGCGATTAGCGTGAAAGAAGTCGGCGCGGATGTATTACCGATAGCGCTGTTTATTTCAACATCACCCCTTGCACTCATGCTTAATGAATTACTGAGATCGATGCTATTATTGATAAAAATATGTCTATTTGCTGTCAGGTTAAGATCTGTTGCGCCGGACAGGGCTGAAATCAGATCTAAATCCAGACCGGCGTTTAATTGGTGTGAACCACCTGTAATAGTCAATAACCCCTTCAGATCCAAATCAGTCGCTGCGTTTACTGTCAGATCGCCGCCCGCAATAGTGAGATTATTCAGCGAGGTCGTTGCAGTGGAATTTTCCAGCCAGATCCCACCGCCCGTCGATGACATATTGATATCACCCGAGAGACTATTACTGGTGTTTTTTAGTGAAATTGCGTGACCACCGGCAATAAATGTTGAATTAGCTGATACGGTCAGATTACGCGCCGCATCGACGGATTGCAGGATTTCACCTGAATTGACGCCGGACGTATCGATCCTCAGGTTATTTGCCGTTATATTGCCCAGGATCACTCCGCGGTTTGCAGCATCCTTTCCAGTCGACGTGATTTGTACGGAACCGCTTCCAGTGTTGATATCCTGAGCCAGGAAATCATTGATAAAATACCCACCCTTCGACGCAGCCGCGAAATTGTCGTTATTAACATGGATATTGCCTTCCACGACAATGTTGCCGGAGACAGGATTAATTGGCGCAAGCGTTTTAAGACTACCCGCCTCAGTCTGTAATGTGGTGTCTCCCGCAGTAAACGTCACCATGCCATTGGCGTTAACAGAGCCGTTATAATCGATTTGGTCTGCCATGCCATAACCGTTGTTCGCAATCGTTTCAACATAAATGCTGTCGCCGGCCCGGACTGTGATTCCACTGGGTCTAAAGCTTGTATTCGTTGATCCGATCTGGCCGCCAATGTAGACATTATCCCTGGCATGCAAGGTAATAATGCCCGTCGTGCTGAGGCTGCCTGTCCTGTTCGTATCAGCGCCCACTCCACCCAATTCTGTCATTATATAGATGTTGCCGACGTCAACCTGATTCCCACCCGGATTTCCCGCCACCAGTGTCAGGTCACCACCGGAAAGGCTGATAGGCTTATATACAAAAATATCGTCGCCTGCCACCAGAGTTAAATTGTTTGTATTGCCGTTATTCGCGGTTATTGCAGCATTGACCTCAATATCCGCAGCTGCCTGCAACTCAACATTCCCCGTTGCGAGAACTGCGACGAGGCGGGCGGCGGTAATTTGAAACGTGGCCGCCCCCCCATCGGCAAACAGAACATTAAGGTCGGAAGTTGCTGTTATCTGATTATTATTCAGTGTCGTGTTCGCTGCATCACCTGTCACGATTTGAATATTGAGCGGATCAAGCAAGAGCTTGCCATCAATACCATTATTTGCGGCCAGATCAACCAGACCATCAAATGACAGGTTCAGCTTGCCGGATGTTTCAACCAGGCCACCGTTACCGGACACAGCTCCCCCCTGCGCATTTATGTAACCGTAAAACCAGGCATCCTGGTCGGCCCAGATGACGGCCTTGCCACCATCGCCCTGATTGATGGCATTAACAAGAACTTGAGCCTCACGACCAACGATAGACTTGTTTGCATTTCTGATGAATGGGTTTTTCCCCTGATAGTCCCCACCAATCAGCGCCTGTCCGCCACCCAAATCACCGGAGACATCCACCACAGCTTGATCAAACAACCCCACCTTGTCACCCAGTACCTTGACGATACCGCCCCGGCCGCCGACTTCTGAACGAGCTGAGGTGAGGCTGTTGCCTGTCAGCAAGGTGGTGTTATTGGCATGGAGTTCAATTTCGCCGCCGTTGCCACTGGCATTGTCGGCGCGTAAGGTGCCGCTGCTGGTGACGTTTTCGCCAATCAAGACGATGCGGGCGACATTGGGATCATTGACGGTGTCGGTAGATTTGGAGACGTCGATGGTGCCGATATTGATCACGTCAGCCCCGCCGCCCAGGGTGAAGGTGCCATCGGGATGGACCACGACGCTGGTGGCTTGATTAAGGCCATTGTTGTTAACGGCCTGGGAGAAGACGTCCTGGCTGACGCTGGCAGTGAGTAATACGCGTCCGCCTTCGGCGTTGATCTTGCCGTTGTTGATGACGGCCGGGTCGATGCCGATCTCGTCCTGTAATACTTCTTTGGTGATCCGCACGCCCACGAGGCCTTCATTATCAAAGGTGAGGACCGCTTCCTTGCCGGCCGCCAGGTTCACGGAACCCAGTTTGGCCATGATCAGGCCGTCGTTTTGTACCTGTTTGCCCATGAGGACGACGTTGCCGCCCACTGATGCATTGATGATGCCGCTGTTGACCACCTTGCCGTCGGTGCCGGGCACTTCATTGAAGATGAAGTCGCCGTTCATAAAGGCAGAGGGCTGGATGTCCAGGGTGGAGGCAACGATGCCTCCGACGTTGATGGTCGCCGTGTCGGTGAAGATCAGGCCGTGGGGGTTGATGAGGATGACCTGGCCGTTGGCGTCGATGCGACCACGGATTTCAGAGGCGCTGTTACTCAGGATACGGTTGAGGGAGAGGGAGGAGCGGTTGGGTTGGATGTATTGCACCCGTTCATCACTGTTGACGTTATAACTCGACCAGTCGATAGCCATGTTTTGGCTGGTCTGGTTGATGGTGGTGTTGGCGCCACTCTGGCTGATGCTGCCTGTGCCGCCGACCACTGTTCCGCCGTTCGGGGCGGCCTGCACGTAGGGCAACCAGGTGAGGTTGCTGATTACTATGCCGTAAAAAATTGCCTGGATACCTGCGCTTATACGCAGGAATGCATCCTTCCTGGATAGATTTTTCATGTTAATTTACCCCTAAACCAGCGTTGTTTAATCCTCTGAATAAATGAATAATTTCCTGTACCAAATGGTTACAGGTATTTGCCGCAATAATTTAAAAGAATTTTGATTTGTTCCGGGCTTCTGCCGTGACACAACCTGAGACACACCGGATTTTTTTGATTTTGTTATTAAGGGCGATACTACTACATTCTTTACGTGCTGTGCAGTGATCTTGAGTTGATTTTAGTCAGATACTTTTTGAATTATTTTCCAACATACCTAAATGTTACAGGTAGTACAAATAGACTTTGTATAAATGACACTTTCACGTTAATAACATTAGTATTGTGAACATATAGTATGAGTGATTTTATTTGAGGATAATTACGGAATTGTTGTGAGCAAATCAGCTGCACATGCTTGCCTGACCGTTCAATGATAAACGGTCAGACAGTGCACGTATGCTGTTAGTTGTTTTGGTGTAAATTATTTAATTCTTCCATCTTCTCACGCTGCCTGCGCTTTTTCTCTTCTTCATCACTGGCGGTCGCGCTCTGTTCGTCCGGCAGCATGATGGCCAGTTCCGCATAATAATAATTGCTCACCGAGGTAAAGATGGCCGGGTCTATTTCGGAAAGTGATTCAATCTCGATCATGCTTTCACTGTCCAGCACGCCGAAGGCAAAGGCAGATCGGGAGAAGGAAGACAAATCTTCAATTTGCGACGGAACATTCAGATACAAGACAAAACTGTTATTGGCAAACAGCAAAAACCGATCCCGGACCTGTACCCGGATATATCGCCCTTCCGAACCAAAGTCCCCGTTCGGTACCCTGACCTCGGCATTTCTCGCCTGCAAGTCCGGTGAACCCGGGTCGCCGATTATCGATCCGTATCTGACGGTCATGTTCAGGTCCCCGCTGTCGAAACCTGCGTCGAGCAGACCCAGCCGGACATCGCCGTTTTCGTTGATATAGTTGATATCGCCGGTATTGATCAATCGGTTCAGTGTCACCGGACCCTGGTTGATGATATTCACAGAAGAGTTGTTGTTGCCTGAATTGAACACATTCAGGGCAGCTGTTTCGGTTTCAAACAGATCGCCCGGTGTACCCACTCCGGCAGCGCTTTCAATGGTCAGTGATGCAGTAATCACATTGACCTGATCCAGATTCAAATCAAGTATCCCGCCATTGGTGGAGTAGAGTGACACACTGTTGGCAACGATGGTATTGATACCCAAATCATTCGCACTGGTAATACTGACCACATTGCCCTGATTCACAGTAATGTCGGCAAAGTTGCCGTTTGCGGTCAGGTTATTGCCAAACAGATCCACCGTCAGGCTGTTCATGTCACCACTCAGGCTGGTATTGATGTGATTATCCAGCAAAACGTTATTACCGATCAGCGTCAGCGCACC
The DNA here is from genome assembly GCA_029880855.1 of Gammaproteobacteria bacterium. Lineage (GTDB taxonomy): Bacteria > Pseudomonadota > Gammaproteobacteria > UBA6429 > Thiohalophilaceae > JAOUNS01. The sequence continues at coordinate 78,967 of JAOUNS010000017.1, forward strand.
GCTCAGGGTGTTGCTGCCGGTCAGGGTTATATCGCCACCTGATGTGAGATTCAGGGTATTGCCATGGGTTAAATCACTGCCGATAACATTGCCGCCGGTAATGATATCGACCAGACCGGACGTTGCCAGATCAACAATAGTCAACTCACTGGTCGACAGGTTCTGCAGGTAGATAGCACCGGTATTATTAATAGTAACAGCGCCTGTTTCAGTCAATAAGCGTCCACCCATACTGTCGATTGACACTGTATTATTAAAACTGATGGAGGATGCGTTGATTTGAAAATCGACCACATTGTTGGTGCTGTCGATTGATTCCATGTTGATAGACAGATCGGTAGCAGGCAAGTTGATATTGCTGTCCAATATCAGCATATCGTTAGCACCGGCGCCACCATCAACAGACAGGCCGGTTTTGTTCTCAAAATAGATCGCCGGATTTGCTCCAACCCTGATCGAGTTGAACTCCTGCACCGGCCTGCCCATGGCGGGTTCAGGTGCAGCATAATTCATCACTATCGTGTCATTACTGTTAGTGCCATTAATTTGATAATTGGCAGCGGCAGCCGTGTCCACCACATCGGTGATCTGGCGATACAAAATATTGTATTGATTGGAGCTTGAGACATATAACAACTGGTCGTACAGGAATGCACCTTCCGGCACGCCGATATTATATGTTGCAGAAAACTGATCACTGCCCCCGGTTATAGTGACCAGATTAATGCCGCTACCACCGTCGAAGATAATTTTGTTCAGCCCGACTCCCGGATTGACTGACACATTCAATATGTCATCGCCGGAATTGCCGGTTACCCTTTCAGCGCTGCCAGACACAAAATTAAACGTATCATTGGCCGGACCGCCGTCAAGACTGCCGGTGATCGCCGCATTGATGGTATAAACATCATTACCCCCCATGCCGTTGGCATAACCGGTGATGTTGGCATTCAAAATATAGGTGTCAACAGCATCGTTCCCTGTCAGCTGTTCAACACCAATAATATTGTTACCGTTCAGCGTGCCGGTATTGTCGCTGGATATATTCCAGACATTCGGCTGGTTGGCGGCAATAATCGTATCTGTGTCCAAACCGCCGTTGATGGCACCGACAGTCACGCCGGGTGAAATAAAGATGAAACGATCATTACCACCGTCACCATTCAGGGTGCCGCTCATGGTCGTGCTGATATTGAAGGTATCATCTCCAAAACCACCATTAATGGTACCGGTCAGATTGGTATTGATATAAAACGTATCGTCACCAAAGGCGTCGAGAATAGTGCTGATGTTTGCATTGATAAAGTATGCATCATTGCCGAAACCACCATCAATGGTATTCACACCGGCGTTGATGAAGAATTGATCATTGTTGCCGTTACCCCTTATCGTACCGGTGTAAATGGCATTGATCGTAAACGTATCGACCGTAGAACCACCCTCCAGAATATTGAAGCCAACAAAGTTCAGGCTGTCGGGTTGGCCATCCGTGATATCCGCATCACCCACGACCTGACCGGAATTGCCGGCAGAGATGGTCCAGAACGTATCTCCGGCCAACGGACCTGACGGTCCACGCAAGGTGCTGTTGGTATTGTTGCCAATGACGGTTTCTACCTGTGTAACACCTGCAATGTTGCTGCCAAGGGTGATATCAACAACGGCCTGATCCGAGAAATCAACCGTATCGTTACCGTCTCCGCCGTCAATCTGACCGGTCAGGACACTGCCGTTCATCAGTCTGAATGTATCATTACCCCCGTCACCATTGATGGAACCTACCGTGCTGTTGGTGTTGATGGTGAATTCATCAGCGTCTATACCACCGGTGATGGTGGTGACCGTACCACCGGTTGAGCCGTCTCCAACTACTACCAGATTGAGTCCGCGGCCGGTTGAGACTGAATTGAGTGAGCCTGTAATATTAAATTCATCTATATTCAGTCCGCCGACCAGATTTGCAAAACCGGTAAACGCTGTAAAACTGATTTCGAGCGGTGCCGGGATAGTCCGGGTTACGTTACCGTCACGTCCCGTCGTATTATTCCAGACATTGGCGTAATTATCGCCACGCAGGGTGTTGTTGAATGCCGCATTGGCATTAATATTCTCGACGTAATCCACATTCAACACAGCCGGATTCAACACAATGGCATCGGGATTCATCGCGTCAGGACTGCCAAGCTGAACGGTACGATTGCCGGTCAACTGGGTAATATCGACAGTATCATTACCTGTGCCACCATCGACCAGGCCGTTGATCCAGCCGGTATTACGGAAGATGAAATTGTCAGTTGCATTTCCGCCGACCAAATTTGCGAAACCGCTGAAGTTTATCAGCAGGTCAATTTGTCCGCTGTTATTTCCGGCAAACCCGTTTATGTCCCATGTATGATTTTGTGCTGAACCGGCAATAAGCACCGAGCCGGGATCGTTGTTGCCGTTGATATTTTCCACATTGATCATATTGATCGATTCAGGCGACAAGACTGTATTCAGGGACACAGATACAGGACCCGCCAGAGCAACCAGATTGACAATATCACCATCGGTGTTCAGTGGTGCGCCACCGCCATCCAGCAGACCGGCCAGATTTGTATCCGCAGCAAAAGTGAACGTATCCCGGGCGCTGCCGCCGGTTAGATTATTAAAATTAACAAACTCTATACCATTTATATTACCGTCATTGATGCCGGTGATGTTCCAGCTGTTCACTGTATCTGCACCGCGCAGTGTGCTGTCTGAATCATTGCCGATAAAACGCTCAATATTGCCAAAACCATTATTGACAGTGACCGACACACTGCCCAGCGCCGACATATCAACAACATCACGCACGGTTTGTCCGCCACCATTCACCATTGTTGCGATACTGCCGGTACCTGTGTAGGTAAAGGTATCGTCGGCAGCACCGCCGTTCAGAATATTAAAGTTGAAAAACTCAATACTGTTGACAATACCGTCGTTAACACCGTTAATCAGCCAGCTGTTCGCCGCATCGCCGGCGAACAGCGTACTATCGGAGTTATTACCGGTAAACCGCTCTATGTTGGCAAACCCGTTACCCAGACTCACATTAACCACACCCAACCCGGACATATTCACGCTGTCACGTACACCATGGGCACCGCCATTGACCAGCCCGGTTGTACTGCCGGTACCGGTATAGAAAAAGGTGTCATCTTCCAATCCGCCGGTCAGATTATTGAAATCGACATATTGTATACCATTAACGGTGACGTCATTTTCACCAAAAATATTCCAGTCGGTAGCAACGTCCTGGCCTATCAAGGTGCTGTCTGAATTGTTACCGATAAAGCGCTCGATATTGATGAAGCCCACACCAATACCCAGCGTGACGGCGGGTAATAACGACATATCGACTCTGTCCTGAAAGGCTTCACCGCCACCGTCCACCAGTGTGGCAATACTGCCCGCACCGGTATAGACAAACAGATCATCTTCAGTACCACCAATCAGATTGTTGAAATCAAAAAACTCAATGCCATTCACAGTGCCGTCATTGAGATCGGTGATGTTCCAGGTGTTCGGAATATTTTCACCGGTCAGGGTACTGTCGGAATTATTTCCGGTGTAGCGTTCAATATTATTGAAACCACTCGACCCAAGGGTAATGCTGACGGTTGTCAGCGCCGACATATCGACACTGTCGCGGTTGTTGTGTGCGCCGCCATCAACTGATCCGGTGATACTACCTGTACTTGTAAAAGTAAAGGTATCATCATTTGCACCACCAACCAGCTTATTGAAGTCAAGAAACTGAATACTATTCACGGAGCCATCATTTTCATTGTCTATCGTCCAGCCATTCACTACATCAGCACCCGTTATCGTGCTGTCGACATTATTGCCTGTGAACAGTTCGATATTGGTGAAGCGGGTTCCGAGGATAACATTGGCGACCGCCAGGTTGACCATATTCACTTCATCACCGAACAGATGACCGCCGCCATTCACCAGACCGGTGATGTTACCCGGATCGCTATAGGTAAACATATCGTCATCACTGCCACCGATCAGGTTGTTAAAATCGATAAAGTCTATGCCATTGACTGAACCGTCGTTCTCATCCGTGATAAGCCAGGTATTTGTTGTATCCCCGGCCGTCAATGTGCTGCTGACGTTATTTCCGGTAAAGCGTTCGATATTGGTAAAACCTGTGCCCAGATTTACCGATGCAGTGCCCAATGTCGACATGTCCACACTGTCACGGACTGTATGATTCCCGCCGTCCACCACACCACCGGCCGTGCTGCCTGCTCCGCTATAATTAAAGGTGTCATTGCCGCTGCCACCGGTCAGGTTCTGGATTCTGTCAAATCGGTTAACATAAATTGTACTGACGGTCCTGACACTACCGCCGTTCAGGGCGTCTATCGTCCAGGTGCTGTTGGAATCCCTGCCGATCAATTCATTGTTACCGGCAATGGTATCGCCGCCATCAATCAGACCGTTGATACGCCCGGTTGCCAGCATGGTAAAAATGTCCGGGTTTGTTCCACCAGTCAAATTGTTAAAATCAAAAAACTCGATGCCATTTACCGTACCATCATTGGTGCCACTGATTTGCCAGTCGTTGACGATGTTTTCTCCCGTCAATGTTGAATCAGTATTGTTACCAATAAAGCGTTCGATATTGCTATAGCCGGCAGCGCCCAGAGTGACATTGGCCGTCGCCAGATTTTGCATATCAACAATATCGCGCACTGCCTGACCACTGCCGTTGACTGACCCGGTAATATTGCCGGAACCAATAAATGTGAACATGTCATCGTTGGCGCCACCGACCAGATTGTTAAAATCGACAAACCGGATACCATTGATTGACCCGTCATTCTCGCCATCGATTGACCAGTTGTTGACAAAATTATCAGCCGTCAGGGTACTGCTGACATTGTTACCGTTAAACAGTTCGATATTGGTGAATTTAATGGAATCCAGTGTGATGCTGACTGTACCCATCGATGACATATCCACACGGTCCAGGACAATATGCCCGCCGCCGTCAACCAGACCACTGATATCTCCTGCGCCAACATAGGTAAAGGTATCGTCATTGGTGCCGCCGGTCAGTCGTTCGATACCAACAAATGAGACGTTGGCATTTAGCAAACCACCGCCGGGTGAAGATATTTGCCAAAAATTCGTCTGGTCTGCACCCTGCAGCAAGTCACCGTTACCGCCATTGTTGCCGCCATTAATCAGGCCGATAAAACTCACACCGGTGCCGACAGTGAAAACATCATCACCATTCTGGCCGTTCAATGAACCGAAGTAGTTGGAAGAGATGTTATAAACATCATTGTTGTCACCGCCATTCAGCGTCCAGTTCTTGTCTGCACTGATATCAAACGTATCAACGTCAGAACCACCGGTCAGCGTGTCAAAGCTGGTGAAAGTCACTGTGTTTTCAGCTGTGCTGCCGGTAGTCGGACTAACCACGCCGGAAGCTGATGCATTGACTGACCAGGTATAGGACTGATCGGATGCACCAATGATGGTGTTGCCAAAACCGCTTGCCGTGATGGTTTCGACATTGTGGACATTCAGGTTGGGATCAACGACAGCGTCAAAAAATGTTGTATCTCCGAGTTGTACCGTTGTGACCGGTACAATAATATCCAGACTGTCTATTCCACCCCCGCCATTGATTAGCCCGCTCAACATTCCGAACCCGGATATATTGAAAACGTCTACTCCTGTACCACCGATCAGGCTGCTCATACCTATAAAACTCACGTCACCATTGAATACTTCACCGCCCGGGGAAACAAAAGGGATACCATTGAGATTATTAAATACACCTGAATCTGCCCCATTTACAAACCAGACAGTGGTAGCTGTATTGTCAACAATCAAATTACTGAGTAGACCAAAACCAAACAACATGGTATTCGCTGAAATTAACCGGGAACCATCACTGATGTAGAAGCTGCCACCCGGAAAGTCGCCATTTATTGTAATAGACCTGTTTATACCCGGCCCGATCCTCGTTCCCCGATAGGTTTCGATACTGCCCTGCAGATTAAAATTTCTATTCAGGAATAGATCAATACTGCCTGAAGAACCGCCATTATTTCCTTGTGCCTGACCGCCATTCGCACGAACTGCGCCTGTCAGGCTTAAGTCATTGCCAGAATTCATCTGGATGAATCCGGCATTACCGCCATTACCGTTTGCCGATATGACATTACCGCCGCTTGAGTCGATAACACCGGAGTAGGTCAGATTTTGGCCTGCATTGACTGAAATATTACCGCCACGACCTGCATCATCAATGGGTGAACCGTTGAATGTATCACCGCCTCTGGCAAAGATATCGCCGATAAAAGTAACATCCAGCCCTGCTGTGATAGATATGTTCCCTGCAAAGTCAGCAGTATCTAAATATCCGTCACCCCCATCTGCAGAAACAGTTCCTTGAAAAAGGATATTACTGCCTGCAAAGAAACTGACATTACCACCATCTCTGCCAAATCCGCCGGTTACTTCTCCATCACCGCCATTGGCAGAAACAAGAATACCCGGCGCGGTAAAGATATTTCCTGTACCCGTGGAAATACTGATATTTCCTGCCCGCTCTCCACTGTTCAGTCTGGAATCGCCATCGGTAAGCAAATTGTTGTTGAGCTCAATGTCACCATCAGGTGTGTTTATCAAAATGCTGCCGGAATTCCTGTTCGGGTTGTAACTGCGAGTATCCAGACTTTCAATGACTATACCTCCCACAGGGAAAACAGCCGTATCTGCAGTGATCGTGATATCCCCCTGTGGTGACCCACCGGTTACAATCCGTGAACCACTGCCCATAAAGAATTGTGCAGGCCCCGGATCTCTGTTGCCAATATCAGCAAAAGAGCTGTTAATTGTCGCAATGAAAGATGACGTATCCAGATAGATACCAACATTGTCTGTGATAATTATCGAACGACCTGCTTCAAGGATCAGATCATTGGATAAACCAAACGGCCGGACATCGACGTCTGCGGCGAAGATAATGTCATTATTGGCACGTAAAGTAACATTAACGAAACTCAGGCGATTGGCCAGCTCAACATTATTCAACGTTGTTAACAAATCAGGTATATCGAAGAAATCATTGTATAAGAAGGGGAAGGGATCACTGGACGGAGCAATGTCAATGATGATGTCCTTTGGATCCAGCAACAATGTCCCGTTTACACCCGTCGCCGCTGACAGATCCACCCCGCCGACGAAGTCCAGATAGTTCTTGCCGGATACTTCCGCAAAACCACCATTCCCGGACTCACTGCCACCCCGTGCAAAAATATTACCGTAGAACAGGTTATAGTCATCAGCCCACATAATGACCTTGCCGCCATCGCCATTGGTCAATGCATCCGCATAGACCTGTGTACCGGTGTGGATGATGGTGCGATTGGCATTGCGCATCAGCGGGTTGTTACCCTGATAATCCCCGCCAATCAGCGCCTGTCCGCCACCCAGGTCGCCGGAAACATCAACAATGGATTGATCGAACAGGCCGACCCGGTCACCCAGCAGTTTTACCAGACCGCCTTTGCCATTGCTTTCGGATCTCGCAGAGGTGAAGCTGTTGCCGGTGAGGAGTGTTGTGTTGTTGGCATGGAGTTCAATCTCGCCGCCGTTGCCGTTGGTGTTGTCAGCACGAATCACACCACTGCTGGTGACGTTCTCACCAATCAATACGATTCTGGCTACATTGGGATCCTTGGCGGTGTCGGTTGTTTTGGAGACATTGATGCTGCCGGTGTTGACCACGTCAGCCCCGCCACCCAGGGTGAAGGTGCCATCGGGATGGACCACCACACTGGTTGCCTGGTCCAGGCCATTGGTGTTCACGGCTTGCGAGAACACATCCTGACAGACACTGGCAGTGAGCAGGACCTGTCCGCCTTCCGCATGGATTTGTCCGTTGTTCATCACCGCCGGATCGATCCCGATCTCTTCCTGCAGGACTTCTTTGGTGACACGAATACCCACCAGCCCGGTATCATCAAAGGTGAGCACGGCCTCTTTACCGGCTGTCAGATTCACACTACCCAGTTTGGCGGAAATCAGACCGTCGTTTTGCACCTGTTTGCCCAGCAGGGTGACATCACCGCCCAGCGAGGCATTGATGGTGCCGCTGTTGATGACTTTTCCGTCCACACCGGGGATTTCTCTGAAGATGTAGTCACCGT
>JAOUNS010000046.1 GCA_029880855.1 Gammaproteobacteria bacterium
ATGTACAACTGAAACGTCACCCTTAGCGCACTGATAGTGTGACGTCCTGTCGTAGATAAATTTTCAAGCACAGTCCTCTTTTCTGTTCCGATGCGGACGGCGCCTAGGTATTCGTCCGCTGTAGGTTTTCAGTTAACGATATATTAAAGCAAGTGTATCGCAAAAGACAGACACGTAGGCTTACCCTCAGGCTTGGCTGTCCTACGCGCCGGAATTAAGTAGCGCACACCGTCGTGCGGCAACAGCTGGCGGGAATTGTTCGTGTAGAAAAAAGTCAGGGCACCAATTTAGCCCCGAATTATCCTAGTTTTTGTTACATGCAAAACCAGAAACCAGAAAACAAGGGTAGCGGCTGTTGGGAGAAATCTGGTGTACACGCTTATACACTGTGTAAAACTAACGAGGTCCTCGGCTAGTTCGCGTTTATTGTGCAGTTAAGCCCGAAGAAATGATACCAATGGACAGTTCCGCAACTGCCAATCATAATTATTTATAACAGTACATAGTCAATTTCAATCCAATAGATTCGGATTATAATATCAGGTGACAATCTGAGCTAGAAAATACAAAAGAAAGCATACTTCATGATTGTGTTAAACCTTATCACAAGATCAAAGAAAATCTACTACATTAGGAGGAGCTTGAAAACTTGCGGAAATATACATTCGAATCTAAGTCTGCGATTCGGGTATGTTTCCCAACATTGTTATACATGGACCGGAGTTTTACCTAGTAATGCTATGGTCACAAATAAAACTGACATCGTACGATTTCAGCGATTTGCACATCACCGGTGAATTTGGTAATCGCCCGGGCACCGGACGATTACCAAATTCACCGGTGATGTTGCTCAACATTGTTATACATGGACCGGGGTTTTACCTAGTAATGCTATAGTCACAAATAAAACTGACATCGTACGATTTCAGCGGGCACCGGACGATTTTTATGAATTTTCTCTTGCGTGGTCACATATCGTACGGGCGCCGGCCGGCGTCTGTATATGAAAACATCGACCGATGCCAGGCCGGGCACCGTACAATGTCGTACGGTGCCCGGCCGGCGTCGTAAGAGATCAGCCGGACACCGTACGGTGCCCGGCCGATTTTACACGAATGTTCACGTGTAATGATAAATACATTTATATTAACATTCGCCATCATTCTTCATAAGAAACAAGTTATTAAAATAAGAAAGTTTGAGGCTGGCTCAGACAATGATGGAGGTGAAACCCACATTTATTTAAGACTGCAAAATTTCAATAGTTCTTGTTGATTGCATGTTAATCATCCTCAGCTGCTCAATCTAAATATATATTATATATTTGTATGTTTTGGTCTTTACAAGTGAAATATCTAATGCTATGGTCACAAATCATCTACGGGCACCGTACGGCGTCTATTTCACCAAAAATCGTACGATTCTACGGCGCCCGTACGGTGCCCGGCCGGCGGCAGAAAGAATCGTACGATTTTTTATCATTTTTTAGACATCGTACGGTGCCCGGTGAAGTTTAGGTACTACTTAAAATTCCACGGCGCCCGTACGGCGTTTGGAAGGGTCATTGAGGGTAAAATCACATCGGCCGGGCACCGTACGGTGCCCGGCCGGCGCCCGGCCGGCGTTTTCACACATCGGACGGGCACCGGACGATTTTTATTTAATATTTATATCGTACGATTCCAACGGCGCCCGTCCGGGCACCGTACGGTGCCCGGCCGGGCATCGTACGATGTCTGACAAGCGCCAGGAAATTTCAAAAATCGCTTAACAAATCGGCCGATGCCCGTCCGGGCACCGGACGATGCCCGCCCGGGCACCGGCCGATGTTTTATGAGTCAAACTGCCACCGGTGAGAAGCGACGTGTTTTTGTAGAAGAACATATTGCATTTACATATATATTTCACTTTTAAAGACCAAAAAACATAAATACACAAATATATATTTCGCTTGAGCAGCTGAGGATGATTAATATGCAACGAACAAGTGCTAATGAATTTTTTTGCTGTCTTGAGCAAGTTTGTTTTTCACCATCACTGTCAGCGTCAGCCTCAATCTTTCTT
>JAOUNS010000047.1 GCA_029880855.1 Gammaproteobacteria bacterium
TGTAAGATTTGTAGTGTATATTGCGGCGGGGAACGGACTTATGGATATGTGTCCCCCCATTCTGTCATTTCAATACTTGTATTTATTTTGCCTGGTAATACAAAACCCTGCTTTATGTGATATTTATAAAACATTTATATAGAACAGCGTTATGTCTTGTTCATGTGAGGCTTCCACCTAATTTGTTACCTTTCTGATTTCAGTATGATGAGTTTGTGGGACAGCCTGGAGCTAGACTGCCGGACGACTTCGATGTGGCGACTGCTACCCCTATCGACTACTTCTTCCTGCTGTTCAAGCCGTTCATGTTCGCTGACATGGTCCGTCACACGAACAACTACGCGCAGTGGTCCATGGATCAGGCTGGCCGAGATGACCCGCGATGGACAGACACCACTGAGGCTGAGATGCGGGCATACATCGGTATGCACGTGAACATGGGCATCAACCCCCTACCGGCCACACACATGTACTGGTCCTCCAACCCCAACATCGGCAATGAAGGAATGAAACGAACCATGACGGCCAACCGTTTCCAGAAACTGACCCAGTACATCCATGTTGCTGACCGTGCCAGTGAGCCAGCCAAGGACGCCCCAGACTTTGATGCCCTCTACAAACTCCGGCCGGTGATAGACCATGTAAGCGACACCTTCAAGGACATGTACACTCCATCAGAATTTGTGTCTGTTGATGAGGCCATGATTCCTTACACCGGTCGGAAGAAGATCAAGCAGTTTATGAACAATAAACCTGTGAAGAAGGGCATCAAGGTCTGGATGTGTTGTGACTCGACGAATGCATATTGCCACAAGTTCGACGTCTACCTTGGAAAACAGGCACGGTCAGAACATGGACTTGGGTACAGAGTGGTGAAGGACATGACTTGTGAACTGAGAGGCTCCAACCGCCAAGTGTTTTTTGACAATTTTTTCACTAGTGTCAGTCTAGTTGAGAGCCTCCAGCAAGACGACAGTCTGTACTCATGCGGGACAGTCCGGACCAACAGGATTGGCTTTCCTGCAGAGCTGAAGAAGCCCCGTGATCTACGGCAACGTGGCCAGATGCGGGTGCTGCAGAAGGGCGACACTCCTCTTGTGGCAAGTGTGTGGAAGGACTGTTCATACGTTCACACCTTGTCCACACTTCCAGACTCCACCAAGGTCGTGCCAGGGCAGCGTCAGCGAGGGGCGGAGGTCGTGCCTGTGGAGATGCCCCACCCCGTGGCACAGTACAACCGATACATGGGCGGCGTCGATCTTCACGACCAGTACCGAATGTGCTACGAGGTTGGACGTAACTCCCACAAGTGGTGGAAGTACCTCTTTTTCTTCATGGTGAACTGTGCTATTGTGAATGCCTTTCTGCTGTACAAGGCAGTCAGTCGCAGGAGGACATCAAAGAAGAGGTACGCCCACCTGGACTTCCGTGAGGAGCTGGTGAGCGAGCTCATCGCAGGCTACACCAGCAGGAAGAGGCCATCATCCGCCATGAAGCCCAAGAGAGTTGGCAATGAGAACGTTCCTGCACATTCCCTTGAGCGACTCCCCTGGAAGAAGAGACGCTGTGTGCAGTGTGTGTCCAGGGGAGAGCGAAAGGAGTCCGTGTTTGGCTGTGCCATGTGTGGCGTGAACTTGTGCAAGAAGGGCTGCCATGCCCAGTTCCACAATGTCATTGGCATTGATGTGTGAAGTTTAGTGTGTAATGTTGTGTTAGTGCTGTATATAAATGTATTTTGTATGTAAAATAGTGTTTGTTTCCATGTATATAGTTAGGTATTACTATTTTTGTATATTTGTTGTCAATTATTATTATTATTATTACTATTATTATATTATTATTATCATTATTATTATTGTTATTATATTATTATTACAATGTATTATTATTATTATTATTATTATTATTATTATTATCACCATCAACAGTATATCTTATTATATTATATTGTCCATTATATGTTATGTTGCTGATCCTATTTGTTTTGTTCTCATTTCTTATGTTATCTGCTTCATCCTTTTGTGGCCATTA
>JAOUNS010000019.1 GCA_029880855.1 Gammaproteobacteria bacterium
GTTCCGGTTAGTGCTCATATCCCAATGAGGTATACTAAACAACGGCAGCTTATCATCAGACAACAGGTTCCGGTTAGTGCTCATATCCCAATGAGGTATACTTAAAGAGCAAAAAGCGCGACTGGATGGCATGTTCCGGTTAGTGCTCATATCCCAATGAGGTATACTGGTTTGATCTGCGGCCACCTCCACCACAAAGTTCCGGTTAGTGCTCATATCCCAATGAGGTATACTGGATGGTCTGGGCAGTGCGATAACTGGTGAGTTCCGGTTAGTGCTCATATCCCAATGAGGTATACTAGAGAAACAAAGACAGGGGATGACAAAGAGGTTCCGGTTAGTGCTCATATCCCAATGAGGTATACTAATGCACGAAACAATGAAACAGTTTAGTCGGTTCCGGTTAGTGCTCATATCCCAATGAGGTATACTGTTATAGACGGGTTCCCCCTCCAGGGTACAGTTCCGGTTAGTGCTCATATCCCAATGAGGTATACTATCCGCTGTTTCGTTCGCAATTAGTGGTTGGTTCCGGTTAGTGCTCATATCCCAATGAGGTATACTATATTAGTTATGTCTCTGTTGCCTCGCTGAGTTCCGGTTAGTGCTCATATCCCAATGAGGTATACTACAGTCATAAACATGTGGCAAACATCACAGGTTCCGGTTAGTGCTCATATCCCAATGAGGTATACTGATCAACAACGTGATATCAATGGAAAAGTGGTTCCGGTTAGTGCTCATATCCCAATGAGGTATACTTCTGTGCAGACTCATTACACCACCGAGTGGGTTCCGGTTAGTGCTCATATCCCAATGAGGTATACTACAGGTATCAGTTTATCAGTAAGTGGGTGAGTTCCGGTTAGTGCTCATATCCCAATGAGGTATACTGTCCTGCAAGACAAACCTACGAAAGCAAAAGTTCCGGTTAGTGCTCATATCCCAATGAGGTATACTTTTCCCTCGGACGGCCTGAATCATTTTTGAGTTCCGGTTAGTGCTCATATCCCAATGAGGTATACTCACAACCTCAGCCATGTACTCAGTGGCAGAGTTCCGGTTAGTGCTCATATCCCAATGAGGTATACTGAATGGTTCAGGGACAAGCAGGTAATTCCAGTTCCGGTTAGTGCTCATATCCCAATGAGGTATACTTCCAGGTAAAAAAATGAAACCATTCCAAGAGTTCCGGTTAGTGCTCATATCCCAATGAGGTATACTGTGGAATCCGATCGCAAATCCGAACGTCGGGTTCCGGTTAGTGCTCATATCCCAATGAGGTATACTTGTCGAGTCTTTCAAACGGCAATTGGTTGAGTTCCGGTTAGTGCTCATATCCCAATGAGGTATACTGCGACATCCTGCCATGATGTTTTTTCTTTGGTTCCGGTTAGTGCTCATATCCCAATGAGGTATACTCTGGCCTGTTTGTGTGTGGTGGGATCGTTAGTTCCGGTTAGTGCTCATATCCCAATGAGGTATACTATACGCCAAGGACGGCATAACAGAGGAGATGTTCCGGTTAGTGCTCATATCCCAATGAGGTATACTAGATACATTGGGCGTGATGGCTCAGGACGTGTTCCGGTTAGTGCTCATATCCCAATGAGGTATACTAACCGTCTATTTCGGTTTTTTCCTGCCCTCGTTCCGGTTAGTGCTCATATCCCAATGAGGTATACTACCGAAGCTGAAGCCGTTGTATCATAAGGAGTTCCGGTTAGTGCTCATATCCCAATGAGGTATACTACATGCAGGGTTATGCAGTGGGGAAGTGCGGTTCCGGTTAGTGCTCATATCCCAATGAGGTATACTTCAATGGCGGGAAAAAGGTCTGGAGTTTGTGTTCCGGTTAGTGCTCATATCCCAATGAGGTATACTTCAATGGCGGGAAAAAGGTCTGGAGTTTGTGTTCCGGTTAGTGCTCATATCCCAATGAGGTATACTACTTTGCTAAAGCGTTAGGGTTTGACGCCCGTTCCGGTTAGTGCTCATATCCCAATGAGGTATACTAACAACATCTATTCCCCTGAGCAGCTTTATGTTCCGGTTAGTGCTCATATCCCAATGAGGTATACTTACGAACTCTTCAGGATCGGACGCAGCACCAGTTCCGGTTAGTGCTCATATCCCAATGAGGTATACTTTCCCCGACTCTCTGGAGCAGGAGAGAAAGGTTCCGGTTAGTGCTCATATCCCAATGAGGTATACTTCAGTCAGTATGTCCAGTGATCGGGCGGTGAGTTCCGGTTAGTGCTCATATCCCAATGAGGTATACTCCATATACCAATAAAGCCCTGGTTAATTTGGTTCCGGTTAGTGCTCATATCCCAATGAGGTATACTTGGCGACAAAATCGTGAAAATCGGTGTTGAGTTCCGGTTAGTGCTCATATCCCAATGAGGTATACTTGCTGCATATTATCTCGCAAGAGAAATTGGTTCCGGTTAGTGCTCATATCCCAATGAGGTATACTTAAAACAGCGGAAGAGCGTCGTCTGGCGCAGTTCCGGTTAGTGCTCATATCCCAATGAGGTATACTAAAACTTGAGGTTAAGGCGTGGTTAGAGAAGTTCCGGTTAGTGCTCATATCCCAATGAGGTATACTGATTCCGCACCTGAAGAGCTGGCCAAACTGGTTCCGGTTAGTGCTCATATCCCAATGAGGTATACTCCGAATGACATAACCCACTGTTTTTTAAGTGGGTTTTTTCTTTCTGAGGTCGAGAAATCGGTTTTCATATCAGAATAAATCGAATTGATCGGGCGATTTTTTGGCAGCCTGTTTTGTTTTACCACTGTAAGAAATGATCCGTTCATACTGTTTGTCGGTGAAGGCCAAGATATTGACTTTCCCGCCTTCCGGCAAGGTATTTTCCACCTTTTTGCAGTAGGTATCAATCTGTGCCTGACTGGTGCAAAAGCGCATATAAACTGAAAACTGGGCCATTTCGAAACCCATGTCGAGAAGCGCATGTCGAAACGCAGTTGCGGCCTTTCGTTCCTTTGGTTCCACGACAGGCAGATCAAACATGACGGCTATCCACATGATTCGATACCCGCTCAGCATGGCCTATCAATCATCAGCCAGACTAGATGCGAGTGTCAGTGGTAATCCTGGAAGCGGAAGTTCTAGCTTGTCTCGTTCCCCAAGGAATATCTGCGCCAGTGAAACAGCCAATCGCTGGATACAAACCATGACTGGTGTCACCCCCGAGCTACTCTGCATATCGTCATACAGAGTTCGCACCAGTGATCGTTTGGTATCCGGTGTGATACTTGGCTCCCCAAGCCGTTGTAGTTGCATCACATGGAGATCTATCACCGGTCGGAATGGCTCCATTAGATCATCTACTAATCTCATGGGATTACCTGCATTCGCATGATGGAGTCCGAGGGTTGGATGAAGGCCTGCCGCAATCACTGCCCGTGCCGTTGCAGCACGTAATACAGTATATCCATAATTCAGCATGGCATTAAGTCCATCACCTTTTTGATCTCGTCGAAAATCCTCACCAAACAATAGCCCCCAATAACGGCGGGCACCTTGAGCTTCTATATTATCGGGATCGCCGGAACGGACTTTTTTGGTCAGTGTAGCAAGCGGTGCTATCGGTGCACCGATAGCTTCAAGAGTTGCTGCCTGTTGTTGTAGTTTACATCGCACAATATCAGCCCAGAGTCGTTTATGGAGTGGTTTTGATGCAGCAAGTTGTGCATCGAAACGTTTAGCTTGCATGTGATTTCCATCAACAGGCCAAATCATTCCTACCGCATTGTGGTTGGCTGCACATAATACAAAGGGTGCACCACGCTCGGCCAAGGCAACCAGCAGGTTGTTTGTATAACTCAGACCATGTGCATTAGCAATCACGGCAGCAATATCATCCAATGGTACTTGGCCGAGTTCCTCGCGCTCATTTTCTGTTTCACGCACCACCATAAAACCACGTGACAGGAACAGGTGCCGCTTATCGTCCGCCACTTCTACAATGCGACCGATCACTTTCTCGATCCTTTGAATCCAAAATCGTTAAGATCGCCAATAGGCGAAATGGTAACTTTGCGTGCTTTACCTGCTTTAAGATCGTTCACGCCAATTAGTGAGTATAAAAATTCATCGTTAAAGGCGAATTGTTCCTGTGATTCAAGCTGCTCATAGGGTATGCCTTCCTTATTGATCTTGTTTCGAGCTTTCCTCCTCGCATCATAACGTGCGCTGATATTGGCTTCATTAATATCAGTGAATGTTGCACCACCCTGGACACTCATTTTAACAACGTATAACAGTCGATTTTTTACTCCCTTATAATCAATGCAAATCACATCGCCTGGTATAAGTTTCATGACAAGCTTTCCCGGTATTGTCGATAACTTTGTTTGGATTATCTTTTTTACCACTTCAGTTTGATCGTATTTACCAGAATCAAATGTCCGTGCAATCTGATACGCCTTAAATACGGGTATGGTTTCCATTTGCCATATTCCGGATTCGGTTTCGATAATTTCAAGACAATAATTACCATCCGGGGCATAGGCCTTATAAGGTCGGGAGTCTCCTGTTTCTGTAACACCATGCCTATCGTTTTGATGCGCATCAGAAATAGGAATAACGTAGCTAATGGTCCGTTCCTTTTTATCATCACTGTTTTTTTTCTGTTTTACCGACCCATCTGCATTTACACCATAGGCCGTTTCTTTAAACATTGACCCTTCAAAGCTATGATCAGGTTTATGACTAACAATCACGTTTTTCAGGGCGCGTTCGACTTGCCTTTGAAAACACGGCCAAGGCAGTGGTATTGTTTCGATCAGCTTTTCCAGTTGTTTTTCACGAGCACTGGCGCTGGCAGTGGCAAGGCGCTGCAATAGAGACCGGTCGGAAATACCGATGATGGAAGCATCCTGAGCATGGTGACGATGATCGTGTCGATTCTTTTTGAAACCAAATTTCCCTCTCAGCAAGGCTGTCATTCGGCCAGGTATGACATGGACATTTTCTTTCGGGCAAATTAAAGTCAGATATTCTCCGGCAATTCGAGATAGATAAGCTGTGTCATTCAGTGCCCTGGCCAAAAAGTCTTTTTCATTTTTCAGCCAGTAATCATACCCATCCGGGGAAAAACGTCTGGCTTTGGCCTTTGGCATATAGTTTGCCCGTTCCAGGATCGCTTCATAATTATAATCAGGATGTTGCGCAAATGCTTCATGTGGTGTGAGATTACCCTTATCTCGATTAGCGCGGTGTAATGAAATGGTCTTGTTATTCATACTATCATCCAGTGTCCTGGAATAGGGTAGTATGTGTTCTATCTCTACCTCTGGTGTGAGCAGTCGATGAATCGCAATCTGTTCACCAGTATAAGGACACTTCCTGTTGGTGATATCTGAATTAAGTTCCACCCAAAGCTGCATCTTTTGGGACAGCTCTCTCCTTTTGTTGTGTTCAATATGGTCAGGATTTAGCCCCAGCACCTTGCAGGCCTCCTTAACATGTTTCTCATTAAGCTTTTGTCGCTCTGCCTGTTCCTTTTGCAATTGCTCTTTCTTTTTCTTACTTAATTTCAACTCCCGCGCCACTTCAATGATCACCTCACTGGGATGGCCATAGCGTTTAATGAGACCATTGACTACTTTTCGCAATTCATTGAGGCCAATATGTACAGTTGGGTTGGCGATTTTCCCATAGCGTTCCTCGTCGTTGCGGGGGTTCTCCTTGGGGAAGGCTACATGGCGCTGCAGAGGAATACCATAGTAGGGCAATTCGTCCATAAGCTCCCCTGTTCGTTCTGTATGTGAAAGTGCACTATGGCTTCCAAGACCGGCTCGTTTAACCGCTTCCGAATACACCAGAACATCCTGACTGAGTTCCGGTAGCAGTCTCCTCAATGCAGCACTGCTCAATCTGGAATACCCTTCTGGCAAACCAGTATCGGCAATCTTTTCAGCCATTGACTCATCTACCCCCGTGTTCTCTTGTAACCAGATCACCAGTTCAGATAAATTCTCCTCATCCAACAATTTCTCAACTATAGTCTCTTGTAAATTGTCATTAAACTCATACCATTGCTTACCAAACACTCCCTTTTTAGCAAGCACTGCATTTGTGAGATTTCCTTTCAGTTTATTTCGTTTTTGATCTTCCAGGTTAAACTGGGTTACACCGGAAAGCCCCAGCTCTTTTCTAATCTGTACAAATGTCACTTCTTTTTGATGCTCAAGGAGATTGATAATTTGATTACGTTGTTCCAGTGTAAGTGGTGGCTTTTCAGTCAAATCTTCATTGAGAATACGTAGATTATTCACTTCTTGGTATATCCTTACCCTTTGTGCAGAGGGTAACGCAAGTGGCGCCCGTACCTCATCAGGTAGTAAAGTACATCGCCCCGGTTTAACTGGTTTAAGCTCACGCTGAAAAAGTAGTTCATCCCTGAGTTCGGCACGTGCTGCATCATTATAAAGGGTAGGATTGTAGCTATGTTGTTTTTTCCAGAGAACATCAAACTCATGCTCAACCATGGCTCGGTCAACATAAAAATCGTACCTCTTTATTTTTTTTATTTTCTCGCCTTCGTCCTTTTCCTCAATTCTTAAACGGGCCCGCACACTTTCTCGTCGTGCGTGTCGATTCGCCAGCCACTCACCCAGAGTCTGACAGTCTTCCTGCTTCAATTTTTCATGTAGATCCTGTATCGCTTTATTTGCAACACCTTTCTCTTTGTCATTACTGTTTTTGTCGGTCTTCCGGTTACTTTTGAAGCCACGCCGCTGGTTGATGTGAAACAATGCTCGCGCAAACTCAGGACCGCTAAGCGGTTCATAAAGCCCCTTTTTACGAAGTACATAGGGGTCGAGTTTAAGTAGTTCACGTCGTTGTTTTTCATCCTTGGGGAAGAAATCAAGCCGAATCAAGGCTGACATCATACGCGACTTGCGCTTGAGTAGCCTGTCCCTGCGGCGACGCATTTGCCGAAGATTCCGACGCTCAACAGCTAGTGATGTGCCGTCTTTTGGTTTGCGGCCATCGGGAAAAATACGAGTCCCCATTCTGATGATCGCAACAGGCCTCTCCTTGGCATTCAGTCGGATAAGACACCAACCTATAGAAGATACACCAAGGTCCAGTGCCAAACGATAACGCATTTTCGATATCATGCCTCCCCCCTCAAATCTTGATTTCCATAACAGAACCTATTAGCATATATACAATACTACATTGGGATATGAGCACTACCGCTAACAAGCTGTAGAGCATCAAATGTAAGACCGCTATATGCGGTCTTTTTTTTCTTTACGTTATTTAATGTCTCTCGACACTAATCCCATACAAAATATGGATCATTTTGTTTTCTGGAAAATATACTTCCCGAGTTACAGTTATTCAAGCAGTACATTAATGGTTGCTAATTAATAAATAGTTTGGTTTATATTTCGATTGTTCGTGTTCAAATTAAAAATCCTTTTTACCATACAAATCAATAATTAGGGATATACCTATATTTGACAGGTGCCGTAATATTTTATTACGTAATCATTATGTGTATATATCGGATTAGCAGTAAACTCATGTCATATCCTAAAAATTATTTTTAAATGATCTAATTAGGTTCAAAAGGTTATGAAAGGAAAGGGCCGGTAATGGAAAGGCCCTATCCAAAGGGCTGACGGCACAAAAGGCTCCTACCCTCTCCATTCCCAAATCACCATTTACTCCAGCGCGCTACTGCTCCTCCAAAATATTACCGTTGAAAAATCCACTCCAGCGTCAAATTATCCTGATTTTTTATACTGTCATCGTCTGCTAGCATCAGTGTCATGTCCCCCTATTCGATCTCGCAGTAGCAGTAATGTCACCCTCCCGAAGACGCAAGAAAGCTGTCCTTAAAATGTTACCCTCCAAGGGAAAACCGGACCTCAAAGTCGCCGCCGAGGTCTTGCTGCCCTTTGTCGTCGATCATCTTGAACGAAACCAACACACCGACAACAACCACAAGCCGATGAACAAAAAATCATCAACCCCGCAGTCTGATCGTGACACCTCAGCCACTAGCGGTTGAACTTCACCGCAAAGGAGATCACTATAGGGGGCTGTTTCAGGTTCACTATGTCACAGGGAGAGAGCACCATGAGCAAATCAGTCAAGCAAGCCGCAGTCTATTTACGCTCCAGTAAGGACCGTTCCGATGTCTCGATTGATGCCCAACGCAGGGAACTCACCACGTTGGCCAAAAGAAAGGGATTAATCATCACTCAGGAATTTACTGATGTGGTTGAATCGGGCAAGGATGAACGTCGTGCCGGTTTCCAGCAATTGCTCAGTCAGCTTAAATCCCGTTCACGCAGTTGGAAACACCTCCTGATCCTTGATACATCCCGACTCGTTCGGGGCCGCTATTTTGCGCAGGTTTTCAAGCATGAATGCAAACGTGCCGGTGTGGAAATCATTTTCTCGAAATTCCCCGATGATTTAGATCCGATCTCCCGTGTGGTGCTGGAATCGGTTTTCGAAGCGATGGATGAGGTCCACTCCCTAATGTCCAAGGAGAAAGGTCTCGGCGGGATGGCGGAGAATGTGAAACAGGGTTATCGCGCCGGTGGTCGGGCTCCGTGTGGTTATAAGCTGTTAAAGATCGAGACCGGCACCATGCGTGATGGTGAGATGGTCACCAAGTCCAAGCTGGAAACGACCGAAGAAGCCCCCAAGGTGGCCCGCTATCTCAAGGCCCGTGTGAAAGGCACGCCTCGAAAGCGGGCTGCGGCACTTGCCGGTCTTGAGCATGTGGCCTCTACCACACTCATCGGCATGGAGTGGAATGCCCTCACCTATGCCGGACATACTGTCTGGAACAGGCGAAATGAGTTTACCCCTGGCACAGGTTATAAAGGCAACGCCAAATACCGCCCGCGTGCGGAGTGGGTGATCACACATGATACCCATGAGGCATTGATTGCCACCAGTGAAGCCGAATGTCTGCTGAAAAAACTGGAGATCAGTCACCACGCAAAGGCTCGACGAACCGCCGCGAAATACCTGCTGACCGGGGTACTCAAAACCCCGCAGGGTGACTCCTGGTTTGGACATGGTGGTCACCAGTACCGCACCAAGCCGATGAAGGGGAACGGTAAGAGCCGTTACCTCCATGCCGAGGATATCGAGGGTCCGATCATTGACCGCATTCTGGATGATCTCACATCCGACGAGTTTATAAAGGTATTGACCAATGAGGCAAGAAAACAGTGTGAGGCCCAGGCGGGTGATCCTGCCGCAGATTTACGGCCCGAGTTTGTCAACCTGACGAATCAGATATCCAGAATGATGGAGCTGGCGGGACGTATGGATGATCCCGATCCGGCGCTGCGCAAGATCGAAGAACTGGAGCAACGCCGCAAAGTTCTGCAAAGCGAGATTGGATTACTGGAAAGCGAACATACTGCCGCCGCTTTACTGCGCAATATCACTGAGTCACATATCAAAAATATTCTGGCCGGTTTTGCCGATGATATTCAACAGGGTGATGCCGAAAGGCAGAAAGATATGTTGATTAGTCTGGTGGAGAGTATCCGCCTCGATCCGGAATCCCTTGAATGCATGATTCATTACAGGATTCCGGTCGAAGACAGGAATAAAATGGCGTCCCCAAGGGGAGTCGAACCCCTGTCGCCGCCGTGAAAGGGCGGTGTCCTAGGCCTCTAGACGATGGGGACGGAAATCGTTTCCGAACTTTACTTCAATCCGGTTCATGCCTGTCGGTCTGATCCGGTTTTGCCAGTTGGGTCATGACGGTGCCTAACAGCAACACGACAAATCCCACCGGTATGATTGCCAGCCAGTTGACGGCGTGATTGTCCTTGTCCAGGAACATGGCGGTGAAGCCAATTATCACACCTGCCGTGATCAGGGTAATCCCAAGATACACAGCAATTCGACCAAGCTGGTGCATTCATCTTTCCTTGGTTGCCCGGGCTTGCGACCTGCCCACCCGTGCAAAATTTGGTGGAGCTAGGCGGGATCGAACCGCCGACCTCTTGCATGCCATGCAAGCGCTCTCCCAGCTGAGCTATAGCCCCGACAACAGGACGCGCAATTTACGACAGCAGGGAGATCATGTCAATAAGGATGGGCTTATTTAATATAATTAATCCGAGATTCAGTCGCTTATCATCGATCCGGCGCAGCGCGGCAGCCCCGTTATCCGCCCTGCTGTTCCATCCTGGCCCAGGTGTCACGCAGGGTTACCGTGCGGTTGAAAACCGGCTTGTCACCACTGATATGGGCTTCATCAAGGCAAAAATAGCCTTCCCGCTCGAACTGGAACTGTTCGCCGGGCCCGGCATCGCCCAGCGAGGCCTCCAGATAGCAGTGGGTCAGGGTTCGCAGGGAGTCCGGGTTCAGATAATCCTTGTAGTCCTTGCCCTCTTTGGCGCCGTCCGGGTTGGGGTGGCTGAAGAGGCGGTCGTAGA
Organism: Gammaproteobacteria bacterium; assembly: GCA_029880855.1. Taxonomy (GTDB): domain Bacteria; phylum Pseudomonadota; class Gammaproteobacteria; order UBA6429; family Thiohalophilaceae; genus JAOUNS01. The sequence continues at coordinate 10,465 of JAOUNS010000019.1, forward strand.
GTCGCACTTCGGCCTGAATGGCATGTTGTGCCGAAACCCAGTGGATGACGCCCTTCACCTTTACCCCTTCCGGGTTTTTACCCAGGGTGTCCGGGTCGTAGCTGCAATGCAGTTCGATGATTTCGCCGTTGTTGTCCTTGATGATTTCGTCGCACTGGATCACGTAGCTGTTGCGCAGACGCACTACGCCGGCCGGGACGAGACGCTTGTATTTCTTAGGCGGGATCTCTTCAAAGTCAGACCGATCAATGTAGATTTCGCGGCTGAAGAAAAGTTTGCGGACACCCATGGCCTCGTTCTGTGGGTGATTGGCCGATTCCAGCTCTTCCACCTGCTCGCCGGGATAGTTGGTGATGACCACTTTCAGCGGCTGCAGGACGGCCATGCGGCGCGGCGCGTTGTCGTTCAGGTCGGTGCGGATGCAGTCTTCCAGTACCCCCATCTCCACCAGATTGTCCGATTTAGTGATGCCGATGCGGTCGCAGAAGTCACGAATGGCGGCCGGGGTGAAGCCGCGCCGACGCAGGCCGGCGATGGTGGGCATGCGCGGGTCGTCCCAGCCTTCCACAAAGCCCTGATCGACCAGTTCGGTCAGCTTGCGCTTGCTCATCACGGTGTATTCCAGGTTGAGGCGCGAAAATTCGATCTGCTGCGGGTGGCAGTCGATGCTGATGTTGTCCAGCACCCAGTCGTAGAGGGGGCGATGGTCTTCGAATTCCAGGGTACAGAGGGAATGGGTGATCCCTTCCAGGGCATCAGAGATGGGATGGGTGTAGTCATACATCGGATAGATGCACCAGGCCTCGCCGGTCTGATGGTGAATCACACCATGCCGAATGCGGTACAGGGTCGGGTCACGCAGATTGATATTGGGTGAGGCCATGTCGATTTTGGCGCGCAAGACCTTCTGGCCGTCGGCATATTCGCCGTTGCGCATTTTCTGAAACAGTGACAGGTTTTCTTCCACACTGCGCTCACGAAAGGGACTTGCCCTGCCCGGCTCTTTCAGTGTGCCGCGATATTCGCGGATCTCTTCGGCGGTCTGGTCGCAGACATAGGCCTTGCCGTTTTTGATCAATTCCACGCCGTATTGATAGAGCATCTCGAAGTAGTCAGAGGCGAAATAGACCTTGCCGCTCCATTCGTAACCCAGCCATTTCACATCCTTCTGGATCGACTCCACAAACTCGACATTTTCCTTGTGCGGGTTGGTGTCGTCGAAGCGTAGGTTACAGGTGCCCTGATAATCCTGCGCAATCCCGAAATTCAGGACGATGGATTTGGCGTGGCCGATATGCAGGTAGCCGTTGGGTTCCGGCGGGAAACGGGTGGCGACCTTGCCATTGTTTTTGCCGGCCGCCAGATCCTTGTCGATGAGCTGGCGAATAAAGTTACTCGGGCGGCGTTCTTCTGTCTGACTCATATATAAATGGTATCTCCTGCAAATCCGTTAGGTTGTTGGGTTAGTCTGCCGCCCGGCGGCGGATATAGTCCAGGGCCATATCGATACGCCGCAGACAGGCGGCCTTGCCGGTCAGGTGCAGGGTCACATCGATACCCGGCGAGGCGGCGCGGCCGGTCACGGCCACACGTAAAGGCTGGGCCACCTTGCCCATTTTCAGCTCCATGGCGTCGGCAGTATCCTGTATGGTCTGGTGAATGGCTTCCGGCGTCCACTCCGGCAGGGCCTCCAGGGCATCGCGTACCTTGCGCAGCGGTTCCTCGGCTACCGGACGCAGGTTCTTTTTGGCCGCGTCAGGATCAAATTCGGTAAAGTCTTTATAAAAGAAGGCGCTGATTTCCGCCATCTCCACCAGTGTTTTGGCCCGCTCCTGCTGGGCGCGTACCACGTCCACCAGATCGGCGCCTTCGCTGGGGTCAATGTCCAGTTCCCCCATGTGGGGGCTTAACAGATGGGCGATCCGGGCCGGTTCATCTGTTTTGATGTAGTGCTGGTTCAACCAAAGCAGCTTGTCAGTATTGAAGGCGGAGGCGGCCTTGTTGACGTCGGTAATATCGAACAATTCGATCATCTCATCCAGACTGAATACCTCCTGGTCGCCGTGGGACCAGCCGAGGCGCACCAGATAATTGAGCAGGGCCTCGGGCAGGTAGCCCTCTTCCCGATACTGCATTACGCTCACTGCACCATGACGCTTGGAAAGGCGCGCCCCGTCATCCCCCAGAATCATGGGTACGTGGCCATAGCGCGGCGGTTCGGCGCCCAGCGCACGCAGGATATTGATCTGACGTGGCGTATTGTTCAGGTGGTCGTCACCGCGAATCACATGGGTGATGGCCATGTCCAGATCGTCCACCACCACCGACAGATTGTAGGTGGGTGAGCCGTCACTGCGGCGGATGATCAGGTCATCCAGCTCGCTGTTCTGGATAGTGACCTTGCCCCGAACCATATCATCAATATGGACCACCCCGTCCTGCGGATTCACAAAGCGCACCACATGGGGTTCATGGGGATCAACATTCAGATGGCGGCAATGGCCGTCATAACGGGGCTTATCCTTGCGCGCCATTTGCTCTTCCCGCAGCTTCTCCAGCCGCTCTTTGGAGCAGTTGCAACGGTAGGCCTTGCCCTCATTCAGCAATTGGGTAATGACTTCCTGATAGCGGGGAAAACGCTGGGTCTGGTAAAAAGGGCCTTCATCATATTCCAAACCCAGCCAGGTCATCCCCTCGAGAATGGCGTTGACCGATTCGGCAGTGGAACGCTCCAAATCCGTGTCTTCAATACGCAGGATAAACTTGCCGCCGTGTTTGCGGGCATAGAGCCAGGAAAACAGGGCGGTGCGGGCTCCTCCTACATGGAGATAGCCGGTGGGACTGGGGGCAAAGCGGGTGCGAACGGTCATGGGTCAGGCCATATCATCGGGTTAATTCAGCAGCCGGGTATTTTACTTATATATAGGCAAAATGACAGTAGTTTCATTTGCCCGCTTCCGGCACTGGAGCATCGCCGAAGGGCTGCTATAGTTAACCTGAATAGTTTGGAGGTTTAAATGCTCGATCCCTTACTCAAGCTGATCAAGGCACTGAATTCCGAAACCGAGCCGGGGCAAATGAGCCTGGCACTGGCCTTCAGTATGATCGCCGGTTTCACCCCCTTCTTCAGCGTGCACAATATCCTTATCCTGTTTCTGGTCCTGATCCTGCGGGTCAATTTCTCTGCTTATCTTGCAGGTCTGGCCATGTTCTCCGTCCTGGCTTTTGCCCTGGACCCCTGGTTCCACAAGCTGGGCCATTTTGTCCTGACCATGGACAGCCTGAAAGGCATGTGGACCACCATGTATAACACCACCCTGTGGCGAGTGGAGAACTTCAGCAATACCATCGTGATGGGCAGTCTGCTGGTTTCATTGTTGCTGTTTATCCCGGTGCACTTGCTCGGGAAATGGCTCATCAACCGCTATCGCGACACGGTTGTTGTCTTCATCAGTAAAACCCGCGCCGTAAAATTCTTGAAGGCGACAAAAATCTATTCGCTGTATGACCGCGTCTCCGGTTAAGGAATAATTATCATGACCAAGTGGATCCGTTGGAAAGGTTTGATTGCTTTTGTATTAATTGTCGGCTTGTCCGCTGTTTTTTTCATTTTCTATATCGACTCATTGATTAAATGGTCGATTGAGGCATCCGGTACACGTATTGTCGGCGCCAAAGTGGAACTCGGCTCGGCAAAATTCAGTTTCTCGCCATTGGGTGTACAACTGCGGTCATTACAGGTGACCAATCCTGACAAGCCTATGGAAAATATTGTTGAGATATCCAAAATCGCTTTTAATATGGACAGTGGCAATCTGCTGTTACGCAAGGTCATTATTGAAGAAATGACGGTGGATAATGTTCAGCTCAACACACCGCGAAAAAAATCCGGCGCACTGAAGAAAAAGGCAGAACCGGCACCGGCGAAAAAACCCGATGCAACAGCGGGCGGTAAAAAAGATGAAGGCTTTTCCCTGCCGGGGGTGGAATTACCCAATATCGACGATATTATGGCCAGAGAAAAACTCAAAACGCCTGAACTGGCCGAACAATTCAAGGCGGATACCCGCAAAACCAAGCAGGAATGGGACGGCATTTCCAAACAGTTACCCACTCAGGAGCGAATGGATTCACACAAACGCCGTTATGACGCCCTGCGCAAGGTAAACACCAAAGATGTCAAACAGGTCCTCGCCGCGCTGGAAGAGGCCAAGTCATTAAAAAATGATGTCAATGCCGACATCAAGGCCGTGAAAGATGCCAAAAACAAAGTCAGTGAAGATGTGAAACGTCTGAAAGGCCAACTCAAGGAATTAAAAAGTTCGCCAAAAGAAGAATACAATCGTCTGCTGAACAAGTACAACCTGAGTGAAGGCGGTATGGGTAATATAAGCCAGTTGCTGTTTGGCGATCAGGCCAAGCAATACACCGCCATTGGCCTGCAATGGTATAAGAAATTGTCGCCCTATCTGGAAAAACTCACGGAAGAAAAAGAACCCGAAGTGGTGCGTCAAAAGGGGCTGGACATCCGTTTCCCGGAGAAAAACCCACAACCCTCTTTCCTGATCAAAACCATACACGCCGGCGTGACAATACCAGCCGGCAAATTCAAGGGGCAGATTCTGAATATATCCACCGAACAGGACATCACCCGCAAGCCCACCACCATGAAATTCTCCGGTGACAACATGCAGCACGGGATGTCCTTGCTGTTGACCGGACGGTTTGATCATATCAAACCATCCAATCCGGTTGATTCTCTGGTTTTCACAATGAAAAACTACAAGCTGGATGACCACAAGTTAATCAATTCCAATGACATGCGCGTGACACTGAAAGATGCCCGTTCGGATATGGAAATCACCGCCGGCCGCAGCAAAGATCAGATCAATGCCAATGGTAAAATACATATCCACTCCATACAGTACAACAACACTGCCGGTGGCAATACCACCGCCAAACTGGTGTTGGGCGCCATTAATCAAACCCGGGACTTTAATATCTACGGCAAGCTGGATGGCACACTGGATAACTACTCGACAAAAATCACCTCTGATCTGGATGAACGCATCAAGGGCAATTTCAAAAAGCAGGTCAATGCGGAAAAAGAAAAATACAAACAGGAACTGAAAAAACGTGTAGACCTTGCCGTCAAGGGTTCTGTTGACAAGGCGGAAAAAGAGTTCGAGGACGCCAAAAAATCCGTCGAGCAGGATATTGATGCCCGCAAGGCCAAACTTGAAGAACAACTGGCATCTGTCCAGCAACGTGCGCAAGACTACCAAAATCAGTCAAAAGCCGCCACTCAAAACAAACTGAAAGACAAGGCCAAAGACAGTCTGAAAAAATTATTCGGCCGATAAGCCACGGAAATCTTGACGAATGCAGTCAAAAAGTGTCATGTTTAAAGGCAAATGAACTGTCGATAAGAACAGTCGCCGCAAACAGGACCGGAAGACGAAACAGCGACCCGTGGCACATAATAAACGCTGATCCTGTGCTATAAAACCAACCCGGCGCATCTTCGACACTGGTTGCAATGGAAATTTGCCAGGATTACATGTCATGTTGAAAAAATTCATCCCTGCCTTTGTCATTCCGACATTGCTGTTAAGCGCCTGTGGTGCGACCAGCGGCGTTCGTCAGGAAATCGAACCGCAGATTCTCGGCCATATATCCCGCACTGACCAACAATATCGCACCATGGAAGAAGCGGAATCTGTGCTGGATGCTATGCCACAGGCCGATCTGATTATCAGTCTGGATGAGCGCAGCCTGCGCAATGAGATGATCAATGACCTGAAAAAACGCCTGTGGGCGGCGAATGTGCCGGGTACCAAGGCCGCCACCATCAGAAACATCTCCATGTCACTGGATGCCCAGGCTGTCGACCTGAAAGCACAGTTCATCGTGCATCTCAAGGATCCGGATATGATCTTCAAGGGGTACATCAAGGGACTGGCCGCCCCGGCTTTTCAGGGAAATGTCTTGTACTTTTATCCCGCCTTTAACGAGATTATCTTTGAAGATATAGAACGCGATCCCATTACCCTCGCCTGGTCGGAGTTTGACAATCCGCTTGTATTGAGCGGTAAACTGCAAGCCAAATACAATCAGGCTGTGGCGGAGAAAATCAGCCATCCTGTATTGCGCAAGTTTCTGGCCAATCTCAACAACATGCTCAATCAGCGTCCCCTGAGTCTGCCCATCACCCTGACGCCGGTTGTCCCGAAAAAGATCAATCAGCTGGTCAACAAACAAAACGGCCTGACGATTAATGGCGGCAGCAGGGAATTTGTTATCAAGCCGTTGATCAAGTCCGGCCTGTTTCACATCAACAAGCAACGTCTGGTCCTGTTGGCAAAACTGGATACCACCACCGCCGGACGTTCCGGTTCAGTGATCTTCAATCCGGGCGGCTCGCGCGATATTCAGCTCAATACGTTTGAACGCAATTATCAGAAATTCACCCGGCAGGTCGACAAAACCATTGCTGAATCATTTTTCGGCGGCAAGGGTCAATCGCAAAACGGCACCCGCATTATGATGCGCAAGGGGTTTATTGCGGAACAACTCGGTCAGACACTGTATCAACCCAATACCTGTGTCAGTTATCAGGCCAAAGAATATGCCACTGATTTCAGCCGCAAGCTCAGGGTCAACAGCAGCAGTTTACCCGACTGTGCGAAGCTGGAGCAGGATTGTGATCAGGGACTGCGCCAGTGCAAAGCACAGATTCCACACTGCACCGAGGCCTGCAGCGATAACTATGGCGAACACCAATGCAGTTGCAGCGGCAAGACGGATGCAGAAGAGCAAAAGTGTGAAATTTCCGAACTGCCCGCCTGCCAGGCCGGCCAAACTGCCAAACATCGCGCCTGTGAAGTCCGTAATCTCAATTGCACCCGCCTGACAGAAAGCCGGCTCAAAGATTGTTCAACGCAACAAACCGCCTGTCTGGCCAACAATAAACAGGCACGCCAGGCATGCAGTGCGAAACGCAATGCACTGACCCAAAGCAACGGCAAACTCGAATTTACCGAGATCAATGGCGAAGCCTCCGTACACGGTATCTATGCCCAGGCCTGTATTCAATCAGTGGAATTCAATGCCAACCTCAGCGCACTCACCGTCCACACGGTGATGCGAGGCGTGGCCACATTTAACAGCAGCACTGACATCAACAGCAAAGGTAATAACCATCTGGAATGTGCATTCAATCAACGTCCGACCGCAACCATTGATGCCGGCATCACCCGCACTGCCGCTGTACCGTCAGCGCTGAATAACAAGCAGAACGGCGATTTAATCAACATCACCACCCGTATTACCACACCATCGATTACCGCCGTCTCCAGTCCGACACCCCAGGAGGCCATGTTTGCCAAACCGGATACGCGCCTGACCTGTACACTGCAGGGATTATCCGCCATTAATGCGACCAGCCGTGAGATCACTGATTTTATTGATCCAGCCCAGTCCACCTCACTCCTGTCGGGACAAATCACCATCAAGCCGGAAACATTTACGCTGGAATTTGATCTGAAACCCCTGGCAATCAAATTTACCGACAAAGAGGCCGTGTTAAAACCGGTCTGGCAGAAGCATTCGATTGTCTATCAATAGATCATGCCGGTATTAACCGGCTTTCTTGTCCTGGCGATATTTGCGATCCAGTTTGGCAGCCACCGCCACATTCTTTGGCTTTTTGTTTTTGTGTCGGTCCTGGTGGCCCAGTTCCTTTTCCATGTCATTGATTGCCTGTTCAATCTCGTCAATGCCCAGTACGTGTAACTCTTCAATATAACCCAGTAACAGGAATCGATCACACAGCAGGTTGATCTTGCGCGGCACACCGCCGGTCCAGTCATGAATAAAGTCATAGACGGCATCTTCAATCTTTGGATCGCCGTTCCAGCCGGCGATTTCCAGTCGTGTCTGGATATACTTTTCCACTTCGGCGCGAGACAGCGCCTCAATATGGTAAGAGGCAATAATACGCTGCCGCAGGTGTTCAAAACGGGGTAATAACAATGTGTCACGCAGTTCGAACTGGCCCACCAGGAATATTTGCAATGCCGCCTTGCCGTTGACTTCGATATTGGAGAGGATACGCAATTCTTCCAGAGCTTCTTCTTTTAGTGTCTGGGCTTCATCAATCACCAGCAAGACGCGAATGTCGCGCTTGTGGCGTTTTAATAAATATTCTTCCAGTGATTTGAATAATGCCACTCTGCCCCGGTTTTCAAACGGCAGATTGAGTGAGGCGCAGATCAACTCCAGGATGTTTTCCGCATTGATGTTCGCCGCTGCGATGCGGTTGACTTCCACATGACGCTTTTTTGCTTCGCCGATCAGGCGCTGGATCAGGGTGGTTTTACCGTACCCCACGCCACCGGTGATGGCGACAAAGCCTTCGCCCTGTTCAATACCATACAACAGATAGGCCAGCGCCTTTTCCTGGGTGCGGCTTTTGTAGAAAAAGTGAATATCCGGCGTTAATTTAAACGGACGCTCTTTCAGCTTGTAGAATTCCAGATACATAAACTATCGATTCACCATAAATCCACAACAAAACATGGGTGATAGGCCGAATCACTCCCCCTGGGTATGTATCGTCCCGCCGCTGATATTCCATTAAATTTTTCCAAACTCACTATTGCATGTGAAAGTGCCTGATTCGGCGTTGATTTTGCATTGAAAAGTACATCATCCACACTGAACAATGTGTTAACTGGATGTGTTCACTATATTTATAGTGAAGCTGCGATTCATATTCACGAACCGGGACAAATACCTATGCATATTGCACTAATCGGACTGGGCAAAATGGGCGCCAACATGGCACGCCGTCTGTGTCGGGGGAAAATCAGCGTAGTCGGCTACAATCGCTCACCGGAAATTGTGACTGAGCTGGCCGACAACGAAGGGCTGCAACCGGCAAGCTCACTGGCCGATGCGGTTGAAAAGCTGCCAAAACCACGGATTATCTGGCTGATGTTGCCCAGCGGTGCCCCCACCGCAGCCGCCGTTGATGAGCTGATCGAGTTACTTGAGGCCGGTGATATTGTTATCGACGGCGGCAACTCCAACTACAAAACCAGTTGCAGTCACGGAGAAAAGCTGGCGCAACACGGCATCGGTTTCATCGACGCCGGGACCTCCGGCGGTGTCTGGGGACTGGAAAACGGTTATTGCCTGATGGTGGGCGGGCGTGCCGAGCACGTCAAACTGATCGAACCTGTCCTGCAAGTGCTTGCACCGGCATCGAACAAAGGCTGGGCGCACGTGGGCCCGATTGGTGCAGGCCACTTCACCAAGATGATTCACAATGGCATCGAATACGGCATGATGCAGGCCTATGCGGAGGGCTTTGCCCTGCTGCAGGGGAAAAGCGAATTTGATCTCGACCTGGCGCAGATTGCCGAGTTATGGCGTCACAGCTCGGTGGTACGCAGCTGGTTGCTGGATCTGACCGCTGATTTTCTCAGTGAAGATCAGCAGCTGGATGATATCGAGCCCTATGTGGCCGATTCCGGTGAAGGCCGCTGGACGATTGATGAGGCCACTGAACAGGGCGTGGCGGCGCCGGTGCTGGCCCTGGCCCTGCACATGCGGTTTGCCAGTCAGGGCAAAGCGGATTTCGGCAATAAACTGCTGGCCATGATGCGACAAAGCTTTGGTGGACATGCACTCAAGGACAAAACATCATGATGGAACCCTGTACATTTATCGTCTTCGGCGCCACCGGCAATCTGTCACGCAACAAGTTGTTGCCCGCCATGTATCACCTGGAAGAGGCAAATCGCATCCCGGATGGCAGTGCCATTATCGGTTTCAGTCGACAGGCCTTCAGTGATGAAAGCTGGCAGGAACAATTGACCGGAATTTTGCAAAACAAGGCACGCGGCGGGATAAAACCGGAAGTAATGTCACGCCTGTCCGCACGCTTGCACATGTTTAACGGTGACATGACCGATGTGGCTTCCCTGCGTGAACTCAAACAATTCATCGAAGCCAGACCGGAACTGCCGCGTAATCTGATCTTTTACATGGCCATCCCGCCGGCCCAATATACCCGTGTCAGTCAGGCCCTGGCTGATGCCGGACTGGCTCGGGAAGAACAGGGCTGGCGTCGTCTGGTGATCGAAAAACCGTTTGGCTTTGATATCGAGAGTGCCCGCGCCCTGGATGAGAATCTGCATCGCCATTTTCGTGAAGCACAGATCTTTCGCATTGATCATTATCTGGGCAAGGCCATGGTGCAAAATGTGTTGGTTTTCCGCTTTGCCAATCTGATGCTGGAGCCGCTCTGGAACCGTAATTACATTGATCATGTCCAGATCACCCATTCCGAAACCCAGGGCATCGCCGGTCGCGCCGCGTTTTACGACAATGTGGGCGCCATGCGCGATATGATCCAGAGCCATCTGTTGCAAATGCTCACGCTGGTAGCCATGGAACCGCCGCCCAATCTGGATGCCGAGTCTTTGCGTGATGAAAAGGTCAAGGTGTTGAAATCGATTCGCCCCATCGCCAAACGGGCGGTGAATGCCCATGCCTTTCGCGCCCAATACGCGGCAGGCGCCGTGAACGATAAATCGGTGGCGGGTTATGTGACTGAAAGCGGCATTGCCCCGCACAGCACCACCGAGACCTATGCCGCATTGAAACTCTATATTGACAACTGGCGCTGGCGCAATGTGCCGTTTTATTTGCGGACCGGCAAACGCATGGCGCAAAACAGTTCGGTGATCAGTATTCGTTTCAAACACCCGCCGCAACAACTGTTTCGCAAAACGCCGATTGAACAGATCAAACCCAACTGGATCATCCTGGGTATTCAGCCCCAGGAGTGTATGCGGATTGAGTTACAGGTTAAACAGCCGGGGCTGGAGTTATTGACCCACACCACCAGTCTGGATGCCAGTTACTGTTCGCACAGTGATTACCAGCTGGATGCCTATGAGGCCCTGCTACTGGATGCGATTGAAAATGATCGCTCACTGTTTCTGCGATATGACGAAATTGAACTGGCCTGGCAGATCATCGACCCCATTATCAAAGTCTGGGACACCGATCGCGATTTTATCCATACTTACCCGTCCGGCAGTTGGGGGCCGGATGAGGTGAACAAACTGTTTGATCGGGAAGATCACTACTGGCGCAATTCCATTGCTCATGAATAAGTGGTACTGGACCTGGCCAATGACGCTGCACCCAGCAAGCCCACATCGGTATTCATGATCACCTGTACCGGGATGGCGGCCAGCATTGTCTGCATGGGTGGCTTGTCACAAAACACTGTGCGAAAACGTTCAGAGCGCAGGTAATCAATTATCTTCGGTGCAATCCCGCCGGCCAGATAGACGCCGCCCCGCGCCAGACAAGTGATCGCCAGGTTGGCGGCCTGCGCCGCATAGATCTCGGTAAACATGGCCAGTGCCCTGTCCGCCGACGGATCACCCTGCTGCGCCGCCGTTGTAATAGCTGCGGCCGGATCAGCCGCCTGTAACAAAGCGGCACTTTCCAGTCCCTGGTCACGCAGGCACACAAATTCATAGAGTCGGGCAATGCCCTTGCCCGACAGGAAAGTTTCATAACTCACCCGTGGTAATTTTGTTTGCCAATAACGCAATAGTTCTATTTGTTGTGCATCACATGGTGCGAAATCCACATGCCCGCCTTCACTCGGCAAACAGATCAAACGATTGTCATGTTGCAATGTAAACCCCACCCCCAAGCCGGTCCCTGCTCCCACCAATACACGCACACCGTTACGCGCCGCTTCTCCAGGCTGGATGGTAACCAGCTCATCTGCCGGCAACTGCTCAATACCGTAGGCTGTGCCGGTAAAGTCATTGATCAATCTGACAATGGGGATATGTAACTGTGTGGTCAGTTGCCGCGCATCCAGCCGCCACGGCAGATTGGTGACCTGTGCAACCTCATCAATAACCGGTCCCGCCACGGCAAAACAGGCCGTCTTGATCGGCGTTGACAGCTCATTATGGGTCTCCAGGAAAGACGCAACAATCGTTGCCAGATCGTCATAAAGTCGGCTGGGGTATGTCTGCTTGCAGATAATTTTAATACGTCCATCCCTGACCTCTGCCAGGGCAAGTCGACAATGTGTACCGCCTATATCACCGGCCAGGATCACACATACTCCAAACGGCTTGCGGCCGCTTCATCCAGAAACCACTGTATATTGCCGACCGGCTGCACCCGTTGAATGGGATACATCAGTTGTGAATCAGGCTGAAAGACCTCCGCCAGTACCGGTGCCTTGTCTGCACCACAAACCAGCACCATCACCTGTCGGGCCTGATTAATCACCGGCAAGGTCAAGCTAATCCGCCACACCGAGAGTTCTTCGACATAGACTGCCGTCACCTTTTTTTCAGTTTCATCCAGGGCCGGCGTGCCGGGAAACAGTGAAGCGGTATGTCCATCGGCCCCCATGCCCAGCATCACGAGATCGAACTCAGGCAAGCCATTCGCTGCAACCGGGAGTTCTTTAGACAAGACCAGTTCATAGGCCTGCGCCGCCGCATCGGCTGTCGCATGATTTGTATCGATCAGTTGAATTTGCGCAGGCATGAGCGGCAGATGTTGTAACAGTGCAGCGGTGATCATCTTGTAATTACTGTTGTCATCCGTGTGCGGCACAAAGCGCTCATCACCCAGAAAAAAAACCACCTTTGACCAAACCACCGCATCCCGCCACGGTGACTGTGCCAATAATCGATACAAGCCGGCCGGTGTATTGCCCCCGGACAGTGCAACAATAAACCGGCCGTGCGCCAATATTGCCCGTTGCGCCTGTGCAACCCAAAAATCAGCCGCCGATTGATACAAACTGTCTGCATCGGCGTAGACAGAGAAGGGTCTGGCGGGAGGATGATCGGACATTGTTTCGCTATAGTTAAAGGGTCAATACTCATTAGCCTAGCACGCAATAACAGTGTTGGCATCAACACATCAGCATGATATGAAAACCAAACAAAACAGTCTCAATACGGCAACGACAACAGCCCTGCACACGGAAGGTTATCAACGGGCCGAACAACTGTTGGGCGAATGCAGCAACCCGGACGGGTTTCTTGCCGCCGCCAGTGAACATGATAATTATCGGCGGATCTGGGCGCGTGACGGGGTCATCGTCGGTCTGGCGGCATTAATGAGCGGGAATGAAGCCTTGGTCCGCACCCTGCGTGCGACCCTCACCACCCTGGCGCGCTATCAGGGACCCCATGGTGAAATCCCCAGTAATGTGGATACCGGCACACAACGCATCAGTTACGGCGGCACCACCGGTCGCGTTGATGCTGATTTATGGTTCATCATCGGTTGCGGTGAATATTGGCGGGCAACCGGGGACCATGCCTTCCTGGAAAATATCATCCCGGCGGTGGAAAAAACCCGTTTTTTACTCGGTGCGTGGGAATACAACAACCGCGGTCTGCTCTATGTCCCGGCGGCCGGTGACTGGGCGGACGAATACCTGCATGCCGGGTATATTCTGTATGATCAACTGCTCTATCTACAGGCACAACGCACCCTCGCCGTGTTGCATGAATATATCCACGGCTCCTGCGATCATCAACTACTGGAAAAACAGACACACCTGAAACATTTGATCCAGTCCAATTACTGGTTTCATAATGATGATGAAATGCCCGATGATGTTTATCATGAGGTTCTGTTCAAAAAAGGACTGATGGCGGCACCACATTGTCGCGGCGAATACTGGTTGCCCTTTTTCTCTCCCACCGGTTATGGCTACCGGTTTGACAGTTTCGCCAATATACTCGTGTCACTGTTTGGTGTTGCCGGCACGGAACAACAAAATCGGGTTGATGCCTACATCGAAACCATTCTGCATCCTGAACTGCCGCTGCTGCCGGCCTTTCATCCGGTAATTCAACCGGTGGATGAAGACTGGAAACATTTACAAATGACCTTTTCCTACACATTCAAGAACAAACCCTATGAGTTTCACAATGGCGGGCTGTGGCCCATGCTCAGTGGATTTTATGTGGCTGATCTCGCCAAACGGGGTAAACTTGCACAAGCGGAAATCTCGTTACAAGCCATCCACGAGGCAAACCGCAAAGCTCGGGATGGCGAGGAATGGGAATTTGCCGAATATATCCATGGACAGAACCTGCAAGCCGGCGGGACAAAGCAACAGGCCTGGAGTGCGGCGGCGGCTATCATGGCAACCGCTGCCCTGAATAACAAGAAAGTGTTTAATATTGATGGCGACTGACAAACCCGTGCTGCTTTGCTGTGATCTGGATCGCACACTGATCCCCAATGGTCCGCAACCGGAATCACCACAGGCAAGGGAAAAATTTCGACAATTGATCGAACGGCCTGAAGTGAAACTGGCCTATGTCAGCGGTCGGGATAAGCAACTGTTACTGTCAGCCATCGCCGATTATGATCTCCCCGTCCCCGATTATGCCATCGGTGACGTGGGCACCAGTCTTTATCATATCAGGGCAAATGAGTGGCGACTGTCCGGGGATTGGCATCAGCATATCAGTCAGGACTGGCACGGTCTGCAACAACCGGATCTGCAGGAATATCTGCACACATTCCCGCAACTTGAACTACAGGAAACAGAAAAACAAAACCGCTATAAGCTGAGTTATTATGTTGATCCGAAAGTCGATATCAGCACATTACTGACAGTGATTGATCAGACGCTGCAAGCAAACAATATCAGGGCCAATCTGGTGTGGAGTATCGACGAACAGCAAAACACCGGCCTGCTGGATATCCTGCCCGCCTCGGCCAACAAACTCCATGCGATCAACTATCTCATTGCACATGAAGGATTCCAGACGGAAAGGACGATATTTGCGGGAGACAGCGGCAATGATCTGGATGTATTGACCAGCCCGCTGCAAGCGGTACTGGTCAACAATGCCATGCCCGAGATCAAGCAACAGGCGCTGGAGTCAGCCAGACTGCATCACACCGAACAGCAATTATATATCGCCGTTGGTGACTTCATGGGCATGAACGGTAATTATGCAGCCGGGATACTGGAAGGGGTGGCCCATTACCTGCCGGAATACCGGAAGTAACCGGCCACCTCCGTCAATCAGATGCCAATACGTTTCCGTTCCAGACGGCGGATAAACTCTTCGAGAATAATCCGGTACAGGTCATCCTTCAGGAAGTTTGTCTCCACACCGGAATCGATATTGGGGTTATCATTCACCTCAATCACCACACCGGCATCACCGATCTGTTTTACATCCACACCATACAAGCCATCACCAATCAGGTTGGCGGCACGGGTCGCTACATCCAGTATCTTTTTCGGTGTTTCATACACCGGCAAAGTCTGGAAGGTGCCCGACTCTACTGTGCCGGAAGAAGCGTTGTGTTTGTAAATCTGCCAGTGACCGCGCGACATAAAGTACTTGCAGGCAAAAATCGGCTTTTTGTTCAAGACACCGATTCGCCAGTCATATTCGGTATAGGTATAGGCCTGGGCCAGCACCAGCGCTGACTGTTTGAACAATTCCGCCAGATGGGTTTTGAGTTGTTCCTCATCCTCAACCTTGACGATACCCCGTGAAAAAGAACCATCGGGGATCTTCAGCACCATGGGAAAACCCAGTGAATTAACCGCCGTAGCGATGTCTTCTTTCAAGCGATCCTTGCTCAGGATCTGGGTGATGGGTGTCGGCACGCCGTTTGTGTTCAACAGGTCAGCCAGATAAATCTTGTTGGTGCACCGCAGGATGGACTGGGGATCATCGATCACCACCATGCCTTCACTCTCCGCCCGTTTGGCGAAACGATAGGTATGGTTGTCAATGGCAGTGGTTTCGCGGATGAACAGGGCGTCATATTCAGCCAGTCGCACATAATCCTTGCGGGTGATCAACTCTACGTTGATCCCCATCTGTTTGCCGATACTGACAAACTTCTTGAGTGCGGTTTTGTCGCTGGGGGGGAGTTTTTCTTCCGGGTCCACCAGAATGGCCAGGTCATAGCGAGAAAGTTTTTTGGAGCGGGGTTTGCGCCATACTGCCTTGTTGAATCTTTCCAGCGCTTCGGCGAACAGATCTTCTTCGCTGGGTTGCAGGGTATTCAGGGCGCCGGGTTTAATCGACTCGACAAACCATCGCTCGCGGAGTCGGATAGTCAGCACCAGAATGGGACAGGGGTACAATTCAAAAATCTGCCGCCCCAGACTTTCCAGTTCAGGGATATCGGTGTTACCGAAAAACAGTTTCAGGCTGAGGGTATCATTCTCCAGTTGGCGATCATGCAGGGCCTTTTCCAGTAACTGGTTCAGGTTGCCGATGTCCAGACTGTAGAGAGACTTATTACTCAGGTCGTTGATACTGCGCACGGAGGGGATGACCTTGTGGTTTCGCGCCTCGGCCAGCAGTGAGCAATAATAGCCATTGGTCAGGTACTTGTAACTGCGGCAAAGGTTGATCACCTGCACCGCACTGTTATTCAGTGACCCGGGTTGTGACAGGTAGTCCTGTACACTGATCACATTATCGGATGGATAGTAAGCCGTCCAATCCTGCGGCTTGTCGACAACAATTAAAACTGAATGCATGGGGTGTAATGAAACCGGGAAATAACGTATTCGGGTAACAGGTCGGCCGGACAATCGGTACGGTAACGAGAGAGAAAAAATATTTTCATAAAGGCTGGAAAGTCGCCCTTCCTGAACTATACCTATTGCAGCTACTGTTTGCACCCACAGGTTGTCATGTTACCTACCCTGCTTTCCCCTGCCAGTCTCGAAGCCTGTTTCGCCCGTGATTACACGGGTGCGCAAGTCAGGTTCAGGCATGCCTGTGATCGACATGAGCATAGCGTATACCATGAGTTTGTCTATAGCCAAAATGGGCCGGACAACCATAAATTATTGACAGCCACCTGCCGTCTCGGTGCCCCGGATGCGAAACGGCTGCTGGTCCTGCAAAGCGCAACTCACGGTGTGGAAGGCTTCGCCGGTTCGGCCATTCAAATCGATTGTCTGGATTTGTTACACCAATACAAGTTGCCGAACGGGATCGCTGTCCTGATGATTCACGCACTGAATCCCTACGGATTTGCCTGGTTGCGGCGGGTGAATGAAACGGGCATCGACCTGAATCGAAATTTTATTGATTTCACCCGGCCGTTGCCGGTGAACACGGGCTATGCCGAATTGGCTGACGCGCTGTTGCCGGCCGACCCGCAAGCCATGGCGCAGGCTGACGCAAAATTGGCGGAGGCGCGCCACACGCTGGGACAAACGGCGTATGAGCTGGCCGTGAGCGGCGGGCAGTATACCTTTGCCGACGGACTGTTTTACGGTGGACAGGCCGCCAGTCAATCCCGGCTTTATCTGGAAGAGATTTTTCAGCAACACAATCTGGCCCGGTGCGAACAGGTGGCGGTGCTGGATATTCACACCGGCCTCGGTCCCTATGGCTATGGTGAATTGATTTGTGATCATCCGCCCGGCTCAGTCGGTGCACACTGGGCCAGAGAGGTCTATGGCCCCAGTGTCACAGAACCTGCTCTGGGAACCTCCACGTCTGTACCAAAACTGGGACTGGTGGATTATTATTGGCAGGAACAGCTGGGGGATCGTGTCAGCTTTGTCACCCTGGAATTTGGCACCTATTCTGTTGCGGAAATGTTTAACGTGTTACGCCGGGACCATATCCTGCACCGCTCCCCCGTTGACTGGACAGCGCCGGAGACTCAACAGGTCAAAGCGGCGATCCGCAAATTTTTCTATCCTGAACAACCGGACTGGCAGGAAATGATCCTGCTCCGGGGCAGACAGGTCATCAGGCAAGCGTTACAGGGCCTGCAGGAGTTGAAGTAGTCATGGCAAGCGTGCCCCAAACCGTACTCAAATCTGTCGAGCTGTGTCAGGCGACATTGCTGGATCTGGAAGTGCTGGAGACCATCGAGAAGCGTTGCTTTAAAATAGACCGCATGTCACGGCGCAGTTTCAAGCGCATGATACAAAAAGGGAATTGCGATTTTATTCTCGCCAAACAAAACGCCGTCACCTATGGCTATGTACTGGTCCTCTACCACCGCGGCACCCATCTGGCCCGGATCTATTCGTTTGCCGTACTGCCGGAGGCACGCGGTCAGGGTATCGGTGAACTGTTGCTCCAGCACGCAGAAAAACTTGCGGCGGCACGCAACTGTATTTATATGCGGCTGGAGGTCCATCCGCAGAACAGCACGGCAATTCGCCTGTATGAAAAAAATACCTACCATCCATTTGGTCTGTTCAAGAATTACTATGAAGATCACGCCGATGCCTTGCGTTATCAAAAACGAATTTTGTATCGTGAACACCAGTTGGACTTTGTCTCCATCCCTTATTATCAGCAGACCACAGATTTCACCTGCGGCCCGGCCTCGTTGCTGATGGCCATGCAGGCCCTGCGTCCGGAACTAAAACCGGACCGCAGTCTGGAATTGCAGTTATGGCGTGAGGCCACCACCATCTACATGACCTCCGGCCACGGCGGGTGCAGTCCGCTGGGGCTGGCCCTGGCGGCATGGCGTCGGGATTTTCGGGTCGAGGTCTGGATCAACAGTCGTGATGCCCTGTTCCTGGACGGCGTGCGCAGTGAGCCCAAAAAAGAGGTCATGGCCCTGGTGCATGAAGACTTTATGCATCAGGTCAAACAGACCGACATCAAAGTCCATTATGCCGAGGTCAGTCTGGAAGCGCTGGACAAGAGTTTGCAAAAAGGCGGGGTGCCGCTGGTATTAATCAGCTCTTACCACTTTAACCGCACCAAGGCCCCCCATTGGGTGGTGATCAGCGGCGCGGATGACACCTTTATATATATCCATGACCCGGAAGAAGATGAAGAAACCTTCCGCCATGAGACAGATAACATCTATTTGCCCATAGCACGCACCACCTTCAACCGCTCCTTCCGTTTTGGCCAAACCGGCTTGCGTACCGCGGTAATTGTCTACCCGAAATAGTTCACACCGACTATAGGCGCAGGGCCGGAATTGGAGTATAAATTCCGTCCCTGCCTCTCTTTGGAAGCCATTCTGCTTGAACCCCTCCCTGTTGACCCGTGGTCCGTATGACGGCGATCCCTACGCGCAAATTATTTCCGCCTTGCGTGAACACGGCTATATCCGGCTTAACAACGTATTTACCCTTGAGCAATTACAACGGCTTTTTCTGTTCATTAAACAGTCCGGTCAGGCTGACTTCCATCAGGCCGGTGTCGGGCGGGACCAAATTCATCAGGTGAATAATTTTATTCGCCGTGACCACATCTGCTGGCTGGATGAACAACACGATGAAGCGGATTTCTATCTGGAATGGATGGAGGAATTGCGCCTGCGTCTGAATCGTGAGTTGTTTCTCGGCCTGTTCGATTATGAATGCCACTATGCGCACTACCCGAAAGGTGCATTTTACAAAAAACATCTGGATGCCTTTCAGGGCTCGTCCAATCGACGCCTGACCACCATCCTCTATCTCAACCCCGGCTGGCAGACCGGTGATGGCGGTGAATTGCTCCTTTATGCCGCTGACAACCAGACCTTGCTGGAAACCGTTCAGCCCACCTTCGGCAGCATGGTGATCTTCCTCAGCGAGGAATTTCCCCACGAAGTCTTGCCGGTCAACACCTCCCGCTACAGCCTGACCGGCTGGTTCAGAATCAATACTTCCACCGGCATTCATCTCGATCCTCCCGCCTGATGCCTGAAACTTGTCGGCCTGCCGCCTGACAAATACCAGTGGCGCGGAAAAATCATTCCGCATAAGATGCCCATGCCTGTAATCGATAACCGTACCCGCCCGGCACATGACGGGTAAAGAGCCGGCTGTAATCATGATCAGCAAATTTATCGCCTATTTCGTCAATCGTCACCTGCTCACCAACCTGGTGTTTTTCGCCATCATATTCGGCGGCTTGCAGGCCTGGCAGACCATCAAAAAAGAAGAGCGACCGGATGTCACTTATGATCGGGTCCGGGTCTCCGCCAGTTACCCCGGCGCCACCGCTGAAGAGGTGGAACACTTTGTCACCCGTGAACTGGAAGAGGTGTTGCGCGGCGTGGATGGAGTCTATCGGCTCTACAGCAGTGTGGGACGCGGCACCACCACCGTTACGGTGGAGCTGGAAAACGACTACCCGCACAAGGACGAAGCCATCACCGAGATCCGCAACGCCGCACTCAGTGCTGTCCTGCCGCCGGAAGTCCGCGACAAACCCAAAGTCAGGGTCTATAAAAGCTCCAAAAAAGCGATTATTGATATCGCTCTGATCCATCGCGATGCCCATCTGCTGGACAACACGCAACGCCGGGAATTACAACGCATGGCGGCCGCCCTGGAAATGCAACTGGTTAACCTGCCGCAGGTCAACAGCATCAACCGTTCCGGCTATTTACAGGAAGAGTTACAGGTGAATGTGGACCCGGACAAACTGGTCCGGTATCAAATCCCGCTGAGTCAGGTCGTCCGGGAAGTCAGCGCCAATCATATCCGCCAACCGGCCGGCCATATCGAAGTCAAGGATGAACCCAGTGTCACCATCAATGCCCAGCTGGATACAGTGGAAAAACTGCAACCCCTGTATATCCAGGCCGGTTTTCAGGGCAAGGCGGTCGCCCTGGCCGATATCGCCCAGGTGAAAACCGATTTTCGCCGTGAAAAACAGATCATCAAGGTCAACGGCCATGAGTCGATCATGTTCAACGTGGTGAAAAACGGCTCCTTCGGCATCATCGAGTCGCTGGAGGCCGTGCAGCAGGTGGTGGATGACTTTCGCACCCATAACCTGCGCCACTCGAAAATCGATCTGGTGATTCTGGATGATGAATCCTATGACGTGCGTAACCGGCTGTCGATCATTGCCACTAACGGCGCCATCGGGTTTGTCCTGATCCTGCTGACCCTGTTCCTGTTCCTCAACCGGCGTTCCGGAGTCTGGGTCGCCATGGGGATCCCCTTTACCGTGTGCATGACCCTGATCTGCGCCACCGCCTACGGTTACACCATTAACAATATCACCCTCGCAGCGGTCATCATCGTGATGGGGATTGTGGTGGATGACGCCATCGTGGTGGCGGAAAATATCGGTCGTCTGCGGGCGCGTGGTTTGAGTTCTGAAGAGGCCGCGATCCAGGGCACCAGTCAGGTCTTTCTGCCGGTGCTGGCCAGTATTGTGACCACCTGTATTGCCTTTGTGCCCCTGTTTTATTTCTCCGGTCGCTTCGGTACGTTTGTCGCCTTTATCCCGCCCATTGTGTTTCTCATGCTGTTTGCCAGTCTGCTGGAGTCCCTCGTCATCCTGCCGGGCCACATGCATTTTCAGGCGCCCCGTTTTCTGAGCCGCACCAGGGAAGGTAATGCGCCGGCCACACAAAGTGAGCACTGGTTTGACCGTTATGAAAACCGTTATGGTGACCGGTTGATCCGTCTGCTTGAACACAAATACCTTATTCTTGGCGGCTTTGTTCTTCTGTTTGCCGCCGCCCTGCTCATCGCCAATCAGACCATGAAGTTTGTCCTGTTCCCCAATACCGAAACCCGCGAAATTGTCCTGCTGGGTACGGCCGGGAAAAAATCAGATCGGTATGACACGGCCAATATCAGCAAACAGATCGAAAATATTATTCAGCCCTGGATCGGCAAGGAAGTGGTTGGCTTTCGCACCGAGATCGCCCGCAGCCGTCACGGCGGCGTCGCCAGGGAAAACAAATTCCGCATGATTATTGAAATCGTGCCCCGGGAGGATCGTGACCGGTCCGCCGATGAGCTGGTCGCGATCTGGAAGGCCGAGGTGGATCAAAAGGTCAAGGGACTGAAAAAGCTGGTGGTGCAAAAAAGTCGCTGGGGCCAGACTTCCGGCAGTGCGGTGGAAGTCGTTATTCTGGAAAATGATGACGCCATGCGCGACAAGGCCGCCGAAAAACTGCTCGCCGCCATGCAGCAACATCCCGATCTGGTCAATGCGGAGATAGACCGCCCGCTCAAACTGCCGGAATACAAAATTGACATCCTGCGCGACAAGGTAAAACGTCTTTCCATCAGCCCGCTGGATATCTCCACCACCATTCGCGCCTCACTGGAAGGCAACATTCTGTATGAACTGCCCAACGGTAACGAACATATTGATGTCCGTCTCTCGGTGATGGAACAGGCCAAACAGAACATCGAAAGCATCCTGACTATCCCGGTGGAAAATCGCAGTAACTATCTTGCGCCGCTCGGTGATCTGGTCACCATCAACAAGGTGGAAACACCGTTATCCATCAACCGGCGCGACGGGCGTCGCATCAGTACCGTGCTGGCCGATCTGAAAAAAGACGCGCACAAGACACCGCTGGAAATCGCCCTGGATCTGGAACAGGGCGTGTTCCGCGACATCATCAGTCAACAGCCCTCCACCAGTCTGAACTTTGATGGTGAAGTGGCCGATACCCGCGAATCGAAAAATGATTTGCGGAATGCGATTGTCATGGTTGTTCTGTTGATCTTTGCCATCCTGGCCATGCTGTACAACTCCATGACCCGTCCGCTGTTGATCATGCTGGCGATCCCGTTCGGAATGACCGGGGTGATCTTCGCGTTCTGGCTGCACGGGCAAACCCTGTTCGGGTTCTTTGCCGCAATCGGCGCACTGGGTATGGCCGGGGTGGTGATTAATGACGCGATTATCATGCTAAGCAAACTGGAACAGGATTTTCACCGCAACAGCTACCCGACCGTAAACGAAAACATTGCCCGCATTGCCCAGACCCGTCTCAAGGCCGTGGTACTCACCACCCTGACCACCGTTGCCGGCGTCTTGCCCACTGCCTACGGCATTGCCGGTTATGACGCCATGCTGGCAGAGATGATGCTGGCCCTGGCCTGGGGACTGTTGTTTGGTTCACTCATCACATTGTTGCTGGTCCCCTGCCTGTACAGTATGTTGCAGGATATGGGCAAGTGGCTGCAGATGGAGATCAAATGAACAAGCCACACCGATTCGCCTTTTCATTGCTGGTTGCACTTTGTGTGCCGACCCTGCAACTGCATGCCACCCCGGTCGAACTGACGTTAAAGTCATTTATCCAGCGTGCAACACAGACAGATGTGGTGTTTGAGGCCATTCTTGCGGATCAAATGGCCATTCAGTATCGCCGTGATGCCCTGCTGCCGGACAGCGATATCATTCTGTCACTGAAACACCAGTATAACTTTTACATCGATCAGGATCGGGGCAACCCGGAAGCAAGTCTGTCACTCAGCAAGCTGTTTCCCCTGAGCGGGACCGATATCTCGCTCAGTTACAGCAAATCATCATCCATCATTACCACGACCGATGAAGCCGGCCTGCAATTACTGGTCTCACAACCCATCGCGAAAAACGCCTTTGGCAAGGGCACACGACTGCTGGATCAGGCGATTGGTGTGCAAAACGATATCCTGCGCCACCAAATTATTGAGGCCTACGAGGACTATCTCGCCGGACTGAGCACCATTTACTACAACTGGTACTCGGCCTACGAAAACCTCCGGCTCGGACGTGCTTCGCTGCAATCCAGCGAAAAACTGCTGGAAAACATCCTGGCCCGGCAACGCCAGAAGATCGCCCTGCCCATCGATGTGAACAAAATGAGGTTGTTGTTGATCGGCAAGCGGGAGAATCTGGTTGTCCTGCAGGAGATCCATGACACCCTGGCCAACCTGATCAATAAATCCATTGGTCATCCGGGTGGTGAATTGATACCGGTCAAACCTGAGCTGCCGGTGGCCGGTGTCAACTTCAACGCGGACTACAACACCTTCACCCAGACCAGTCGCACCTATCGCATCCTGCGTCTGCTCGAACAGGAAGGGACACTGGAGGTTAAAAAGGCCGCCGATGATTTGTTGCCATCCACCAATCTGCTGTTGGGTTACAAGCTTGAAGGAGAAGACTGGGGTATCCGGGATCGTGAGGCAAGTTACTTTGCCGGGATATCTATCAGCTGGCCGTTGGGACGCCGTGTCGATACCGCCAAATACAAGCTGGCACAAATCGAACACAAGAAAACCGTCCTCTCCAATCGGAACAAATATGAAGAGTTGCATACCAATCTGAAAAATCTCTACCTGCAAATTCAGCGGGAACAAAAACTGATCGATATCGCCGCTGAGAAGATCAAACTGGCCGCCGCTATCCTGCGCGATGAAGCGGAAAATTATTCGTTTGGCAAAGTCAGTCTCAATGACTATCTGACAGCCGTGAACCAGCTGGACCAGAACCGGTTTAATCTGGTGGAACACAGTGTGCGCTTGAACAAGTTATCGGTGGAATGGTTGCGCCTGACAGATCGCCTGGTGGATGAGAGCGTGCTGGAAAACCGCAAACCGCAGGCGCCGGTTAATCTGCCACACTGAATGAACCCACCGATCCGGTTGACCTACAAACCGATCATATAGCCCTCTTCCAGATAGGCCTCCTCGATATCCGCATCGGTGGGTTGTTCGTCCAGACTGATTTCATCGAAAAACCGGTAGTATTCCAGTCCCTCCAGGATGCCCTCCGCATAAGACCGTTTGGCAAAGTAGATCCGGGACTTGTTCTTCAGCCGATCCAGTTCACCGCTGTGGTTGGCAACCACCACGGCCAGAGTATCGCCCAGTAACATCTCTTCATCATTGCCGGAATCACCGACGACAAAGATTCGCTCCAGGGGAATGCCCCATTTCATGGAGAGATAGCGAATAGCCAACCCCTTGGAGGCACGGATCGGCAATACATCAAGATTTTTCTCTTCAGAAAAAATCAACTTGGCGTGGAGGTCACGGTGACGCAAGACCGTTTTGATTTTTGCAATCGTTGGCGCCAGATTTGGATCCACTGCATAACTGATTTTATGGTCCCGTTGTTCCGTCGCCGGCAACAGTTTCAGCCCCGGTAATCTGGAGATGAGGTCCTGTAAATCATCACGCTCCCAGCGATAATCAATATGGTGTTTCCAGCTGATATCCTCCACCAGTCTGTCCTTGTGATGGGCATAGTGAATCTCGGTACCCACCGAGGTAATCAGAATATCCGGGCACGGGATATTGCGCTTTTTGAGAAAACGCTGCGCTGATTCGATGGAGCGGCCGGTTGCGATCCCAAAACCGGTATGCCTGCCCTGTTTTTTGATATAGGCCATCAACAAAGCCAGGCTCTTGTCATCACCCAACAGGGCATTATCAATGGCAGAGAAGGCCAACCGATCCACGGTGGGCAGTCGACTCTTGCCGGTAGGCTGAACATGGGTTTTGTGTTTCGTATCCAGGATCCGCGCCACCTGAGACAAATAGGTTGCTGCGTGTCCCGGCCAGGAGAAATGGCGGTGTGCACCCTTGATACCGTTCTGCGAACAACGCCGCCACAATTTTCGCTCATTCAACAAGCGCAGCAGTTTTTCCGTCAACTCCACGGTATCCAGAGGATCAAACAGGAAACCGTTATTGCAATAGCGCACAATATCTTTTGGTCCACCATCATTGGTGGCGACGATGGGAATACCGCTGGCCGCCGCCTCGATCAGGGTAAGTCCAAACGGTTCAACCAGGGCGGGATTCACAAAGACGCCGCGTGATTTCGCCGCCAGTCGATAGAGGATGGGTACGTCATCAGACTGATGGTGTTTGGGATAGGCAACCTTGCCGTAGAGATCGTACTTGTCCACCAATAGAAGGATCTGGTTCAGTACCTCTCGTTGCCCTTTGGGCATCTCGGAAATATCGTCTCGATTACCGGCAACGATCACCAGATTGGCTTTATTCTGCAATTCACCGGATTCTCCATACGCCTTGATTAAGCTGATTATGTTTTTCCGTTCATCTGCTCTGGACAGGGCAAGAATGATCGGGAGAGCGGGTTTATGGAGAAAACGCGCCAGTTGCTGATAGATAGTCGGTTTAAACATACCACGTTTGGGCGGATGAAAACGACTCAGGTCCACACCCGGCGGAATCACAAACATGCGTCGGGGATGGTAATTGTCATAACGTTCATACTGCTCCTCCACTTCCTGCTCGGTGCTGGTCACCACCAAAGCGGCTGTACCCAATGATATCTCCTCCGCCTCAATACGCTGACAAATATGATATTGTTTCTGGATCGCCTCTTCACTGACTCCCTTGTGCAAGAGTTGTTTGAGTTTGTCGCGGCCCAGTGAATGGCCGGTAAATACCATGGGTACACCCAACAAACCGGCCAATCGGGCGCTCACATAACCGGCATCGGCATAGTGGCCATGCACCACATCCGGCACATGACCCACATCACGGATATGTTGCAGGGCCTGATCGATAAAGCCATCCAGATGCGGCCAAAGCACCTCTTTGCGCAAATAGCGGCGTGGGCCGCAATCCAGACGCACGATATTGGCACGTTCCGAAAGCGGTTCGATATGCCGGGTATAGTCGGTGGAAAGTTTGCTGTCGAAAACACGGCGTGTCAGCAGATCCACGCGCTTGACACCCGGCTGTTCCGCCAGCGCCTTGGCCAGCTCCACCACATACAGGCTTTGGCCGCCGGTATCCGCATCGCGACCCAGTTCCATTGCATGCCCGCGGATCAACCCATGGACGCTGATGAGCACCAAATAGAGTCCCTGCTCACCCTGTCGCTTCATGATATTTTCCAATCCTTGCGACAGTCCGCATATAACCGGGGATTGTTGCTTGTTGCGCCCTGTTGTTGGCAAATTTGCGCAGCAAACCAACCGGCGCGCTGCAGGGTAAGCGCATCTTCCCACCCCGCCAGTAAACCCAGGATACAGACCGCGCTGAAACCATCACCGGCTCCCACCGTATCCACCAGTTTGGGGACCGGGCTCGGCACGGCTTGGATCAATTCAGTGCGGCTCCGGATAAAGGCCCCGTCCGCACCACGGGTCACGATGATCTTTTGCAAATTATATTTATCAAGCATGTGTTGTGCACTGAGTTCCAGTTGCGGCAGGCCGGTGTCCGAATCGGTCAATATCGCCAGTTCTGCATCATTCACTTTCAGAACCGTCACTCCCTGACTCAACGTCTCAATTTGTTGTCTAGTCCACCAGGGAGCACGTAAATTGATATCAGCAAATACAGTGCCAACCGCTGTGCGCAACTGTTGCAACAGTGTCAGCATCGGTACAGTGCGTGCGATCAAACTGCCGTGATAGAAAAGTGTCACCGGAAATTGTTGCAGGATTTTCTGTGCGGCATCGGCATTCAGGTGGTCGTAGGCCGCATCGGACATGATATCGAATGAGGGTTGCCCGTCCTGTACAGTAACCCTGACCTGACCGGTGGGGTAATCGGCATCCTCTTGCACGCCGGCCGTGATCATGTCCCGGTCCTGCATGGCCTGCCGGATCTGTTGTCCGAGATCATCGCGGCCAATACGACTGATCAAAATCGGTGCAAGTCCGAATCCCTGTAGATGCCAGGCGACATTAAATGGTGCACCGCCTGGTACCACCCGCCCATCATCAAAGACATCAAACAAAACTTCGCCGAATATTACAGGATGTCCGGTCATTCTATCGCCTGTTCTCCCTTGTTTTGTTAGAAGAATGACAGTGAGTGAAAACAGCGCTGCACGTATCTGCAAAGTATAGCCTATTCATCCCTGTATTAATTTTGCATGCTGTGCTAAATAAGGCTTTAATCACAAGGGATTATATGTAACAGTTAAGCAATCACCGACAGAGAATGTATGAAAACCAAATCCGTCATCAAAGCCGCCTATAAGATCCTTGAGGCATCCATTCTCACCCATGAAGGCAAACCTGTCGGCACCGTAGCGGCACTCAGTTCACCGCATCTGGCGGCAGCCAATTACGAAGAGTGTTTTATCCGGGACTTTATCCCCTCTGCACTGGTTTTCCTCGCAGATGGTCGCGGTGATATCGTACGCAACTTCCTCACCACAGTCCTGAAACTACGTACCCGGGAACGCACCATCGCCGGTCATGAGATACAACCCGGTGTGATGCCGGCCAGTTTTCGTGTTGTTACCGATCAGGACGGCAATGAAAATATTCTGGCTGATTTCGGTGAAAAGGCCATCGGCCGTGTTGCGCCGGTGGATTCCATGTTGTGGTGGATCATCCTGCTTTATATCTACCAACAATCCACCGGTGATACGGAACTGGCACAGAAGCCGGAGTTTCAGGACACCATGAAGCAAATCCTCCACTTGTGCATCAGGGATTCATTTGAAGTCAGCCCTGCGCTGCTGGTGCCCGATGCCTGCACCATGATCGATCGACGGATGGGGATTTATGGTCATCCTCTGGAGATCCAGTCATTGTTCTTTGGTGTACTGCGCGTCATTCACAAATTGCTGGATGACCCCATGCCGGATAAAAAAAATCACTCCCTGTTGGAAACCGCCTTTACCCGTGAACGCGCCTTGCAAAACTACGTGCGAATTTTTTACTGGATGGATCTGGAACGCCTTAACGAAGTCCATCGCTACACCACAGAAGAGTTCGGCCCCGACAGTCGCAATGTATTGAATATCTACCCGGAATCCATCCCGGACTGGATCACCGAGTGGTTACCGGATGAGTGTGGATATCTGGTCGGAAATGTCGGTCCCAGTCGCATGGATTTTCGCTATTTTTCACTGGGCAATTTGCTGGCCGTCATCTTTGGCCTGGCCACGGATGTGCAGTCAGAAAAGATCATGCGCCTCTATGAACAGCGCTGGGACGATTTGATCGGCTCCATGCCGCTGAAAATCATCTACCCGGCCATGGAAGGGCTGGAATGGCAGGTTCGGACCGGCAGTGACCCGAAAAATGTCCCCTGGTCCTACCAGAACGGCGGAAATTGGCCGGCCCTGCTGTGGAGTTTTGTCGCTGCCGGGCTGAAAACCGGCCGGGGCGATCTGTGTGAACGGGCCTTTCAGATTGCCGTACGCCGTATCGGCACGGACAACTGGCCGGAGTACTATGACGGCCGCTCCGGACGGCTGATTGGCCGCCGCTCCAACAGCCAACAGGTATGGAGTGCCACCTCGCTGATCCTCTCCCACAAACTGCTGGAAAATCCCGATATGCTGGGTATATTGCCCTGAGACAGCACGTCAGTGATAAAGATTTACAGATACAGTACCTGACCGCTGTCCAGAAGACGGCTCTATCTATTTGTTTTTATTAATCATTTTTTCACATATCCGTCTATGGTCCGATACCGGTTATTTTCCGCCTGCGGCGCCCTTCATGCATTCGGATTATTGACTACACTTTTTTACAGGCTGTTCACAAACCGGAGTTGGGTCTGTCCTGTTAATCAACCCGGTTTACTGAACATAGAGAAATTTAGCGGGTCCTGATACCTTGACTGACAAACCATCCCAATCCGCAGAAGAACGCATTCGCGCCCTGAAGCGCTCGTATTTTGAGCAGTTACCCGAGCGGGTGACAAAGCTAAAATCCATCTGGAGCAATCTTTACAGTGCCAACTGGCAACAGCCGGATCTGGAGACTTTCCATCGTGAAATTCACAGTCTGGCAGGTTCGGGCGAAACCTTCGGCTTTCGCATCCTGAGTCAAAAAGCCAGACAACTGGAAAAATTTTTCACCGACTCATTGGGCAAACTGCCTCCGAAACCGGAAATCATCGACCAACTCCAGGCCCTGCTCAACTCGCTAGAAGAGACCATCTGCAATTTGTCGCCGGATACTGAATCCATCACTGAACTGTTGCCACTCACTATCAATATACAAAGGCAAGACAAAACGGACAAATGCAACGAAATTATTATCCTGCTGAATGATCAACTTCAGGCCGAAGGACTGGCGGCACTGTTTGGCACCCGAAATCTGAACGGCCGAATCTTCGCCGATGCCGACTCAGCCTGCAGGTACATTTCCGAAACTCTGCCACAGGCCTTTATTATCGAAGTAAGTAACAACCATCAGCAGGGTGGAACCATTCAGATTATCCAAACAATCCATCAACGATACCCTGACTTGCCCATTCTGGTTGTGTCAGAACATGACGACATTGCGACCCGGCTGGCAGTGTTACGCGCCGGCACCAACCACTTCTTCCCAACCCCGCTGAACACAAAATTGCTGTTCGATACCCTGCACAGACTGGCCACACCACGGGCGCAAACGCCTTATCGTGTTCTGATTATTGATGACGATGAGCCATTGGCCCAATTCTATGCCGAGACGATGCGCATGGGTAACATCATCGCTGACATTGTCAGTCAACCGGAACAGAGTATTGACAAAATCCAGTCCACCTTGCCGGAACTGATCCTGCTGGATATTCATATGGAAGGGATCAACGGCATCGAACTGGCCGGTCTCATCCGTCAGTATCCTCAGTTTGAAACCATCCCGATCATTTTTCTCTCCACCGAAACGAATATCCGGTTTCAGCTTTCGGCAATAGATCAGGTCGGCGACTTCATTAAAAAACCTGTCTGGCCGGAGTACCTTGTCACCACTGTCACCTCCAAGTGTCGCCATGCCAGAAAACTGCGCGAGACACGCCAAAGTCTGGAAAACACCTTGCGGGAATATGAAAGCCAGAAGCTGGCCATGGATCAACATTCGATCGTGAGCATTGCAGACAAGCATGGCAATATTACCTACGTCAATCACCGTTTCTGCGATATCAGTGGCTATAGCGAAGCGGAGTTAATCGGCATGAATCACCGCATCATCAAATCAAATGAACATGATAATGACTTTTATACCGCGATGTGGCAAACCATCAGCAGTGGCAATGTCTGGCACGGCGAAATAAAAAATCGTAAACGCAACGGCGATTGTTACTGGGTCGAATCAACTATCGTCCCCTTCCTGGATGAGTCAGGACAGCCCTATCAATATATTTCTGTCAGGACAGATATTTCCGAGATAAAGGAAAATGAAATCGCGCAAAAAAATGCGCAACGCAGGCTGTCAGAACAAAATACCGCACTGGTCATTCTGACCAACAACGAAAAATTGCTGGAACGTGACAGAAAATCCGCGCTGGAAATTCTTACCGAAGTCACCACAGAAACTTTGCATATTGATCGCACCAGTATCTGGCTGTTCAGTCCGGAAAAAGATTTTCTGACCTGTGAAACACTCTATGATGTCAAAAACTGTAAACACCTGATACCGGAAGAGCCAATTTGGGCAGACAGTCTGCCGGAGCATATCGATAATGTCATCAATGAACGCATCTATGTCCTGGATGACAGTACTGCCTCACGACATGGTATCCAAAAGCCGGATCCATACTACGACCAGCAAGGCGTAATGGCAGTTATGAGTGCGGCTATTTATGCCAATGGCCAGTGTATTGGAATGATCTGTTTCGAGCATTTATCCAGTAAACGAAAATGGTGGCCGGAAGACACCAATTTCGCCACGACCATCGCTGATTATGTCAGCCTCCTGTTTGAACAGTGGGAACGCATGCATATCCAGCAAGCCTTGCGGGAAAGTGAGTTCAGGCTGAAACAAAGCCAGGAATTCGCCAATATCGGTACCATTGATCTTGAAATTCCAACAATGCAACTTTACTGGTCCAAGCTGGTTGCACCCTTGCTAGGCTATGAACCGGGCACCAGGGCATCCTATGACAGGTTTATCAATGCCGTTGACCCACGCGACAGAGACAACCTGATCGCGGATATCACAGAATGTATTGAAGACGGTGATGAGTTTAATCGGGAATTCAGGGTAATCTGGCCGGATGATTCCATTCGCTGGATATCCGGCAGCGGCAATATCACCTATAGCGAAGATCACACGCCTTTGCATATGCTTGGTGTGTTACGTGATATCACCTCGCAAAAGAAGGTCCAGGATGCATTGATCCTGGCCAAGGAAAATGCCGAACAGGCCAACAAGGCCAAATCTGAATTCCTGTCCCGCATGAGCCATGAACTGCGCACACCCATGAATGCCATTTTGGGGTTTGCTCAACTGCTGGAAGTGGGCGAAGACAAAATGTCTGAGGCACAGCTGGACAGTGTCAACGAAATCCTCAAGGCCGGTCGACATTTACTGGAATTGATCAATGAGGTGCTGGACCTGTCCAGAATTGAAGCAGGCAAGCTGGAGCTGCATTGTGAACAGATTCATTTCCATTCCCTGCTGGATGAATGTATCAAGCTCGTTTTGCCGCTGGCACGGGAGAAAAACATCCGGATAAACAATAATCCGGACGAAAAACAACATATCCATGTATTCGCTGATCGAACCAGACTCAAGCAGGTTATCGTGAACCTGCTGGGCAATGCGATTAAATATAATAAACCCCGGGGCTCGATCAGCATCGACATATCAACCGAACATGATCGGCTGGCCAGAATCAGTATCAGCGACACCGGGCTTGGTATACCGAAAGATCAGCAACCCTATATTTTCCAGGCCTTCGAGCGTGCAGGCTCCGATAACTCCGGCATCGAAGGCACGGGAATCGGTCTGGTCATCACCAAACATCTGGTCGAACTGATGGGTGGTTCAATCGGTTTTACCAGCAACCCGGAGCATGGCAGTACATTCTGGATAGAATTACCGCTGGAACAGGAAGTTGCCGATATTCATATTCACCAGAAAGTCATCCGCAGCGTCAAACACGATGCGAACATCGTCTTCCCTGATCAATTCAATATTCTTTATGTGGAAGACAATCCAGCCAATCTTAAACTGGTGAATAATATTCTGGGTAAACGCAAACAAATTGCCCTGACCACAGCGACTACCGGCGAAGACGGACTGAAACTGGCGCTGGCCACCCTGCCGAATCTGATTTTAATGGATATCAATCTGCCGGGCATGGATGGATTTGAAACCTTCAGTCAAATCAAATCATATGAGAAACTGAAAAACACACCGATCATCGCCATCACCGCCCAGGCCATGCCCCACGACATCGAACGCTATATCAAACACGGTTTTAATGAATATCTGGCAAAACCCCTGGATCTTAATCAGCTGCTGGAAGTGATCGATGGGTACATGTCTGCTGAAAACCACAAAAAGAATCGCGCCTGATCCCCTGACGATCATTAAGCCAATAATAATAGATTGGCATTCGCTGCTTCCTTGCCCATTACAAAAGACTAACCGGTCTTAACGTGGGCCTGGAAAGTGTCAACTCGATAATCAGTACAAGCGGCGGCAGGCTGGTAATTCAGAACATGGCATCAACCGGGGCCAGGGTCAGTATCATTTTCGCCGATCAGGTTGCCGGAAAATCAGCAATGGTCGATCCAAACAGCTAGAGCGATGTCAACACCGCGTGGATGTTGGAGAATTCGCGTGCAATTGTTTCTGTTAATTCATCCGCCCCGGTCAGATCATTATTTCGGGCATTCTCCATCAGTACCCTGCATGTCTCACTCAGAGACAATGCACCGATATTGGCACTGCTGCCTTTCATGGTGTGGGTAATTCTCGCCACCGCTTCTTCGTCGCCATTCTCAACTGCATCTTGCAAGGCAGGGATATGTTCCTGCATGGAGGCGTTAAACGCTTGCAGGACATCGAACAACCCCTCTTCCATGATCTCATGCAATTCATCAATGGCAGCAGGGTCGAGTATTTGTTTCAGGCTGTCCATGTTGATACTGCCGGGCGGCACAGCCGTCAGTGTAACCGTATGATCGTTTTCGACACACAGCCATTTATGCAGTTTCTCCGACAGAACATCAAGTTCAACCGGCTTGGCAATGATATCGTTCATGCCTGAATCAAAACACATCGACATCGCATCCGGTGAGGCATTGGCCGTCATGGCCAGTACCGGGACATCCTTGTTTGTGCCTGCATTTTCCAGTTTGCGTATTGCCCTGGTTGCATCAAAGCCGTTTAACACCGGCATTTGGCAGTCCATTAGAATGATGTCGTATTTTTTCTCCTGCAGCATGGCCATGGCAATCTGACCGTTTTCCGCCACATCTGCGATGATACCGAAATGTCGCAACATGGCGGCCGTCACTTTCTGGTTGACAATATTATCCTCAACCATCAATACATTCTTGTTTGACAGCGCGGAGACCTTAGCGCCACTCATACACAGCCTCAACACGATTGCCTTTGGAATTGTATTGCATGGATTTCACCAGTGTTTTGATCAGGGCGATACCACGTCCCCGTATGCCTGTCTCCGGCATATCAGCGGGTGTATTGCCGTGATCAAAACCAGGTCCGCTGTCTTCCACAACAATGGTCAATTCCCCACCACTATTAACCGGCTTGTGATAAAGCTCTATCTTTACCCAACCTGACTGCAATTCGTGTAATTTTCGTTCCCGTGCAAGATAGTAATTCTCAAACGCATCATTGGATAACTTTTCCCGCGAGTTCAAACCAAGCACCCCGTAATCCACCGCATTAAGATAGAGTTCTGACAGGATCAGGAACAGATCTTCCTTGTAGCGGTGCAGGCCCTGAATATCCCGTAAAATACTCATCAGGACAGGCAGTGGGTCGATCTCATGCAGGGTATCATCTCTGAACAGAAAGGAGAGTTCCCAGTTTCCCGGCTGAATCATTGAGGTATTGGCTGCCGCCGTTTTCTTCACACCGAAAAAACTGTCATCACACACAAACTCAACAAAAGACACATCATCCTGCTGTGTATAGCCAGCACGGAAATTTTCCAGGTGTTCGACAAAGGACTCCACGAAACAGTCACCGACGAAATGTTTGGATACCAGTAATTCCTCGAACCGTTCCTGGCCATAAAACTCACCGGCAGGATTCATGGTTTCAATCACACCGTCAGAGTAGGCAATCAGCCTGTTACCGGGTTCGAGCTGGATCCTTTCCGGGGCATGGCTCAATACCTTGTGGTCAACCACGCCCAGCGGTAAATGGCTGGATGGAATTCGTGACACAATTTTATTCTTGTCGTTTAAAATCAGAATATCCGGGAATCCGCCGTTCCAGATGGTTGCGGTAGCACTGTACGGATCGAGTTGCATAAGCGTCGCCGCCAGAAACATGCCGGTTGGCAATAACTGTTTCAGGCGCTGGTTAATCTCGACCAGAATCTCTTCGATAGAAAAACCCTTGTTACACATGGCATAGAAAATTTGTGCTGCCGGTAACGCACCCAGTGCCGCTGCAAGACCATGCCCGGTAAAATCCCCGACGAGCATATAAATGATGCCTGAGGGTTGGCGTGTCACCAACAGGATATCGCCGTTAAATGTTGCCGCCGATTGTCGATAGCTGCAGATCATGGGCAGATCCGGCTCGCCCTGCTGCATCAGTTTGGAGAAAATCTGTTCTGCCACCTCCTGTTCGCGCTTCAGGTAGCCTTGGTACTCTTCCAGTTCCCGATTTTGCTTGGTGACAGTTTCATGCAGATGGCGGATCCGCTCCATGGCCTGGATTTTCGCCTGCAAAATGGTGCGATTGTAGGGTTTGGTAAGAAAATCATCACCACCGCTGGAAATACACTCGACCAGTGCATCTTCATCGGTAATCGCCGTTAAAAAGATGATAGGGACAAAACTGCGGGTTTCCTGCTTGATTTGCCGGGTTGCCTCATAACCATCCAGCACCGGCATCATCACATCCATCAGAATGATGTCCGGTGACTCCTGGCGGAACAGGCGGACTGCTTCTTCACCATTACTTGCCTCGATAACGACATGGCCGCTTTTTTTCAGCATCGCCTGTAATATCAGACGGTTTGCCTGCTCATCATCTACAACGAGGACTTTCATGCTTTCACCCGTCAGGCCTGCATGCCATCAATTATCTTGATCGTTCAACACGACAGGCCGGACGTTATAAAAGAAGTCAGGATATCTTAAATAATCGCTCAAAATTGGCAATCGACAGGATCTTTTTAATTTCATCCTTACAGCCGGTAATGGTAATGTCGGCTGAATCATTGCCGGCATGTTCCCTTAGCAGGAGCAGCATGCCCAGAGCTGAACTGTCGATGTAGTCAGTCCCGTTCATTTTAATGACATATTTGGCATCAGGGCGTTGATCCCGGTATGCACCGCGAAAATCCTGGTGCACATTAAAATCAAAACGACCGTCAATGCTGATTGTGACTTCTTTGCCGCCGTCGGCAACACTTTGTGATATACCCATATTGATTTACCTTCCCGTATTATTATCACTCTATATCGACCAATTTTGTCTAACTTTAGAACA
Organism: Gammaproteobacteria bacterium; assembly: GCA_029880855.1. Taxonomy (GTDB): domain Bacteria; phylum Pseudomonadota; class Gammaproteobacteria; order UBA6429; family Thiohalophilaceae; genus JAOUNS01. The sequence goes on from JAOUNS010000019.1 coordinate 46,624, forward strand.
AATCGATCTCACCTTCACTCATTGAAGACTGATTTACCGCCTTGTTGGGTTTAAAATCGTCATGCTCAATGAAAGCAACCAGTTCATCCCGCATTTCACTCACTTTTTTGAATGCTTCTTGTCGGGAAAACATCTCAGCCTGGTTGTCCTGTACGAACTGGGTCTGCAAGCGTCTGATAATATCTTCCAGCTTCTCAACATGCCTGGCACTGTGTTCCACGATTTGCCGCAACATGTCTTCAAATTGTAGCGAGCGAACGGCATTTCCGACACTTTCATTGATGCGGTCTGTCATTGTCCCCACCGAGCCCAGATGCTTGCCCACCAACTCATTGTTTTTATTTACTTTTTCAATCATTTTACGGACTTCTTCCTTGGACTTCATTGCCATGCTCATGTCCTTGGAAGCAATTTTCTGAATCGTGTTCTGGGCATTATCAATATTCTTGCCCGCCACACTCACCACCGTCTTGATCTCGTCACTGAAACGATTGGAATGTTGTGACAGGTTGCGTACCTCATCTGCCACCACCGCAAAACCGCGTCCCGCTTCACCGGCGCGAGCCGCCTCAATTGCCGCATTTAAAGCCAACAAATTGGTTTGATCAGCGATGCTTTTCACATCATCAAGCAATTTCACGACCTTTTCCATCTGCAGACTGGTGTCATTAATAATATGCACCATCTCCATACTTTGCACGCTGACCTCTACAGTCTGATCGACAAAAGAGTCGAGCAATGTTTGGGTGTTTTCAGTAAAGGATTGAAAACTGCTGCCTGCTTTTTCCGGGTCATCACTGTTACCTTCACGCAAGGTGTGAATCACTTCCAGCACCAGATTGGTCTGGGAACGGGCGTGGTCATTCAAGCTGGTAAAGTTGCCCTGCAGGGCATGGATGGCATCCGCCACAATGCCTTTGGTCTGTCTCAGATCGGCCTGCACAATGTCGAGTTCCTTCAGCAGGTTGGTCACGATATCGTCCAGTACTGTATGCCATTGCCTGCTGCAAATATTGCACTCGGATTCGATCGCGATTGTTACCGCATCGTTTTTCGCAGAGAATGCCCACAACCAGCTTACTGATACCAGGAAAACGAACACCATCGCCACCCACAATTGATGCACGGCCAGCCAAACCAAAGCAGCGGTCGTCAGCAAGGCTGCAACGCTTTTCTTCAAACGTGGACGATTTTTCAATGACACACTCCGTCCGGAATCGGACCTGTCTTCATTATCTTATTTGCGGATTAATTTATTCATTCTTAAATGAATATCGGACAGATCTTTTAAATAGATTAGAAAATTAGTCAGGCATTATATGCACGCAACGTGCTTTGTCCTGCTTGTCCTTAGGTTTCGTAATATAATTGTTCTGACGGATAAAAAAATGCCCTGCAAAGCAGGGCAAGGGTGTGTTTGCGCATTTCTGCGCAGGGGGAGGAAACGTTATGAAACGTACATCTGCCTCAATAACACATGAGGAGATTTCACCTAACTCACCCTTTGTTTCGGTCATACGTCACTGATCCTTTAGCAATTTTTAACAGAAAATTCCTTTCCTGAACAAAACTTGTAAGTTAATGATTTTTAGGATATTTTAACCGCTGCTGCAGCATTAACTGTATAATAAACAATCAATTTTTTTCGGATAGCGGTTAAATCATGACTTTGAGGTCTTAATCCATGAGGTTTAAACATCATTTCGCCCAGTCAACAGCCTTTTGTTTGTTGTTTCTTTTCCCGTTTGCCGTCTTTGCCGGCGGTGATGCCGCACCGGGGCAGCGTCTGGATCTGACGACCGGCTGGGTTGGTATTACATGTGTTGTTATTTTTTGTCTTGCCTATGTCATGGTGGTTGGGGAAGAGTTTCTCCATTTGCGAAAATCCAAACCGGTCATCGTCGCTGCCGGGATCATCTGGTTTCTGATCGGTATTACCTATGCAAGTCATGGTGATACAACAACAGCCGCAGCAGCGATTCGACACAACCTGCTGGAATTTGCTGAATTGATGTTGTTCCTGCTGGCGGCCATGACCTACATCAATACCATGGATGAGCGCCAGGTATTCAGCGCCCTGCGCAGTTGGCTCATCGGTCGCGGCTTTTCCCTGCGCAAGATTTTCTGGATCACCGGCCTGCTTGCCTTCTTTATTTCCCCGGTGGCGGACAATCTCACCACTGCACTGCTGATGGGTGCGGTTGTCATGGCCGTCGGCGGGAGTAATTCCGCTTTTGTCATTGTGGCCTGTATCAATGTCGTTGTGGCTGCCAATGCCGGTGGCGCCTTCAGTCCGTTTGGTGATATCACCACGCTGATGGTATGGCAAAAGGGCATTGTTGAGTTTCATGAGTTCTTCAACCTGTTTATCCCTTCGCTTATCAACTGGCTGGTCCCTGCCTTCATTATGTCATTTACGGTCCCACGGGCGGAGACCCCCGAGGGGAGTAAAGAAAAAATTGCGGTATTACCCGGCGGTTATATTGTGATTGGATTATTTGTTCTGACCATATGTCTGACTGTCGCCGGCCATAACTTCCTGCACCTGCCGCCTGTCATCGGCATGATGACCGGTTTGGGTCTGTTGAAATTCTACGGCTATCGCATCCGGCGCAAGGAACTGGCCAAGCCCATGGTCAACAGCAGCGGTCCTGAGCAACTGGATATCAATGAACACCTGTTATTGCAGTATTACAAACCACGCTACAGGGCCTTCGATATCTTTATCAGCATGAAACGGGCGGAATGGGATACCCTGATGTTTTTCTACGGCGTTGTGCTGGCGGTCGGCGGCCTGGGATTACTGGGCTATCTGGCACTGGTTTCCCAAACCATGTATATCGGTCTGGGTCCGACCTGGGCCAATGTTCTGGTCGGCCTCTTGTCTGCCATTGTGGATAATATACCGGTCATGTTTGCGGTATTGACCATGAATCCGGAGATGTCGCACGGCCAGTGGCTGTTGGTGACGTTAACGGCCGGGGTGGGAGGATCGTTATTGTCCATCGGTTCGGCCGCCGGTGTGGCGCTGATGGGTCAGGCACGGGGTATATACACCTTCTTCGCTCACCTGAAGTGGACCTGGGCTATTGCCCTGGGTTATGCATTAAGTATCTGGGCACATCTGTTGCTGAACAAGGTTTAGTCGGCAGTTCAGATAGTCTGCTCCAAAAATGAGTGCCGGCCAATTTGGCCGGCTGTCCTGCATCGCTATTCCTCGATGGCCGCCGGTATTCGCCAGACCGGATCACCTCCACAGGCCTGGGCAATCTCATCCAGGCGCTGTTGGTGTGCGGCCAGTTCGGCTTCAGAGGCTTTGATCACCCGTAACAATCCGGGCTGGATATCCTCTTCCATCCGGGTATTGGTCAAGCCGATTTGCTGTTCCGCATCCGGGTTGTCATTGCCGGAAAAGCTGAGGGCGGTTTGCCCCCCGGTCATGGCCAAATACACATCGGCCAGGATTTCGGCGTCGAGCAAGGCGCCGTGTAACTCACGGTGCGCGTTATTGATATCGTAGCGCCGGCAAAGGGCATCCAGATTGTTCTTCTGCCCCGGATGCAGCTTGCGCGCCATGATCAGGGTATCAAGCACACCACAGAAATCGTCTACCTTCCCCAGCCCTTGTTGCAGCAGATTCAGTTCGTTATTGATAAAGCCCACATCAAACGGTGCATTGTGGATGATCAACTCGGCGCCGCGGATAAAATCCAGAAAATCTGCCACGATGTCCCGAAACACCGGTTTGTTGACCAGAAATTCATTGGTGATACCGTGTACAGCGATAGCCCCTTCATCGATCTCTCGCTCGGGATTGATGTACTGATGAAAATTATTTTTGGTAATACGGCGGTTTACCAGCTCGACACAACCGATTTCAATGATTCGATGCCCCTGAGCGGGCTCCAGACCGGTTGTCTCCGTATCCAGGACAATTTGTCGCATGGCGGATTGATTCCCGTAGTTATTTTCCCCAAAAGAAGACACAACAGAAAAACGGTATCCGGCGCTAAGTACTCACCACCCCATGACAACCGCTGCGATGTCATACAGGCAACTAGAGTTGATCGATACCCTTGTTGGCCAATTGATCAGCCATTTCATTTTCCGGATGACCGGTGTGTCCCCTGACCCAGTGCCATTCTACCTTTTCGTGCCGACCGACAGCCAGATCCAGACGCTGCCAAAGGTCGACATTTTTGACCGGTTTTTTCCCCGAGGTCTTCCAGCCCCGCTTCTTCCAGTTCTCCAGCCACTCGCTGATCCCTTTTTGGACATACTGGGAGTCAGTAGTGAGAACGACATGACAGGGACGGGTCAGGCTTTCCAGGGCCTGGATGGCCGCCATCAGCTCCATGCGATTGTTGGTCGTCTCCGGCTCTCCGCCAAACAGGTGCTTCTCGTGCTTGCCGTAGCGTAACACCGCCCCCCAGCCACCCGGTCCCGGGTTTCCCCGGCAGGCCCCATCGGTAAAGACTTCAACCCTGTCCATTCAGTTTCCTGTAACGCTGCAGGTGAATGATATTGTTTGAATGGGGTTGCATGGACTCCACCAGACCAGCCGCCACCACCCGTTTGCGGGTTTTCCAGATCGGGCGAATGGGGGTCAGGGTTTCGACCCGCTTCCTCGCGGTCAGAATATATGACCCACCGAAAATCGGCCAAAATGCCCTGCCGAATTTCTCCAGCCAATCGAGTCTCGACATCAGCTTGTGGGCCTGACTGGGTGGACGATAAAAATACCGCTCACACCGTTTGACATTGAAACCCAGCAAGGCCAGCCAGTCCCGGGTACGGGTAGTGCTGATGAAATGTCCGCACCAGGGTGGCGTCTGTCGCCAGCCCAAAAACAAACTCTGCAATTGCCAGAGGCTCCATGGGTTGAACATCATCATCACCAAATGCCCTTCCGGTACCAGGACCCGATCCACCTCCCGCAACACCGCGTGAGGCTGGGGCGAGAATTCCAGGGTATGGGGCAGAAGCACCACATCGACACTCTCACTTGCGAGAGGCAAGGCATGGGGTAATCCGGCGAAACGCGGGCCGTTGGCGGGGTGAGCATCCCCTCCCGCTTCAATATCCATCACACAGCAATTGGAAATTCGGCTGGCATCCAGCAACGAATCACTGCCGATATCCCCTACCTGAATCAGGTGATACCCAAACAGGCTTGGTAAAATCTCATCCAGTTGCTGTTTTTCCACTTCGAGCAATGTTTGACCCAATGGTGTCTGATACCATTTTGCCAATTCGCGCCAACTGTTTTGTATTGTTCCGCAGCGGTGCAGCATTTCCTGAGCTGATTTCACTTTCATAAAGACCGTTTTCACCATCCTGAGACGAACATTGTGTACTGAACAGACATGTTAATGCCATTAATCATCTCAGGCTTATTCTGAAATGTTGTGTTAATGTCGATTTTTCAAGTTTTTTTATAAATTGACGTTATACATACTATCGCTTGCAACTACACTTGACCAACAGATCGACAAGTTCTAACATCGCTCTAACAATAAACGCTATGTTAATAATATATCAAGAAAAAATGTTCTACAGACTCACCTTTATTTTGACACTCCCCTTACTGGTTTCCTGTGCGGTGACGGGCCCCCAACATCGCGCTGAAACGATGGCCAACAGCTATACGGTACTGGGTGACGCCACGATGCCGGCATATGGCAATCACCAATCAGCGGTGGATTCTGCTGAAACAACGCAAACCAATACCGCACCGCCCAAAATCGAGAACATCTGGGATCGTATCCGCGGCGGGTTTGCCTTTGGCGACTACGAACATCCCCGCATCCAGCGTGAGCTGGATTGGTATGCAAGACACCCGGAATATCTGAATCGGGTGGCGGAACGCGCCATGCCCTACATGCATTACATCGTCGAAACCCTGGAAGAGAATAATATTCCAATGGAACTGGCCCTGTTACCCATTGTGGAAAGCGCTTTCAAGCCCTTCGCCTATTCACATGGCCGCGCCTCGGGAATCTGGCAGTTTATTCCCTCCACCGGTCGCCGTTATGGTCTGGTCCAGAACTGGTGGTATGACGGTCGACGTGATGTTTATGCTTCCACTCAATCTGCGGTGCGGCTGCTGTTAAACCTGAAGCGTGATTTTCAGGGAGACTGGTTATTGGCTTTGGCGGCCTATAATTCCGGTTCCGGGACCGTGAAACGGTCGATTCGACGCAGCAAGAACCGTGGCAAGGCCTTTGATTTTTGGTCCCTGAACCTGCCGGCGGAAACCCGCGCCTACGCACCAAAACTGTTGGCGCTGAAAAAGATCATCAGTAATCCGGAAGAATACGGCCTGAAACTGTTGCCGATCCCCAACAAACCCTATTTTGCGCGAATTGATGTCGGTTCACAGATTGATCTGGCCGTGGCCGCAGAAATGGCGGAAATCGATCTGGATGAGCTCTACGAACTGAATCCGGGATACAACCGCTGGGCCACTTCACCCAACGGCCCCAATTATCTGTTGTTACCGTTGGAAAAATCAGATCAATTCAAGGAAAGGCTGGCGAACCTGCCCGCCCAGGATCGCATCCGCTGGGTGCGCCACACCATTCGCAGCGGTGAAACCCTGATCAGCATTGCCGACAAGTACAACATCAGTCCCAAAACCATCAAGCGGGTGAATCATATTCGCGGCCACAGCATTCGGGTTGGTCATGCCTTGACGATCCCGGTGGCCAGCAAAAATTTGCAGTCCTACAAACTCAGCGCCGTGCAACGCAAGAAACAACTGCAAAATACGCCACGGCGCGGTGTGAAGGTTGATCATATTGTTCAGCCCGGCGATACCTTCTGGGATCTGGCACAAACACACCGGGTCGGTGTTCGCCAGCTGGCGCGCTGGAACGGTATGGCGCCTCGAGACCCGCTCAGCCCCGGCCAAAAGATTGTGATCTGGTCTCGCGCCGGCGCAGAAACATCCCGACATGATCCCGATGAAGTGAGCGCCCCACCCAGCCGCAAACTGACACAGCGTATCGGCTACACGGTGCGTCCCGGTGATTCACTGGCAAGGATATCCCGCAAGTTCAAGGTCAGCGTTCAGCAACTCAAACAGTGGAACCAGAGTCGCTTGCGCAAGGGCAGTCTGCTCCGCCCGGGACAAAGTCTGACCTTATTCGTTGACGTCATGCGGCAATCCGGTATCTGATCCCGTTACCAGACTGACAGCCCGACCTGATTGGGCTGTCATTTTTACAGCTCTGACAAAAACCGATCCCCTTCTCTCATTGATCAACGTGAAACACCTCTGGCTTGCCTGCCGGCGGTGATTCAGGTAAAACAATGCTTAATATCAGTTCAGGAAAACAATAACGATGCCGGATTTAGCTGCTGACATGTTACAACCGGAAGGGGGCTTTCCCATCCGGGGAATGATGATGCGATATAACCTGTTTGCGCCACGACTCTATAACTGGTGCAAATCACTGGGCTTTGAAGCGGGCAAGATCATGCCCTCCCGGGCCTTCTGTTCGGATGAGAGTCAGGGTTATCCCATCATCATGTTGGCCAAACACTTTGGTACGTTTCCATTTAATCATGGCCGGGTCGGTGGTATTGTTGCCACAGATCGACACGGCCCCCACGCCTCGCATGGTCAGGATCTGGTCATAATCCAGGCCAGTCATGTCGGATACGATCCCCAAACCAGACGTTTTGGCACGTATCGGCGTTTGCAGACCACCGATCAGGAATGCGGCTCGAATTGCGGCAAGATACATCACGTCATTCTCTGGTATCAGGATGAATATCAATTCTGCCGTGAAAATGTCCTGTTGCATCATCTTGACGGCAAGCCGGTTATCGTTATCGATAACCAGTTATTGCGTGAAGATCGGCCGGAAGGTTTGATCCTGCGCTTGAACAAACTGGTTGAGCTGGATGCAAATGGCCTGCACCGCCCCGTTAAAATGCTCAGCACCGCCAAAGTCTATACCGCATCTGCCGAGTTTACCGCAAAGGTTGGCAAAAGCCTGTTTACCGGCAAATCAGCAGTCCCCATCAATGATCACCTCTCTGCCGATCTGTTTTTCTTCCGCCGCAACATCTCGCCGGTTGAAGAAGGTTCCCATCATCTGGAACACAACCTGATCCGTTTTATGCACCAAATCATCACCAATCCGAACCCAACCTTGATCGCCGCACAGATCAATACCCAGATTGAATTTGATCGCACCTTTCGCACCATCGTCAAGGAACATGGTTACCAGGGCAAACGAATTTTATTTATCGCCGGTTTGAACATTGATATCTCGCCCCAATCGGGACAACTGTTCCCTTTGACAAAATTCATTCCCTGGGCTGCCTATGTACAGGAACAGGACGGCAGCCATCGAACAATTGAACAGGAAGAGTTGCTGCAAACACTGACGGCACAGAGTACCGAAAACCCGGATCAAATTGACCTGGAAGAGGCGATCCAGATCATGGCCGATGCAACCGAAGTCAAAATCGAGCTATAGGCATTTACGGGAAAGGATTACCCTTCACGGAACAGCGAGGCCTTCAATAACTGTCTGGTATAGGGTTGTTGCGGATCGTTAAATAACATGCCGGTTTCGCCCTGTTCCACGATCGCACCGTCTTTCATCACGATAATTCGATGGGCCATGGCGCGTATGACCGCCAGATCGTGCGTGATAAACAAATAACTGATACCGTGTTTGCGTTGTAATTCCGCAAGTAATTCCAGCACCTGCTTTTGTACAGACACATCCAGCGCACTGGTCGGCTCATCCAGCATAATGACCTTTGGCTCCAATACCACCGCGCGTGCGATTGCGATGCGCTGCCGCTGCCCGCCGGAAAACTCATGGGGGTAACGCCACAACATGGATTCATCCAGCCCCACTTCCTGCAATACCTGCAGGATACGGGTGCGATGCTGTGCGGCGGTCTGTTCCGGATAATGGATTTTCAATCCTTCACTGATGATCTGCTCGACAGTCATCCGCGGTGACAGGGAAGAAAACGGATCCTGGAAAACGATCTGGAAATGGCGACGCAAGGGACGCATGGCCTTGCCGGAGATGGCTTGCAAATCCTGATCGGTAAAGCGAATCGCACCCGTGCATGCTTGCAAACGCAGCAGGCACATGCCAAACGTCGTCTTGCCTGATCCCGATTCACCCACAATGCCAAGAGTTTCCCCGGCGCGCAATTGCAGGCTGACATCATCCACTGCCCGCACTTCGCCGATCTTGCGCCGGAAGAATCCTGCCTTGACAGGGAAATAACACTTGATGGATTCGGCTTCCAGCACGACAGGCCAGGCTGCTCGTTCCTGTTCGTTCACCTCATTGATGATACGTGTCGGCCTGCTGTTCAGCAGATGTCGGGTATAGTCATGCTGCGGATTATCAAACAAGGCATTGAGCTCCGCCTGTTCAACAAGCTGACCATTTTGCATGACACAAACCCGTTTGGCAAAACGTCGCACCATATTCAGATCATGGGTGATCATCATCACCGCCATACCGAACTCTTCCTGAATATCTTCCAACAGTTCAATGATCTGGGACTGCACGGTCACATCCAGAGCAGTGGTGGGTTCGTCGGCGATCAACAACTTAGGAGAACACGCCAGCGCAATGGCGATCATGACCCGCTGGCGTTGTCCGCCGGACAGCATATGCGGAAAGGCATCGATGCGCTGTCCGGGCTCGATGATGCCGGTGCGATCCAGTAACTCAATCGCCCGCTTGCGAGCCGCCTCTTTACCAAGAGACTGGTGCAGAATCAAAGGCTCGGTCAACTGATCACCGATGGTGTATACCGGATTGAGCGAGGTCATGGGCTCCTGAAAGATCATCGCAATATCATGACCGCGTATGCGACGCATCGCCGTATCATCCAGACTCAACAACTCCCTGGACTCAAACCGGACCTCACCGTTTGGATAGTGTGTTTGTGTGGGATCATGCAGACGCAGGATGGACATGGCGGTGACCGATTTGCCGGAACCCGACTCTCCCACCAATGCCAGCTTTTCACCGGGCGCAATGTCAAAACTGACGTTGTGTACCACTTGTGTCCGATTTTCACCCTGGCGGCCAAAGGCCACGGACAGGTTGCGCACGGATAACAGGGGTGTTGTTTCTGTCATGCCTCAACCCCGCCGTATATCAAGGGCCTCACGCAAGGCCTCGCCAATAAAGGTCAACAGCATCAGTGTTCCCACCAAGACCCCAAAGGTCGTCAAGGATAACCACCATGCCACGATATTCTCCTTGCCCTGAGATAACAGTTCACCAAGACTCGGCGTGGTGGGCGGTACCCCCAGACCGAGGTAATCCAGGCTGGTCAGGGCCATGATGGCGCCGCTGATCCGAAACGGTAAAAAGGTAATCACCGGTGTCAGGCTGTTGGGTAACAAATGGCGGAACATAATGGAATGATCACTCACCCCCATGGCGCGGGCAGCGGTGACATAATCCATATTCCGGCCGCGCAGAAACTCGGCCCGCACATAATCAGCCAGACCCATCCAGCCGAACAGGGACAACAGGATGATCAACAACAGGACACTGGGCTGGAAAATAGAGGCAAAAATAATCAACAGATACAGTTCCGGCATGGAACCCCAAATCTCGATCAGGCGCTGGGCAGCCAGATCAAACCGGCCTCCCAGATAACCCTGCAAGGCCCCCGCCACCACACCTGCGACGACACCGATCAGGGTCAGGACAAAGGCAAACAACACCGATAATCGAAACCCGTAAATCAGCCGGGCCAATACATCACGGCCCCGATCATCGGTCCCCAACAGATTTTCTGCCGACGGCGGCGCCGGATTGGGGTGGAGGGTAAAATAGTTGATGGTGTTGTAGTTATAACTGTTTAACGGGTAGATCACCCAGTTATCCCCTTTGTTGAGCAACTTGCGCACATGGGGGTCCAGGTAATCGGTTTCGGTGTCAAAGTCGCCGCCAAAAGCAGTTTCCGGATAACTCTTGAAAAGCGGAAAATAAAAACTGCTTTCATAGTAGACCAGCAAGGGTTTGTCATTACTGATCACTTCAGCGAACAGGCTGATCACAAACAGAATGGCAAAGATCCACAGACTGACATAACCGCGCCGGTTGGCCTTGAAACGCCGCCAGGCGCGTTGGGTAAAGGCGTTGGGATTCTGCACCGGTTTGGTCATTTGTTCACCGATTCAAACTGGATCCGCGGATCGACCAGAACATACATAATATCAGTGAGTAATTTGGCCAGTAATCCAATCAGGGTAAACAGATACAATGAACCCAGCACAACCGGGTAATCGCGTTTAATGATGGACTCGTAGGACAGCAGGCCGATCCCATCCAGTGAAAAGATGGATTCAATCAAAATACTGCCGCCGAAAAAGGCACCGACAAAAGCCGCAGGGAAACCGGTGACCAGCGGGATCATGGCGTTACGGAAGATATGCTTGTACAGAATATTGTTTTCGGACAGTCCCTTGGCCCGCGCCGTCGTAACATATTGCTTGCGGATCTCTTCAATAAAACTGTTCTTGGTCAGCATGGTCATGAAGGCAAAACTGCCTACCGTCAGGGAGATGACCGGCAGGGTGATATGCCAGAGATAATCGGTCACTTTGCCAAACCAGCTTAACTCTTCCCAGTTATCCGAAGTGAGGCCGCGCAAGGGAAAGAGATCCATGAAACTGCCGCCGCCAAATAACACCAAGAGGAAAATACCCAACACAAAACCCGGGATGGCAAAACCGATGAGAATAATGGTGCTGCTGCTCACATCAAAGGGTGTACCGTCACTCACGGCCTTTTTGATCCCCAGCGGGATACAGATGGAATAGACAAGAATAAAGGTCCACATCCCCAGTGTAATGGAGACCGGCAGTTTGGAAATGATCAAACCGATGACTGACTGATGATGAAAATAACTCTCCCCCAGATTGAAGGTGGCATAATTGGCCAACATGCTGAAAAAGCGCACATAGGCCGGTTTATCAAACCCGTACAGTGCCTTCAGTTCATTGAGTTTTTCTTCATCCAGACCGGCATTACCGCGATAGATATGCACCGACGAACCTGCTGTCTCTTTTCCGGCACCCTGCCCCTGCAATTGATTCACCAATTGCTCCACCGGACCACCGGGGACAAACTGGGTCACCGCAAAGGTAATCAACATGACGCCAAACAGCGTCGGGATCATGAGTAACAGACGCTTAAGGATATATGCCGCCATCTATTTCTCCCACCAGGTCATGGTCGCCCAGTTTTCCGCTTCATAATACAATGGCACGGTTTTCGGCCTGCCGAATTTATTCCAGTAGGCCACACGATGAATATCGATATACCAGTTGGGCACCAGATACTCACCGTGCAACATCAAGCGGTCCAGGGCGCGAACTGCAGTCACCAGTCGTTTGCGATCCGGTGCAAACACCACTTCCTCTATCAAGGCATCGATAGCCGGATCGGCAACCCCCATCAGGTTACTGGACCCTTGCTGATTGGCGGCACGGGAGTGCCAGCGGTTATACAGCTCGTTGCCGGGTGATTGTGACTGTCCATAGCCTGTCACCACCATATCAAAATCAAAGGTACGCAGGCGGCGTGTATAGAGAGAACGATCCACCGTGCGATAACGGACCTCGATGCCCAGTTTTTTCAAATGATGGGCATAGGGGGCCAAAATCCGTTCGAAGCCTTTTTGCACAAGGATCACTTCAAAGGTGAAGACCTGCCCTTTGTCATTTTTCAACACCCCGTCCCTGACCCGCCAACCGGCCTCCTCCAGCAAGGCCTTGGCCTGTCGCAGGCTCTGGCGCAGTTCCTGTGGCGTAGTGGTGATAGAGGGACGCCAGACAGTGGTAAACACCGCCGGATCGATCTTGTCCCGATATTTATTCAATAAAGCCAGTTCATCACCCTGGGGTAAACCTCGAGAAGCCAGTTCACTGTTACTGAAATAACTGTCACAACGCACATACTGGTCGTAAAACAGATTCTTGTTCGACCAGGTAAAATCAAAGGCCAGCGACAAGGCACGGCGCACCCGTTTGTCCTTAAAAAGTTCACGGCGGGTATTGATCGCGAAGCCCTGCATCCCGGCGTTGTTCGAATGTTTCAACTCTTCACGGATTATTCGGCCCTCGTCAAACTGTGAACCATGATAATCCCGTGCCCATTGCTTGGAATAGCTCACCAGAATGAAATCAAACTCGCCGGCCTTGAGGGCTTCAAGCTGGACTGTTTCATCCTTGTAGTACTTGTAAACGATGCGGTCGAAGTTAAACATGCCACGGCGTGTATTGAGATTTCCAGCCCAATAGTTCGGATTGCGCTTATAGATAATATCCTTGCCCAGATTATAACGTTCGATGATATAAGGGCCGCTGCCGAGCGGATTATCCAGTGAGGTCTTGTCAAATGCCTTCTTGCCGACCCAGGCCCGGGAAAATACCGGCATCTGGGCGATGATCATGTGCAGTTCCGGATTAACCCTGGCGAACTCAAAACGTACGGTGCGGGGTTCGGTCACCACCGCCTTTTTGATATCGGTCCAGTAAAAACGATATTGGGGATGGGCCTTGTCACTCTTCAGCGTATCGAAAGTAAATTTTACATCTGCGGCGGTCACCGGACTATTGTCAGAAAATCGCGCCTGAGGATTAAGACGGAACGTCACCGAGAGCTTGTCTTTGGCAAGCTGGATATCTTCTGCGAGATTGGCATAAACACTGTATGGCTCATCCAGACTTTGTACCATCAGGGTTTCAAAGACGAGGCCGGTAAGGCCTTCTGCCGATACACCCTTCAACAAAAATGGATTGAGACTGTCGAAATTTCCAAAACCGGACAAGGCCAGCGTCCCACCCTTGGGGGCGGCCGGATCGACATAATCAAAATGGCTGAAACCGGGCTTGTATTTCGGGCTATATCCCAGCGCAGCCGCCGGTGCGGCCGGCAAGCTGCCGGAGTGAAAGACTAGGCCTGCAAGACAGGCAAGTGCGAATCGGTACATTGGCCTCTATACATTTATTGTTATGCGGGTATCGGATTATTGCACAATCCGGTCCGGCTGATGCCACTGGTTTCTCAAGGTAATGGAAGGTATTATAGCCCACTTGTTTCGACTTAATAATCAAGTAGAAGCGGTCTCAAAATCTCGCGAGCGCAGGTGATGCAAGGTAAATTGAACGAAAAAGCGGAGTTTACACAGAGTAAATGAGCATTTTGAGTTCAATTTTAACGCCGCAGGACCAAGCGCAGCAATTTTGAGACCGCTTCTAATAACGAACTTCGAAGGGGTCATCTATGGGTTTTCTGCAAGGCAAACGCGCTTTGATTGTCGGTCTCGCCAGCAACCGCTCCATTGCCTGGGGTATCGCTCAGGCCATGCATCGTGAAGGAGCTGAATTGGCCTTCACTTACCAGAATGAGAAACTACAGGGTCGGGTCGAAAAAATGGCCGGCGAACTGGGTTCAACGATCTCTCTGCCTTGCGACGTGAGCAGTGATGATGAGATCAACAACATGTTCAGCGGGCTGGGCAAACACTGGGATGGGCTGGATTGCATTATTCATTCTGTAGCCTTCGCACCCCGCGAAGAACTGGAGGGCGACTATCTGGAGAGCGTCACCCGTGCCGGCTTCAATACCGCCCATGAAATCAGCTCCTACAGTTTTGCCGCCCTGGCCAAGGCCGGGATGGGCATGATGGCAGGCCGCCAGGGCGCCATGCTGACCCTGAGCTATCTGGGTGCGGTACGTGCCATGCCGAATTACAATGTGATGGGTTTGGCCAAGGCCAGTCTGGAAGCCAATGTCCGCTACATGGCCCAGAGCCTGGGTCCCAAAGGGATTCGTGTCAATGGTATCTCTGCAGGCCCCATCAAGACGCTGGCGGCCGCCGGAATCAGCAATTTCCGTAAAATGCTCGACGAAGTGGAGAAGACTGCCCCGATGCGGCGCAATATCACTATTGATGATGTGGGTAACGCTGCGGCTTTCCTCTGCTCTGATCTGGCTGCGGGTATCACCGGTGAGATCACCTACGTCGACTCAGGCTACAGCATTACCGGTATGCGCCCACTGGACGCCTGAACCTACTTTCACCCCTGAGTATTGTTTGGGGGGAGCAGATCCTGCTCCCCTTCACTCCGGGCGATGATCACCGCCCCGCATGAATCACTAAACACATTTACCGCCGTCCGGCACATATCCAGGATCCGATCCACCGCCAGGATCAGGCCGATCCCTTCCGCCGGCAAACCGATGGTGCCCAGAATGATGGAAATCGCCACCAGGCTGGCGGCCGGTATGCCCGCCACACCGATTGAGGTCAACAGGGCCACCAGCACCACCGTAAACTGGGTGGCCAGGCTTAGTTCCAGACCATAGGCCTGTGCAATAAACAGGGCCGCTACACATTCATAGAGCGCCGTCCCATCCATATTGACCGTCGCCCCCAACGGCAAAACAAACGAACTGGTGCGATTGGAGACCCCGGCCTTCTTCTCGACACACTCCATGGTCATGGGCAAGGTGGCGGACGAAGAGGCGGTGGAAAAAGCCGTCAATAATGCGGAGGACATGGCCTGGAAATGGCGCAACGGATTGACCTGTCCGATCAGCTTGAGCATCAGCGGTAAAATAATAAACAGGTGGGCCGCCAGGGCCAGCAACACGGTAACCAAGAACACCAGCAGCGGTTTAAAGACTTCCAGCCCGGTACCCGCCACCACCTTGGCCACCAGGGCAAACACACCGATGGGCGCAAAGCGCATCACCCATTCAGTAATCTTCATCATGACCTCGAACAGCCCCTGCCAGAAGTTGTACTGGGCTTCCGCATACGGTTCGCTGATTCTGGTCATGAAGTAACCAAAGAGAATGCTAAAGAAGATCAGGCCCAGCATCTGCCCGTTGGCGGCAGCGGCCACGATATTGGTGGGAACCATGCTCAGAAAGACCCCGGCGATATCCCCGGTTCCCTTACCCATGACCTTTTCGGCCGCCATGGCCCCCTGTTCGGCGGACAGTCCCAACACGTCTTTGGCAGGTTGACCATCAATGATGCCGGGGGCCAACAGGTTCACAAACAGCAAGCCGGTCAGAATGGCCAACAGGCTGCTGGTCATATAAAACAGGACGGCTTTACCGCCCAGCCGACCCAGTCCCTGAGAGCCGCCGATACCGGCTATCCCCGTAATCAGAGATGCCACAATCAACGGTACGATGATCATTTTCAGGGCATTCAAAAACAAAGTGCCCGTGAAATCGAACATGGAATAGAAACTGATGCCAAAGATGGCGGATTGCGTACCCGCCAACGATCCCGCCAGGATCGCTAAAACAAGGGCGATGATGATTTGCCAGTGCAACGGCAGTCTTGGCATAGCGTCTTTCCCTTATTTATGTTGAGAAAGCCCGGCAACGAGTATTACGGTTACTCGTCTTTTGGCAAATTGATACTGATCTTGGCGTCCTTGTGCAACTGCTTCAGCAGGTGGTCCAGCATGGCGCGCCCCTGGAAGTTTGTCAGCGCCAGGACTTCCTGTTGCTGTTTTGCCTTGTCTGCTTTGGTATCTGACACCTGCACCGCGAACAGACCGACCACCACACCGTCTCCGGTACCGGTGGCGGTATTGCCCCAGGATGTCTTGCCTGCGTCAGGCTTCGGCAAAGTAAAACCGAAGCGACGAATCTCATGTGGCACCTGTTTGGCGAGCGGTACGGTATCCAATTCGGCTGAGCGGAAAATCGGACCGGTTTTCACCCACTTCGCGCCTTTAATGCTTTTCACCACCTGCTCCGGCGATTCACCACCTTGCAGGCGCGCCAACACCTTGTCACTGGTCTCTTTCACCATCGCGGCAGCCGCCTGGGTCTTCAGACGGGTCTGGAGAAGAGGTGTCACTTCCTGCAAAGATCGCTGTGAAGCGGGTTTGTGTTCCTTGATCCGCAAGACCAATGCATGCTCACCCAACTCCAGCATTTTGCTGTTCTTACCGCCGGTTAACACTTCCTCACTGAATGCCGCTTGCACCACTCTCGGATCCGCCGCAATACCGGTACCACCCTGACGGGTAAAGAATCCGGAGGTTTTGATTGTCAGCCCCAATTCTTCCACGACCGGTGACAGGGAATCGGGTTTCTCGAAGGAGAGCAGATCCAGTTTTGATGTATCGGTGCCAAAGTCACTCTGCGCCTGTTGTATCTGCAGTGATTTCTTAATCTGTTCACGAACGGCTTGCAGGGGTTTGACCTTCTCCGGCTTGATATCGGTCAGTTTGATCAGGTGGTAGCCGTATTTGGAACGGACCGGCTCACTCACCGATCCCTTCTTCAAACTGAAGGCGCTCTCCTCAAAGGCTTTATCCATTACATTGCGGCCAAAGAAGCCCAGATCACCGCCTTTTTTGGCCGAACCCGGGTCTTGTGAATGCTGTTTGGCCAGTTTGGCAAAATCCTTGCCTGCTTTCACTTCCTTGAGGATACCGGCAATCTTCTGCTTTGCCGCCTCTTCTGTTGTCTTTTTATCGACAATGATCAGGATATGGCCGGCCCTGCGTTGTTCCTTGTTGATGACATAGCTGTTCCGTTCGGCCTGATATTTTTTCTCAATGTCCTGTTCTGAGACCGGATAACGAGCGGCCATTTCCTCGAGTTTTAATTCAACATATTCGACACGCACCTGCTCGGGGTTCATAAACTCCTGCCGGTGGTCGTTGTAGTAGGCCTCCACTTCCTGGGATGAGGCCTGCGCGGTTTTTAGATACTCACTGCGGTTAATCACCAGATAGCCCATATCGCGCTGCTGGTTTCTCAGACGGCGCAGATTGTCGACTTCAGAGGCGGTGGTAAACTCTGAACGGGTAATACCGCTTTCCAGATAGCTTTTTGCCAACAGGAAGCCGATTTCCTGTTCGTACATGGCCGGTGACATACCGGACTGACTCAGGATTTCCCGGTAGCGGACAGAATCAAATTTGCCATCCGTACCTTTGAACGATTCGTCTTTGTTTAACTCACTGAGCACACTGCTGTCGGAAACATAAAAGCGCTCATCCTTCTGGTACTGATTCAACAGCTCACGCATGACCAGCCGGTCAATTGCCTGGGCTTTTACAAACCGGGAAAACTCAGGGCGGTATTCTTTGCCCAGCTTCTGTTCGATTCGCTGTGTCTCACGCCGAAACTCCGGTTCCTTGATTTCCACACTGTTGACCGAGGCCACATAGTTTGTTGAAGAGCCGGATAAATAACTGCTGAGGCCGAACAGCGCAAAGGTAATGATTATCAGGCCAACGATAGTCCAGATCAGGACACCCTGAGCACGGTCACGGATAAGCTGAAGCATGATTTAACAATCCAGGTTAGTAGAGTCAGTTTTTTAGTATAAAAAAAAAGGGCGGGCCATAAAAGCCCCGCCCCTTTTGATTGGCGGACCGGACGGGACTCGAACCCGCGACCTCCGGCGTGACAGGCCGGCATTCTAACCAGCTGAACTACCGGTCCGAACTTGGTGGGTGGTGCAGGGATCGAACCTGCGACCCTCGCCTTGTAAGGGCGATGCTCTCCCAGCTGAGCTAACCACCCTGCTGAAGGCGCGCTAGTTTACGGCATCCTTGAGCGCTTTACCAGCCTTAAATCCAGGAACTTTTGATGCCGGGATATTAATTGTTTCGCCGGTACGGGGATTCCGGCCGGTTCTGGCTGCTCTTTCCTTCACGGCAAAGGTGCCAAAGCCAACCAAAGCGACCTGATCACCTTTTTTCAATGTATTGGTGATCTGGGCAAGGATGGTTTCCAGTGCGCGGGTGGCATCCGCCTTGGAAATATCCGCGCCATCGGCGACGGCATCGATTAATTCTGCTTTATTCACGTGAACTCCCCTCAATTGATGTGTTGTCAGAAATACCGTTTTAATTACGGCTGCACAATTTTTTTAACAGTGAAACTTATACCAACCGACCTGATGACTGGTCAAGCGAGCAATTCATAAAATTAAATCTTTTTTTCTTGACACGGGTATTTAAGTTAATACTAATAAAAACATCGGCCCTGTTCTTGTGCACTTATTATGCAAAGAACAGGGCCGGGCTGTTGACCACAACGTGTTAATGTGTACGGATTGTATCGCGTTTACCGGATTTTGTTTTGCCGCCCTTGCCAACCAGTGCGGCATCATGCTTTACCCGGCTTTCCGGCTTGTGCTGTAAAGCCACTTCCAGAACCTCATCGATCCATTTGACTGGTCGAATGTCCAGGTCTTTTTGGATATTCTTTGGAATCTCGGTCAGGTCGCGACGATTTTCCTCCGGTATAAGCACTGTCTTTATACCACCACGATGCGCAGCCAGCAGTTTTTCTTTTAAACCACCAATCGGCAGCACTTCGCCACGCAGGGTAATCTCACCGGTCATGGCAACATCAGCCTTTACCGGTATGCTGGTGAGTGCAGACACCAGCGCAGTACACATACCGATACCTGCACTGGGACCGTCTTTGGGAATTGCACCTTCAGGGACATGGATATGAATGTCTTTCTTTTCAAAGATTTCATCATCAATACCCAGCGCTTCAGCACGACTGCGCACTACAGTTAACGCGGCCTGGATGGATTCTTTCATCACATCACCCAATTGGCCGGTGATATTGTGCTTGCCCTTGCCCGGCATGACCGCTGTTTCGATAGTGAGCAGATCACCACCCACTTCCGTCCAGGCCAAACCGACAACCTGCCCCACTTGATCATTTTCTTCAGCACGTCCAAAGCGGAAGCGCTGTACGCCAAGATATTTTTCCAGGTTCTTGTGGCTTACCGTGACCTTCTTGTCACTGGGTTTGAGCAATACCTCTTTCACCACTTTACGACAGATCTTGGCAATTTCACGTTCCAGGTTACGCACCCCGGCCTCACGGGTGTAATAGCGGATGATATCGCGGATTGCCGATTCGGCAATGGTCAGCTCATCCTTCTTCAGGCCGTTGTTTTTCATTTGCTTGCTGATCAGATACTGGGTGGCGATATTGATTTTTTCATCTTCGGTGTAACCGGAAAGACGAATCACTTCCATACGATCAAGCAACGGACCCGGGATATTCATTGAGTTCGAGGTAGCGACAAACATTACTTCTGACAGGTCGTAATCCACTTCCAGGTAATGATCGTTAAATGTGTTGTTCTGTTCGGGATCCAGCACCTCCAGCAGGGCTGAGGCGGGATCACCGCGGAAGTCCATCGCCATCTTGTCGATTTCATCCAGCAGGAACAGCGGATTACGTGTGCCGATCTTGTTCAGGTTCTGAATAATTTTACCCGGCATGGAACCGATGTAGGTGCGACGATGGCCGCGAATTTCAGCTTCATCACGCACCCCGCCCAATGACATGCGCACAAACTTGCGGTTGGTGGCGCGTGCAATGGATTTGCCCAGTGAGGTTTTGCCCACACCGGGTGGACCAACCAGACAGAGGATTGGTCCTTTTAATTTTTGCACGCGCTGTTGGACAGCCAGATATTCAAGAATACGTTCCTTAACCTTTTCCAGACCATAATGATCCGCTTCCAGCACCTCTTCCGCTGAGGCCAGATCATTGCGTACCTTGCTGCGTTTTTTCCAGGGCACGCCCACCAGCCAATCCAGGTAGTTCCTGACAACGGTGGCTTCCGCCGACATGGGCGACATCATCTTCAGCTTGTTAAGCTCTGCAGTGGCCTTGGTTTTCGCCTCTTTGGACATACCGGCCTTTTCAATCTTCTGCTCCAGCTCTTCCATCTCATTGGGCACATCATCCATGTCACCCAGTTCTTTCTGGATGGCCTTCATCTGTTCGTTGAGATAATACTCACGCTGGCTCTTTTCCATCTGCCGTTTGACGCGGCCACGGATCTTTTTCTCCACCTGCAACAGGTCGATTTCTGACTCCATGATACCCATCAGATGTTCAAAACGATCCCGCAGGACATCCATTTCGAGGATTTTTTGCTTTTCCTCGATCTTGAGTGACATATGTGCGGCAATGGTATCCACCAGCCGACTGGGGTCATCAATACTGGACAGTGAGGTAAGAATTTCAGGCGGTACTTTTTTGTTGAGTTTGACATACTGGTCAAACTGGGTGGTCAATGAGCGAACCAGCACCTCAACTTCCCGATCTTCCATGGGTTGTTTTTCTTCGACATTCACAACCTGGGCGGAGAAGAAGTTGTCTTCATTGATAAAATGTACAATCCGTGCCCGGCGGCTGCCTTCAACCAGCACCTTGACGGTACCGTCAGGGAGTTTGAGAAGCTGTAAAATGCTGGAGACCGTACCCAGTCGATAGACGTCCTCAGGCTGGGGATCGTCGTCTGCGGCGCTTTTCTGTGCGACCAGCAGGATCTGCTTGTCATTTTCCATGGCGGCCTCAAGGGCCTTGATGGATTTTTCCCTGCCAACGAACAGGGGGATGACCATGTGGGGATAGACTACGACGTCGCGTAAGGGCAGAACGGGGATGGTCGTCATTTGGTCATCGATCACTTGGGACATAAAAGTTCTCGCAGGTTGTGGTTAATTCAATCTCGGTTTGTTCGCTTGTCTTGGGGGCGTAATTGACAGATTTCAACCAGCCCCCTGCTTACCAAATTTGGATAAGTCCTGCTCCTGGAAATGTACCCGATAATCGATAGAACACCTCACTCGTCAGAAGACGCGGCCCGCTGCTCTGTGCCTTCGAACAACAACAACGGTTTGCCTTCATCTTCAATTACGGATTCATCAATGACCACCTTCTCCAGATTTTCCATGGAAGGCAGGTCATACATGGTATCCAGCAGTACATATTCCAGGATGGAGCGCAGGCCGCGTGCACCGGTTTTACGTTCCATTGCCTTGCGGGCGACTGCCAGCAATGCTTCTTCACGGAACTCCAGTTCACAGCCTTCCATTTCGAACATTTTCTGGTATTGCTTGGTAAGGGCGTTTTTGGGTTCGGTCAGGATCTGCACCAGAGCAACTTCATCCAGTTCGCTCAGGGTGGCGACCACCGGCAAACGGCCGACGAATTCCGGGATCAGACCGTATTTGATCAGGTCTTCCGGCTCAACCGAATGAAGGACATCACTCAGGCTCTTCTGGTCACTCTTGCTCTTGACCTCGGCCCCAAAGCCGATACCGCCTTTCTCGGAACGATCACGAATGATGCGATCCAGTCCGGCAAATGCACCGCCGCAGATAAAGAGAATATTGCTGGTATCCACCTGCAGAAATTCCTGCTGGGGATGCTTGCGACCACCCTGCGGCGGAACTGATGCCACCGTGCCTTCAATCAGTTTCAGCAGTGCCTGCTGCACGCCCTCACCGGACACATCACGGGTAATGGACGGGTTGTCTGATTTGCGGGAGATCTTGTCGATTTCATCGATATAGACAATACCGGTCTGGGCCTTCTCCACATCATAGTCACACTTTTGTAACAGTTTCTGGATGATGTTTTCCACGTCCTCGCCCACATAACCGGCTTCAGTCAGGGTGGTGGCATCGGCAATGGTAAACGGCACGTTCAACAGACGCGCCAGTGTCTCGGCCAACAGGGTTTTACCACTACCGGTCGGACCAATCAGCAGGATATTACTCTTGGCCAGTTCTACATCATCTTTTTTCTGGGTGGTTTCCAGACGTTTGTAGTGGTTATACACCGCAACGGAAAGCACTTTTTTGGCGCGTTCCTGACCAATCACATACTCGTCAAGGATAACGTTGATTTCATGCGGCGTCGGAAGTTTGCTACCGGTGACAGAAGAGGATTGCTCCTGAACTTCCTCACGGATAATGTCATTACAAAGTTCAACACATTCATCGCAGATGAACACAGATGGGCCGGCAATCAGCTTGCGGACTTCATGCTGACTCTTGCCACAGAACGAACAGTACAGCAGTTTTCCGCCTTCACCTGTCGTATTTTTGTCGTCGCTCATTTCGTTAACCTCATCTCCGCGCAGTATAACCATTTACAACCTTGCACATAATTGAATATGGATGCAAGTTTTATTTGTTTCAATCCTCAAAATGTGAATGAGAACAAATATCAGTCCTTTTTGTTGCCCACAGCACTGCCACGCATGGTCATTACTTCGTCAATCAGCCCGTACTTGACTGACTCAGCCGCACTCAGGAAAAAGTCCCGGTCGGTATCTGCCTGAATTCTGTCCATCGGTTGCCCGGTGTGTTTGGCAAGGATCTGGTTTAACCGTTCTCTTGTCTCAAGTATTTCCCGAGCATGAATCTCGATGTCCGTCGCCTGTCCCTGTACACCTGCCAGGGGTTGGTGAATCATGGTCCGTGAGTGGGGCAGACAGTAGCGCTTACCGGCTGCGCCCCCGGCCAACAACACCGCACCCATGCTGGCGGCTTGGCCGATACACATCGTACTCACATCGGGTTTAATGAACTGCATGGTGTCATAAATAGACAAGCCCGCTGTGACTGATCCACCCGGAGAATTAATATATAGGTGTATATCTTTATCCGGGTTTTCCGATTCCAAAAAGAGCAACTGTGCTACAACCAGATTGGCCATGTGGTCTTCAACCTGCCCCACCAGGAAAATCACCCTTTCCTTGAGCAGCCTCGAATAAATATCGTAAGCCCGCTCACCACGTGAGGTTTGTTCCACAACCATCGGCACTAACTGGTTGGTTATGCCTAAATCAGCATTGCTATTTTTTCTATCGGTCACAGTTTTTTTTCCTTTAAGACTAGAAACGGCTTAATACCCTAAACTTTATCCGGGTACATCAATTCAGAAAACGTCATTTTCTTTTCTTCAACTTTAGCCTGTCCCAAAATCCAGTCCACCAGTTGTTCTTCCAGTACCAGTGACTCGACCTCAGACAGGCGTTGTTTGTCACCATAGTACCATTGCACAACCTCTTCCGGTTTTTCGTAACTGGCGGCGACAGTATCAATATAGCTCTTCACTTTATCGGCGTCAGCCTTGATGCCTTGTTGTTTTACAATCTCCGCCATAATTAAACCAAGGGCAACCCGACGTTCAGCCTGTTCGCTGAACATGGAAGGATCAAGCCTGATTTGATCGCGCTTCATCCCCTGGTTCATCAGGTTATTACCCATTTGGTTCATCAAATGATTTGCCTCGCCCTGGATCAACGCATCAGGCACTTCAATTTTGTTGGCTTCCAGCAATTTATCCATGGCAGCCTGTTTAACCTTGCTTTTGAGGGTTGAATCCAGTTCACGCTGCATGTTGGCGCGGATTTCACTGCGCATTTTATCCAGATCACCATCCGCCACACCCAGTCGTTTGGCAAATTCTGCGTCAAGTTCCGGTAATTTGGCGACTTCCACCTTTGTTGCCTTGATGGCGAACTGTACCGGTTTTCCGGCCAGATCCTTGGCGTGATATTCTTCCGGGAAAGTTAAATTCAGGGTTCTTTCCTCATCGACCTTGATACCAACCAGGCCGTCTTCAAAGCCCTTGATCATCCGGCCTTTGCCCAGTTCCACACTCATACCGCTGCCTTCGCCACCCTGAAAGACCTCGCCATCAATTGTCCCTTTGAAGTCGACGGTTACCCGGTCACCGTTCTCGGCCGCCTTGTCAGCGGCTTCCCACTGTATTTGCTGTTTGCGAACGGTTTCGATCATGCTATCGACGTCGGCATCATTGATCTCGCAAACGGCCTTGTCGATCGTCATGCCCGACATATCCCTTATTTCGATTTCAGGATAAACATCGAATGTCGCGGTATATTCCAGACCTTTGCCGGCCTCTGTCTGTTGAGTATCAAAACTGGGTGAACCGGCCGGACGCAGTTTTTCCTGACTGACCGCTTCATAGAACGAGGATTGAATCACCTCACCAAGGACTTCCTGACGGACCTGCTTGCCATAGTGTTGCTTGACCACATTCAGGGGCACCTTGCCGGCCCTGAAACCCTTGATTTTGACCGTGCGGGTCAGGTTTTGCAGGCGGTTTTGAACGACTTTCTCAATCGTTTCCTCTGGAACCGCAACCTTGATAGTGCGCTGCAGGCCACCCGCAGACTCGACAGAAACTTGCATGTTGTACCTCGATCAAAAATAATAATATAGTAAATTCATGTGTTTACATAAAAACTGGTGCGAAAGGAGAGACTCGAACTCTCACAGGTTACCCTACTGGAACCTAAATCCAGCGCGTCTACCAATTCCGCCACTTTCGCGCATTTAATATTACCCGGAATTACACCCTGCATCTGTGGTTTTCCCTGGTATCCACCTTAAGAACCGCTAACACTCGCCAAGCTCGTGAAGCGTTTCTAAATACCAATTCCGCCACTTTCGCGCATTTAATATTACCCGGAATTACACCCTGCATCTGTGGTTTTCCCTGGTATCCACCTTAAGAACCGCTAACACTCGCC
>JAOUNS010000018.1 GCA_029880855.1 Gammaproteobacteria bacterium
TCGCCAAGCTCGTGAAGCGTTTCTAAATACCAATTCCGCCACTTTCGCGCATTTAATATTACCCGGAATTACACCCTGCATCTGTGGTTTTCCCTGGTATCCACCTTAAGAACCGCTAACACTCGCCTGGCTCGTGAAGCGTTTCCAAATACCAATTCCGCCACTTCGTAATATCAACAGACCATTATACAGGCAGTGGCTGATCCGATGTAACCCGTTTAAACTTGAGAAATCTTATCAGCTTTCAATTCAGATGTGTCTATAACATAAGGAATAATAAGCAGATACAGCTG
Source organism: Gammaproteobacteria bacterium (assembly GCA_029880855.1). Classification (GTDB taxonomy): domain Bacteria; phylum Pseudomonadota; class Gammaproteobacteria; order UBA6429; family Thiohalophilaceae; genus JAOUNS01. The sequence goes on from JAOUNS010000018.1 coordinate 294, forward strand.
ATTAAATATTATGCAATGTCAGCGGCAAGCTCGAAACACCGGCCGGAAATCTGTCGTCAAATCTGATGTACCCGGCCCGGCCTGCAGACAGGCACAGGGCAGAGATAACAAGGGGAAAATGGTGGGCCGTCAAGGACTCGAACCTTGGACCAAGAGATTAAGAGTCTCCTGCTCTACCAACTGAGCTAACGGCCCCGAAGGGCGCATAGTGAACCACAAGCAGGCACCCAAATTCAAGAGGCAGAGCGCGACTTCTTGCTCTGCAGTGTATATTTTTTAATTAATTGCTCTTTTTCATGCCGACTCAGTTGCCTGATCTCGTGTTCACGCCGGCATGCCTGTGATCGATCAGCGCACTGTTCCTGGTAGACCAGCGTGAGCGGACGGCGGGATCGGGTGTAACGGGCGGCCAGTCGGTTATCATGATTGTGTTCATCCAGTCGACGCTGCGGATCAGTGGTGACGCCTGTATATAGTGTGTCGTCAGCGCAACGCAGTATATAGACATACCAGATATTCATCAGATGCTCGCCGTAAAACAAAATCCGGCCGGCAACCTCTCGCCCAGTTGCGCCAGACATGCCTGCAACGCATCATCAGAATAGGGTTTGGCCGGGTGCTTGCCCCAGACCGGCGCCGGCCAGGCGGGATCATCGGCATAGCGCACTATATGGTGAATATGCAGTTGCGGCACCACATTACCCAATGCAGCAATGTTCAGTTTCTCTCCCTGAAATTGTTGCATGATGTGCGCACCAAACGCCGCCGATTCAATCCACAGTTGTTGTTGATCCGCCGTATTGAGTTGATATGTTTCCACGATCCCCTGACGTGCCGGAACCAAAATAAACCAGGGATAGTTGCAGTCATTCATTAACAATACGCGACACAGCGGAAAGTAACCCAGTTCAAAACAGTCCTGTGCCAGTTGCTGATGGAGCTGAAAATCGGTATCGGACATAACGCCCCGGTAAATTGTTGTGGCCTGTCATATACTTTAACAGAATATTTATGAATGAGTGGACCCGGTAACGACATGGAAACCCATATCATCCTGTTTGAGATCGCGGCGATTCTGCTGTTGGCGCGCCTCCTGGCGGAGATTGCATCCCGTCTGCGGATTCCTCCCATTTTTGGTGAACTGTGTGCCGGTATTCTGTTGGGTCCGACGGTACTTGGCTGGATCACACCGCATGACACCCTGAAATTACTGGCCGAAATTGGCATCATTCTCCTGTTATTCGAAGTCGGTCTGGAGACGGACATCGAGCGTCTGGCCAGGGCCGGACACCACGCCGTCATTGTCGCCCTGGGCGGCTTTATTCTGCCGTTTGTGATCGGTTATGCCGTCTGTCACTACCTGTTTAATATGTCTGTATTACTTTCGCTGTTTATTGGCGGCACCCTGACCGCCACCAGCATCGGGTTCACGGTACGCATCCTGGCGGATCTGGGTCGTCATCAAAGTCGGGAAGGCCAAATTGTGCTGGGTGCTGCGGTCATTGATGATCTGTTGGGGATATTTTTACTGGCCATTCTGTATGAATTTGCTGTCAGTGGAAATGTTAGTCTCTATAACAGCGGCAAGATCATTCTGTTTGTGACGGTATTCTTTATGATGGCACCGATTATTGCCAAGTTACTCTTGCCACTCATTCAACATTTCCATCGCCAACGCCATATACCGGGATTGATCCCCATCGTCTTGGTATCACTGGTGATGATCTTTGCTGCGCTGGCCCACACCATCGGTGCCCCACATATCCTCGGTGGTTTTGCCGCCGGGATAGCCCTGTCACGGCGCTTCTTTTTACCCTTCGGTGTCTCGCTCCATTCTGATCCCGATTTCACGCACCACGTCCAGAATCAGATGCGGCCCGTCATTCAGATATTTACGCCGATTTTTTTTGTGATGGTGGGATTATCACTGGATTTGCGCCATGTCGACTGGTCGTCTGCTTTTATCTGGGTATTTTCCCTGACATTAACGGTGGCGGCGATTCTCGGCAAATTACTGGGCCCATGGCTGGTGCGTGAAACCATTCCGACACGCATCGCCATCGGTATGGCGATGGTGCCACGCGGTGAAGTGGGATTGATCTTTGCGGAGTTGGGCAGAACCACCGAAATTTTTACGCCGGCAGTCTATGCCGGCATGATCATCGTGATCACCTACACAACACTTGCCGCGCCGTTGTGGATCAAATTGTTTTATGCACGCTATGGGCACTTGTTACCGGGAAACAACGCACCGCCATCATCCGGATAAATCGAGCTCAACCCAATTTGAAACGTGACATGCTTGTCACAATCGCATCGTACTGCAGGGGTTTGACCAGAAAGGCCTCGACTCCCCGGGAAAACAACTCCTGTAGTTCTTCACGGCTGACATGCTCTCCCAACAGGACAATCATAAATTCGGGAAAACGGCGTTTGATCTGAAACAGCGTCTCTGACAGATCCATGCCCGGAATACTCTCATCAAGAAAGAGTATGCCCACCTTGTGTTTACGCATGAGTTCAAAGGCGGCATCCGGTTTGCCGGTCATACCGAGAATGCGAAAACGTTTTTCGCGCAGCACACTTGTCAACACCTCACTGTCATTTGCATCGGCCAATAACATGACGGCCTTACGACGTTCAGGGTCAATCACCTTGCCGGTACCGGCATCATATTCTTTGGTTTTGGTCATGCTGTAAACCTTGTTGACAAAATCAGCGGGGATTTTTCCACACAAATGGTCTTTGTCACTTGCATATCGGATCAAGCACGTCAATCCTTAACAGGAAAAAAGTGTGTCATACGTATGCAGAAACGCTGTAAAACCTGACTTCTGTTGTTGATCAGTTCAGGTTGTTTCACTACCATAGCGTCCCTCTTGGGTACCGGTTCAATAAAATGATGAGGCAGGTTGTGCACGAGTTTATTCCTGGTCAGCGCTGGATTAGTGAAAGTGAGTTACAAATGGGACTCGGGACAGTCCTCAGCACCGATCATCGCACCGTAACAATTGTCTTTCTCTCCACCGGCGAAACCCGCATTTATGCCAAACAAAGCGCGCCCCTTTCCCGTGTTTCGTTTACTGCCGGTGACAAGGTCAAGACCCACGAAGGCTGGTGCCTCACCATTCACAACATTGAAGAACACAACGGCTTGTACACCTACCATGGCCGGCATGATGACGGCACGTCCGCATCCATTGGTGAAGGTGAACTGGATAATTTTATTCAGCTCAATCGTCCCATTGACCGCTTGCTGACCGGACAAATTGATCGTGGCAGATGGTTTGAATTGCGCTATCAGACCCTGCAGGAAAAAAATCTGCTCGCACACTCCGATTTACGCGGCCTGATCGGTGTGCGCACCAGCCTGATACCGCATCAGTTATATATCGCTCATGAAGTGGCCAATCGCTATGCCCCTCGCGTTCTGCTCGCCGATGAAGTGGGTCTGGGCAAAACTATTGAGGCCGGTCTGGTCCTGCATCAACAGCTGTTAACCGAACGCGCCCGTCGAATATTGATCGTGGTACCGGAAAGTCTGGTGCACCAATGGCTGGTGGAAATGCTGCGGCGCTTTAATCTCTATTTCAGTATCTTTGATGACGAACGCTGTGAGGCTGTCGAGCAGGCGGAACAAAGTGATACGCCAATCAACCCCTTCCAAACCGAACAACTGGTGTTATGCAAACTGGAATTTCTGGTGGCAAACCCGACTCGCGCCAAACAATGTCTGGCGGGTGAATGGGATCTGCTGGTCGTCGATGAGGCACATCATCTGCAATGGTCAGCGACAGACCCCAGCCCGGAATACCTGATCGTTGAGCGACTGGCGGCGGTGACCAAAGGGGTGTTATTGCTCACCGCCACACCGGAACAATTAGGCAAACAGAGTCACTTTGCCCGACTGCGGTTACTGGATGCGGATCGTTTCCCGGACTTCGATACTTTTGTCGAAGAAGAACAACACTATGAACCGGTGGCTCGCGCTGTTGAAGCCTTGCTCAGTGGTGAGGATTTGTCTGATACAGCCTATCAAACCCTGCATGACACCATCGGTGAAGGGGATAATCAGGCTTTGCTGGATATCCTGCAACAAAGCAAACAGGCGACGGCAGCGCAACAAACTGATGCCCGTCTTGAGTTGGTGGAACATTTGCTGGATCGCCACGGAACGGGGCGCGTGCTGTTCCGCAATACACGCGCAGCGGTGAAAGGTTTTCCGGCTCGGACAGCAACATTAACCCCCTTGCCCTTGCCCGATGCCTATAAAACCTGCCTGTCGACATTTCAGACCACCAGTATCTCTGTGCCGCAACTGCTGCTCTGTCCCGAATTACTGTATCAGGCAGATCAACAGAGTGGACAGCCGCACTGGACCGAGATTGATCCACGTGTTGAATGGCTGGCACAACAACTCAAGACACTCAAACCGGCCAAAGTGCTGGTGATTGCGGCCGGCGCGGACACCGCACTCGATCTGGAACAGGTATTACGTACCCGTTCCGGCATCCATGCCGCTGTCTTCCACGAGGGCTTGAGTATCGTGGAACGGGATCGTGCCGCCGCCTTCTTTGCCGACACCGAGTATGGCAGTCAGGTGTTGATCTGTTCCGAGATCGGCAGTGAAGGACGTAACTTCCAGTTTGCACACCATTTGATCCTGTTTGATTTACCCCTCAACCCGGATCTGCTGGAACAACGTATCGGTCGACTGGATCGTATCGGCCAGACCGAAACCATTCGGTTGCATATCCCCTATCTGGACAACAGTGGTCAGGCCATCATGGCACGCTGGTATCATGAGGGGCTGAATGCCTTTGAACAAACCTGCCCGGCGGGACACAGTGTCTTTGTCAAGGTGGAACAGGATCTGCTCAATGCATTGCATCAACTGGAAGATGGTCTGGAGGATCTGCCCAATCTGCTCAGTGCCACCGCCGGCCTGCACCATGAACTCAACGAAGCACTGCACAAGGGCCGAGATCAATTACTGGAGTACAATTCCTGCCGCCCCGCCCTTGCCAACGAATTGTGCCGGCGCGGCGAAACGGAAGCGCGACAGGTTGCCCTCTCACTCTATCTGGAAAATATCTTCAACTGCTTTGAGATCGAAAGTGAACCCGGCGGTGAAGGCAATCTGGTCATACACCCCGGTCACCACATGCAGGGCAACTTCCCCAACTTGCCTGAAGACGGCATGACCCTGACCTATGATCGGGAAACCGCGCTGACCTATGAAGACATCCATTACATGACCTGGGAACACCCCTTTGTCACCGATGCCATGGATCTGGTCATGAACCAGGAACAGGGCAATACCGCCCTCACCGCGATCAAAACAAACCAGTTCAAAGCCGGCACCCTGTTACTGGAATGTATCTATGTGCTGGAAGCCGGCGACAGCAGTGAATTGCAGGCCAGTCGTTACCTGCCGCCCACCACAATCCGGGTGGTCGTGGATGAACACGGCAACAACCGCACCGATGTCTTGCCCCATGATGCCATCAATCGTGGACGAATCAAGGTCAACCAGGAAACGGCCAAGCAAGTGGTGCGCTCACAGGTGCAGGCCATCCGTGAACTGGTCGGTGGCAGCGATCAACTGGCCAAGCAGGCCGCTCCCGCCATTTTGCAGGAGGCGCACGCCAAAACACGCCAGACCCTGGAGAAAGAGATCAACCGTCTCAAGGCCCTGCAACAGGTCAACCCCAATGTACGTGACGATGAAATCAGCTTCTTTGAAACACAATGGCGCGCTCTGGATAAAATCCTCGACGCCACCAACCTCCGGCTGGATGCAATTCGTGTTGTCGTGACGACCTGAACCGTGTTCGATATAACCGATTAGGACGAACCCGGTCGGCCTCACTCCTCCCTGTTGCCTGATCAATCACACACTGTCACTGATTGACCACAGCAATGCTTTGCTGTATCCCATAATAAATCACCATAAAGATTAAAATTTCAGATACTTTTGACGATACACCTGCTACACATATCCACAACCCGGACAGCAAGGATAAAATATATGCTGAGAAAAACAATAAGTCTGCTTTCATTATCATTAATCTTCATATCAACTATTTTGGTTATGCCGGCCGCTTTACAAGCAAAGGAAGCCATGGTTATCCCGGCTGAGAAATATGAAAAAGTCAGAAATACCAGGCTATATTCCATGACTTATCCAGAGACTATTTGTACTTTCAGAAGCTATGGTGGCGCATTCACGAATGCCTCTTTCCAAATGGGGGGAGGCTTTATCGGTGCCGTGGTTGGTTCGCTGATTGACAGCATGATCAATGCATCCATAGAGGAATCACAAAAATCACAGGCCCAACCACTGAATGATATTTACAAACAAAACAAACTGCAAAATGACCTGAATACCGCGCTGGAAAAATCTCTCCAGAAAGAGATTGTTGCAGCCGGACATTATCGAGTCAAAACAACAAACTTTGAGTCAAAGAAAACTCCAGACTCATTACTGAAGGAACACAAAGCTGGAGATGGCGCCTTGTTAATCATCTATCCCGTTGCCTGCTTTTCCTATGGCATGGAGACACTGAACATCGGTGCTTTTATTGAATTACACTTCGAACCAAAACCCGTTAAGGCAACCATAATTGATGACACGGATGACACGACTGATAATCATAAATTCGCCCCGGACCCCGACAGGAACAGAATATTCAGTCAATTCGTATTTTACAAAGCAGGCAAGTTAAAACCGGACAGCGATCCGGTAAAATACTGGTCAACTGAACACAGGCTGGAAAATGCATTCAGGGAAAGCACGGAAATCGTCCCTAAACTAATAACGATGAAACTCAAGAATGCTCTGCTTGGAGAACCTGAAGGGACAACAAAAGAATGGGTGCTGGGTGACGGTGTCGATGCAGAGAAAATCGTGGTGAAAGGTGATATTCTGGAATCAAGTGCAGACAGGGTAATCATCAGAGTCCCTGACGGCAACTACCTGTCTATCCTGAAAGACAGGAAGTACGTCTATAAACCACATGACTTTGGTGATATTTAGTACCCGATAGTCAATTTATAGCGCCAACATTGATAAAACGATGCGTTAGGATTGTATAGTCGACAGACTTTTTTCTACGCATCGTTTTTTTATCTCCAAAATTTCGAGTTTTATCCCGACTCAATTCTCGTTTATACAGAGTTTTCCACAACCAGTGAAATTATATACCAAGCTGACGTATTCCCAATCCACAAGTGAATACGTTCAACACCGTCAAACCGGTTTTACGCATTATCAAACACATGGCAGAAATTTTTTCCGTGATTACGTTATTGATATGTATGAGCATCTGGATGGCAATATCGTCCTCTCGCCGCTCTATCTGCAACTCACCATTGGACCAAGCTTGAACAAACAGGATAAAGCGGGACAACCGGGTATCGTCAGCGACTGGTTTATGCCGTAATCACGTGCAGCCTTGTATCAATAATGTGGCGGCGGTTTCTCCTCTGACTGGGGTATCACTCCCGATGTCGCCAGATCAGCAAGTCTGGACTTAACCTGCGTAATTTCTTCACGCAAGGTATCCATCTCCTGCCGAAGGCGAATAATCACCTCGTTGAGTTCTTCGATAGTATGGTCCTGAAAGGCGATCCGGCTTTCCAGTTCTGCGATTTGATCTTGCATATTGCACCTTAACTGAGTATTTGTGCAGATTTTATCTGAAAAAGGCAAAAATTTATTGTCTGCCACGGGCAGGAGCAGTGAATCATACCGCAACCCCGCCTCTCTCACAGCCTGTTAATGAACGGGAGATTCCTGCTGAAGCCGGCTTTTTTGTTGAAGGGAAACCCTGTCCGGTGTTATGTTCCTGCAAGAACTGTCCCGCAGATGGTACCGACATGAAAACACAAAACCGCTATGCCTTGATTCTGAGCCTGTTGCTGCTCCTGCCCTGCCTGAATGCCTCCGCCCAAACCGGCCATAACGTCGGTGATACTGCACCTGAGTTCAAACTAAAAACACTGGCCGGCAAGACCACCACGCTGGCGGATTTACGTGCCAAAGGTCATGTCCTGCTGGTCTTCTGGGCGGCTGAATGTGTTTACTGTTTTGCGCATATCAAGGATTTCAACGCTCTGCATGATCAGTACAACGGCAAGGGGTTGACTGTCGCGGCCATTAATATCGGTGGCGAATATGAAAAGGAAATCAGCGATTACACAAAGGAAAACAACCTGCGGTATCTTGTCCTGGCCAACCGGCTGGATAATCTTGATGTGGCCGAGGCCTATCGGGCGGTCGGCACGCCGACCCTGGTGATGGTTTCTCCTGCCGGCAAGATCCTGTTTCGTGGACACCAGCCGCCGGATGTCACCCAGTGGCTCAAGTAATCCACTGTTAATGCGGCAACTGTTCAACCCCGCCCGCTTCCCGATAGGCTTCCATTTCAAACTCGCGGACTTTATACCCCAGCAAACTGATCCTGCCCTTGTACCGGCAGGCCCCGTCACTGGCGAACTCGAACCCATATTCCCGAAAAATAACCATACGGCCCTGTTCATTCCGACGCAGACGAACCTTGTGCAGTACGACGGATTGGTCCAGAAAAACAACACCACGGGATTTACAATTGGCATCACTCACCAGACAGGCGATCTCCCGACTGCGCATGCCGTCCTGCCAGTACCAGACACCGGCAGCCAGAAAGATGATGGCCAACAATTCCATCGGTTGTTACATCTGCGCCGTTAAGGCGGAATCGTGTTTACGCCAATAGAGAATGCGATTGTTGGCCGGCATGGCATAATCTTCTATCAGGTAAAGACCGGCCGCTTCCGCCAGTTCATTGATCGCTTCAAAATGACGGATACCACTGTGCGGATCCCGTTGTTTCAACCAGGCATCAAACTGTTCATTACTCGGACTGGTATAGCGGCCGTTGTAATTAAAAGGACCGTAGACCATCAACCGACCGGCCTGCTCCAGTAATCTGCCAACTCCCTGAAAAAAGGCCTCCACCTCGTGCCAATGCATGATATGCAGGGTATTGGCGGTAAACACCGCATCGCAGGTTTCCTGCGGCCAGTTGTTTGCCTGTGTCACATCCAGCTCAAGCGGTGCCGGGATATTCGCGGCCTGCGTTTCCGCCAACCAGAGGCGAATACCCGGCAGGTTTTCCTGCCGATCACTGGGTTGCCAGATCAGATGGGGAAATTCAGGTGCAAAATATACCGCGTGTTGTCCGGTGCCGGAGCCGATCTCCAGCAACCGATGACAGGACTGCAACAGGGGCTGGATGACCGCCAGAATGGGAGCGCGATTCTGTTCAGATGATTCGGAATAGGGTTTGTTGCCGACATTCATCACAACACGGTACTACTCGACTTTGACTGTTGCGTTTTCGAGCACCACTTCATAGATATAACCAAAACCCAGGTCCTGATTCAGCGCCACTTTACCTTTAACCAGCACCACATCGCCTTTTTTTACTTCGCTTTTGGTGGTCACGGTCAAATCCTTGCTGTTACTGCCGTCCTGAATATGCAGCCAGTTCCGCCCCATGACTTTGGCGGTATATTTCACCACCTTGCCACGTACACTGATCTGTTTGCCGTTAAGTGCACTTTTGTCAGTGAAAATTTCGGCTACGGTTTTGCCACCGGCAGCCTTTTTAATACCACTGACCGATTGTCCGTGCGTGTTCTCCATACCGGTGTGAGGTTCGGCCACCGCCTGGGCATGTGGGTTGGCCACCGCCTGACCCGGTTTGTCGGTAATAATTTGATTCACAAAATAGATCATATCAAAATCACGTTTTAATGCCTTGCTGTGAAATTTGGTAAACGGCATCCCGGTGTTGAACGCAACCATATCGCCTTTTTTCAACACTGTTTTTGGGCCGGCGGCCCAATGTTCCTGTTTGCCGTCATTGATTTTGACATAGGTGTAATTGCCCGCCTCCATCGTCTCCACCACCTTGCCGTGGATACGCGGGCTGCTGTTTTGTGCCGGGCCGTGCGGATTGGTCTCCGATTGCGCCTGAACCGCGCCGTGCAACAGGAAACAGGCAAGGATAAGGGTTAGACCGCTATAACCGGATGAACGAAATGGTTTCACAATACACTCCACAGCAGGTAAATTCGAAGACATCATTATGTGCCGGCCGCCGGCACAGGTCCAGTCAGTAACACGATATCCCCTTGCAGCAGGTCATGTATTGATATTGATCAAATAACACAATACAGCAGCCTGACACACCGACCGGACCGGCCTGTCGGTCGGTGCATGTGTTGATCAGGCGCGAGACATATAGACACCGGTTTCCGTATTAACCTTGATCACCTCGCCCGGCGCCAGATATTCCGGTACTTGCACCACCAGACCGGTACTCAGGGTGGCGGGCTTGGTGCGGGCCGAGGCGGATGCTCCTTTGATGCCCGGTGAACATTCCGTGATTTCAAGATTCACCGTGGGGGGCAACTCGATACCCAGAACAGTATCATCCGCCACCAGGGCATACAGTCCGGTCAGTCCGTCACTGATAAAGGGTAGTTCTTCCTCCAGCATTGATTCCGCTACAATAAACTGCTCATAACTCTCACTGTCCATAAACGTGCATCCATCGCTGTCCCGATACAACAACTGCACGGGACGCCGGTTGAAATCGACTTCATCGACGATTTCATCGCCTTTATAACTGCGCTCGAACTTGATTCGGGTAACCACGTTCTGACCCCGGGTTTTGTACAGCGTGCTGCCGCTGCGTGACGAGGGTGATTGCACCACAACCTGTTTTATCAGGATGTTCTGGCCATCCACATTGATGACCATGCCTTTTTTCAATTCGTTGGCTTTCATTGGTTGACCTGTCGATTTCCGGGTAGAGAATGGCGGCATTATAGCCAATTCAGAGCAAACAACATATCTGCTGAATGATGTTATACCACCTCATGCCCGTGCTGTTTCGTGCAGTTGATCACCCGGTGCTGCGTTACAAATCACTCACCGACGTCCGCCGCAGTGTGGCATTCATTAAAATCCAACACCTGTCTTGAACCAGAGACTGTTAATTTTCGTTATAAGCATATAACTACATGATTTTAAAGACAAATCAAGAAGATTTCACATTGTGTTACTTAACATACTGACGGGTAATTTTTCAACCGGCTACTATACTCGTAAATAAACAGAAAAACGGCGCAACTGTCTCATGCATATACATCAAGACGCACTGGTTATGCTTAACCGGCATATTCCGCTCAGGGATAAACTGGTTGCGACCCACAATACCTTAAAGGAGTCTCTGTCCTTTATCGCTCGCATCGCGGTTGCCATCTATGATCCTGAAACCCATCTCCTGAAAACCTTTTTGCACAGCAGTGAAAATGATAACCCGTTGCAAAATTATCAAAGCCTGCTGGACAATGCGCCATCGCTGAAAGCGATTCTGGAACAGGGTCACCCACGGGTGATCAATAACATGAATGGATTGGCTGACGGCAAGCATGAGCACACTCAGCGAATTGTCAAACAGGGTTATGCCGCCAGTTATACCCTGCCCTTATACAACAACAATGAATTTTTCGGTTTTATCTTTTTTAATTCCTATACTGCGGATGTCTTTAATGAAAAAGTCCTGCGTGAGCTGGATATTTTCGGCCATTTGATCGCCATGCTGATCATCAATGAGATGTCCAGCGTGAATACGCTGGTGGCGGCGGTCAAAACCACCGGCAATATCACCCATATCCGTGACCCGGAAACCGGTTCACATCTGGATCGCATGTCCCGCTACAGCCGAATCATTTCACGCCATATTGCTGACAAATACGCACTAAATGATGATTACATCGAGCATATTTTTATGTTTGCCCCCTTGCACGACATCGGCAAGATTGGTATCCCCGATGACATCCTGCTGAAACCCGGCAAGCTCTCCAGCGAAGAGATGAGTATCATGCGTACTCACTCCGGCAAAGGTGCCGCAATGATCGATGATTTGCTCAGCAACTTTGGCCTGCATGGCAATGAACATGTGGATATATTGCGAAATATTGCGGCATATCATCATGAAGCGGTCAACGGCAGCGGCTACCCGGAAGGCCGTAAGGGGAATGACATCCCGCTGGAAGCCCGTATCGTGGCCGTGGCGGATGTATTTGACGCGCTGACCAGCAAGCGCCCTTACAAGGAGGCCTGGGACAACGACCGAGCCTTTGCCACTATACAGAACATGGCCGGTGAGACACTGGATCTGGATTGTGTGAATGCTTTACTGGAAAACCGGGCGGAAGTGGAAGAAATCCAGCACCTGTTTCAGGAAGATATTTACGGCTAGCCTGACATGTTCATCCGCAACCACAGTCTGTTTTCATTTGGTCATCTGCTGGATGTTTCATCCTGGCTGGATCGCCGGTTGAATCCATACCGCCATAGCATCTGCATAAACTATCAGGGACATCCATTGCGCATTCACTGGACCAGACGCGCGGATACACAACTTAAGGCAACGGAACGTGGATTAATTATCGAGATGCAGCTCTACTTTTCCTGCGTGATCAAAAAACGGGTGCTGTTCCATCACGAGTTTGCACTGCCGACCATACCGGTAAACAATGACTTCAGCATCGCCTTCCATGCCGTCGAAGCGGCCGCCTGTGATCCGGAGGCCTTTGTTAAGAATTATCCCGCCAAACGGATCCTGGACAGCGCGGCGGCACTGAAGATGCGGCCCGTTGAACTCAGGTTCGACTACCCGGCGCAGCAATGGTCTGGTGAATTTACGGTGTAAATTCCTGCGCCTATATCGCCAACAAGCCTGACAGATCCACGCCTGTCTCCAGGATAGGATAGTTGGGGTGCGTCGGGTTGCTGTTATAAACCGTATTGGGAAAAACCTGCACGCCACTGCCCGGTTGCACCCAATCACAGGTCCGTGCCAGCACCCGCTCAAACGAAGTCAATCCCAAAATATCCGCCCCCTGCTTGTCATAGGGGATCTCCTGTGCCGGTCCCTGTGGTGTTACTTCCCGCAGCGGATGCATGTCACCATAGACACCGCCGTTGACCTGGGGCCCCACCAGAATCATGTAGTTACCGGTACCATGATCGGTACCAATATCACCATTGGCGCGGAGCTGGCGACCAAAGTCAGTGGTAAAGACAAACACCGTGTTGTTCCAGACATCCGCAGGCAGCGCACTGGTCAACACATCCAGTCCCTTGCCGGTGCCGAAGATATCGGTAAGGTGGCGGTCCAGATAGAATTTTTCACTGCGATGTGTATCAAACGAGCTGAACTCCATTGACGCCACGCGCAGATTAAAGAGATCGGCACCGGTAAAGCTGTCATAGAGATTGGCGCACTGAGTGCCGAATGACGGTGTAAAGAGCGTATTACCCGAGCCGTTTGTATACAATGCTTCAATCGCGGCTGGTGCAGGATTGGCATCGATCAGGGCCTTGAAGGGATCGCCAAAGTCGCGCAATTTTTTCTCGTGCTGAATAAACTTGTGATAGATCCAGTCCGCCGGCTTGTTGGCAACCTCGTCACGCTTGGCGGCATAATAACTTTTCAGGGCACGACCAAATCGTTTCTGGATATGCATCGGATTAGGCAACGTAGGCGGTAACGGGTCTTTGCCCAGGGACAGGGCAAAGTCCTTGGTATTCCTGGCATGGATGACCTGTTTCAACCGATCAGCGGGGTCCGTACCTTTACAAAAAACCGAGACATCATGGGTCATGGCCACCACGTTGGCCGCACTGATATTCTCGGCCAGACGTCCTCCCCAACCATCACGATCATACACAAATGCGCCGGCAGTCAGGTCACCGGTGTTGACGATAAGCTGTGACTGATCATGGCGACGATTTTCCGAGCCGGCGACATTACAGATTATCGCAACATTATTGGCCGCATACTGGGCCTGAAGCCAACCGGCATTATTATAAATACCGAAGGCGCCGGGAGCCGTTTCCGTAAATAAATTATTCCAGGCATTTTGATAGGTACCACCACCATACAACGATGCACGCGCTTCCCAGAATTTGGTCGCATAAGCGGTGTTGGCCGGATTGGGTGCAAACATAAAGCGAAAATCAGCACCTCCCAGACACATAATGTTGACTAATGTCCGTTGCGGTACCGCCGCCAGCACATTGCTCATCGGGCCGGCCAGTCCTGCCAATGCGGTTGAATACATGGTCAGTTTAAGAAAATCACGGCGTTTCATTTCAGCGTCCCTCCATGGCAAAGACAAATGGTGTAGCGGAGATAAAGTTAACCGCCAGACCGACATTGAGATTGGCATTCAGACGATGCGGCTGATAGCTGCTGTCCAGCGTTAACACCGTTTCAGCGTATGCTTTCAGATAGGTTTTATACGGTTCAGAGTTGAGCATGGCTGTACTGATCGGCGCATCCGGATTGGTCGCATCAAACAACATACCCAGGTCTATACCTGTCGCCAGGAAGGCATTCACATAGGCGCGTTCCAGTGGTCCATAGTTTTTCAGGCCATCGGCAACAAAGCGTTGCCAAAGCCATTCGCCCACCTCGTCGACGGTGAATATGCCGTCGGCATTTCTCGGGATGACCAGCGCCCAGTCCTTGTTCCAGACAACGGTTGAGCCATGGCGCTGAAAAGTGGCGGTGTGCAAATAAATTGCCCAGGAAGCATCGACAGCAAGATTATAGGCATCCTTGAAGATGTCCGGATTATTGGCGGCATTGATCGAGGTCTGGCCGCCGAACACATCATGAGCCGGTGCAAATACCGAGGCGCCTTGCCGAGTCATGACACCGGTCGGGAAATAGGTCCTGGCATATGCGTCTTCGTTGTTCACCGTATTCAGGTTATAGATGGCAAGATTACGGGCAAAGGCTGTCTTGTACTTCCAGGTATCACTGCGATGAAAGGTGCCGGAGATGGCGTATTCCTGCAGGAAGGTCAGCAGATTTTTCGGTTGTATACTGCGCCATAATGCCCGTATCTCGGCAATCTTTTCCGCAGTCAGGTTATCATCCGCCAGGAAGTTGATAATAAATATCGGCATCTCATCCAGACTTTCTCGCTGGTTGACAGCAATCTGTGCCAGGGCCTGAATCTTTTCCTGCGCCGTATTACCACTGATCGTAGTGCCAAGGATTTCCAGATTATTCCAGTGATGGTTGGTATAGTTATTTAATAGCGTGTTTTCCGCATCACGATGATCGGTATAGACGATCATGTCTGTCCAGTAATCATTGGTATTGTCGCTGCCCCAGTACGCAGGGTCACGATCAATTCTCATCCCGGTCAAGGCCCAGGCTGTATGTTCAATCGTCGTGTTCTCATGATAGTCCTGACTGAAATCAGCGCCCAGGATGCGGAAAAAGAGCTGGTGGAATTCCCGGGCAAAATCATCATTACCATAAAATCGCAGGGCGGTGTTGTTATAGGAGTTATACATGTGTCCGTACTGCATGGCGACAGCCGGGGAGGTCGCACCGATAGCCAGGACATTCTCAAACGGTTCACCGGCTTCCAGGGCATCGAGGATTTTGTCATACATACTGCGTATCAACTGCGGGCGAACCTTGTGAAAGCTCACCGCCATATGATAATTGGTCAGGAACAGACCAATCTTTTGTCGAAATGGATTAACACCGTGTTTGTTGATTGATCCCGTCCAGGTGTTTTGTAATCTGCCGGCTTCTACATAGGTCATACTGGTGGTGGGATTGAGTGCCAGAAAAGCATAGTACTGCTTGACATCATCGCGGTGCAGATTATCGGGATTGGTGTTATCACCCCAGAGTTCCTGCATGGCCCGCAAACTGCCGTTCACCGTCCCCACCGTATCTTCCGGTGGTGAGAGCCATGGATTGGTACGATCAAACGTCAGTATTTGTTGAATCGCATCCCGTGGATGCATCCGCGCCCAAATTCTGATCTGATTATCGGAGGCATGTCCGCCATAGGCAAAGGTGTGCAGGACTTTTCTAACCGCTGTTTCATTCCAGTAACTGTATGGACCCGGCGGTGCAGGCGGGTTTGGTGGAGGATCATCGCCGCCGCCGCAAGCGACCAGCAATAAGGTGAATACCGCTGCAAACAATTGTCTTCCAGGACGCATGATTCCTCCTGATATTGTGTATAAAAAATCTGCTTTTTTATTGGTCTTATCGTCGTCGTCAGATTGATGAGTCTTTGAGTATACGCCGACAGGTGGCGTCGGCAACTTTTCACATCAATATTGTGACGCATGCACAGAGTTTACGAACAAAACATGGCAGGAATATTCTGTACATCAAATACGGTAACGTAATATTCGTTGTAAAGGTTCCCTTCAATACCCGTAAAAGTTTTCCGCCCAACGAATAGTTTAGGAATATACTCGGAGAAGTGTGAATGCTTACTGAAGAAGCGGATGATCGGCAGGCAGTTGTTTGGCATACCAAAGAGCAAGTTTATGGCGCATGGTCTTTTGGGAGACCTGCTCTTCCGGCAAAGGCTGGAGTTTTTTGTCATGGACCAACAAGCGATAGAGATATAACACCCGATCATCAACAGAGTCATTGGGTTCAAAGATCACCGCACCCCGATCTTCACCATATTTCATGGCCGCCTGCAGCGCTTCCTTGAAGAGTTCCGCTTCATGTTTGAGTTTTTTGTTTTTTGCCATGAGGTGTTTACCAGGACGATTCCCAGGAAAGATATTTTTCCAGACTGCTGATTCGGTCCTGTTGCTCCTTAATAATATCTTTAACTACATCGCCCAACGAGATCATGCCGACCAGTTTTGTCTCCTCCAGCACCGGCAAGTGTCGGATATGGTGTCCGGTCATGATAATCATACAGTCTTCTGTATCCTGCTCGGGTGAAACATAATAGACCTGAGTGGTCATGATCTCCTTGATCTGTGTCTCTTTGGATGAGCGCCCATTCAGAAT
Organism: Gammaproteobacteria bacterium; assembly: GCA_029880855.1. GTDB lineage: Bacteria > Pseudomonadota > Gammaproteobacteria > UBA6429 > Thiohalophilaceae > JAOUNS01. Next base: position 17,213 of record JAOUNS010000018.1, read on the forward strand.
GACCTTGCGTGCATAATCCCGCTCTGAAATCATCCCCGCCAGTTTTTCCCTGGCGACAACGGCCAGCGCCCCCACACCTTTTTCATCCATCATCTGAATGGCATGAAATACGGTTTGATCCGGACTGATGGTATAGACATCCGGTGATTTTTGTTTCAACAAATCTGCAACAGTCGTCATATCCTCTCCCTGTCAACAAACAGCAGTAAACTGTTTACAGTATAGAAGGTATTGTCGCAGTGTGAACTTCGACAGGGACATGAAATTGCGTCCCTGCCGGGAAATTTGCGTTTCTATTTCAATGTATTGAAATCACTGGAACGGATACTGTCACTGTTCTTCACCGACCAGACAGGGATCAGCCCATGTTCCAGCAAACGCCGTCCCGCTTTTTCGGTCAACAGGATCTCGGCGCAGGGTTTGGTGACCATTTCCCCATCATCTGAATAGTGATGCAATGGCATGTCTCCCACTTCGTACTCTTCCTCGGGCGTCATCTGTCGGCCTTTCTTGTTAAAGGCGCGCACCAGTTGTTCGGCCTTGAGAAAGGCTGCGTTGCCCCAAAGATAACACCGGTGACAATGTTGCTCGGGCATCTCTTCAAACCTGAAGGCATCAACAGGACTGGATCTTTTGCCATAAGGCGCACGCAACAGGAAACCCGGTGCGGTCAGGGCCAGATACGCCGCCTCATCAGCCTCACGCAACATCGTCCATGCCTCGGCCACCGCCGGTTTCATGCTGTAATCCCAGTCATCCACATCCGGCGTGGCGGCCAGCGAGGCGCAACCGGCCAGGGTTTCACTGCCGGCAGCCATGAAGATTGTCCCGGCCTGGCGGGCAACCGCCCCCAGTTGCAACAGGGTGAGGATATCTTCAATGCGATCACTGAAGCGGAAGTTACCCAGCATCAGGTCCCAGCTTTCATCACCCGGGGCCGGGTCAGCAAACCGTTTGTAAAGTGCGGAGCGGCTGACATCATCCTGCGCCAGATCCTCCTCCAGTTCACGGCGCGAGATATCCAATATATATAGCTTGATCTGACTGTCTGATTCGATGCGATCAGTCAGAAACCTGAGTTGCCGCCAGGCCGCTTCCATGGCCTGAAAATCGGGGTGATGTAACACAAACTGCATATGGGCGGTGATGGCCTGATCCACGGCTGCCAGCATCTCTTCCTGGCGGGGATCGGGTCCCTTCTCCACATAGGGGGCCATGATGTCCCTGACCATATTATCTATCATGGCGGAGCCGGATTTGGAGCTGTCGTCCGCCCCCCTGTTTCGGGAAGCATCAAACACCGAATCCAGCAGATCAGCGCTGGATATATCCGGGGCCGATTTTGCTACTTCCGGGGCCGGAGTTTTATCTTCCGTCACCAGCCAACCCTGCATCTCCTGCACGGCGGCGGAAAAGGTGTTGTTGTTCTTTAAGCGATTACGAAGTTGTCGCAGGCGAGCGAAGACTTCAAGGTTTTCATAGAGTTGATCCGGATGAAAATCATCCAGTTCCCTGATGGGGATATCGATAACAGTCTGTCCGTCATCCCCCATGGGCAGCCGCAGCCGTATGTCCAGTTTGGCCATAACCGCTTCGAGATTATCCCGATCCACGCTCAACATACGGCGCTTGCCGACCGTTGCCGGTTCATGGCGTTGTTGCTGCTTGCGGGCGCTGAAATCGCCGAGGATGGCGATACAAAACGGCCCGTCATCATTGCGTTTGACCGATGCTGAGCCGGACTCACCCTGCTTGCGTGGCCGGCCCATGTTTATTTGAAAGCTGGTGCGATTTTTATTGAAATCAGACATGCCTTATCTGTCCCTGTGTTGATCCTGTCCACAGCTTGCCATATTCCCCCCGGTTAAACAAAGGGCCGGGGCGGAAATATGTGTGATCAGGCGGACCAATATGGGGTGGCGATGGGCTCACCCAGATCGGCATCCACCAGACGGTTCCGCAGCTCGAGCAGCTTTTGCAACAAGGCCGGCTCCTTCTTCTCGTAGGCCTCGGCGTCCGGATATCGCTTCACCACCACGCCCAGCAGTTCAGTGATGGCATTGCCAATGGAGTTCTGGCTGATGGTGACCACCAGATTGCCCGCATCATTGCGATAGATTAACTGTTTGAAAGCCGGTTTCCAGCGCAGATCATTGGCGTATTTGGCATCGGTGATACAACGATCACGAACCTTTTTCGCGGCTTTCAGGAATGAGTTATTGAACAACAGAATGTTCTCCACCTGATCCGGGAAGTAGGTATCTTTCAGCATGGGTGCATTCCGCGACGAAACCTGGGAGAAGAAGGTGCGATAAAAGTCGATGAACCCTTTCAGCACCATGTCGTATTCGTGCCAGAAACGGATCTCCTTCAATGATTCCAGGCCACCCTTGACCTCCCAGCTGGGCAGACCGCAGGGATAACCGGTCAAGGCCAGCTGCGAGGAGCCGTCCCGCACCGGCGTCAGGATCTGCATATCCAGTGTGGCAAAAAAGCGGTGATAGACATCGTGCATATAACGTTCGAACAGACTGTGCTGACCACCGTCGGTCAGATTGGGGTTGTCCTTGTCAGCCATTTTTGAATTGGCCAGTTCTTCCTTGTCAAACACCATAAAATGGTTGTGCAACATTCGAATACTGGGCACACCGGGTGAAGTCAGGGGCCAGGTGGCATCCAGACTGGCCTCCCCGGCCAGGATCAGGTGTTTGGCCGGATCAGGATACTTCTCCATCACATAATCAATGATGATCTGGTTCATGCGGTTCCAGACATGCTTGACGTTTTCCGGTACCTGGGTACGACGCACCGGGCGACCCAGCGGGTCCAGAATGATTTCCGAGGTGTTATAAATAATTGAGGTATCGAATTCGGTACTGTGTCCCAACGCCTTGCGATAGAGCAACAGATGTTCCGGATTGCGCAACAGGCCGTTATTGTTAACCAGATCGTTCAGATTTTCCGTACTGTTGAAAAATTCATTGGGCTTCATCCCTTCCGGCACTTCCAGCGGAATGGGGCGAAATGGTGTTCTGATCTCTCGCGGTCCGGTTTGCATAGCAACATCCTTTCTTTAATTTATATTGGCCAATACAACATATACCTGTCCGGCGTGCTTTCGTCACGTAAAAATATTTAATCACGATATAACCTGCAACGGTCCGCCGCCCCGTTACAAAGCGTTACACAGCGTTACCCCCCGGAAACCCGCCTCAGCCGGCGACGGCGTAAGCTTCAGGTACATTAGCAATCAACAAGGAGATATGCCATGTGCTCAAGACTGTGTAAAGCTGTTTTTCTAGTGGGCGGCCTGGCCCTGGCCTTTGGCCTCGGTGCCTGCGCCGGCAAGCATCATCGCTCAGACCCGGAAAAACACGCCGAATGGCTGGTGGAAAAAATCACCGACAAACTCGAACTGAACGAGGCTCAACAAGGCAAGCTGAAGGACTTTACCCAACAGGTACTGATCGTGCGCAAGTCGTTGAAGAACGAAAAACCAGGCTTGCATGATGATTTTTTAACCATGCTGTCCCAACCCAAACTGGATCGAAATCAGGCCCTGCAACGTATCAATCAGCACATCGATGCACTGCAATCCCGTGCGCCGGTGCTGGTGAACAGCTTTGCCGATTTTTATGACACCCTGAATGAGCAACAACGCCGCATCCTGCAGGACAAACTCAGGGAACACAAAGAACACCGTCAACACCACCACTGGTAAACAGGGAGAACTGACTATGCTGCATAAAATTATGGCCACTTTCCACCGCTGTCGAGAGGAGAAATTTATCCGCCGTCTCGGCCGGAAACTCAATCTGGATATAGCACAACAGGCCCGCCTGTCAGCGGTACAGGCAAGCCGGCAAAAGGCCCTTGCCGAAGTGGAACAGGTAAAGACGGAGCGCCATGACATGTTGTTAAGTCTGCTCAGCGCACCGCAACTGGATCTGGCCGAGGCCCGACACTTGTTGCAAATTCCGCAGCGGGTCATGGATGATCATCTGCCTGATGTGCTGGAACAGTTCAGCGCATTCCATGCCGGTCTGTCGGAACAGCAACGCACGCGGCTGGTTGAACTCTTGCAGCGACACCGATCAGGGCATTGCGGTTGTCGGCATTAACTGTGTGCCGGGTATGTCTATATAACATACCCGGCCGGTTTTCCCTTTTGCGGCGGTTCGGGTTAAAGTTGGTGCAGATAATGGAACACACAGATGACACAGATTTTACTCATCGATGACGACACCCAGCTGGCTGATTTGCTCAGTGAATATCTGGCGCGGTTTGACATCACCCTGAGCAGTGCCGGCCGCCCTTCTGAGGGGCTGGCCCGACTCGGCACACAGGAATTTGATCTGGTGATCCTCGATATCATGTTGCCGGAAATGGACGGCTTTGAGGTGTGCAAAAAAATCCGTCGCGCCAGTGACATCCCCATCATCATGCTCACCGCCCGCGGCGAAGTGATGGATCGAATTGTCGGGCTGGAGATCGGGGCCGATGACTACCTGCCCAAACCCTTTGAACCACGGGAACTGGTCGCCCGCATCCAGACCATACTCAAACGCAGCCAGACTGGTGTACGCAACAACCGACTGTTGCATTTTGGTGAACTGGTGCTGGACTGCCATGCCCGTCAGGCCAGTGTGCAAGGTCAACCGCTGGAACTGAGCAGTATGGAGTACCAGTTGCTGGAGTGTCTGGCGCGGGAAGCGGGACGCACCCTGCACCGCGATGATATCCTGAATCGGTTGAAAGGCATTGAGGCTGATATCTATACCCGTTCGGTGGATATCGCTGTCAGCCGTTTGCGGCAGAAACTCAAACCGCTTGACTTGATCAAGACCGTCCGCGGCGAAGGTTACGTGTTTATCGGCAGGCCGGAATGAAACAACTGCACCGTTATTCGCGCCACTCCCTGTCCGGCAAACTGACCTTGCTGTTTATCGGTATGATCATTCTGATCGTGTTGTTGATGAGCAACAGTATGCGACATGTGTTTCGCAATCATTTCAATGATCATATTCGTCCGCACCTGCTGCAATATCTGGAGTATGTACAAAACGATATCGGTCTGCCGCCGGATCGGGACAAGGCCCGGCGACTGGCCGATGAGTTACACATTGAAATCATCATTCAGGACAAGGCCGGGACCTGGTCTTCCGATGGTCGGCATATCCTGCCGAATGACATCCGGGTCAGACACACACAATATGAGCAGGACATCGAATACGCCATTGTGGAGATCGCCGATAATGACAACTACCTGCGCATTAAACGCGGTGATATCACCCTCTATTTCGGCATTCCGCTCAGCGCCAAGGAACTGCATGCCCGCAGTTTCATCCCCCTGCTGTTTCTGATCCTCGTCCTGATACTGCTCTATCACGCCACACGACGCCTGTTCGCCCCTATCGAAATCATCCGCAACGGCGTTCAGGCATTTTCCGCCGGCAATCTGGACCATCGCATTGATGTGAAGCGTCAGGATGAGCTGGGCGAACTGGCTGTCAGCTTTAACAACATGGCCGGCGAGATCAATAAAATGCTGGAGGCCAAACGACAGTTATTGCTGGCCATCAGCCATGAACTGCGTTCGCCCCTCACCCGCAGCAAAATTGCCGTGGAGCTGCTGGAAAATCCGGAGCAACGCAGCCGCCTGCACCGGGATCTGGACGAAATGGAAAAACTCATTGAAGAGTTGCTGGAAACGGAACGTCTCAGCACACCACATCGGGTACTGAATCCGTCAGCTTGTAATATTCAATCCCTGATTCAGGAACTCATTCACGACTTTTACCGTGAACAACATATCCAGCTGATATTTCCGGACCATGAAATAAAGATCAATGTGGATGCCGCACGGCTGAAGTTGTTACTGAAAAATCTGCTCGATAATGCCCTGCGTTACAGTCCCGTCGATAAACCGGTCACGCTCAGTGTGGCGACCGAACCCGGCAGACTTGTTATCCGTGTCAAGGATCAGGGCGAAGGTATCGACAGCAAACACATCCCGCACCTGACAGAGCCCTTTTACCGGGTTGACCCCGCCCGTCAACGGGAAACCGGTGGTTATGGCCTGGGATTATATCTCTGTCGCATGATTGCCGAGGCGCACAAGGGTGATCTGTTGATAGAGAGTGCAGCCGGACGAGGGACAACCATCACACTGGTCTTGCCGTATACAACGAATAACTGAGACACGTCGATAAGCGACAACATTCGCAGCAGCTGTAATCACGCATTTTGCGAGCACTATTCGCACCACATCACCAATGTGATATTTGTATGACGGTGGCTAGTATCCTTCCTTGGCAGCCAGCATGGAGCGAGCCTGATGATAGGCGGTTTGATATTCCGCCGCTTTGGGGAACAACCGGTGCGCAAATTCCAGATAGGCCAGCGCCTGTTCGCTGCAACAGGTGGTGTTCAGCAGACTGATACCCAATTGGTAGGCCAGCTCGGCCGTCATGGCATGTTTATTCTTGCCGGCAACCTGGGCGTCCACTTCCTTTGCACCGCTGCCATTCGGTTGATAATAAACCATGTAACGGTGATATTCCTTTTTCCTTGCCACCTTGTCTTCATAGACACTGCAGGGCACCACATTGTCGTTATCATCCTGACACAATCCGATACCGCGATGTACAGCACTGTCGGGAATACCGTCCGGCGGGTCCAGCGGGCATGACATTTTTTTATCGCCAAACACCGGTGACCAGAGCAAGTTCTCCTGTGACAGGTGATTCAGGCTGACAATGGCTTTGGGGACCAGGCCGCCCCGATAAATGACTCGATATCGTTGTTTTCCGACCTGATAGTCCTGACAGATATATTTCTGCGAGAGACTTGAATAGGTCGACTCACAAACCCGGACATTACCTATCGGTTTGGCATCGGCAGGCAGGAAGGTGTGACACTGGTTAATACCGGCGACGGCATGGCTGCTCAGCAATAGCAAAACACCACACAATGAGAATGACATTTTCGGATCCACGCTCAACCCTCCTGTTAATATCTCCCTTTATTTTTCATCGGCCGTACCTGTCGTTACTTTAAATATTCATGGTGATCAGTACCTTGTGCAGGTGGTTGGCAAATACGCCAAAAAAAGTAAAATGCCCCGGCAGGCACATTCAATAGTGTAACTTGAGGAAATAAAAGTGAAATTTGTACAAGTGGACGATGGGCAACAGTTTGAATATCAGGGCAAAATCTACACCAAAAAAGGGCCCATGATGGCAGTCGATGCGACGGGGGCGAGCAAGTTGATCCCACGCTCTGCTGACGTAACACCGGCGAGTGGTCAAACAATGAGCAAACCGGCAACGCCTGATCCGTCACGACAAATCGCAGTACAACAGGTGCTTGCTGCTTTCGATCGTTTTTATGTCAGTTGCGAGTCGCTGGCCCGGGGCGAGGATCAAGCCGTGGCGCAAAAACTGGAGGAGGCACGCCAGACCTTTCTGCAGACGATAGATCGTTGATCCGGCTTTGCTCAGGCCAGCCTGAACCACATCTCGAGAGTGAAAAAACTCACCGCTGTTGTCACGGTGACAGCAGCGGCATACACCGCGGTGTTCAAGCCATATCGATCACATAAGACCATGCCGATCACCATGCTGGGCATGGCCGCCTCCAGCACCACCCCCTGTTTCAACGTCCCCGACATGGCCAGGAAAGTGCTCATGGCCAGCACCACCGCCGGCATCAGGATCAATTTCACACCCAGAACAGGATAAATGGAGCGCATCTCACGAAAATGTTCCTGCTTAATCGTGAGACTCAGTCCCAGTGAAATCAACATCAATGGCACCACACCGTTGGCCAGGGTTTGCAGCCATTGTTGCAAGAGAGAAGGAAACGGCACCGCCAGCAGATTGCAGACAACCGCCACAACGGCCGCCCACAGTGCGGGTACCCGTAACAACTCACTCCAGTTCATTTTGGCCCGGGAACGGATCCCGTGACGTACCGCAACCCATGTCCCCAGGGTCAACAATAAGGGCGTACAGGCAAACAGATCATATTGAATGGCAATACTGCGCCCTTCTTTGCCAAAGGTTGCCTCCAGCACCGGCAAACCCAGATAGGTCGCATTGGGAAAGGCCGCAGCCAGCATGGCTGCCCCGCGAGTGCCCTGATCCAGTCCACAGACACGACACAGCCACCCGATCACCAACAGGGAAACAATGACACCGACGCCGGCAACCAGAGCTATGCGCAGCGAATCACCGCCCAGCGGCGCCTGCCACAACACCAGTAATACCAGCGCAGGTAAGAACAGGTAATAAACCAGCCCGGTCAGCGCCGTGCGGGTGGTTTTCGCATCCTGACCACCGGGGGCCAGTCGTCGCCAGATCACACCACAGAGGATCAACCCGGCCATTTGCAGCAGCGCTTCAAACACTCAGGCAGGCTCCCCGCGATCAGCCACCGGCGTTTTGGAAGGTTTGGTGAGAATAAACCAGGCGCCATAAGCCATCAGCAAGCCGGCACAGGTCACGGCCCAGAACGGTGCCGATGACCAACCCACCAGATAGATAAAACTGGCGCTCATCATGCTGATGGACATCAGTTTGGCAAGCGGCGGTATTACCCGATGTGTCTGCCAGCGTTGCAATGAAGGACCAAATATCCTGTGGTCATAAAGCCAGTCATGAAATCGTTGTGAGCTTTTGGAAAACATCCACAAGGCCAGAATCATAAAGGGTGTTGTTGGCAGGACCGGCAGAAAAGCACCGACCACGCCGGTACCGAAAAAGACCCAACCCAGAACAAGATAAAGTGGTTTCATTGGCAACATAACCAGAGGGTAATTTCCCCGCTAAACACGACTCGAACCATTAGCGGCCGTTGCCACCATTATAGTAGACTGGCCCACTCCTATGTTAAGCGAATTTACCCCCCTGCAACTCCTGTTCACCTGCCTGCTGTTTGTCTGGGCGGGGTTTGTGCGCAGCGGTCTGGGGTTTGGCGGTGCCGCACTGGCCCTGCCCCTGATGTTGTTGGTGCATGATCAACCGCTCTTTTGGTTGCCCATGATCGGGTTTCACCTGTTGTTCTTTTCCGGTCTGACCCTGCGCACCCGTATTCATAACGTGGATTGGGTCTATCTGAAACAAGCCGCACGGTTTGTGGTCCCGGCGGCACTGGTGGGCGTCTTCGGCCTGATCAGTCTGCCCAACCACTGGCTGGTGATCTTTATTTATGCAGTCACCCTGTTTTACGGTTTGCTGTGGAGCTTCAATCTTGAGCTGCAGAGCAACAAGACCTGGCTGGACGGTCTGTTCCTGATCCTCGGCGGCTATGTGGCGGGGATATCGCTGTCCGGCGCACCATTGATGGTGGCCGTTTTCATGCGGAACATTGCCCGGCATCAATTGCGCAATACCATGTTCGTACTCTGGTTCAGTCTGGTCAGTATCAAACTCACCACCCTGGCAACACTGGGTTTCAAGTTGTACTTTCTTGATTCAATGCTGTTGATCCCGGTCGCCGCCATCGGACATCTGGCGGGTTTGAAGGTACATGATTATATTCTGCAAAATGATCGCCGTTTTAAACAGGTCATCGGTGTTGTGTTATCGATAATCTGTCTGTTCGGGTTGTGGCATATCGCCAATTCGTGAACAATCAATTTGCCTGTCTATATTGAAAACCCAGTTCTTTCTCGATGAGTTTACGCAGTTTGTCGCGACAGTTGGTCACTTTACAATCTGTGGCATACCTGCATTCAAGTTCGATATCGAGTACCAATTCATCTTCCACATCAAGCATGCAGACCAGTGCAATCTCTTCTCGCTCTGTATCTGTTTTGGCCTCTGACAGCAGGGTTATCGTGTTACAGCCGTCAACAAAACGTCGCCTGGCGTAATAGGCGATATGATCAAAATCATAATTTCCAAAACAACCCGGGCTCCTGTTAACCATATATCCACCCCTAGTACGAATATCTCTGTTTTTTTATCGGTTTCGCTTCTAGGTTATGTAAATCAAATTGGCCGATATATGACCCAGATCAATAAATGGGGCAAACACAGCAATTATTGCGTGGTGAAGTCCTGCGCATTGTCTCGACGCTTGTCATGCAGGCTGAACAAGACCAGCCCGTTCCGATAGGCGATCCGTTCCGCCACCGATGGCGGCAAACTCTTCAGCCAGCCGCGATAATTGCCCAAATAATAACGAAACTGATACCAGTAACTGCTGTTATAGGTCCCGCTGCCCAGCAGGAATCGATCCGGGTGTCGGAGCATGACCTTGCGCCATTTTTCCTTCAGCTCCCCCCCGGCCGTCGCCACATCACGATGGGAGATTTCCACCCACAAAGCAGCATGCCGATCCAACATCTCACTGATACGCTCCGGTGGTGTCAGCATTCCACCATGGGCCCAGAGGATGCGCACGGTCGGCCCCATCCTGAACAGTTGATTGATCGCAGCAGGATCTGATCGGGCATGTAAGACCAGTTCGTGTTTGACGGCCAGTGCCACCATGCGTTTTACGACCGGTGTGTTGAGCTGGCCGTCAAATAAAAAAAACTCTCCCACCCCCCGATATAATCCGCCGGCCAGTTCCTTTTCCATATATTGCTGAATCGCCGCATTGTTAAACCAGCTTTCACGATCCTCACGGCTGAATTGGGGGATAAACATTGGGATAACACGTTCCGGATCGGCTTCATATAAACGCAGGGTACCTTCATTGGGCACACTGCCGACCAGCAACCAGGGGACATTCAGTTGCTCAGCGGTATTGATCACCGCCTTGACCGAGACCAGACGCCAGGATTCCTCATTGTAATGCACCTGAGCGTCAAATATCGGCGGTGTATGATCCGGCTCCTGGAGATAGAAATAGAGAAAAATGGCAGGCAGGCTGATAAACACCAGGATACGCCCAACACGTGTCTCAGTCAGTGTATAGCCGATCAGTTGCAGGCACAGTTTTAGGTATCGCATGGCCGGCATACAGTCCCCTCACCCAATGTCTACTGATTGTTGTTCGGTAAATGTCTCTTATTCTTCACCGCTCATGATTGTGCCGCATGAAACGCGGTGCGCAGCCTTTCAATGCGCTGTCGGTTCATCCCCAGATCCGAGTGCCCAACCCGGGATGCAGAGCGGACATGCAATTGCCGGCTGTCCGCATCAAGGCGGATCTCCACATCATCAATAAAACGAAACAGCTTGCTGACAAAAATCGCATGGATGTACTCATCCCGTACCGTCATCACCTGGCCGCCCTGTGCCACGATAACCTGCCGGATACGTTGCATGGCCTGCCCGGCCGAAATTTCAAACCGGAAGGGTTCGATATACGCAGTGGGATGCGGATGCTCACTGCTGACACAATTTGGTGAATCCGGACATTGATGCAGACGCCCTGCCTGCAGTCCCGCTGCAGACTGTTTGCGCGATACCAGAGACAGGGTGGCAAACACAAAACAAACAGCCAGGATCACACTGCCGGCAAAATAAGCAATGGTTTTGATTGTCACCCGTCTTCTCCCCTGTGTGCTGATCAGGCCGGTATCAATTGATCACGGGCCGCTTCAACGTGCGGCAAAAGCCGTTCCTCCACCAGACGCCACTGGCCATCCGCTTCTTTTTCCAACAGGATTTCCACCCCTTGTGCATTCTCGTTCCCGTCAGTCGCCATAACGGTTTCATAGGTTTTGAACACGATCCGGTCAGCAGTGGCCGCTACCTGTTTGTAACCTTCATACTTGATACCCTTGATAACACCGTTGGCAAACTCATGCTCACACTGCCGGTACCAGTCCGCATAGCCAATGGTTTCAAAACCCGGTACACCTCGCAGGGTGACACGTTGTGAAATCAGATTCATGTGGGCCTTGATATCCCGGGCCTCAACCGTAGTCACGATGGCATTTAACCATTGCCGGACAATTTCCTCTGACAAGTGATTCTCCTCAAACAACATGATTGGACAAATTGCCGAATCCGGCACAGGGCCACAGTATCATGCCATGCCATGCCCGCTGCAACCACGGTGACTAAATCACACATACGATAACATGATGATTAACAACACAACCAGCAGGGTTTAACACTTAAACGGTTAAAAGTTATGAAAAAAATTTAACCAAAATCCCACACTTGCAAAATTACTGCTATATTTATTGGATGCTATTGAGATTAACGTCCCTGATTGACAACCTTCATTCAGAACAGAACACCAAACCCGCCAGGACCTGTCGGGACATACATTCATCATTTCCTGCTTCCCCTCAAATTATATCAGGCCTATTTGGCCGACACTCGGTGCGCCTATCGATATCCATGATCGGTGGCTATATCCCGAATTTATGTATTCTTTAATTAACCATATAAGGAAACTCCAGCCTATGAGCAGCCAAGTCCAACAACTCATCCGCGGCAACCGATACAGTGTTGAAAGTGTCGAAAAAACTGATCCACCTGATGAGTCCTGTAACGATGATTGGTATCGCTATGTCATAGGTCGTGGCAAATCCAAAATCGAAGGATTAAAGCCCGGTACATTACATGCAGTCACCCAACATGCTGAAGCGGTGGCGGAAGATCTGAACAGCCGCATCTCCACCAACAGCGCAAGCTACGGTACCCGCAGAACCAAATAGTCTTTTCAGGCAGGTTCATGACCATTCGGAATATGAACCTGCCTGCTTGCCTTCTCTTTATCCTTGTCTACTATATTAGCGCCTGATTTGATTTTACGATCATTTAAAGGCATTATTCGGCGGCCGGGTGTCACCCGCTTTGCACAGACGCTTCGAATTTATTTACATCGATATTCCGGGACAGGAGAAAACCGGCGCGACATTAATCTTTTCAACGAGGCTATTTCCATGAAACATTTTCATATAAAACAAATCGGCATGGCACTCACCATGGGGTTTATCATGTCAGTCAGTGTTGCGTCCGATAGCGGTCATGCACCTGCCGAAGGTCCGGCCTGCGAAGGGTTTGGTCCACAGACTCCACGTGATATCGACAAGCGCAAGGGCAGCAACCCCCAGAAATTCTCGCTCGCGCCCTCTTCCAACAAAATGAATCTGTGCAATATACACTTTCACAACAATGCCGAACACAAGGCCAAGGACTTTGCGATCTTTGCCGGTGACGGTGAACACGGTCATGGTGGCGGCTATCAATGCAAAATAAGCAAAAAGCTCTCTGCTGCTGAACTGAAAGCGCCGGCGGAAGAGATCTGCAAAGGTCTGAAGCCGGGCGATACCATCGAAGTACACTGGGTACACAGTTCCTGTCAGGTGACACCGGGTGCCGGTCTGGGCGCCTGTCTGAATGACAAATGCGCCAATCCCGGTCTGCGCGTCGAAACCCAGGTATTCACTCTGGTCAATAACAAGAAGGCGCTGAACTTTAACAAGTTTGCATACAGCGGTCACATGGTAAAGGGTCTGCATCAGGCCAAATCCCTGCCGACCAAAACCGGCAAGCCGGTTGTCTTCATGGGTTCCACCACCGGCCCCAAATACACCGAATCCGCCTGTTCGCCGTTACAGGTTACCTGGAGCGTGCGACCCAAGTGCGCCAAGCTGGACATCAACAGTCTGGGTGAATGGTGCAAGAACAACGAGTTTAAGGAAGATCATGCCCACGGCGTAAGAAAACTCGTGACCAATCCAAAACTGCTGTCCATTATCAAGTAATTGATGAGACAAAAGACGGGGCGACATGCCCCGTCTTGCTTTTATCTACAACAACTCCTCGACCGGAAACTCTTCCACTACACTGCCGGTCTCATCCAGTAATCTGACATCTGAAACATCGACCACCGTGTCAACATCAAACCGGTGAAAGTTATCACAGCAGCGCTGCACCACCAGCACAGCACCATCCTGCTCGGAAGCCATTGCCTGTTGTTTCCATGCCTTGAGCGTATCGCAATAATAACCATTACAGATATCCGAACGCAGTTCTCGTGGTAGTGAACAGCCTGAGCGTGTCTGGTTGATACAGGAACCCTGAATACCCAGCGCCGGGACGTGGGACAAATAAAGATCAACAATATCAGCAGCAGTGACATCCGGATGCTCATCCATGTACTGCCGCATACTGAACACAGACAGGTAGGCATGCTCAGCGCCCTTGATACAACACCCGCCCTTGCACAATGTGCACAGGGTATCACACAGATGGTGAATGGCCGGATTGGAAGAGAACTCCTGCTCGATCTGTAAAATCTTTTCATGCGCGGCACGGTGTTGATCATAAACCACTGCATCCGCATTCTCATACGTCAGGGCCTCTGTCACAACATGCTGCAAATGTGTGCGATATTTATGCAAGCGTTCACGGTTTATTAAATCCGTACTCCGCACCCCGCTGGGTATTTCGACCAGTTCAACGTCAGCAGCGGTTAACGCCGCATGACGTTCGATGACGGCCTGCAGTATCTGTGCGTTTTCCCGCTCGATCTGTTCCTTTAGTTGTTTGACGCGGACCTGTTCCGCCGCGATCATCTGTCGGTTCTTGCGGATCAGTTTTTTATTGAATTCAAGATAGGGAGTAAAAAGGACGGGTTCCATCAGCGATTTTTGCCGGCTGACGCGCTGACAATCCATCGCCTTGCAGACCGACAGTTCTCCTGCCGGACTGGTCATACGCGTTAGTTGATCGATGGGATCGCCACAGATTTCACAACTATTCGCCGCAGCACCCACAGGAGATGTATGTATCAGAGACAAAACCCAACCCTCCATGGACAATGGCTTGAGTTTACCTGCCTGTTACCGGTCTGTCAGCCCGTCTACCTAATTTTCACAGCATTGAATCGAGGCGAGCCCGGACCCGTGTGGATGAATCGGCGAATTATTGTGCAACCGGCCGGTTCAACAGGAGATTCAAGAATCGCTGCCGATTCTGCCGGGTGTTACTGCGGAAAAACCGGTAATCGGCATGCCGTTTCGGGTGTCGGGGGTCGATCACGATCCCCCACAAGGGATGGACGCTGTCCGGTACCATGCTGTATCGAATATCCCCGATCACGTGCTTTTGTGATGGATCAAAACCCATATATCCATCCGAGAAATGCTGAAAACGCAGAATATCCCGATACAGGATCGAGTCTTTGGGCAGCGTCGGCAGATCCCGTGCCGGGTTCAGTACCGATACAGACCGACCATTGAACACGGTGTTATCGCCGAACAGGGGAACACGCACAGCATCGACATACATTACCTCATCACTGATATAAATTGTCCGCCACAACAGGATGTTGCCCAGAGTGGGTTTCACGGTCTGACGTGTCGCCTGATGACCACGTTGCTGCATCACGTTTTCAAGCAACACTCCCGCCCGATAGTGTTGTATTGAGGCCAGCCCCAAATAGCCCAGACAGGCGATCAATCCGATACGTGCGAATGGAACCTGTGTTTGACGCAAGCCGGCCAGCATGGCGGTCAGCAGGATCAGGCTGAAAATCGGATCGACAATCGCAATGATATCGAAGGAGACCCGCGCATCGGTCAGCGGCCAAAACAGATGGGTACCGTAACTGGTACAGGCATCCAGCATTCCGCTCAGACTGTAACCGGCCAGACAAAACAGATAGAGACGTCCTGTCGCAAGCTGCCTGCGGAAAAACGGCCGGAGCAAGACCATTGCAATGGCCGCTCCAAACGGAATAAAAAAGAGTGAGTGGGTAAAATGACGATGGTATTCGATATGCAAGAGAGGATCGGCGCTCGACGCGATAAATACATCCGCATCAGCCACCAGACCGGCGAAGAAACCGATCACGGTGGCATGTTTTTTTTCTTCTGCGTTGGCGACGCTTTGCCCCAGTACGCCACCCAGCAACCCCTGTGTGACAATATCCACTCGTGCTACCTGCTTTTGAGTAACTCAGTGATCGTGCTGAGTTGATCGAGTCCTTCTCCCGCACCAAGGCAAAAGAATGACCAATGACCATCTTTCGTCCTGCGCAGGAAGACAATATATTGTTCACCTTCTTGCGGCCTGGAGACCGGCTCATATTTCTGATAGATCGGTGACTTTGAAATCCCTTCAAGATAATATTTTCGATGCAGCTCGACTTGTGAATCAAAATCGGCGGGATAGACTTCCACATTTTCCCCTGCAATGGCTTCACCCCGTAACACTTTCACGATGGTCATTGTGCTGACGATAAACTGGAATGGATAATAGCTGTCGCCGGGTTTCGCAAGCCGTATCTCCTGCTGTCTTTCTCCACCGGCCACGGGTTTAACGACAGCAATCAGAGTGGCAACGTGAACCAGCTTGTCCAATTCAATTGATTTGTAATGTATGCGTGACACCCGGCCCTCCCTGGGAAACACCAGACATAAAATAACAACCAGCGCGATCTTCATTACATTGTCAGACATGTAAGCCGCCTGCAGGGACAGTTATACACCTGAGCAGACATATTGCGCCCCTAGCCAAGACTGTCGATGATCGCATTCAAGGTCGCACTGGGACGCATCACCGCATTGGCGCCGGCATCATCCATGCGGTAGTAGCCGCCCAGATCAACACTGTTCCCCTGCACCCCGTTCAGTTCGGCAATAATCTGCGCTTCGTTGTCAGCCAGTTGTTTGGCCGGCGGCGCAAACTTTGCCTGTAGTTCCGCATCGTCATGTTGTTCCGCCAGGGCCTGTGCCCAATACATGGCCAGATAAAAGTGACTGCCGCGGGTATCCAGTTCACCCACTTTGGCCGAAGGGGATTTGTTATTGTTCAGGAATTGGCTGTTGGCCTTGTCCAGCGCATCGGCCAGGACCTTCGCCTTGCTGTTGCCGCTCTTGATGGCCACATCTTCAATTGATGCACCCAGCGCCAGGAACTCACCCAGTGAATCCCAACGCAAATGGTTCTCTTCCAGTACCTGTTGCACATGCTTTGGCGCCGTACCGCCTGCACCTGTCTCGAACAAACCGCCACCGGCCATCAACGGCACGATGGATAACATCTTGGCGCTGGTGCCCAGTTCAAGGATGGGGAACAGATCGGTCAGGTAATCACGCAACACGTTACCGGTTACCGAGATCGTGTCCTTGCCCGCTTTTACCCGTTGCAGGGTAAATTCGGTCGCTTCAACCTGCGACATGATCTTGATCTCCAGTCCATTGGTATCGTGATCCTTGAGATACTGCTCCACCTTGTTGATCAGATTGACATCATGGGCACGGTCCGAATCCAGCCAGAAGACGGCGGGTTGACCGGTAATCCGCGCCCGCGTAACGGCCAGTTTCACCCAGTCACGGATCGGTGCATCTTTGGTCTGGCACATGCGCCAGATATCCCCCTGCTTGACCTCGTGCTCCAGCAATACCTTGCCCGCTGCATCCACCACGCGCACCGTTCCGGCACAGGGTATTTCAAAGGTTTTGTCATGGGAACCATACTCTTCGGCCTTTTGCGCCATCAGGCCCACATTACTCACATTACCCATGGTGACGGGATCAAACGCACCATGTTGTTTACAAAAATCAATGGTTGCCTGATAGACACCGGCATAGTTGCGATCCGGAATCATGGCCCGGGTATCATGCAACTGACCATCCGCTCCCCACATTTTGCCCGAGTTGCGGATCATGGCCGGCATGGAGGCATCGATAATGACATCACTGGGGACATGCAGGTTGGTGATCCCCTTGTCGGAGTTCACCATCGCCAATGCAGGACGCGCTTCGTATACCGCCTTGATGTCCGCTTCGATGGCCGCCCGTTCCGCATCCGGCAGCGCAGCGATCTTCGCCACGATATCACCAAAACCATTGCGCGGCTCCACACCGAGTTTATCGAAGGTCGCTGCATGTTTCTCGAACAGATCTTTATAGTAAACACTCACGGCATGACCAAAGATGATGGGATCGGAAACCTTCATCATGGTGGCCTTCATATGCAGGGATAACAGCACATCATCAGCCTCTGCTTCCTGACAGGCGAGTTCAACATAGGCACGCAGCTTGCTGATGTTCAACATAGAGGCATCAATCACTTCACCGACCTGAACGGTGACTTTCTCCTTGAGAACCCGGCTCCGGCTGTCTTCGCCAATCAATTCAATCTTCAGATCACCGGCCGTTTCGATCACGACCGATTTTTCACTGCCATGGAAATCGCCTTCCTGCATGGAAGAGACGCAGGTTTTGGAGTCGGCCGACCAGACCCCCATGGAATGCGGATGTTTGCGCGCATATTCCTTGACCGCACCGGCCACTCGCCGGTCAGAGTTGCCTTCACGCAGTACCGGGTTCACCGCACTGCCCAGTACCTTCGCATAGCGGGCCTTGATGCTCTTTTCAGCCTCATTGGCGGGATCTTCCGGGTAGTCGGGAACCTTGTAGCCCTGCGCCTGTAACTCCTTGATGGCGGCCTTTAGTTGCGGCACCGAGGCGCTGATATTCGGGGTTTTGATGATATTTGCTTGCGGGGTTTTGGCCAGCTCGCCCAGTTCAGAAAGGGCATCTCCCAGCTTTTGCTCCGCCGTCAGATCATCTGGGAAATTGGCAATGATACGACCGGCCAGGGAGATGTCCCGGGTTTCAACGGTGATTCCCGCTGTCCGGGCAAAGGCCTGCACCATGGGCAAGAATGAGCGGGTGGCAAGGGCCGGGGCTTCATCGGTTTCGGTATAAATAATGCGGGAACCAGACATAGTGCACTCTCTGTTTTGTTGTGGGCGGGCCGGAGGGCCACAAAGCGGGGGCCATTATATTTCAGAATGGGGGGTGGGGTCATGCACTGTAGGAACAACCTGCTGTGGATGGATAATCCGAGACAGTGCGTGAATGAGATCCGGCAGTATCACACCGATACTGCCGGTGAACGCGTGGCTATTTTTTCTGCCAGGTCCCGGCGGGCGATTTAATATATTGACCGGCGGGAGTTTTGTTGATGGCCTTGGCACCGGCCAGGTTTTCAACAACACTCAGTTTGGTTTTATTGCTTTGTGCGATACCCTGATACAATGCCTTGCGCTTGCTGTTGATGTCATCCATCATCGCCTTCACGTCCGCCCCGGCATTGGCGCTGACCAACCCGAGATAACCATCCGGTTGTTCACCCACCAGTCCCTGGGCCTTGGCTGTCTGAAGATCAATTGCCCAGGCCGAAGTGCATACACCCAGACCGGCCAGCAGGATCACAAAGAGAGGAATAGCAAAGAATCGTTTCGCCAGTTGTTTTGTCATGTTGGTGGCTCCCATTTATCCCGGTTTAAAACAAGCCTGAATTGTTATCAAATGCAGTTTCCAGATCCTTATCCACCTTGACCCGGACTTCATGTTCAATTTTGACATTGAGGTTGATAGTGATCGGTTGTGTCGGCGTCATCACTGCAACTGTTGGCGTACAGGCGGTGATATGCAACAGGATACCGAAAAGAATGCCGAACCTGAGCAGGATATTTCGCATAAAGTGTTTCCCATCTAAACAGTGTCTTTGGTTCATCATAGCAGGTAATTTTCTAACAGCCACCTTTTATCGGCCCCTGCCGGCAGCGGATGTTTTCCCGTAATACTCACTCATCCGTTCACCAATATCATTGGTCAGTTGCAAACTGCGCAACAGAGCGGGAATATTCTCCTGCAAGTTAAGATTCAGGTTCACCGGTTGCCCCTTTTGCCAGCCCGGATTCCTGCCTGCCAGTTGCACATGCAGGACAAGATCACCGTTGGGTTTATAGTCGCTGCGCATCCCAAGGGTTTGATAGTGAAAATCCTTTAGAACCTTGATTAACATATCCACGCTCATATTGGATTTGGCCATTTCGGTAACACCGGGGTCAGGGCTGTAACGGATCACGCCGCCCGGCTTGCGGGCATCCAGTTTTCCATCTTCCACCACAAACGACTTTGCAGTAATGTCAACAGGTATCCAGCCATCCAGCAAACCATTACCGCTCAGTCCTTTTTGCTTTTCCAGCGCCATAATTTTTTCCAGTGCCAGTTTTTCCAGTTTCACCACGATCCGGTTCTTGTCACGCGCCGGATCAAACACAAATGGTTCAATCCGTATCTTGCCGCCCAGAATATCGGTCTGAAAATTCTTCAATCTGAACGTCGGGATCAATACATCGTCTTTGCTCTCCAGTGCAAACCCTGTATGCAGGTTTTCAATGGGAAACCCGACATCGATCATACCGACATATATCTGTGCATCCTTGCTTGTCTGTAAACCGCCGTTGCGATACACCAGCGCCAGCTCACCATTCACGCCGGCAATCGCAGTCTGCTTAAACCGGCCGCCCAGATTATCAAACAGGATGACGGTATGCGCGGCAAGGTCATTGGCCCATTTAACCATACCTTCAACAGCCAATCGGCCGGCGGTAATATCAAACGGCAACGACCAATCATCAATGACCCGGCTTAATTTAAAGCCCTGCTCACTGAATCCTGCCTGAATCAGTTTAAAAGCGGCTTTGCCCTTGTTCGTATCCAGCCAGTGTTCCGCGTTGACATGTAACTTCACAGCCTGATTGGCCACGGCCAGCTCAAAGTCTGTTTTTACCTTATGCGAATCAGCGGTAAACTTGCCGGTGAGATTGCCTTGTGGCAAGGATTGCTTGCCGAATTTGCCACCCGGTGTATTGAGGTTGATCTCCCCCGCTGCCGACCAGTCTTTGTCACCGAGCTGTAATCGCCATTGTCCCTGTAACTCGCCGCGCACACCGGCAGCCTGTTTGATGCCGGGCAGGCTCTGGGACAAAACACGAATTAACGGTTGAAATCCCACTGCCAAATCACCGCTGAATGTTTGCAACTGTGTTGTTTGATCCTGGTTGCCGACGGGATAAATATTGAATGAGAGAATTTCAGACTTTGTCTCACCTTCCGCAAACACCAACAGCGAGGACTTGCCGCTGGTATCGGCATCCCAACTGTAATTGATCTTCCCGCTCATTGCCGGGCCGATACCACTCCCCTGTAACTGAAACTGACCGGCCTGCAGGTTAATCGACAAGGTATGTGCATAATGCAGATCACCGGACAAGTGCCCCTTGAACTGGAGTTTATCCAATCGCAAAACATTGACCGGTATTAAGCCCAGCCATTGCCCCGAGAGGATTATGGCCGGGTTGAAGCTTGATTCGGGGGGATTCGGGTCCGGCTTGCCCTGGATGTCAACTGACGGAATTCTCACTGCCGCCAGTCTGCCGGAGAGCAGTTCAACCAGGGAATATTCCAGTGTAATTTCGGGAATCTGATGATCAAACTGATTGCCGCCGGCAAACAGTGTCAGGTTGAAATTCCTGATCTGCATGGTATGCAGGCCCGGATATCCGATCTCGAGCCGAACGCCGGCCATACCGGCAGACTCAAGTTGCTGCCTGACGATGACAGCCAGCAGACCGGGTAACACGGCATAGAAGGCCGTTAAAAAAACCAACAGACCTGCAACCAGATAGATTATTCGTTTTTTTTGTATCACTTGCCGGGTATGCACCAAACTTGTTCCCCGTTCAAGTGTAACCCAACTTGCCGGTTTCGCACATACCGACCGTGTTGCACCCGGAAATTAACCGGCCCAAAGCCGGTTGTTCAGTGCTTGTCGCGTTTGCCCCAGATCTGTTGCAAACGCTGGTCGCGACCGCAGCTTAAACGATAGAATTTGTAGCGCACCGGGTAGTTCTTGTAGTAATCCTGATGATAACTTTCACTGCCCTTGATTGGATAAAAAGTGCTCGCCGACAGGATGGGCGTAACAACCTTTTTCCCGGCAAACTGTTTTACCACCTTCTCTCTTGATGCCTCTGCCAGTTTGCGCTCGGTGTCATTGGCGACAAAAATGGCACTCAAATAGCTGTGGCCCTTGTCACAGAATTGGCCATAAGCATCAAACGGATCAATATTTTTCCAAAAATGATCCAGTAATTGTTGATAGCTCACCTTGTCTGGATCGTAGCTGACCTCGACGGCCTCATAGTGGCCGGTATGATCGCCGTTATAGGTGGGATTGGGCCGGCTGCCGCCGGTAAAGCCGGAAACGACATGACTGACACCGGGGAGTTTTTCAAAATCGGATTCCATACACCAGAAACAGCCCCCGGCAAATATCGCCTTGTCCGCCAGGACCGGAGTGGCGAAAAACAGCCCGCACGCGACAATCAACATACTCGCTTTATTCATCAGACACTGCCTCCTCAAAAAAGCATAGCCGCATCCTGAACAAACAAACGGGAGAAATCATCACAAAAGCATCACAATTGTGCCCTGCCGCCGTGATTACAAACCATGCTTTGTTGAGCGCTGCATATCGATCACATAGCTTTTCGACAATCTGTCATGGATGAAACGTCCGCCAAGAAAAACATTGATGAGCATTGTAAAATAGCCCCCCAGCCCCGTCAGGCAGAAGCTGATGACCCGCCACAGACCGTGCGGATAACTCATACGTTGCAGATCACTGTTAAACACCTTCAAGCCGAACAATCGTTTACCCGGTGTTGTCTGGAAACTTGAACATTCACCGATGAGAGACATCAAGGCGTAGATCAGTATCATATAAAAGCCAAAGTATTCCGAATTCGAAAACCGGTGATCATTCTGACTTTCTGTATAGACATTGAATAGACTCATCACGACAATCACCAGGGTGAAATCCACCGTGATTGCAAAAAATCGTTTGATACTGCCGCCGTAGACAAGCTCAGGTGTTGATTGCGCCGTAATCGGCGGGGTTGAGGCCTCTCTGATCTTGTGCCCGCCGCGCAGTCCCTTGATGGCATCATTGACACTGACTTCCCTGACCTCATCGTCTTTCAACAAACGATCAAACAGCAACACCCCATATTGGTCATGCACACTCTCCAGTACTTCTTCATCAAAGTACTGCCAGTTGAAAGTGTCCCATAGATACTTCAGTGCTTTGTGACTGATCCGATAACTGCCGTGGTGTTCATATTCCAGCTCGTTATAGTATTTTGCCAGTCGATTAAACAATGCCAAACTGAATTGCCAGAAAAAATCATCATCCAGAAGATGCTCACTGACCAAAACCGATTCCCAACTTGCCGGACGATATCTGTCGTTACTGGTGATGATCTGTTCCACAATCTCCAGTAAGCGGGCCTTCTCCTGCTGTTGGATGTTGTCTTCGGCTGATTCTTCCGCAGTCCGGGGATATGTTTGTGGGTGTAATGGCGATTCTGCGTCCTCAGTATGATGATCGGCATGAAGAAAAGACTCATCAAACTCAAACTCTGCAACATCGGATTCGTTGTCTTCAGTAGTTGCGCTCGCGTCCTCGTCGTTATCCTCTTCATCATCATAGTCCGGCTCGTCGAAATCATAGCCGGTCTCCGCCACAAACAGGGCTTTTTTGTAGGCGGCAAACAGCTCCTGAAACTCGGCGGGCTTTTCGTCCGGCCGAGTCTCGCGCAGCTTCTTTGCATAAGCACGTTTGACCGCCTTGATGTCATCCGTTTTCTCAATACCGAGGACTTTCCAGATGTGACTCAAAACCACTCCTCGTTATCAAACTTTTTCAGAACCTCTTCCAGTTGTTGCCGGGCCTTTTTGATCTCCAGCTGGTTCTGGCGCTCCAGAATGGCATCAAATTCGGCCAGTACATGGGCGATATAGTCACGTTCTTCACCCAGCGACGTCTCATAGATACGCTCGCCCCGGGAGAGCAACATACGATTTTCTTCCTGATCACGGGGGTGGAATTTTAATGCCGACAATTTTTTCAGTGAGGCGGCACGGGTTGCATCGTCCATGGCGCCGGCGGCATGCTCAATCACCTTATTCAGTTTCTTACCGGTGGACACGACTTTTACATCCACTTCCAGCAGACCGTTCATGTCATAACTGTAACGAATATCAATGACCTCCTGACCCGCCGGCCCTTTCGGTACGGCGGCGGTGAGACTGCCGAGAAAGACATTTTTCTCCACGCGGCGGTGTTCACCCTGATAGACATTGATGGCCACTTCAGTCTGGTTATCGTGCGCCGTCTGCACCGAGCGTACGATACTCACCGGCACCACGGTATTGCGTTCAATGATGGGCAGGAAGAATCCACCACCCGCACCCTCCGGTCCGTTTACTTCCGTACCCAGGGTGTAGGGGCAAACATCGGTCAACACCACTTCATCCAACCCCTTGTGCTTTTCGATCAGCCCGGCTTGAATGGCCGCGCCCATGGTGACCACCAGATCGGGGTCCAGGTTGCAGGAGGGAAAACGGCCGAATAATTTGGCGACGGCACTACGGAACAGTTTCATGCGGGTCGCGCCACCCACCAGGACAATATCATTAATTTGTGAGGGTGAGAGTCGCGCATCACGGATGGCGGTTTCAATCGGACGTTTGGCGCGCAGCATCAGGGGCATGGCAACTTTGGTGAACCACTCTTCCGTCACCTTCCAGTTCACGATCTTGTCACCCAGCTCGAAACTGAGTTCATTTTCGGCACGCGCATCCATCTGGCGTTTGGCGCTCTCCAGTTTCATGTACATGGTTTGTAATTGCAATCTGGAGAGTGTTTCCTTGCGGATATTTTCGCTGCTGAGGATATTGTTGAGCATGGCATCGACAAAGTCCTCACCGCCGAGATAGTTATCTCCGGCACTGGCGTGGACTTCCATCACACCGTCAAAAAATTCCAGGATGGAGACGTCGAAGGTGCCGCCCCCCATATCGAGGATCAGGAAAGTGCCCTCGTTTTTCTCATGCAGGCCGTAGGCGATGGCCGCTGCGGTGGGTTCATTGATCAAACGCTCCACCTTGAGGCCCGCCAGCTCACCGGCCAGCTTGGTGGCCAGCCGCTGGTTGTCATTGAAATAGGCGGGTACGCTGATCACGGCACGCGATACAGGCTCCCCCAGATACGTCTCGGCGTCTTCCTTGAGGGAACGCAAGACCAGGGAAGAGAGTTCGGTGGCCGTATAACTGCCGGAACCGATTTCAATCTTGTGGTCGGTGCCCATCAAACGCTTGAAGACCGCCACGGTCTTGTCGCTGTGGCTGATCAGGCGTTCTTTTGCGATACGCCCGACACTGATCTTGCCACTGTCGTCATAACCCACCACCGAGGGGGTCAGAAAGTCGCCCAGCCGATTGGGGATCAACTTTACCCCCTCATCGGTCCATACCCCACACGCACTGTTGGTGGTGCCAAGGTCAATACCTATTACTGTCATGCCTTTCTTCCAGTCCTGTATTTTGTCCTGCCCGCAAACCCCGGCAACACAGCCGGATGTTGTCACTCCAGAGAAAATAACTTATATCGTTAATGGTTTCTGTTGTAAATCGGTTATCCCCACACCGCCCCCGACTTTTTCCCCATGACCGCAGTCACCGGGTGGAGCGACAACCCGACACACACTTGCCCCGTCCGTCGAATGCCATGGTCACACCGCTCAGGGGCAGGTAAACCGGGACACGGCAGGCCCTGACGAAGGTTTCAGACCGCGTACCGGGCAAGAGCTTGCCGTTTTGTGTCGCTGCTTCATTTGCATGAGATGCGATGACTGAGCGGGGTTTAATCAGTTCATTGACCACCCAGGCGGCCTCTTTCGGCCCGGTGGTATAGGTGTCGCCGATATTCATCACCGCCAGCTTTGCCTTGTAGAACCGCCCCACCACTTTGTCCTGCTCCGCCGTGATGCCCGTATCGCCGGAGAGATAGACCACCAGACCGTTGCTGAAGGTCAGTACAAAGCCGGTGGGAGGACCGGCATAGGCAGTCAAACCGGATTCTTTCAGCATCTTGCCCAAGGGCCCGTCCAGCATCTCGCCATCGATCCCGTTGGAATGGACCGCCGGTACCGTGGTGATAGTGACACCACCCAGTTTCAGGGACCCGCCAAAGCGCACCAGTTGTGATTTTTTCGGATCGCCGCCCAGTGCCTTGAGTTTGGCGGCAAAGAATTTCGGCATTTCGCTGCCGGAGATGACCTTCGCCTGTTTGGCCAGGGCGATGTTCACTGTATTGGTATTGGGCAGGGCCTTGACCGGTGTCTCGGGTTTCGCACAGGTGCCGGCATTGGGTTTGGCGATATGAACATTCCCGACGTGATCGCCATGCATGTGACTGACCAGGATGGCATCGATACGTCCCAGACGCGGGTCATTCGGTCCCGCCACGGTACGACCGGCATCGTACAGAATACGTGTCCCGTCAGGGTCTTCCAGGATCAGGGCGCGGTCCCGTTCGCAAAACTCATCGGCGTGACTGCCCAGCGGAATGATTTTTACGACAGTCTGGCCGGCGGCATAAGCCGGCAGTGATAAAAAACAGGTGATGACAGCAATAAACAGACCTTGAAACTTGCCGGACATGGTGATTTCCTCCGTCAATGGCGTGCGGCGCCGGATTCTACCGCACAGCTTAGCCGTGATTATCGAACCTGGACAGAAAAATTGTCGAGCGGATTTCACGTTCTTGCCCGCCACTATTTCACCACGTTCAATCTGGATATATGATGGGACTCCACGACTGATTAATTAGCACCGGGGAATTGCTTATGCGATCACTGCGCCATCCGACCCTGCCTGTCTTGCTGCTGTTTTTATCTGCCTGCAGTGTCTTTGAGGATATGGGCCATATCTGTATCCATGACAATATCGTCTTGCAAAGTGAATGTCTGAAGCGCAACCGTGAACTCATGCAGGAACGTGAGGCAAGGCGTGACGCTCGTGCCGAAGAAGAACGTATGGCCAAAGAAAATGCCGAACAGGCCGCCCTCACCAAACAAATCATGGAAGAGTATTATCGAAAACAGGCCGCCGCCAGAACCGCCGCCATTCCACCGGTTAAACAACGCGATACCCGGCGCTACACCTTGCAGGATTGGCAAAAGGCGATTCGACAGGATTTGCCGGATCACAGCCCGTTATACATCGCGGTGAACTGGGGCCAAAAAAACGCGCTGGCCATGCAATACGGCAAGACACCGCCCGGCTTCAAAGGTCATCGACTGATCATACTGCTCGCCTATACCAAACAATCCGCCATCGTCAGGCGATTTGCCGACTGCCGGTGCGAACATTGTCTCCATGATCAGGAGTCCGGGATAATCGCCGACCTGTTCTATGATATGAACAGCGAGTTGATTCTGAACAAAAGCAAAGTGGTCAACACAACACAACCGTTCTGCGGCAATAAAAAACCATAAGAGAAACGCAGGCAATCATATTGATTGTGTTGCATGCGTCCGGGATAACCGGTGTTATTTTTGTATCAGCCCCTTAAGCCAGGGCCTGTACTTTTTGCAACATTTCCTCTGCATGCCCTTCAGCGGTCACGCCATACATCACTTCCGCCAACTGTCCCGCCTTGTTGATCAAAAAGGTCGAGCGAACAATGCCCATTTTTTTTACACCGTTCTTTTCTTTCTCTTGCCAGACGCCGTAGGCTTCACACAACACGCCGTCGGTATCGGCCAGCAGATCCACCTGTAAGCCGAACTTGTCAATAAAGGCCTGATGGCTGGCACAGGAATCCTTGCTCACCCCCAGCACAACGGTATCGTGTTTGGCAAACTGAACGGCCAGCGCAGTAAACTGATTGGCTTCAATCGTACAACCGGGCGTATCGTCTTTTGGATAAAAATACAACACCACATTTTGCTTGCCGTGATAATCTGACAGATTAACCATGACGTTGTGCTGGTTGGGTGAACTGAATGCAGGTGCAGTCTGATTTTTGGCAAGCATGATTTGGTTTCCGGTTTGGCGATTTAGGTGCAAAGAGAATAGCGCAGCCTATATCAGGAAACAATCACACGATATATCAGTGAATTAATGAACAGCCCTTCTTTCCGGATTGTTTAGACCGGACAGGGATACTTGCCCTTGCCCCACAGGTAAAGTGCATAGGAAACCGACGTGGAGAGACACTCCGCATCACTGGAGTTATTGTTGGCTGCGATATCATTTAAATAGCGCGACAAAGCCTCTTCCAGTTCATCTGTCATGGGTGCGTCACTGGCGCCGGCCATGTCCAGCAAGGCATTTAATATATGAAATTCCCGATTATACGGGCCATGCAGTTCAAACTCAGGCGTGCCATATTCATAGGCTTTGACCTTCGGTCCCAGTCGATCAAACGTGGCGGCGATCACGGCATCGGAATAGGGTCGAAGTTTAATCAGCCGTGACTCGGCATCCAGCAAAATATCAAAACGACTGCCGGCGGTATACTGATCCAGATCGGTATGGTGTTGAATAATGTATTCCACCAGTTTCTCCGCCTGTTCCACCGGCGGCAGGGCGATGATCTCGGGATCAATGCTGCGTTCCGAACGCCGTTCGATATAGGGGAACATCTTTTCTACATCCTGCGTGATGGTGCGACGCAGCAAGGCCATTTGTTCCTCCCAGTCCAGCTCCAGGTTAAGGACAAAGGCGCAGAAGTCTGCGGTTTTGTTCAGACCGGAAAAATCCAGCGACAAAATCACATCTACCGCAATATCCTGTAATCTGGCGGGCATGCCATACATCAACGCCTCGACAGCGTTTTTTAATGCCTGGTCATCAGTCGTAATCGATAATTGATACAACTCACCGGAGATGGAAGAAAGACTTTCTTCATAGGGGCGGCAATCGGCTTCCATTTCATAACCGATATTGGAATAACGCAGACCGTGCATGGTAAGTTCACAGGGATCAATATCGTCCGAATTGCCATAACCGTTTTGCCAGCCCTGTTCGGTATTGATACTCAGTAAAAACTGGTTGGAGTTGGCGTATACACTAATCAGAAAACAATACACATCCTGATTGGCTGTGGACTGCATTTCGATAAAATTGTTTATCAATGACCGGCATTGTTCCGCAAGGTGAATTTTAAACCCCTCGGCGACAATATTTATACATTCTTCAAAACGCCTTATTACCGAATCCATAACAACCTGATACTTAATCAACCGAACACTTTACCGGGGGTGTATCCCCCGCCCCACACGCAGTGATTTTACCCCAATCCGCCGGGTACCGAAACCATACTCCTGCCACAGTATGGCGATCTTGCCTTGCACATTACCCGCTCAACCAAGCGAATGCACAGCAACACGGTCCGTTAAAACTCCCCGGCGAGAGGAACACCCTATCCGGCACCGGCATCTCACGAACCTTCACATAAGCAATTGCGCCTTGTCTGCCAGACCAGGTCTCGACGGTATCCAGACGCGGTCCATTCTCACTTTGTGTTCGATCACTCAGCAATCCGATCCGGTAAGGCGAGCGCTGCGTCCATGGTCCCGGCATGCCGTCGGACAGATGGTTGGGTATTCGGCATGTTTTTGCTGATTAGCGGTGTTTGTCCGGCAATTTGACGCGTATGTACAGTATTCATTGGGTTGCATGCCAGTAAACTTCCACTTACATTTAAATACTGAAATCACAATAAGGTCACCGGCATGAATATATTGCAACGACGCCCCCTGATATTGTTGATATCTCTGTTACCGGTGCTTTCAGTCCGGGCGGACCGGGATTTTCAACAAACTGACAACATCAGTATTTACTTTGGCAAGGAAGACAATCAGGCGCACTATGTGGCCGACCAGGCTAACTATTTCTATCTTGGCGTTAAGCTCAATATTGAGCACATCACCGCACTGGAGATCATTGATGTCTCGGCCCCGGATCTGCAATGCACCGACGACATACCGGCTTCGCCCACCAATCTGGCGCGCTACAAAATTGACCCGGATACCACTCTGAAACAGGTGGCGGTATATATCACCCTGCCTTGTGCCGCATATCATGAAAAATGGGATCTGATGGTGCGGGTAAAATCAGCTCAGGGTGGCTATTACACACAACAGAGAATGCCGGTCAAAGTCAGTATGGAAAGTCCCGGTTACCCGGCAGGAGACAAGCCCTACTCCGGCAAATTGCTGCGACCGGATCAATAACACAGGGACGCAGAGATTGAGTTGTTACATTCCCCGGGCAACACGAAGTGACAATGAGCTATGCATTGCTGTCCAGACCAAACATGGTGCGCAAAATTCGCTCCACCAATCCGGCCGCCGCCGCATCATTTAACAAACCCGGCAACACATTCAAAAAGTCATCACACAACAACAAGCCGGCCTGTTGGGCGAAATAGTTTTTCAGTTCCGCCGGACAAGCGGCCAGTTCATCCAGAATGCCGCTGCGGTTCTCCAGAATAAACACGATATCTTCCAAATCATGACTGAAATAGTTTCCTGCCCCGCGACCGGCAAAGGCCTCAAACTTGGTCGCCAGAAAATACGGCGGCGTAACCACCCGGATTGCCTTGCCCCCCGGCAGGTTGATGGACTGTGCCGATTTGATGGCCGCGTTATACCAACGGTTGGAAAAGCCGAGGATCTTTTCATCCACCGGCATCACATCCAGTTTTAACCGTGTCGAGTCAACGGTAAATATCCAGCGGCAGATCGGCCCGTCGGCATCCTCACGAAAACCCAGTTCACGCAATCGATCCGAGAAACGGTGATACTCCACCAGCGTGGCCACATCGACGATCACATCCACATCATCGGTGGCCCGCACACCAAAGTGTGCAGCCTCATCCACCAACAGCACGGTCGTACCGCCCCCCACGAACGTCACATGGGGCAACAAGTCACCCAGTGCCCCGGCAATCATCTCCAGCCGGTAAAGATTGGCATCCCGGTTTTTCATGCCTGCCCCTTGACCAGTTCGTTCAGCAGCTTGCGGGCGATGGCCAGTTCCCGTGGCTTCCCGCCGCGAATCGCCTCCAGCAATGCCAGCACCGGATAGAGCTTTGAGTCCTGTGCAGCAATGTGGGGAATGGAATCGTGGATGGGTTTAACCAGTGCACCTTCTGTCTGACCACCGGGGACCGGCCAGACCAGAGCCGGATCGGGGGGAATCATCTCGCTGTTCAGCAGCGGGCAATTCCAGGCTGTGGCCAGGCCGCGCCCGTAACCCACGCTCTCCTGTGGATAGGCATAGCGCACCCCGTAACAGAGCCACTCCAGCAAGCCGCCTGTCTCGGCATACATCACCCCGTCCCGTTCCACCGCCAGATGGGCGGTCAGCAGGCGCTTGCCTCCCTTGCTCACTTCACTGGGGCTGATACCGAGGTCAACAGCGATAGTCCGTACACCGACAGTCTGACCCGCCCGGTTGAGGGACCAGTATTTGAGTGCCAGCAGGGTATCCTGGGGTTTGAGCAGCATGGTATTTTCCTGTTTCGAAATTAGAAACAGCATAATCCCCGGAACAGCACCCGTCAAGCCGGGCAATGGCGGGGCCGGGATCAGGCGCCGTTGGAACCGAACCCGCTGCTGGTCAACCGCAACCAGACCGGACTCAGGACAAGGGCCAGGATCAAATAATTGGCCCAGCCACCGTCATTTGAGCTAAATTTCAGGACGGCGAGCAACAGAAAAGTCAGACACAGGGAACGCAGCAGAAAGATCGCGGCCCTTCCCACAAAGGCAGGCATACTCATAACGGTGACACCTTCATCAACACCCCATCGGAAATATGAAACAACTTATAGCTATACCGTCCATCGGTATAGTTAATGGCAGGAGGATCAACCTTCACTTCCCGCCATGCGGTTACGTCAACCAGATCACTGAGTGCCACGTTCTTAACATCAGACCAGTCGCCGGTGGGCGAAAACTGTGCGGTATATAAATAGACATTTTCGCAACCATACCCATCGGCATGAAAGGCCGGCTTGCCGGTCAGGCGATGACGGACAAAATAGTCATTCACCTTCTCGGTCAACATGCCGTCAATCAGGTATGAGGTGTTCAACAGACAGGTATTCCGCAGGACCGCAAAGGTGATCAGCCAAAACATCATCCCAAAAAAGTAAAAGGTGATCAGGCGTGTTGCCTGTACCATAAAATTCATGAATGTTTATCCCTGTTTGTTATGTTAAGTTACCGGCGCTCCACCGGCTTGTTATTTCTCAAAACTGATATTCAAACCAATCACACCCAAAATGATCAACACCAGACTGATCATTTTCAACACTGTCATGGATTCCTTGAAAAATACCACACTAATCAATGCAATCAAAGCCGTTCCGACCCCTGACCAGATGGCATAGGAAATACTCATGTCGATCTTTTTCACGGCAAAGGTGAGTGACACAAATGAAATCGCATAAAACACAAACAGCAAAATTGACGGCACAAGGCGGGTAAAGCCCTGTGACAGCTTCATCGAGGTTGTCCCCGCCACTTCAAATAAAATCGCTCCGGCCAGATATAACCAATGCATACACGCTCCTCAAACTCAGCAAAACAGGATGGACAGCGCCATCGAATAACACTCAACACCCGCAAGCATAGGTGGACAACCCGCTCCCCGCCAATCCACACGACAGCACGGGTTTCAGACTTGAATAAACCCGTTCTGCCGCATAGTATGAATTCCTGCCTTCGTTGTGAGACCCGGGCCGCCCGATGCACACCAATCCCTATCTTTTCAGCAACTTCTGGTTTATTCTTGGCGCAGCAGGCTATGGCTGGATACTGGTGCAGGCCGCCCGCCATGCGGCATGGCGGCGTTTGCGCAATTCAGCCGATCTGAATGTCCTGCTTTACACCATGCTGGGGGTATTCTGTATCTGGTTAATGAATACCGATTACGAAAACAGCCGCACACTGGTCGGCCCCACCCTGCACCTGCTGGGCGCCACCCTGATGACCATGATGTTCGGCTGGGCCTTTGCCATCCTGGCCATGAGTCTGGTGTTAATCGCCTACACGATTACCGCCGGCTTTACTGTGGATACATGGTACAGCCTGCCCTTGGATGGTCTCGCCACCGGGGTGTTGCCGATACTGATCAGCTATCGACTGTTTCACTTCGCAGACAAAAGACTGCCGAACAACTTTTTTATCTATATCTTTGTCTGTGCCTTCTTCGGCGCAGCCCTGTCCATGGCCGGTGTTGTCTTCACCACCGCCGGGCTGCACTACCTGTCCGGCGCCTACCGCATGGAAAAACTTGCCTCTGGCTATATCCCCTTCGGTCTGCTGCTGGTCTTCCCGGAGGCCTTCCTCACCGGCGCCCTGATGTCGATCTTTGTGGTATATCAACCGGAATGGGTCAGCACCTTTGATGACCGGCGCTATTTGCGTAAACGCTGAGCTGTATCACCCCTGACAAACAGCCGCTATTGCAAAGTCTGTCCTTCACTGCGCACCGGCAACAGGGAAGCATGATGCTCTATCATCTGCCAACCACCGGAAAATTTTCGATACACATTGGTCGCCAGTACCAGTACCACCGAATTCGCATCGACCCGCAGCTCCTCCCGTACCACATGTACCGCCAATTCATCACTCACTGCACGACTGAGCACGGTATAGCTTAAATCCGGCGACAGGACATTGCTGAAGATATGTTGCCAACTGCGCCGCACCGCC
Source organism: Gammaproteobacteria bacterium (assembly GCA_029880855.1). Classification (GTDB taxonomy): domain Bacteria; phylum Pseudomonadota; class Gammaproteobacteria; order UBA6429; family Thiohalophilaceae; genus JAOUNS01. The sequence continues at coordinate 50,576 of JAOUNS010000018.1, forward strand.
GCATTACCCACAATCGGGCCGGAACCGGGATGCACACAAAGCGCGCCCTGTTCCGCCCAGACCGACGCCATGACGTCAACATCACAGTGCCTGAAGGCTTCGTAGTAGACCACCTCGGCTTCATCGGCTGATTTATAACGCGGTGTTGACTTCGGCATAATTCATGGTCCTGTAATCGTCAAACGTTCATGATACTAATTGCCGCCATATTGCGCTGTATCGACGCCACTGTGACAGGTAAACAAGCCGGAGTATTTGTTTGAGCCTTCACAAACCCCGCTGCCACTCCTGTCGCAACGACAACTGATCGGGTTGATGGATCGCCATATCCAGTTTATCCAGCAAGGCCTGTTTATCCCGCCCCAACACGCCCTTGAGCACCAGATAATTTGACGCATGGTCACTGCGGAAAATGGTACGGTCCAGGGCGGTATGTTCGATAAACCGGCGCATTTCCCGGAATAAACCGGTTTGGTCCAGCAAGGAAAAATCCGCCGCAAAGCGTTCCCGAAAGCGGGCTTCACCCAGAGGAAAACTCACCACCAGTGTGGCCAGATAATCAGGCCGGCTCTCATTCACCAGTTGTGCAGAATGCAAGGCATGTTGTTCGGTATACGGTACACCACCCAGACCATTCAGGATCATCACGGAAGTCTTGATGCCGGCCTGCTGTAATTTTTGCAAGGCCTCGACGGTTGTCGCAAAAGTCTCGCCTTTTTGAATGAGCTGCAACAAGGTATCGTCACCGCTCTCCGCCCCGACATAGACCAAACCCAGCCCCGCCGCCGCCAGTTCCTGCAACTCGGCCGGTGACTTGTTTTGTACATTACGCGGCAGGCAATAGGAAGCAATGCGATTGATTTGCGGAAAGTGTTGTTTGATTTTTTCAAGCAGCGCCAACAGGCGTCTGGTGGACAGCACCAGCGCATCCCCGTCCGCCAGAAATATCCGCCGTACATCCGGCAACACCTGCGCGGCATGTTCGATCTCGGCAAAGACATCCGGTGTTTTTTTCACGAAGAACTTCTTTTGTGGCGCGGTATACATCTCACAAAAGGCACAGCGATTCCAGGAACACCCGTTGGTCACCTGTAAAATCAGTGAATTGGCTTCACTGGGAGGACGGAACAGAGGCTGGATATAATCGGGACTGTAGCTCATTCCCTCAGTATAGCGAGAAAATCAGCGCGCCCAAACAGACAGCATAAAAGAGGTGAATAGTAATTAAATTTGGTGACGCAGGATATGTTTTAGCACTGCTGCAATTTCATACCCGTCTTGCTGCTGCAAGACGAATATGCGCCTGTAGGCTTATCGGGAACGGCCTTTGGCCCGTTCGACTTCGTACTTGACCTTCATTTTGTAACCATCACAGGACTTGCCATTCAGGCCGTCGATGGCGGCTTTTGCCTCGTGACCTTCCATTTCCAGGTAGGCAAAACCTTTGCACTTACCGGAAAACAAATCTTTGGCAAGCTTTATCGAACGCACCTTACCGTACTCAGAAAACAACACTGTCAGGGATTCTTCCGTCATACCCGGAGGTAAACTGCCAACGAACAGTTTTTTCATTTAAAGCGCCTCTCAAAAAAAAATCGTATATCCAAAAACAGAAAACCCCACAACATGTTGTGGGGTTTTCCTTAGCAAGATTTACTCTATGCTTTAAACCTTGACATTCGCGGCCTGCGGACCCTTGGGGCCATCTTCCACTTCAAAGCTCACTGGCTGTCCTTCCGCCAAAGTGCGGAAACCGCCGCTGGCAATAGAAGAGAAATGAACAAAAACGTCTTTGCTGCCATCATCAGGTGTAATGAAGCCGAAGCCCTTGGATTCGTTAAACCATTTAACGGTACCGGTAGTCATGATAATTACCTCATCAATAAAATTTAAAAAAATGTGTTACACGTCTTACGAGGTAATTAACAGTGGAAATTCTGGGTAGAACTCTGAGAAAAACCAGGAGAGAATGTAGCGAAACGCAGTGTACAGGATAATCAGCCCAAACACTACACAATCCTTACTATAGAGCAGAAAACCCTGAAAACAACCTCTCCCGGCCGAAATGACAAAATAAACCGCCCTGCCACAATTCGCTATATATAGGTAGATGAAGGTCCGGCTCAGCAAATAAAAACCACGAAAACCCCATGGCGGACCGGATATCTGTTATACTTGCCCCACTTTACATCTACACGACACACTTCAGTCTGTGTCTGCTTCGCGGATTCCCCTCACACGGCAGCCCCGAATAAATAAACTGTTACCACCTGGACTGTCTCAGGCAATGCCTGGGCAGGCGGAAACCCAAACCCTCTAGGGAAAATCATCACATGTCATTTGAATCACTCGGTCTGATGACCGAATTGCTGCGTGCGATCAATGCACAGGGCTATAGCACACCCACGCCTGTCCAGTCACAGGCCATCCCCGCCATTTTGAATGGACAGGATATTCTGGCCAGCGCCCAGACCGGTACCGGTAAAACCGCCGGTTTTACCCTGCCCCTGTTACAACGTTTGCACACATCACCTGCAAACACCACGGGCAAACAGCGCAGGCCTCGCGCCTTGATCCTGACACCTACCCGCGAACTGGCGGCGCAGGTCGGTCAAAGCGTAAAAAATTACTCCGCACATTTACCGCTGCGGTCCATGGAAATTTACGGCGGGGTCAGTATTAACCCGCAGATTTCCACCCTGCGCAAGGGCGTGGACATCCTGGTCGCCACACCCGGTCGTCTGCTGGACCACGTCAATCAACATACCGTTGATCTTTCCGGTATTGAGATTCTGGTGCTGGATGAAGCGGATCGCATGCTCGATATGGGCTTTATTAACGACATTAAAAAAATCCTCGCACGTCTGCCCAAGCAGAAACAGACCCTGTTGTTTTCCGCCACCTTCTCCAATGAGATCAGGCAACTGACCCAGGGTTTGCTCAAATCACCGGTTCAAATTGAAGTGGCGGCCACCAACTCCGCTGCCGAACGCATCGAACAGATCGTGCATCCGGTGGATAACAAAAGAAAATCCGCCCTGCTGTCCTACATGATCGGCTCACAGAATATGCATCAGGTGCTGGTCTTCACCCGCACCAAGCATGGCGCCAATCGTCTGGCTGATCACCTTGATAAAGACGGCATTCGCGCCACCGCCATCCATGGCAATAAAAGCCAGGGTGCACGCACCAAGGCACTGGCCGATTTCAAACAGGGCAAGGTACGCGTCCTGGTGGCGACTGATATTGCGGCACGCGGACTGGACATCCAGCAACTGCCCCATGTCATCAACTATGAACTGCCCAACGTGGCGGAAGACTACGTGCACCGCATCGGTCGCACCGGTCGCGCCGGCCATGAAGGTGAGGCCCGCTCTCTGGTCTGTATTGATGAGTACAAACTGTTAAGCAGCATCGAACGGTTGTTAAAGCGCAAGTTGCCTCAGGATGTCATTCCCGGTTATGAACCAACCCCCGGCATGCAACCGTCACCGATTAAAAATGGTCGCAGTCACAACTCACCCAAAGCCAACAATGGCAAGCGGACGAAGTCACCGCATGCCGGTCAGGCCCCTGTCCATGCAAAAGGACAACGCAAGCGTCGTACCGGCAATCAGGCGGGTCAGGGAGGCCGATAAACATGTTCGACGAGCCACAGGACAAAACCGACTATCGTTTCCACGTTGAACTCATCGAAGCAGTCCCTGCTTCGACCGAGATGCCGGGTGACCTGTGGCATCGTTATGTCATTGGCCGAGGTGATTCACAGATCGTCGGCATGCGGTCCGGTTCCATGGCTGAGGTACGGCAACATGCCGAAGCCGTGGCCGATGACCTCAATAACAGAACGACCAAAACAATATCCACCTATGCCTCGCGCAATAAAAAACGCTGATATACCGGCATGAAAAAACGCATTGCCCTGTTCGCCGACATACAAAACATCTATTACACCACTCGCCAGGCCTACGGTCGCCAGTTCAACTACCGTGAACTGTGGCAACGGGTCACGCAACAGGGTGAGATCGTCAGCGCCAATGCCTATGCCATCCAGCGTTATGACGACAAACAAATGAAGTTCCAGGAAGCCCTCACCCACATCGGCTTTAAGGTCAAACTCAAACCATACATCCAGCGCAGCGACGGCTCGGCCAAGGGTGACTGGGATGTGGGAATTACCATCGACGTAATGGAAGCAGCCCCCCATGTGGATACAGTGGTATTGCTGTCCGGCGATGGTGACTTTGACCTGTTACTGGAAAAGATCACCGGTTACGGCGTCTCGGCCGAAGTCTATGGCGTACCTTCACTCACCGCCGGCAGCCTTATCGACTCGGCCGGTATCTATCACCCAATTACTGAAGATTTGCTGATCTAGACAGCCGCGCCAATCCCCCCTTCTTGCATGGAGAGGCATGGGATGGTGATCAAAACACGCCGCCACAAGGCTGCCTTCGCTGAACGGCTATTCAAACCGGCACCTGAAGCCTCCCCTTTATTTTCAATCGCCCCTTTTTATTCACCCAAACCGCGTCTATTATTCAACCGCAGTCAAGTGTGACTGCCTTTTCCCGCCCCCGAGGGCTCCGTGTATTTCTTCCCCTTATTCCCTGAATCGTACCCGGCATTGCTGCGTGTGGCCGTCAATCTTGTGTTGACCGCTCCCCATATCATCACCACATCTCGCCGCCTGTAACGTTTCCCGGCCGTTCAGCACGCTGAATCAGTTATCTGATTCAGGCGCTCTGCTGTGCGCCTCTATCCAATGTATCAGCCTTACCCGCAGCAGTACCTGGCTGTGACTTAAACATGAACATCCCCTGACAGGAAAATATTGATCCTTATGAAACCCAACACCGTGCTTGTAAACGATTATTACACCACCGAAAGTTTTGCCCGCATCAAGGCCCTGGCCGATCAGCATGAGACCCCGTTTGTGGTGATCGATCGCAACATCATCAAACAACACTACGACAACCTGGAAAGCCGGTTTCCCTACGCGCAGATCTATTATGCGGTCAAGGCCAATCCGGCGGTGGAAATCCTCACCCTGTTACGCGACCGGGGCGCCCGCTTTGATATCGCCTCCGTCTATGAACTGGACAAGGTACTGGGCCTCGGTGTCACCGCAGATCGATGCAGTTACGGCAACACCATCAAGAAGCGCAAAGACATTCGTTACTTTTACGAAAAAGGGGTTCGCCTGTTTGCCAGCGATGCCGAACCGGACCTGCGCAATATTGCCGAGTTGGCCCCCGGCGCCAAAGTCTATATTCGTATCCTGACCGAAGGCAGCCACACCGCCGACTGGCCCCTGTCACGCAAGTTTGGTTGTCAGATCGATATGGCGGTTGAACTGTTGGTGCTGGCGAAGCAACTGGGACTGGAGCCCTACGGCCTCTCCTTTCATGTCGGTTCGCAACAACGTGACATCGGCGCCTGGGACGCCGCCATCGGCAAGGTCAAGATCATCTTTGATCGCCTGCGGGATGAAAACGGCATTCACCTGAAAATGATCAATCTGGGCGGTGGCTTTCCGGCGAATTACATCAGCCGCACCAATGATCTGGCCACCTATGCCACCGAGATCACCCGCTTTCTGAAAGAAGACTTTGGTGATCACTTTCCCGAGATCATTCTGGAACCGGGTCGCTCGCTCTGTTCCAATGCCGGTATTCTGGTCAGTGAGGTAGTGCTCATCTCGCGCAAGTCCAGCACCTCATTGCATCGCTGGGTATTTACCGACGTGGGCAAATTCTCCGGCCTGATTGAAACCCTGGGTGAGGCGATCAAGTACCCCATTTACACCGAAAAACAGGGGGAGTCGGAAGAAGCGGTGATTGCCGGTCCCACCTGTGACAGTGCCGACATCATGTATGAAGACCACAAGGTGGAACTGCCCCTCGACCTCCAGATCGGTGATCGCATGTACTGGTTCTCTACCGGCGCCTACACCACAACCTACAGCGCCATTGAGTTCAACGGCTTCCCGCCCCTGAAGCAATTCATCATCGAATAATGACTGACACAGGATGTGCTCATGCAGGCAATACGATAAACTACGGCCTGCATGACACCCTGACTCAGATTGATTACCTGCAGAACCTGGTCTGTCCCCTATTTATTGCCCAACGGGCATCCGCACCGAGATACACATGAACAAGTCCGACTTTTCCAGCCTGCCCCTGAGCACCGAATTACTTGAGGCTGTCAGCGCCCTTGGCTATGCGCAGATGACCCCCATTCAGGCCCAAAGCCTGCCGCTGATCCTGCAGGGCAAGGATCTGCTGGCCCAGGCCCAGACCGGCAGCGGCAAGACCGCCGCCTTTGGCATCGGCCTGTTACACAAACTGATCACCCGCGCCAACCAGACCCAGGCACTGGTGTTATGCCCCACCCGGGAACTGGCCGATCAGGTCAGCAAGGAGCTGCGTCGTCTGGCGCGGGCCATGCCCAACACCCGCATCCTCACCCTGTGCGGCGGCACCCCCATCAAACCCCAATATACCTCGCTGGAACAGCCGCCCCATATCGTGGTGGGCACCCCCGGACGCATCCTGCAACATCTGGAAAAAGGCAGTCTGAAGATCAACACCCTCAACAAACTGGTGCTGGATGAAGCGGACCGCATGCTGGACATGGGCTTTCAGGACGAGATGCTGCGTATCATCGAGCTGACGCCGGCCCGCCGCCAGACCCTGCTTTTCTCCGCCACCTATCCGGCCCAGATCCAGTCCATCAGTGAAGCGGTACAAAATGATCCCGCCATCGTGCGTCTGGAAGAGCTGCACGATGACAAAAAGATCAAACAGGTCTTTTACGAGATCCAAAAAGGCGAGCGCACCAAAACCCTGATTGCCGCGTTACACACTTTTCGCCCTGAATCCACGCTGGTGTTCTGTAATCGCAAGTTTCAATGTCAGGAACTGGCCGAGGAACTCTGGCAACAGGGCTTTCATGCCCTGGCCCTGCACGGTGATCTGGAACAAAAAGAACGGGATCAGGTCCTGACCCAGTTTGCCAATAAAAGCAGTTCCCTGCTTATCGCCACCGATGTGGCTGCGCGGGGTATCGACATCAAGGATCTGCAGGCGGTGATCAACTTCGACATGGCCCACGATGCCGAGATCCATGTACATCGCATCGGTCGCACCGGTCGTGCCGACAAGGAAGGGCTGGCTGTCAGCCTGTTCATGGCGCAAGAAGCCCATCGGGTCAACGCCATTGAAGAATATCAAAACAGCCCGGTCACCATCGAAAGCACCACCAAACTCAAACTGCGTGAAAATTTCCGCCTCAGTCCGCCCATGGTCACCCTCAGCATCAACGGCGGCCGCAAGGACAAACTGCGCCCCGGCGATATCCTCGGCGCCCTCACCGCCGATCCCAACATCAACGGCAAACTGATCGGCAAGATCGATATCTTCGACAACATCGCCTACATTGCCGTGGAACGCCCTGTCGCCAAACAGGCGTTAAATATTCTGAATGAGGGGAAAATAAAAGGCAGAAAGTTTAAGGCGAGGAAACTGCGCTAATCCATTCCCGTCTTCTGCCGGAAAGGATCACCAACAAAAAACCCCGCCTAAGGCGGGGTCTGATAGTAGAACGATAATATTGTTATTATTTTATCTGCGTCTTGCCAGGACAATCCCGATTAAACCAAGCCCCAACAACATCAGGCTGCCGGCTTCAGGCGTCGGCACGGATGCCGTCCAGACCGCATAGGTTGACCAGGCCGCTGTGGTTGTTGACCTGATGAGACTGCCCGTCATGGAAAAATCACTGGCAACATCATAAAAGTTTCGTGCATAGACATGAGCGGCGCGCTCATTGCCAAGGGTGTCAACAAATAAGCCATAGGTGGTCAACATGTCGCAATACACATAGTTGGCGCAACCATTCACCAGCGAGGTGTTTGCCTCAAAGTCATAGACCAGACCATCCGAACCAACAATATTCGTGCCCAACATGGATAACAGTGCATTGGATGCGGCAAAGGCATCGGCGCTGTTGGTAAAGGTCAGATTGGCCGGAGTTCCATAAATACTATCGAAGGAACCATTTGCAAACCTGACATCATAGAGCACGCCATTCACATCAACTTCGGTGATCGCGGTCAACTGTCCATTCGTCATTTCATAAACGGACACCGCATTAACCGATGAAGAGACCAGCAAAAACAAAAAAACCAAATAACGAGCCATTGATTACTCCCTGATAACAACAAACCTGTCCGGCCGGGAAGCTCCCTACCAAATATGACAGGTCAGTCCATCATTAATGATTAAATTTAGAACAATGAGGTAATGGATACCTCTCCCCGAAAAACCGCATTATAAATCATTTCATTATCAAATCCCCTGTACTTTTGTGACATAAAAAAGAAAAGTTTGGCAAGATTGATTAATTAACAAACAAAACAGGCATGATCTGCACTGATGCAGGAAACATGTACGATGAAAAATGAAAAATGGAATTGGATTGAGTTTAAATTTCAGATCAACCGAAATTAAAATATATGCCGGCCTTGTGAAACGTATCCGTGCAAGAGCTTACAGCTTCAGACGCATCATCACATGGGGAATACCGGCATCCATGAAGGCCTCACCCTCGGCGGTAAATCCGGCCTGTTGATAAAACGCCACCGCGTAGCACTGCGCATGCAAAAACACGGCGTGATGGCCATCGCGCCGGGCCAGTTCGATCAGCTGTTGCAGGATCTGCCGGCCTATGCCCTGACGTCGCCAGGCCTTGCGGATCGCCATGCGGCCAATCTGTCCATCCGGCACCAGTCGCCCGGTGCCCACCGCTGTACCGGTTGTCGTCTCTGTCGCCAGTACATGCCGACAGTCGGCATCCAGTCCATCCCATTCCAGCTCTTCCGGCACGAGTTGCTCTTCAATAAACACCTCACGACGGATCTCGCTCAAGGCTGACGCCGCTGCTGACCAACTGACCGCTTTGAGCTCGATCGTCATCAGAAGCTGTCATCCTCATCATCAAGATACTCAAAGAACCCCTCATAAATCAGCCGGGCCAGAAGTTCCTCTGCCATGGCATCGGTCAGCGCGGCGCTCAGCTCGGCCGGTGGCGGATGACGCTGATTACACACCAGCTGAATCAACGGCAGCATGGTCAGGGGATAATGCCCGACTCGACCATTGATAAAGAAGTGGATCGCAGCCGGCCGGTCTTGCGCAGCCTGATCAGTGATGAAATACGCCGGCTTCGCGGCTTCATTGCGCACCAGCGGCACACCCGCTTTAAACGGCTCAAGACAAACGGCTGCATCGAAGTCCGTCTCATCCACGACAGATGTGAATGCCTCGGGCGTGTGGGTGATAAACTTGCCAAACCAGTCACTGTCCTCAAGCCGGCGTTGCAGTTCCTGCAACACCATCTGCTTTATCTTTGCCAGGGCCTGTTGCGTGATCTCGCCGGGATTTTCCTGCAGGGGCAACTGCGGGTCCTGATAAAACCGCTCACCCTGATCAGAGGCAAGCGAGATACTGTCTTGCGCAAGCACCTCATCCAGCAAGGCGCCGGCCAACTCGGTCAGGCTGGGGGCACGAAAGCCGATGGACACGGTAATACAGTCCCCGCTATCCACATCATCCACCGCCACCCCGTGATGAATTACCCCCGGCGGCAGATAAAGCATATCCCCCGCCTCCAGCACCCAGCCCTGTTCCGCTTCAAATGAGGTTAAAACCTTCAGCCCCAGATCAGGTATAAAATCCTCATCCGCCACGGCCCGGGTTGAAATCTCCCAGCGCCGTTTGCCCTGCGCCTGCAACAGGAACACATCATAGTTATCCGTATGCGGCCCCACCGAACCGCCCGGTGCGGCATAACTGACCATCACATCATCCACCCGCCAGTTGGGAATAAAGCGAAACCGCTCCAGCAGATCGGCAAACGCAGGGATATGCAGATTTAACGACTGTAACAACAGGGTCCAGTGTGTGGCCGGCAACTCGGCAAACACCGACTCAGCAAACGGTCCGTGCAGACACTGCCAGGGATGATCACCATCACGTTCCAGAATAATCCGCGATTCCACCTCCTCTTCACAGGCCAGCCCCGCCATCTCATCCGCACTGATGGGACTGACGTAATGTTTGATGGCTGAACGGATCAGCAAAGGCTTTTGCTGCCAGTATTCGGCCAGGAAGGTCGACAGGGGGGTGTTGCCAAGGATGTGCTCAGGGGTTTGCATGATGCAGCTAGTCTAGGATATTTTGCGGGCGGAACACAGTCTTGTCGCATGGTGCAGTTATCGGCCGAAACACCGCCAAACAACGCAAAGACCGGCTTTCGGCGCCGCCGGCCGGGACGGATCGCGGTAAAACAACCACCCGATGACGCGCACCACTATGCAATCTGTGGCATAATGCGCGGCCTTTTTACCCTCTGGCCAATAAGCCCCGGAATTTCCCTTGATTACAACAGCCAACATCACCATGCAATTTGGGGCCAAACCCCTGTTCGAAAACATCTCCGTTAAATTTGGCAATGGCAATCGTTATGGCCTGATTGGCGCCAACGGTTGCGGCAAATCCACCTTTATGAAAATTCTCGGCGGCGAACTGGAACCCTCGGCCGGCAATGTCTCTATCGAGCCGGACAAGCGGGTCGGTAAACTGCGGCAGGACCAGTTTGCCTTTGAAAAGTACACCGTACTGGATACGGTTATCATGGGCCATGATCGCCTGTGGCAGGTCAAACATGAACGCGACCGCATTTATTCGTTGCCGGAGATGAGCGAAGAAGACGGCATGAAAGTCGCCGAGCTGGAAGTCGAATTTGCCGAGCTGGATGGTTATACCGCCGAAGCCCGCGCCGGTGAATTATTGCTGGGTCTGGAAATTCCACTGAAACAACACACCGGTCTGATGAGCGCCGTGGCCCCCGGCTGGAAACTGCGTGTATTGCTCGCCCAGGCCCTGTTTGCCGATCCCGATATCATGTTGCTGGACGAACCGACCAACAACCTCGACATCAACACCATTCGCTGGCTGGAAAAAATTCTGAATGAACGTAACAGCACCATGTTGATCATCTCCCATGATCGCCACTTTCTGAACAGTGTCTGCACACACATGGCCGACATGGACTATGGTGAGTTACGCCTCTACCCCGGCAACTATGATGCCTTCATGACGGCCTCGACCCAGGCCCGTGAGCAACTGTTATCCGACAATGCCAAGAAAAAGGCCCAGATTGCCGAATTGCAAACCTTCGTCAGCCGCTTCTCGGCCAATGCCTCCAAGGCCAAACAGGCCACCTCACGCGCCAAACAGATAGAAAAAATTCAGCTGGCGGAAGTCAAACCCTCCAGCCGGCAATCACCCTTTATCCGTTTCGATCAGGAGAAAAAACTCTATCGCAATGCGCTTGAACTGACCGAACTGGGCAAGGGTTTTGATGGTGAACCGCTGTTCAGCAAACTCAACCTGTTGGCTGAAGTCGGTGAACGCATTGCCGTCATCGGTCCCAACGGCATTGGTAAAACAACCCTGTTGCGCATGCTGGTGCATGATCTTGAACCCGATACCGGTGTCATCAAGTGGTCGGAAAACGCCAACATCGGTTACTACGCTCAGGATCACTCAGAGGATTTCAGCAATGATCTGACGCTGTTTGAGTGGATGAGTTTGTGGAAACAGAAGGGTGATGATGAACAGTCTGTACGCGCCATACTGGGTCGCATGCTGTTCTCGGCAGATGAGATCAACAAATCCGTCACGAAAATTTCCGGTGGTGAACAGGGCCGCATGTTATTCGGCAAACTGATGATGCAAAAACCCAATATCCTGGTGATGGATGAACCGACCAACCACCTCGACATGGAATCCATCGAAGCCCTCAACCTGGCGCTGGAAAACTACCCCGGCACATTGATCTTCGTCAGCCATGACCGCGAGTTTGTTTCATCACTGGCCACCCGAATTATCGAACTGTCCCATACCGGCATCACCAACTTCAATGGCACTTACGAAGACTATCTCCGAAACATCAGTGTATAGGATGGCTTAAACAGGACATGTACGGCGATCTATTGGGTGACACATTTATCCATTGATCGCCGGTAAGGCTTGTTACACTCCCAGTCGTTACCAAAAGTATTAATGTGAGCATTCGGCGGCACGATCACCGCTTTGCAGACATCACCTGCCTCATGGTAACCGTATTCACATTTCCAGCCGGGACCATAGGACGATTCCTCCAAATAGGCATGCGCAGGAACCTGAATAGCAACACAGCTGTCACCACTCGCCCGGTAACCGCGACGACATTCCCAGCCCGTGCCATGTGACGTATCAACCAGATAGCCGTTCGCCGGCACCTTTATCACCACGCAGGCATCACCTTGCTCCCGATAACCGCGCTCACATTTCCAGCCATGACCATGGGAAGCATCAACAAAATAGGCATGCGCCGGGATCTTGATTTCATCGCACTTGTCATCATTAACCCGATAACCACGCTCACATTCCCAACCCGAGGCATACGCGGTTTCCGTCAGATACCCGTGCGCCGGCACCTTAATGGCGATACATGTGCCGTTGACCTCACGATAACCCCGCTTGCAACTCCATTTGGTGCCATAGGAATCCAGCACCGCATGCTTCGGCACATGAATTTTCTTGCAAATATTTTTATCCTGCTTGTAGCCATAATTACATTCCCAGCCGCCGCCATAGGTCATGGCATGTGCATTCGCCGGCAGCGTACCGGATATCTCGCCCGCCAGGACCTGTGCGGCCAACATGCATACCAACAGGACTACACCCAGGAACAGGATCCCCGGAAACTTCGATTTATTATCAGACTTCATTACAGATTTCTTCCAGAAGGTAGAAAGTAAGGCAACAGGAGACTTTGTTTGCCGGATGGTGCAGCGAGTAAGCTGTTCAGATATAAACCTGTTAAACAGGCGTATTGAGAATCGGTTGCTTGAAAACATCTCCAGACACTCAGCAAGTATATACACATTTCCCATACTTTGCTGACATTACACACATGAAACAACAACTTTCCTGAAATCGCCGTGCTGTCTCATTAATCAGGTTAATTTGCTTTCCCGTAACAAAGCAACGGTAACTGTATACCGGTTATATTCCCGGGTTAAGGCTTGATATAACAAGAATACAGGCAAAGGAGAGATAGGCATTTAACTGTCTGTAATCACACTGTATTTACCTGCAGTTACACTGTGCAAAACAGACCGGGCTCAAGCAAATCAGCCGGGACGACGATGAAATCACCATGCTTTTCGTGTTTGGCAATTCACCACACTTTTATCATTCGCAGAGTCATTAATTAATGTGATGGGCTGTTTTATTGCCGGCCGGATACGGTGCCGCCCTAATCGTCTGACGCGGGATTGCCGCTGATCAGCCGTTGCAGAATGGTCTGCAACTCCTGCTCGGTAATATCCAGATACTCCACCACCCGACCATACAGCATCACGGTAGGGACATTGCGCCCGTTCAACTCCTTTTGCGCCTTATACAGGCAATACAACACGATCCGCTCCTTGCGGGTCAGGCCGTCACGGACATCAGGCAAATTGTCAAAGTTGAACGATTTCATGCTCTATCCACGCCAAACGACCGACCGGCGCCAACTACCGGAACGCCTCTTTCTCCAGTTCCAGGATCATCTGACTGATATAAGGACCAATCTGTCGATCAAAACCACTCCAGGTTTTGTATTGGGCCAGCTCCGCCACCACCTTTGGTTTCATCTCATAATCCTGCAAGCCCTGTTCATAATACTTGCCCACTGAAGCGAGCAACTGTTGATAGAAACCGGCAAAGCGTTCAATCAACACCGGCTCACCGCTCATGCCGTGCCCCACCACCACATAACGGGGTTTCAGACTCAAGGCCGTTTGCGTCGCTGCATAGGCACCCCTGAAATTACCATGGCCCATAAACGAAAAGTGTACGTTATTGATGATATCACCGGTAAACAACACCCCGTCCTCAACCACCAGCACCATCAGATCAGACGCCGTATGAGCCTTGTCAAACAACATCACCTGAAAATTAATCCCGCCAATGCGATAAACCTTCGCCTCCGCCGCCGTATTCGGAATCACCGCCTTCGTCCCGACAAAATCCTTGCCCAGACGCTTGGCAAAGGTATCCATCCAAAACTTGTCCTCACCACCCTTTAATAACTTGATCAACTCAGGATGGGCAATGGTCTTCGCCTCGGGAAAGGCCTCCACCAGCGCCTGATTGGCCAGCCAGTGATCACCATGAAAATGCGTGGTAAAGATATGGGTAACAGGCTTGTTCGTCACCGCCGCAATGCGTTGCAGAATCATCTTGCCGATTTCATAACTGCTGCCGGTATCAACCACCACCACCCCGCTGTCCGTCACCACAAAACCGGGATTATTATGAAAACCATGACTGACTTTTGGATCCTCATCATGGGGACCGTGCTCAATCACCCAGGTATGCGGCCCGATTTGTCGTGATTTGATATGAGGCCAGTCAAAAGCAAAGGCAGATTGGCAAAGAAAAGACAACACCAGAACCAGAAACACAGCATAAAACCGCATCACGCACCTCCGGAAAAAATCAGCCTGAAAGGCTGGTGTATTATGAAAGAGGAGATAGCTTAGAGCCAAACCGGTTGGTGTGGCAATGAAAGAATCTATAATCCCGCTCACCCTACCTCAATCCCGCTCACCCTGAGCCTCGAAGTCCGTTCACCCTGAGCTTGTCGAAGGGCGGAACGAACAACCGCCCATCATTCTAAAACACACCCACCAAATCAGAGATGAATACCAGCCCTTTCAAGCCGGCTTTTTCCATTATATTATTGAATGCTTCTTTTCAGTACAGATAGTCACTGCACTACAATTCCGCAGAAAGAAACAGCGGGTCAGCTATCCAGCCTTCAGCCGGGTTTGCGTTTTCCGGAATACCATACCCACGATCACGATATTGATATGCCCAGCCTGCCTGTATTGCGCACAGAACCGCATCCAACGTATCACCCGTAGCATCATCGACTAGCTTATCCTTCATCTCATCGGACATAGCCACCGATACTTTATAAGTATCTACCATGCTATCAGAGAAAATTCCATCTACTATATTTTTTCTTGCCAAATACAATTCTTTGGTTTGCTTTTTCTTTTGATCATTTTTATAACTGTTCTTGCCAACAATTCTTCTGGCAATTATTGCAGGATAGGCCTCAACAATTACTTTGGTACTATCCAGACGACGGACAGGGACAATATCGGCATCAGTCGCCAGCAAGCGTTTTGCACCTTCGTAGAACATTTTTCCCACCGGCACACCATATAATTTTTGTGGGCTGATAGATGATGCCAACTCATCAATTTTTCTGCGATGTTCTTTATCACCGGTCGCACGATGTTTTTTGTAGTCATCAAGCAATTGACAAAATTGGTTTCTATCCATTTTGCTTACAATACCGACATAATCTTGCCAGACATTCGGCCAGCCCAGGTTATTGATCAGTGTTTGCGACTGACCAAAGGGAAAATCCAAACCGGCCACATAGGGACCGGCATCACCTAATACTGCCTCGAATTTTATAAAATCAGTGACTTCTTCAACTGAAAATATTTTCAAAACTTTTTCATCCAGTTCTCCATAAGCGAATGTGATCGGCTTTTTTCTGGACGGAGAACTTGTAAAGTCGGCGCCGATGATTTTCATATATATTTTTTACAGTAACGTCCTATTCTATTTATAAGTTTACATTTTATCTGCGATTTACACTCACAATCATAATGCAGTATCAGGTCTATTTTTGTTTATCCAGAATCACATCAATTAAAGGTTTACATGCCAGCCATGTATTGGCGATACTTTCGACGATTTTCGGCGATTTAACGGATGGGCAGTTGGCATAGGAAAATACTGCACCAACACCCAACTGAGTGTTTCCTTTTTTGTTAGCCAATAATTCGTAGGCAGATTCCAGCCATATTGGTTGGTGTTTCACATCAGAGTTTTTTGACGGAAATGCAGTATCAAGTGAAAATGTCTGCCTTGCATCAACGGTTGGTTGTGATTTTTGGGTGCGATAGTGACGTTGTAGCACATCAACATATGATTCGACACCCTTCACCTTGCCTACGGTTTTATTAATATTACGATGTACCTGTCGAAAAAGTTCTTCAAACCCTTCATACCCATCCTGAAAGAGCCGGTTTCGAAGACTACGTTTAATACTATTTGGCACAATAATAATAGCAACAACACGTTCTGACTGAATACCGACTGTCAGATGCACGGTTTTAACAAAATCTTTTTCATGATCAAATGCTTTCAATCGCAGGCAGTCCCAAACCAGACTGGCGTTTTTACCAGTGATCATGCCTCTGCCCGGTGCGACCGGGTCCATACCCAGTTGTTTATTTAATGCGGTATGGCTTCGTAACTCTGCCATGATCAATTTGATCAATCGCTTGGCTTCCAGATAACTGTATGGATTGTCATTATCAAAGGGTATGCCCGAGAATTTAGTCAATGTCCCCTCCTTTAAATAGTTGTCATCCGGCCATTTGGATTCGGCCACATCCATATATTCACACACCTTGCCCGCCCAATAGGACCAGCCTGATTGTTTATACAACCACTCATAAATATCCGGCCAACTTTTGAATATTGACCCTTTGGGCAGTTTAAACTTTGGCTCAGCCACATCCACGACCAACAGGGTCACTTTGGTGAAACCACGTCGATTGGCGGTGGCAAGATGTCGGTTTAATTGATCTCTGGTCAGAGTTGCAGAGACCTTGTTTTCGATGATCAAAGACCAGTCATCATCACTATAGATCCAGGCATCCGGCAGGCCTTGCCGGGAATAGTCAGTTTCGTTGCTTTCAGGATCACCGGGCAGGCGTTGTTCGACGATATTGATTGATTTGGCTGGAGGTGCCATACCGGTAACCCAGCGGACAAATTTACCCAGCAGTTTGCGATCTTCATGCAGGGCCGTCACCAGCGCATGGGTGAGCTTGTTTTCAGGTTGGCTGTATTGATCGAAGATGTTTCGCATTATAATTATTTAATCTTGCCGCGTCAGACTACGTGCCAGTTAACACTTTCTGGTTATCTCATATGCTGCGGAGATAACAGATTTAATTTCATCAAAGTAGTCTGTATTTGTAATTTCAATTGCCGCACATGCGCTATTATAAAAGCCTTGCACACTATCTGACAAAGCGGATACATTATGATGCGCAACCACACGCCTTATCTCTTCTTCCGGCAACATAACAAGCAGTTTGATTTTCTTTTTCCGTATTTGTATATAAGCAATGTTTTTCGTTGATTTTATTGAAATGTAGTATTTTTGAGGATTAAGGATTAAATTGACATCAATACTTTTTATCACTGCCTTGATTTTTTCATAGATTTGTTTAATATTATCTGTCACATCATCCAAATGATAATTTTCTGATATTTCTGGTGTTGTCTCTGTTACTTCATCTACCCGTATATAATCCAATGCCTCGTATTCCGGCTCCATGGCATATATAACATTCTGGGCATCAATAAACTTCTTTATCACCAATACTTTAACCATCTTTCCCCATGTGTCCGTATAGGTGTCCAGTATTTCCGGCAATTCTTTCTTTTCGCCATCTATGACGAGTAAAATATTCTGACTGTTGTCAATCAGATCCGTTAAATATTTATATATCTCACTTGTGCCTGTCAGCTTCTTGAATTCATTTTTAATTTCGTTATCTTCATTAATTAACGTAAACAGCTTCTCCACCAATGTTTTTTGTTGTTTGTGGTTTTTAAAAAAGGCGAAAAACTTTGTTATTTGCGGGAATATATGACTAAAGAAGCTATGAGAAGCAAGTTCTACCTCGACCAGAAAAAACTGGGGGTCGGTACTATCTGAGAAATCGAAGAAAAACCCGTCAGGAATGGTGCCACCCAGTGTTTTTGATTCTATTTTTCTTTTCGCATCAATATAAATTGTTTTTTCACCAAAGAAGCTTTTTGACAAGCCAACTATTTCCTGCTCAAACTCGTCTTCGGTGGCATAGCTATAAATAGCGTATTTTTTATTGTTGTGAAACACATTCATACTTCTGCCTCTTTATGGCTTCATTTATGATTTATATAGACAAATCATGTTAAACACCCAGCTTTATTAGCGCCTGATTCCAACTATCTTCCAACAACATGGTAAAACTAATCTGTTCTGACTCATCGCCCAAATTCAACTCGCCAGCTTTGATCGCAGTATTTGCATGCTGTGTCAGCAATTCAAATAGCTCTCTCTTATATTCAGTATCATCATTCCCTTTTAGGTGCTCGCCTTTTGTTTCCAATACCTTAAATTGATATTTACCATTTCCATCAGCATGAACACAGGCTAACAAATCAGGAAATACTTTATTTCTCTGCCATCCCTGCAAACTGTATGAACGTTGATTGACTGCAATTCTGTGCCACCAATAAACACATTCCTTATCATCCAAATACCAGGCGGTATTCTTTTCCAAGGTATTTAATTCCTTCAAATACACTTTCTCAAACAAATTTCGTTCTAAAGGCTCGCCGTTCTTTTTATATAAAACAGGATCAGTGTCACTTACATCGATCTCTAATTCTTCAGCCAGTTTCCAGTTAATTTCAGGATCGTTTGAAGCAACTAATCTAAGCGTTAGATCACCAGATTTCAGCTTTTCTTTGAATAGGTTCTCTGCCGCCCCGTTCACCTGCTGTTTGAGATCCTTTTTCATTTCCTTCAGCAAATCCAGACGACCCGCATACAAACGTTCTTCACTAATACCCCTTTCACGCAGCAAATCCAGCGACTCTGACAATATGCGCATGCCCTGCCAGGGGTTAGGAATCACATCCAACAATTGACGCACCAAAAAGGGTACGTCTAATTCCTCATCGTACTGTCTCTCTCGAACCATCTGGCTCGTAATGTAATCAAATTGTCCGCGCTCTTTGCCTTTTTTCTTAATATCAATTTTCGCAATTGTCCGATTGAGCTTTTCGTCTTCTTCCATACTCACTGTACCGGCCTGCAAAAAACGAAAGCTTTCCCAATCCAGTTCACCTAAAATATCTCGGTCATAGTCCAGTACACGATACCCATCAGGGCCAATATCCTTATGCAATACTCTAGGTAAGAAAATTGGTGGTATATTTTTGTATTTATCTTGTCTTTTTATTGTTTTCCTTTTTGAAACAGGTGTTGCGGTCACACTGCCGCTAGCGGCGTTGACACTCGATGCGAGATCGGCCATCCCCTCATCTTCAAGTCCACGTCGTACACCAGTGACCGCTTCCGTCACATCCTGATCAAATGTGAACACATAGCACTCATCAAGTGCCTGTCGTTTTGTTAACGTTGCATGTGGTTGTCTCAGTACACGACCTATCATTTGGGTTAACGCAGTATTTGCCGTGGTTTTTGAAAGAATAGCCAGCACGTACGCAAATGGACAATCCCAGCCTTCTCGCAAAGCATCTTTAGTGATGATATATCGAACTTGACAAGTATCGACTAACAAATCATCATCCCCCAATTCATCTTTTTCAGATGTCTTAAGACGTATCTCATCTTCTTTAGCACCGAGCTTTTCCAGTAAGTATTCGCGAACATCTTCTGCGTGTATAAAAGCTGAATCTCGCTGCTCTTTTCCAGTGCGTTCGACTCGGATCAACATTATTGGCCGTATATAGCGGCCTGTATCAGATTGAAAGTCGAATGACTCTTTTGCCAGTTCTGCAAGCTTTGCGTGCGCCACTGATAATGTATGTTTCCAGCCACCCTTGTCTTCGTTAATAATATTAATGGGGAGCTTGATCATTTCCTCATCTTTTAAATCTGAGCCAGGCACGTTCACTAAAACATTGGACTGGTGTCGACCATTGGTATTCGGTGTTGCTGACAACTCCAACATAAAGCAAGGGTTAAAACCACATAGTGTATCTCGTGCCGTGTCAGAATAGGCTTTATGGCCTTCATCAATAATAATGACTGGTCTGACCAGTCTAAGCACATTACCCAGGCTATGCTTGATCGAAATCGATCCGGGGACAACCCCATCAGCCCAACCCATATCCGCAAGGTCATTTTGATCCAGATTGGGCACAGCATTGAGAAGTTCATCATTCGCGTCACTGTCATCTTCAACCGGGAAAAATGACACAAAACGACCACTGTCACGGAATAGGCGTAGTGTCTCTTTAGATTTGCGTGCCGCTGACGGTAGCATCAACAACATGACACAGAGTTGCTCGTCAACATCGCGCCGTGTGAAGGCATCGTCTTTTTCCAGCATTTTCACCCGGCCACCAGAGGCACGTTCCAGCATTTGGCGGTATGGATGCTCACGATCGGCCAAATGCTTCCAGGTCTGTTTGTAGATGGCATCAGAAGGTACAACCCACAAAGCAAGACCTGTTTGGCGTTTGAAATGATCTGCATGGATTCTTTCCAGAGCAGCAGTGGCCAAAAGGGTTTTTCCCCCTCCTGTTGGAACTTTTAGGCAGACATTAGGTATCGATCGTTGAAATCCATCATGTCGTGATAAATAAGGCGCCACAATGGCATTACCATCCGCATCATGCAAATAAGGTAATCTGCGCTCATTATTCAACTGCTCCCAGGCATCACGTGGGTAATCGGTTATAGGTACTGTTTTACCTTTGCTTTTGTGAAAAGCCACATAATCTTCTGCATCTTCCTGCTTTTCTGATAATACGCTCAGGTATTTATCAATTTTCTGTAACACACCCCGTTGATATTCTTTTAACTCCATAGTTAATCACCCAAGATCCGATGCACCGCATACGGAAGCTGGCAAAATTCAATACGCTGCTTCGTAAGCTCTTTTTGACTCATAAACTTTGCGACAGCAAATACGATTGCGCGTTTACCCGTTTTATTACTATTAGTTATCGCTTTCACCTTATCCGCATTTAATGCGGCCTCATTGGATCGTAACCACACCTTGTCTGGCTGATATATGAGGTGAATACGGAAAAGGTCTGTTTCACCAATAAACCCATCAATTGAAGGTTTGGCGACTTTTTCTAGTGATTGCCCTGTGGCGGTATAGAACACATATTGAGCTAAAGTTTCATAATTAGGTAATCCTTCACCAGTAAGGAGGCTCTCTATATCGATCGGGTTTCCTAATGTGCAATAGGTAAAACTACCACCAAGTGCTGGCACCTTCTTTGTTATCTTCCGTTCACCTATTACCGAAAGCATTCCATCTTTTATTTCTTTCTTTATATTGTCGTACTCTGATGCTTGCAGGTTCTCAATAGCATTCACTTGGTCAATGACTTTCTGATATTTCTTTTCAAATATACTCCATGTTATTTTTTCAGAATAAAGCTCTTCTTTCTGTATCCCCTTAAATTCATACCCATTAATAATACGCTTCAATCTTTCGGCTGTTAAATCATCGGCATAATCTTCACACTCTATCAGTATAAATTTGCGATCACCCTTATCTTTTTTATTTGCCGCCAGAACTGCTTGACCAGTAGCACCACTACCAGCAAATGAATCTAACACTATGGAGTGTTCGTTGGTTGAAATATCAATTATTCGCCGAACCAAATCAGTTGGCTTGGGAGTAATAAATAGGTCAGCATCGCTCTTTGTTGCCATAATTTTAGATAATTCTTGTTTAGCATTCCTTGTACTACCTACCTCCTTCCATGACCATAGCGTTTGAGGAACAACGCCACTTCTAACCTCTGACAAAAATCTTTTAATACCTGGTCTATTATCACCAGATTCACCCCACCAAATGCGATTATCTTTCTCCAACTCTGAAAATTTCTCTTTACTAATACGCCAATAGCTACCTGCTGGTGGGCCTTTAATTAAGCGGCCTGATGGAGTTTTTATTTCGTACAATCCTTGACTGTAGTGATTTCTTGCCGCCATATCACTTAACAACCATGCTCCTCTAGGATCGTTATCAGGATTCTTATATCGAGCCAACATCTCTTCACTTCTCTCAAGCAGGTTCGGCCTCCAACTTTCAGAATTTTTTGCATACACAAGAATATAATCATGATCTTCACTAAAATGTATTGCCGTATTCTTTGGGCTATCCATTTTGTGCCAAATACAGCATGTAACAAAATTATTTTCACCAAATAACTCATCAAGAATAACTTTGCATCGTTGTGCCTCATTGTCATCCAACGTTATCCAAATAGTGCCATTTTCTGACAGCAATTCTCTTAACAAAGATAGTCTCGGCCACATCATACAAAGCCATTTATCGTGTCTTTCTAAATCATCTTTATCCACCGGGTTCGCAGACTTTTTCAACCACTCCTTCATGAGCGGTGAGCGTACATTATCGTTATAACACCAGCCTTCATTGCCCGTGTTGTAGGGTGGATCGATAAAAATGCAATCTACTTTCCCTGCATGGGTAGGCAATAATGCTTTTAGCGCTTCCAGATTATCGCCATGAATGATCAGATTATCATCCAGCGATGGCTTCTTGCCTTTTTCAGGCAGTGATTTTTTTGCATCGATCTTCAACTCCCTGAATGGAACACTCAGATGGTGCGAGTATACAAATTGCTTTCCTTTAAACTCTAATGTCGGCATATTAATAACCTGTTTGTATTTATCTAAATTGTTCTGTTTCGATACAATTAATTTTTAAATTAAATAACTTTCTTACCTTCACAAATATTCAATAACTCAGGAAAGGCATATCTTGCCGGCCTGCGCCCTGCACTTTGGCGCAAGGTGATGATGACTTTTTCCTCTTCCAGCGTTGCGAGGATTTTGTGTGCGGTGGGTTTTGGTATATCTGACCGTTCACAAAAATCGCTGACGCGAAAAATGGGTTGGGCAAACAGGGCATCCACGGCCTGGGCACAGTGTTGTGAATGGGTTGCTTCGCGTACCTGTTCTTTCATTTTTTCATAGAGCTTCATTATTTTGTCCAACCGTTCATTGTTGACTTTTGACTGTTCTACGACGGCTCTTAGGAAAAAGGCGATCCAGCCCGTCCAGTCTCGTTGCTGTGAGATGGCCCTTAAGCGGTCATAGTACTCATCTCGATTCTCTTCGAGATAGGCCGAGAGATAAAACATGGGGCTGCTTAGTCGGCCTTTACTATACAGGAATAAGGGAATGAGCAGGCGGCCAATTCGGCCATTCCCATCTTTAAATGGGTGCAGTAATTCAAACTGGGCATGGACAATGGCGGTTTGTGCGATGACATCAAAATCGGTGCCGGCCAGATAGGTTTCCCAGGCCTGTAAGTGATCCAGTAGTTGCATAGGGTTAGGAGGCACAAAGGTCGCTTGTTCCATGGTGCAGCCGGGTCGGCCTATCCAGTTTTGGTCTTTTCTGAATTCACCGGGGGTTTTGTCCTGCCCACGTACACTGTCCATTAATATCTGGTGTAATTGTCTGATCAGGCTAAGCCGAATAGGTTGATCGGCCACTTCTTCTCTGGCCTGTAACAAGGCACGACGGTAATTGATAATCTCCTTGATGTCTTTTGTCTTTGTTTCGTCATACTCTTGTCCGGCATCATGTTCCAGTACCTCCTCGATGGTGGCCTGGGTGCCTTCGATTTTGGATGACAACACCGCCTCTTGGGATGTGAGCGGGGATAGCATGATGCTTGGATTGATCATCGCCTGGAGCAGGCCGGCATAACGGGCCAGCCCCGCATTCGCCTCACCGACCAGAGTGATGAGCTGGGTATGGTCAATATCTTTTATCGGTAGCGTTTCTGGATGATAGGGTTCCATGCTCCCCCTGCCCTATTTTATTGTTTTGAGGTTTGGCATCATGACTTTTTTTGTATCAGTAATCAACAAATAAGATACACAAATTAACTTGTAGACTTTATGTGAAACACAATGTTGAAACCAGAAAGTACATCATAAACTCTGACCGGAATGCATGTAAGTCACTGTTTTAATGTGAATTTTCTTACACCTGTCAGATTTAGGTATGCTCCATCTTTGCTGCTAAAAAGATTTTCCACCTTCTAACCAGTCCCGCTGTTAAACTAAGGGATTACTCCGTAGCTGTTATAGTCTGAAATCCCTGTGCTCCAGCAGGTAATATCCCTGGGTGGAGATGGATACCCGGTAGTCATCCCCGGCTTTGTCGCGTATCTCATCTTCTTCGTATGCGCTGTAGGGGATCATACCCAGCAGTGAGGGAGTACCCGCCGGGTTGTTGAAGATATAGGGGATGGTCTTGTCCGGTGCGATAGGTGTGAAGGGCTGTTCAAAGGTGCCGAATCCGCCTTGCGATTTAGCATTGACGGCAACTGTGGTGATAAATCGTAAATAGCTGTTGATTTCATCTTCGGCAATGAGTCTGTCGAGAACTTTATCGGATATGTCCATGAAGCAATTCAGGTACCGGTCGTTACAATTACCCATCAGCAGGTATATCGTGTACTCGGGACAGGTGTATTCAACGGCAAGACCTTTCCAGTCTTTCAGTTCCGGTTGGCATTCGCTGATTTCCTTGCCGATGATTTCAAATTTTTCGTTTTCCTCAAAGACGTCGCGTTCATCCAGCTCGACCTTGTAGATGCTGCCGCTTTTTCTGAAACCAATGTCTTTCACCTGTGCATCGATCTTCAACATCAATTCGTTGAGTGGTTGTATCGGTCCGACAAGGACAAAGGTGAAATCCATTGACATCGTTTATTCTCCCGGTCTGTATTCAGATAACTATCTCTACTTCAAAGCCGCGTCTTTCGTATATTGCTTTACTGTCAGCCACATCATCCAGCGAACCAGCTATTTTTGCCAGTGGTTTTTTGTTGGGATCGTGGTATTGGGAGAGACACGCCCGACATGTGATATCCGGTCGTATTTGGTTACATTTTCTCCACTCTTGTATTTCAAAATCTTGCTATCCGGTATTGGAAGTTACAGGGGTTATCAGCATGTGGGAAATTGCCTGGTCTTGCCACCGGGTTAGGTGTTTTGCTATGTATGTGGATATACTCTGTAAATTGAGATTCTACGGTGCCCGTTTTATGTCTGAGCTTACTTTTAAGGATATTTCTTATATCAGAGCGGCCTTGCAGTACCAGCTACAGGGGCTGGAACATGAGATTGCGGCGGATAATGCCGGTGAACTTGACCCGCCTCTGACGGATGATGAGCGTGTGGATATGCAGGAAGATATTATTTATTACGACAGGCTGGTTTATATGTTTGAGAAAGCGGAAAAACAATCTGTTGAGTTGCGGGAAGTGCAGAGCATTGAACTGCCGGATAGAAAATAATCGTCTTTGATGGCGTCCATTGTTCCCCTCAACATTGCCTGTTGATTCGCCACGACCTGTGGCTCACCCTGCGGACAACCACCATAACGGTGTTCAAACTGTTTCTGTCAGTATTGTCCCTGTGGAAGAAGGATGGGCGGTTGGTCGCTTTTTGCGACAGATGTTTAACCTAAAAGCAGGCTGATTTTTTATTTGCTGCTATTCTTCATAAGCTAAAGAAATGTTGTTTATATAGCATTCGACTGATTGAACGGTTTACAGAGGCTGCCCGGCCATGAAAAACACTATTTTATTACTCATCTTCTTCGGTTTCGTTACGCTGACAGGCCAGGCCTGTGCTGATAACGCCTGCAAGTATGGAAAGGAATTCGTCAAAGAACGAGATATCAAGGCAAAAGATATTTCTCATCAATATTGGAGATATAATCTCGATCCTGACAGCGGTGAACACTTTAAAACCCTGCATCTTTTCTACACAAATGGCGACCAGGCGGTAATCGAGCATAAATATTGTTCGATGTATAATTTTGAGTTGGTATATTTTTTGGGCAAGTCCTCAAATCCATCGCTAGATCAGATTGGCAGTATTGTTGGTGATCATGTCAATAAGTATTCATCTATGCTGAATCAATCTGCTGAGAAGATCAGTAATCGTGTTAAGTCGACATTGTCGGCACACAAGTTTTCTTCCAATAGTGCATTTAGCCGGGGGTTTGATGGAAATTTACCCGGCACAGAGTTATCCATCAGCTTTATGCCTTTCGACAACATTGGCAGCATGTATAGCGGTATTATTGGATTTTACCTGGGGGTTGGTGGTGAATAAAATTCCCGGCTGGTTGCGATGTCCAGGATGAATTCATCTATATTATCCTTATCCACACTGAGTGAGTGTTCCCAATAATGGAAAACAGCCTGTGATACATAAACCCGGTACTTTGCTGATTATGATTTTATTCTGCTCTTGCCTTGCACCGGCTGTGTATGCCGAGGGCGGTGGTTTCAGGATCAATTACAATGATTTCAACCTGTATCTTGAGTTTAACGATAACATTTCAGAACATAATGATGCTGTGACCGGTATGGGGTATATCAGGGAACCGGCCGGGATTTTTTTCGATATTCTGAGTCTTATTCAGGCCAACCGGGAAGTCATCGCAAAATCCAGGCAGCATATTGTGATTTATCCTGATAATGAAAATGGTTCGATATCTATTGATGTGTCACAACAGGGTGATCAGGCTTCCACTCAAATTCTGGATTTGCAAAATCAGAAGCACTTTGATGCAGCGATGATATTAAAGCATGTTTGCAAAGCCATGAAACTGGAAAAGTGTCAACCGGCGGAGGCCACCTGGATATATGTGAGTGAAAAACCACTGGTCGGTTTTCAGTCTGATATGATCGAGTTTGGTTGTTTTCCCTGCAACAATGCTATTATTTATACGTTGACAGACCATTTGGTTGCCACCGATCCCGGTGACAAGTTGCCCAGATTGAAAAAAACAATCATTGACCGAAAATCAATCAACAACTATTTTACCAAAGTAGACTAATCATCATGAACAGGTTTCCCCTTACCCGTTTTATCCCGCCTTTATCTGCCTGTCTTGTTCTGTTGTTGGGCGTTAATGCCGGTCACGCTGCCGGTAATATGCTTATCGGTCAATGGCTGGTGACCGGCGTAAAGACCAATACCAGTACCATGCGTACCACACGTTATCACTATGATGATGCCCGTTTGTTTGGCCGTGTGTTCAATTTTTCCACTGACCGTATTTCGGATAATACGCCGGAAAATGAAACATGTACCTCGCCGGTCTTGAAACATTCCCGGATGCAGGCGGCTGAGTTGTGGGGCAAGAGTATGGCGGTCACCTTTGATGATCCCCCTCCTTCCCCAACACACTATGAATTGCCTGTTGCTCATCATTCCAGTGTTGATGTGATCTTTATTACTTGTAAAGAAGGCTTGTACGGTGGTTCGCTGGGGATGCCCAAGGGGATAGAAGGTGCCTGGTTGTTGCGTCTTGGCGACAATCAACTCGCTTTGCGCTGGTATGACGAGACTATTCTGGTATTGACGAAAGTCACGCCGGCGCAAAAGCCGGCGGCTTCGTTTAATTGTGCGAAGGCCGGTACAGAAACAGAGAAGGCGATTTGCGGTTCGATTGCTCTCGCCGCTTATGACAGGAGCTTGGCCGGGGCATATAAGCTGAGACTGGATTTTTTGAAAGAAGAAGGTGAGGCGGGACCGCTGCAACAATTTAAGCAGGCGCAAAAGGCGTGGCTGGCCAAAAGGGATGCGTGCAGGTCTGATGCTGAATGTCTGGAAAAGAGTATGCAGGATCGTTTGAATGAGTTGTTAGAGAGGTAGTGTATTTAGATCACCGCCGCCTCACCCTTCGACAGGCTCAGGGTGAACGGGATGTGAGGTTATCCGTTCCATCCTTCCCAAGCCTGCTGAATGCCGTTCGCCCTGAGCCTGTCGAAGGGTGAACGGGATGTCAGGTGCCTATTGCCCGGTTGCATTGTGTATGCTGACAGCCGGGTGGTTTTTTTGGTATTTACCGTTGATCAGCAGTGTTTCCACGCTATATCCATCGCCGTTAATGTGTGCAATTTTTAATGACAGATCATCGATGCCGTCCTTGTTTTGATCTTTAAGTTGGTAGTCAATCAATATCGGGGTGGCGATCTGTTCGTATGCTTTACCGGTCCAGCCACTGTAAGCCAGGTAGTGGTTGTGCCGATTTTTCCATGCTACACGCAGGACGTAAGTGTTTTTTGCTGCATTGGCTGTCAGCAGGATGTTTTCTATTTGACTGTTTGTTGTGGCGGGCAGCAGCAGCATGACTTCAGGTTGCAAATCCATTTTTGGCAGGTTTGTGGTTCTGAACTTTTCAAACGATAAATTCAGGACTTTCAGGTCCTGTATGGTTATGTTGTTGTTCGGGTTATTTTGCAGAAGGCCAAGAAACGGCTGTATAAAGATACCGTGGGTCTTTACAGGTTTATCCGATACGTTTGCGCTAAAGACCAGATCCAGCGGGGTGGCCCAACCGCGGTGTGAAGCGGACTTTATTTCCAGTTCCGGTAATTCATAGGGTGACAGGTCGGCGGGGAGCAGGTTACCCCGTCCCTGAGTCTCGAGTATCGCCGGGTTCACATGAAAGGTTTGGCCTGTTGCCCCGAGCAGTTTCCAGTCTTGCCGGGATTCAATTGTCTGCCAATGATGTTCGCCGTTTGCCAACTGTTCTGTTGACTGTTTTGTCAGTTCAATTCGTTTCTCACGCTGCCCGACTTTAACAAGTCCCAGTGCCTTGACATCACCATTAATCCAGGCGGTTTGACCATTCACCGCCATGATCTGAAACCAGTTGTTCCCTTTTTGAGCGATGATGATTGCCGGGTTGGCTTTTATGGTCACTTTCTTGCTGTTGCCCGGATGACGATAGAATGTATATTCATCCGTTGCGATGATTTTACCCGCTTGATCGGTTGCATTGGCACAACTGGTGACGAATAACACACCCAACAATGCAGAAAGCAGTGACAAGGATAATCCAGTCATAATCCTACCCCGGCTTGCGATCAAGTTCAGCATCGGTATTCCAGCCGTTTTTTCTTAATTCGGTCTCTGAATGGCCAATCAATTCCATCTCATCCTGTGAAGTTGATAAAAAGCAGGTTAATTGAATCCCCGCCCTGTGGGTGGAGGAAATATATCCAGCGAAATATTGTTATTGCCCCCAGTATCTTTCATTGCGGGGTATCTGCCTGTAACGGCACATAGTTGATGTTAATTTCTTTTTTTGTTTTGTCCCAGTCTATTTCAATGCGCAATTTATCTTCTTCGGAGTGGAGGGCATAGCTCCACCAGCTGTTGGCCTTGAGCAGTTGTGCGTATAGCTCGTGGTAGTAACTTGTTGTTGCCGATGTTTGTGGATCATAGGTCAACTTGACGTAAAAGACCGGGTAGGTTTTGTTTTTGAGTAATACGACTTTGTTGATCTGAATTTTATGCCGGGCAAAAACTTTTTTCACCGGGTGGTGCCAGTTGGCGATATCGGTGATCACGGTTGGTGTTTCGTTGTCCGCCTGTACAACAGGTGCATTAACTGACATGGTTATCAACATGACGGCGCAAATTGTTATCCAGCCTTGTTTGATTTTGTTTGTAGATGGTCTTGAACCGGGCATTGTCTTGGCCTCTTGTACAATTAACTGTTTTTCTTCATCCACTCCACCACCCCCTGCCCTGCCACATAACCGCTTGCGATGCAGGCCGTGAGCAGGTAGCCGCCGGTGGGGGCATCCCAGTCGAGCATTTCTCCGGCGCAGAAGGTGCCGGGCTGTTGTTTGAGCATGAGGTATTGGTCCAGGGCGTCGAAGGCGATGCCGCCTGAGGTGCTGATGGCTTCGTCCATGGGGCGCGGGCGTTGGCAGGTGACAGGCAGTGCCTTGAGTGTTTGCGCCAGTTGTTGGGGGTTGTTGAGTGTGGTCTTGTCGGTGGTTTCATAAATGAGCGCGGTTTTGATGCCGCTGATGCCGAGTGTGCGGCGCAAGTGTTCGCTGAGGGAGCGTTTGCCGCGGGGTTGGCTCAGTTTTGCGATGATCTGTGCTGTGTCGAGATCTGGCAGGAGATCGAGATAGAGGGTTGCGCTGCCGTGTTGTTCGATGAGCCGGACGATGGCCGAGGCAAAGGGATAGATGAGGCTGCCTTCGATGCCATAACGGCTGATCACAAACTCGCCCTGCTTTTCTTGTCGTGTGCCGTGTTGATCGGTGAATGCGACCATCACCGATTTGACCGGTTGTCCGGCATGGCGGCTTTGCATGTGGTCGGACCAGTTGACCTCGAAGCCGCAGTTGGCGGGTTTGAGTGGGGTGATCGGGATGCCCTGTGCGGTCAGTATGTCGACCCAGGCGCCGGTGGAACCCAGGCGTGCCCAACTGCCGCCACCCAGGGCCAGTACGGTTGCAGCTGATCGCATGGTGGTTTCGCCGTTCGGTGTCATAAAGCGCAGTGTGCCGTCATTGGCAAAGCCCAGCCATTGATGACGCATGTGAAAGCGCACGCCTTGTGTGCGCAGGCGATGTAACCAGCGGCGTAATAATGGGGCGGCTTTCATCTCTTCAGGGAAGACGCGCCCGGAGCTGCCGACGAAGGTGTTGATGCCCAGTGCATGTACCCAGTCGCGCAATTGTTGCGGTGTGAATGCCTGCAGGAGGGGTTCGATATGTGTGCGACTTTCCCCATAACGCTGGAGAAAGTCCGGCAAGGCGTCGGCATGGGTGATATTCAGGCCGCTCTTGCCCGCCATGAGAAATTTGCGTCCCACTGAGGGCATGGCATCGTAGAGATCAACCGCGATGCCCTGTTGGCTGATGACCTCGGCGGCCATGAGTCCGGCAGGCCCGCCGCCGATGATGGCGACCGGGAGTGAAGTGGTGATGGGCATGGTCATGTTATTCGTTTGGGAGCGCGCTGGATAATGTTGCCGGCGCGTCAGATGAACTGAATACCCGCCGGATGATTAACGCAAGACAGTATGTCATGCCGGTGTTCCTCCACACAGTTTCCATAACTCGATGAGATAGGCCACATCATAGTCGGCGCGGTGCTGGATTTTGACTTTATCTCTGGCGATGCGTTTGCTGTTTTCGATGTGGTCGATGATGTCGTCCTGTTCTTCCAGAGTGAGGGAGAGTTCGGCAATCAACAGTTCGTGGATGTCCCTGATCTGGAATTGGGGCTGTGGCAGTTGTCCCCCTTCGAACAGGGTGTAGAGCCAGTAGCCATCAAAGCGCGGGGCATCGGAGTAGACGATTTTGTTGTTCAGTCCGGCATAGACCTTTTCGCAAACCTCGGCCGGTGGCAGGCCCTTGTTGAGCAGTTCATGGCGGGGAATACCGTGGACTTCCTGGGCGACAACACTCCAGTCGGTCCATGCCGGTACGGCTGCCGGTGAGATGAGACAGCTGGTGATGTTGTCCGTGTTGCTGCCCCAGGCGATTTCGATGGGCCAGGAATCGTGCGAAAGGCTGGATGCTTCAAAGTCGATGAAATAGGGTGTGTCATGCATGGTGCAAGTATAACCCGTTCGGCATGTTTCGCCCGATTTTTCTTCAGGGAGCGATCAACTGGACTTTTTTATCCGGCAAACAGCCTTGCAACCGCTTTACCGTTGACGCGATTCGCTGCTTGTCACTGCTCGCCATGGCCAGTATGGCCTTGCTCTTGATGGACGGTACGTGTTGTTTGGGGTCGAGGATAAGCGTCATGCCCTCCAGACAGTCAATATATTTTGTTTGATACTCTGCCGCTGCAGTGATGCTGTTGAAGGGATGAATCGCAACATAGTATAACGGTATCGCGGTGGAATTCTGTTTACGAAGTTTTTTGTCTGCCGGATCATACTGCCATGTACTGACTTTGTGACTGTCATACATTTCATCACCGGCCATGCCTCCTGCCTGAACTCCGCTGAAATGCCGAATCAATTCTGTACCATTCGAAATTCGATGCAGCGTAACGGTGGACCAGGTCGGCCCGTTTCCTTCTTCTTTCGACCAGAGATGTTGAAGTTTGTCATTGCTGCTCATGTAGAGGTCATGCCGGCGTTTGGTATGTTCAACACCGGTGGACTGTATAACCAGCAGTCCCTCCGTGTTTTCATCGAGGCGAACTGTACGGGTAATGAGGGTGACATAATCATTTTCGGTGCCCACAATGACATAATCGTATTGGCTTTCCTTTTCCAGGGGATCACCGATCCCGTACCATTGCCCCGCCTTGTCGCTGGAGAACTCATCACTGCCGGCCGTCCAGTCCAGCTGTTTTGTATCGAGTATGCGCTGTTGTTCCAGCAATTGAATATCAATCTTGCATATTGATGTTTGACACGGATTTACCTGGAGTCGATATGTCCGGTGTTTGTTTATTAATGAGGGGATGACCTCCGGCACACCGCCGCCTTTGTGGGGTTGCCCCGCCTGGGCTGCCGTCAATGCAAGGAACAGGCTCAGAGACGTCAGGCATTGTGCGATGTACGACATAAAATAGTCCTTAATATATAAACCTGAAAATTATAGTTAACTATTAGAAGTGGTCGCAAAATATCACGAGCGCAGGTGATACAAGGCAAATTTGAACGAAAAACAGCGTTTTGTACAGGGATTGTACTTATTTCGCGAAGCCCATGGATGGGCGAGAGCGAAGCTTGTACAGGGATTGTACTTATTTCGCGAAGCCCATGGATGGGCGAGAGCGAAGCTTGTACAGGGATTGTACTTATTTCGCGAAGCCCATGGATGGGCGAGAGCGAAGCTTGTACAGGGATTGTACTTATTTCGCGAAGCCCATGGATGGGCGAGAGCGAAGCTTGTACAGGGATTGTACTTATTTCGCGAAGCCCATGGATGGGCGAGAGCGAAGCTTGTACAGGGATTGTACTTATTTCGCGAAGCC
>JAOUNS010000027.1 GCA_029880855.1 Gammaproteobacteria bacterium
GTACTTATTTCGCGAAGCCCATGGATGGGCGAGAGCGAAGCTTGTACAGGGATTGTACTTATTTCGCGAAGCCCATGGATGGGCGAGAGCGAAGCTTGTACAGGGATTGTACTTATTTCGCGAAGCCTATGGATGGGCGAATGCGAAGCTTGTACAGGGATTGTACTTATTTCGCGAAGCCCATGGATGGGCGAGAGCGAAGCTTGTACAGGGATTGTACTTATTTCGCGAAGCCCATGGATGGGCGAGAGCGAAGCTTGTACAGGGATTGTACTTATTTCGCGAAGCCTATGGATGGGCGAATGCGTCGATCGGTATCTTCACATTCCTTGTTTTTGTCCCGGGCACACTGTTAAGCAGCTATCGAGAAACCTTATCCGATATTTCCGGTAAAATGATCAGCAAAACCCTGTCCCGAAGCTGGAGAATATGCCTCATGTGAAACAGCGACATTAACCATGGATAGTTGAATGCAGCCTTGTTGCTGAGCTGGTATGGGACATTACGACTCGCTTTAAGGCCTTTTTCCCTCTACAATCCACTCAGTTAATACCTGAGTTGTTTAGTATGTCTTCTAAATCCACTACCGTTGTTACGGATACACCGGCAAACCTCACCTGGTCCAACTCCTTTTCCCGTCTGGGCGAGGCGTTCTATTCGCGAGTTGCACCGACACCTTACCAATCCGGGCCGGAATGGGTGCATTTTAATCCTGCCGCCGCCGCCATGCTCGGGCTGGACGATCTCCCCTCCACGACCCTGTTGAGCTGGTTGAGCGGTCGATCATTACCTGAGGGGGCAGCGCCACTGGCCATGCTCTATGCCGGTCATCAGTTCGGTCATTATGTACCGCAACTGGGTGACGGGCGTGCCATTATGCTGGGCGAGGTATTGAATCCCGCCGGGCAACGCTGGGAGATCCAGCTCAAAGGCAGCGGCGTGACACCCTACTCCCGGGATGGTGATGGCCGCGCGGTGTTGCGCTCCACCATACGTGAGTATTTGTGTTCCGAGGCCATGCATGGTCTGGGAATCCCCACTACCCGCGCCCTGGCCATGATCCGCAGCGAGGATGAGGTCTATCGTGAACAGATCGAGCCGGGGGCGATGTTGACCCGGTTGGCCCCGTCCCATGTGCGCTTTGGTTCCTTTGAGGTATTTTTCTACCGCAGTGAACTCGAGGCGATTCGTACCCTGGCGGATTATGTGATCAGTCACCACTACCCCGAACTGTTGGCGAGTGATGCGGCAAAAGCCAATCCCTATCTTGCCCTGTTGAGTGAGGTCACGGTACGTACTGCACGCTTGATTGCCCAATGGCAGGCGGTGGGTTTTGCCCATGGTGTGATGAATTCGGACAATATGTCCATTCTGGGGATTACCCTGGACTATGGTCCGTTCGGGTTTATGGAGGCGTATCAACCCGGCTATATCTGTAACCATTCCGATTACAGCGGGCGCTATGCCTTTGATCAGCAACCGCAGATCGGTCTGTTTAATCTCAGTTGTCTGGCCCAGGCCTTGTTGCCGTTGTTGCATGATTCCCCGGATGAAGCCGTGGTGCAGGCAAAGGCCGTGCTGGATGAGTATCAGGGGCTGTTTATCCGCGAGTATGCCGCCTTGATGCGCGCCAAACTGGGCTTGCTCACTTCACAGGATGAAGATCAGGCCTTGCTGAGTGATTTGCTGGATTTAATGCAGGCCAATCAGGTGGACTATACGATTCTGTTTCGTCGTCTGGGTGGTTTTGTTCCCGGTGACAAAAATACTGCGCTGCGTGATCTGTTTTTGGATCGTGAGGGTTTTGATCATTGGGCCGCTCGCTATGCCGCTCGTCTGGCACAGGAACATTCCAATGACACCGAACGTTGTGCACGTATGCACGGGGTGAATCCGAAATATATCCTGCGTAACTACATGGCTGAACTGGCGATTCGCAAGGCTCAGGATGAACGGGATTATTCATTGGTGGATGATCTGTTCCGCTTGCTGCAACAGCCGTTTGCCGAACAGCCTGAATTTGAACGCTTCGCCGGTCACCCGCCTGAGTGGGCCGGTCAGATCTCGGTGAGTTGCAGTTCCTGACGAACCCTGCGACCGGCACCTGATCCGGGTGCCGGGTGATACCTGATCGAAAGTGTGTTATCACATAATTGTCACATTTTTCGATATGTACCTTTCATGACAGTTCTTTCTCCTCCGGCGTGCTAGTCTGGTACGGTTTGCGCTCTGCTTTTTAATACGCAGCACGAACGCAATCATATAAAAACGCGAATAACCACAAGATGTTGGAGGAACATATGCACAGATGTAAACTGATGTTGGCAGGTATGCTGCTTGCCATCTCTTCGCACGCGCCGGCTGATGACAAAAACGATTTGCCGGTGAATAAAGTCAAGGGCCCACTCTCCGTCATGGTACTGGGTTCCGGTGGTCCGGTGGCCACCCCGTCAGGACGGGCCGGCGCCGGTTATCTGATCTTCACCGATGGCAAGCCGCGTGTCCTGATGGATCTGGGTGGCGGCACTTACAAAAGTCTGGCCGAGAGCGGCGCCAGTATTCATGATATGGAATATATCCTGCTCACTCACCTGCATGCGGATCATACCGGTGACCTGACACCGGTGGTAAAGACCATCTATTTCCACAATAACCGTGCCGGCACCAGTCGTAACAACCCGATCAACATCTATGGTCCGAAGGCCAATGGTGTCACCTTCCCCGGCACCACCATCACCCAGTATCCCGCGACGTCCGAATACGCCAACGACCACTATGCCATGCCGATGGGTACCGAGCGTTATCTGAACCTGTTCGCCCGTGCCATCACGGAAAACAAGAGCAGCTTTGCCTATAAGGCCTACGATCTGAATTCCAGGGTACCCGGTGCGGTAATGGAAACCGTTTTCTCAACCGATGACGGTCTGGTGGTGAAGGCCATTGCGGTTGATCACGGTCCGGTTCCGGCCGTGGCATTTCGTATCGAGTATAAGGGTTACAGTGTGGTCTACTCCGGCGACACCGGTTCCCGTGGTCCGAACATGGTGACGATTTCCCAGGATGCGGATCTGTTGATTTATGACACCGCGATCATGGCCGATGAACCCGCCAACCCGGTCTTCCATGTATTGCATACTGAACCGGCGCGTATTGGTGAAGTGGCCCTGGCCGCCAATGCCAAAGCGGTTGTGCTGTCGCATATCACGCCGGTAACCGAGCCGCGTCTCAAGGAAGTGCAGAACATAATCCGTAGCACGGGTTACACCGGCAAGATCAAGACCGCCAAGGATCTGAAGGTCTATAACCTGGGTGGTGATGATTAATCAACATTGCTAACAGGCAGACAGGGGATACGCAGTCCGCGTATCCCCTTTCAATACATCAGGATGAATCACGGCGTCACCATCAGGACAAGGCCGAAGATCTGTAATATCACAGTGTTCACATGTTATTTCCCCCTGTTATAAAAGGGGATCATATACACGCAGAGTTTCGTGAATAATGTTAAATTAGTTTTCTAATCACGCTTTGATCTGCACAACAGACTATTTTTGTTAAAGGGTCGTGAGTTTTATCATGTCGTTTCCGGCATACTGCAAATTGCAAATATGGACGGAGTTGTAATCCAAATATCATGTTAAATTATGTTGGAATTATGACGGACAAAATCCATTTTAAATTTATGGTCTAAAAGTAATGATGTAAAAATTTTGAATTCGCGTGAAAATCGTGTTGTACCGCAATTCACAATCTTTTACATTTGGTCACAGATTGACGACAAATCGATCCCGGATTTTTCGGCGCAGTGTAATCGCGCTGTCGATGTTTTACCGGGTATAAAACAAAAAATAATTTTGGGTGTGTACATGACAGATAACCTGGAGCAACGTGTTGTCGAGATCATCGCGCAATTTACCGAAACGCCTCCTTCCAGCATTCATGCCGGTTCAACCTTTGATGAACTCGGCTTGACCTCGCTTGATGCGGTCACCATCACCTATGAGCTGGAACAGGAGCTCGGGATAGAACTGACCGAATCGGATACCTATTCGATCAACTCGGTACAGGACTTGATCGACGGTATAACGCAACTAACCCGGGCCGGCACAGAGACATGACCATGCAGACGGGCCGGGAAGTCGTCGTTACCGGTCTGGGTTGCATCACTGCGCTCGGCGTCGGTGTAAAGCAATTCTGGTCCTCGCTCTGCAACGGCCGCTCCGGCATCGGCCCCTCCGCTGATCCAGATCGGGCCGCCCTCAATGACGCCCCTGTTGCCGAGATTCCGGGCTATCAGCCTGCAGACCATTTTAATGCCAGATCACAACGTTTTATGGATCGCATCAGTCAATATGCATTGATTGCCGCATCTGAAGCTATCCAGGATGCCGGACTGGAATTTGATGCCGAACTGGGTGAACGCACCGGAATAATTTTGGGGAACGGCATGGGTGCCCGACACACGGTTGATGGTGCACTGGAAGATCTGTATGCAAAAAATATCCCTGTCCCGCCGAATACCATCCCAAAGGCAATTATCAGCGGCCCATCCAGTCATATCTCAATTCAATATGGCATCACCGGTCCCAGCTGGATCGTTTCCACAACCTGTGCCTCATCCAACCATGCACTTGGACAGGCCTGGGATCTGATCCGATCCGGTCAGGCTGATGTGGTGATCGCAGGCGGAACAGAAGCCCCGATCACCGTCCCGACTTTCAAGGCCTGGCAGGCGCTGCGCATACTGGATACGGTTACCTGCCGTCCGTTCAGCAAGGACCGACAAGGCCTTGTTCTGGGCGAAGGCGCCGGTATTATTGTGTTGGAAGCGGCCGAACATGCACAAGCCCGCAACGCCCGCGTATATTGCCGACTGGCCGGTTACGGTTGTTCATCCGATGCCTATGATCTGACAAAGGTGTCACCGGCGGGTGCCGCACGAGCCATAAAAACAGCATTAAAAACTGCTGATTTGGAGCCGGTTGATATTGGTTATATCAATGCACATGGTACCGGCACACCGCTGAATGACAGCGCGGAAACCGCCATTATTCACGGCATTTTCACCACACATGCGCCCAATCTGTTGATTTCATCCACCAAGTCCATGCATGGCCATGCACTTGGTGCATCCGGTTCTTTCGAATTTATTGCTGTCGCCAAGGCCCTGGCAGAACAGGTTATTCCGCCTACTGCCAACTTCACAACCGCAGGCGATGACTGCGATCTTGACTATGTACCCAACATAGCAAGACCCGCAGAAATACAGGCGGCGATCAGCAATGCATTTGGTTTTGGCGGTGTTAATGCAGTTTTAGCCGCCACGCGGTAGTAAGTTTATATAAACATAATAAAACATCAGTGTGTTAACAGGCAGGGCAATTGAGGACTACGAAAATGACCATACAGATCAAACCAATAGAACAGGGGCAACTGAATTACAAACATATATGTTTTTCTCTCGATGACGAATTGGATGCAGTCTGGTGTGAGTTACGCAATCAGCCCCACACATACTTTACGCACGAACTGCTTGACGAATTAAATCATGCCCAGATGCAGGCAAACAATATAATCAACGATTATCGGTTTCAGATTCTATGCTCTTCATCCAACGCTGTATTCAGTCTTGGTGGTGATTTAAATCTGTTTCATTCACTAATCTTGCAAAAGGACCGAAAAAACCTTTATCAATACATGAAAAAATGTATTGATGTATTGTGTGGTTTGACCATTCTGCCTTCACGGGAAAGAATCGCACTGGTGCAGGGTATGGCCTTCGGTGGTGGATTTGAAGCCGCTCTTGGCTGCGATACTATTATTGCTGAGAACAGTGCAACGTTCGGCTTTCCCGAGCGTCTGTTTAATCTCTTTCCCGGTATGGGCGCATATAGTTTTCTACTGCGCAGAATTGAGCCGGTCAAGGCCCAAAAAATGATCAAGAGCGCCAGAACATACACCGCAAAAGAATTATACGATATGGGCGTTATTGATGTACTGGTGTCTGACGGAGATGGCAAAGAGGCTGTGCGCGAACACATTAAACACTATCAACGGTACAGCAATAGTTTTGATGCATTCAACAACGTCATAAAAACCGTGCATCCTGTTTTATATAATGAAGTTCTGTCTGTCGGCGAACAATGGGTCGAGGCGGCAATGCGCTTGTCATCGCGTGACATCGGTTTAATAGCCAGACTGGCCGAATCACAACAGAAAAGAAATTTCAGCTAGATATGTCTGTCTGTTTCTTCAACATTGAAACCCTGACGGGCAAGATAAGACATCATCTCATGTCTGGTATCTGAAAGATATTCCTGCAAGGTGGATACCACCGAGTCCGCATTGGCGAGCAGTCTTGGATCTGAGATGATGGCCTGTTCGATGTGTCTGGCCAATACCGACAACCGTCGCGCAGAAATGTTATTTGCAATTCCCTTAAGGGCATGAGCATGTTCACCGGCTACAGGTAATGTTTCTTCAGAATAAATTGTGATCGCAATATTTTCGACCAAACGTTTTGCATCTGTGTAAAAGAGTGAGAATAATTCTGAAAGAAAATCCGGTTCACAATTATCCCCCAACATTTCACTCATCATCTCCATATCCAGCAAAGGCGAGCTGCCAAATTTCTTCTTCAGGGTATCAGCCTCATAGGAGTATTCCTGCTTGCTGCTGGATACCTTGTACACCATATCAAGTAAGTGTTGTTTGTTTATCGGCTTGATGAGGACCATATCTGCAACTGCCCTGCATTCTTCCAAAACTTCCCTGGCCGTATTTGCTGTAATTATCACAAACGGCATTTTACTCTCGGCATCCATAAACCTGTATGTGTTGATGACATCCAGCCCGCTGACTTCGGGCATATGCAAATCGACCAAGGCCAGGTCAAAACGCTCGACAGCCAGTATATCGCAGGCTTCCTGACCATTGTTCACTATCGTTACTTTATGTCCATCTGACTCAAGAATTTTTCTGAACACGTACTGGTTTGTGGGTTGATCTTCTGCAACAAGTATTTGCAAAGAGCATACAGCTTCATCTTTTTTGCGAATGTCAACCTGTTGCATAAGAGAGACCACACCATCTTGCAACCGGTCATAACCATCACTCATCAATACAGTATAAAGCTGGCGGCTGTCGACAGGGATATCCAGAATTGAATCAAAGTAGAGTGGAATTTCCGGATTTTTTCTCGGCATTGGATTCGTTGTCGACAGCAGCAGGGATGTTTTCTTTATACCGATATCCTTGATTATTTGCGCAGCTCGTACAGGAGCCATATTCAGCGCACTTTCATCGAGCAGGATAAAACGTTTTTTGTCTCCTTCTTCCCACTTGCTCAGGATGCCAAGTGCCGACTCCATGTCATTTCGAATGACATATGCCACATTCCAGTTTGTCAGCAATTTCTCCCATGTTTCAATTCGTTTCTCGTTATTCGCAATAATCAACACACCTGCATTCATATACGAGAAGTCCTGTTCTGAAGCCACCGACACATCAAGCTCGACCCAGAAACGAGATCCTTTTCCGACTGTACTGCTTAAACCAATAATCCCTCCCATCAATTCAATCAACTGTTTTGCAATGCTGATACCCAACCCTGTACCGCCAAATCGACGCGTAGTGGAATTATCTTCCTGCATAAAACGCTCAAAGATTCTGTCCTGCGCATCCTGGGCAATACCGATACCGGTATCAATAATTTCAAAACAGAGATGACAATGGTTATCCCCGGTATTGGTCGTATATGTATGTATAGTGATGTGGCCACGTTCGGTAAATTTGACTGCATTATTGGTTAAGTTAATCAGCACCTGCTTCAGGCGCATGGGATCACCGTAAATAAAACGTGGTGTCGTATTTGAAATATTATTATGCAGTGCCAACCCTTTTTGTTCCGCCAATGGGCGAATTATGTTCATTACGTCGTTTATACAGGCATAAAGGTCAAAACATATGTTATCCAGACTAATCCGACCGGACTCTATTTTGGAAAAATCCAGCACATCATTAATCAAGCCAAGCAGCGTGTTTGAAGAAGAACGAATTGTTTCCACATACTCATTCTGAATCTTGGATAACGGCGTTTCTTGTAAAAGATCGCTGACGGTAATCACCCCATTTAATGGGGTTCGAAGTTCATGACTCATATTGGCCAGAAAAGTCGATTTTGCGGCATTTGCCTCGTCAGCAGCAGTCACCGCCTGTTGTAATTTTTCTTTGGCACTGTTCAATCGATTAATAAACAGCGACACATAAGATGAAAGCAGGAAAATAGAGAAAATAATTCCCGCGCCAAACGCCCGATGCTCTGCCCAGAAGTTGTTGGTGAAATATGCAACACAGAAACCGACCAGACTCATTCCCATCGCGATAAACAGATACTTGTTTCCGTATCTGAATCCATTGCCCAGGATTACCCAAAGGTAGAGAAAGAAAAACGGTATCGACAACTCGGGAATCAGTACCATTGCCGTTGAGTAAACCGACAGGTCAATGGCCATCATTGCCACCCTGACAACCGGACGCGATATCGACTTGCTGAACAACATTCCACCGGCCGGCAATAACAATGCCAGATAAGCCAGACCAAAGGCCTGGGCATTTGACAGATCAATATTTAAAAAACGGATATCGCTGGAATGAATAAACAGTGTGGAATACGAGATAATGAAGGCTGCAAATATAAACCGCACGACCATTTGTTCGGCTTCGTCGATACTTGCAACGGCGACCTTTTCCTTGAATCGATCGCCGAAAGCTCCAAAAAAGGATTTTGTTTGACTCATCTGCTGAATCTCATCCCGGTTGTCCTGGTACATATACCCCTGACGCGAACGGTAATCTATAGCACAAATTTAATTCTGAAACCAGAAAATACAGATTTTACAGGCGCATAGCGTGATTAAAGCGTCAAAAAACATACTGTCGGTTTTTTGTCATATCATTATCAACGCCTGGCGAGAATAAAAACCTCGATTATCCGGCACTTTACCGAATTCAACAGTTATTTAAGGGTATACTGTCAATTATGGTAGTAATTTCGAAAACGGTGTCTATTCCTGATCACGAGATTGTCTTTGAGGCCGTCAGGGCGCAGGGGCCGGGCGGCCAACACGTCAACAAGACAGCCTCTGCTGTACAACTGCGCTTTGATATCCACGCCTCTTCCCTGCCGCCGTTCTACAAGCAGAAATTGCTCGCCCTGCATGACCAAAGGATCAATCAGAATGGTGTTATTGTTATCAAGGCCCAGTCGTCTCGATCACAGGAGCAAAACAAACTGGATGCCCTCGCACGTTTACAAGAATTGATCCGTTCAGTTGCCAAGGTTCAAAAAAAACGGATTCCAACCAAACCCGGTCGGGCGGCTGCGAAAAGACGCCTGGAAAGCAAATCCCGGCACAGCAAAATCAAGGCCGGACGGCAAAAGGTCCAAACAGACCAGTAAAAACACCGCACATAAAAAACCCCGCACCAGGGCGGGGTTCATTGTGCGATTTATACGCTATCAGGCTGCAACAACCTTGGCAGCCTGTGGGCCTTTCGGACCCTGCTCAACTTCAAAAGTTACCGCCTGACCTTCTGCCAGGGTTTTGAAGCCGGAGCCGTCAATTGCGGAGAAGTGTACAAACACATCCGCAGCACCATCTGCCGGAGAGATAAAGCCAAAACCTTTTTTCTCGTTAAACCATTTAACAGTACCTGTTGCCATGAATATTACCTTAAATAAAAATTAATAATCTCACAATTGACGATCAGGGGGATTTTACCTGGTGTTACCTTGAGTGGAACCTTTGAGTAGAAATCTTGAAGAGCGTGCAATTGACCTTTGTTGTACCCAATTAATGCAGGGATTGCATTTGCTGATAATAGCCAGAGGTTTTTATAAAGTAAATCTAATCTTCCGGTCTGGACTCATTTTAATCTGCATATTTGCCGTTATTTTTATATGGTATTTTTAGCCATTTCAGGTACTGCTCTGCTGTTCTTAGCCTGGCTGCCTGGCAGAGCTCAATACCCGAAAAAAAAGGCCTGCAAAAGCGGGAAAAACAACGTCTCCTACAGATTAGCCCGGGGAGAATCTCTTGCGGAGTTCGTTGGATTGATCAGGAAACCTGATCAGGGAAGAAAATGGGGTGGCTGATGGGGCTCGACAATTTTGCCGGGACAAATTGGCCGGGAGCCAATTTGGACATCCCGCAGGGATGCCTGAAAGGCGAGTCACAGGACGTGACGAGTCAACAAAATTGGACCACCGAAGGTGGCCGCGTAGCGGTGAGCCACAGGGATGTGGCGAATCACCCCACGACCTGGATGGGTGAGAGCCTTGATAAAAACCGTTTTTGAATTGATCAGGTAATCTGATCAGAGAAGAAAATGGGGTGGCTGATGGGGCTCGAACCCACGACAACTGGAATCACAATCCAGGGCTCTACCAACTGAGCTACAGCCACCATTGAGAACCGATATATTTTACACCATCCTGTCAAAAATGGCGCCCCGGGAGGGATGACTCAGGCGCTTTGCGCCTTCGCCCTTCGGGCCATCGCCGCTTTCGCGTCGATGTTCAGTCCATTTCCAATGGACTGTCGAACCACTGATCGACTTCGTCGGGTGTTCTCATCCCTGTTTCGCACATTCTTAAAATGGCGCCCCGGGAGGGATTCGAACCCCCGACCCACGGCTTAGAAGGCCGTTGCTCTATCCGACTGAGCTACCGGGACATGTTTGCCCGTTTCCAACTCTAACTTGGTGTTAGGCAGATGTCGAACCAACCATCTATAGGGAGTTCTCATCTCTGCTCCGCCCTAACACTAATTCTGGTCGGGGTGGAGAGATGACTCGGGCTTTCGCCCTCGCCCTTCGGGCCGCCGTCGCTTTGCGCCGGCGTTCGCCGCACTTTCAGTGCGTCGTCGAACTACCCATCTATCCTTCGGGAGTTCTCATCTCTGCTCCGCCCTAACACTAATTCTGGTCGGGGTGGAGAGAT